>NZ_MBEJ01000096.1 GCF_001953975.1 Mycobacterium sp. NS-7484
CCTCCACCAACCGGCGCAACAGCGACTTGTCGGCGACGATGGCGGCGTAGAACCCGGCATTGGCAGCCGTGGGCACCCGGGTGGTGCAGTACGGCTACGCCGGGGCCGACGGCGCCGACGTCAGCGATGTGGTGGATCGGGCCCAGGCCGAGATCTACGACGTCACCGAGCGGCGCGCCTCCGAGGACTTCGTCCCCCTCGAAGATCTGCTGCAGCCCACGATGGATGAGATCGACGCGATCGCGTCGCAGGGCGGCATCGCGCGCGGTGTGCCGACCGGGTTCACCGAACTCGACGAGATCACCAACGGCCTGCATGCCGGGCAGATGATCATCATCGCGGCGCGGCCGGGTGTCGGGAAGGCACTGGCGCTCGAGACTCCGCTGCCGACTCCCAGCGGCTGGACCACGATGGGTGACGTCGCCGTGGGTGATCACCTCATCGGTGCCGACGGTGAGCCCACGCGCGTTGTCGCGGCCACCGACGTCATGCTCGGCCGCCCGTGCTATGAGGTCGAATTCTCGGACGGCACAACGATCGTCGCCGACGCCCAGCACCAGTGGCCGACGGGCGACGGAATCCGGACCACCACGCAGCTGCGCCCGGGCGTGCATGCCATCGCTGCCCCGAGTTCTGGCGGAGGCGCCGCGGTGCTGGCGCCGGTCTGTCAGGTCGCCGCGGTGCGACGGCTCCCCAGTGTGCCGGTGCGGTGCGTCGAGGTGGACAACGCCGCGCATCTGTACCTGGCCGGCCCGGCGATGGTGCCGACACACAACTCCACCCTGGGCTTGGACTTCATGCGGTCCTGCTCGATCAAGCACCGGATGGCCAGCGTCATCTTCTCGCTGGAAATGAGCAAGTCCGAGATCGTCATGCGGCTGCTCTCGGCCGAGGCGAAAATCAAACTGGGCGATATGCGTTCGGGCCGCATGAGCGACGACGACTGGACCAAGCTGGCTCGCCGGATGAGTGAGATCAGCGAGGCGCCGCTCTACATCGACGACTCGCCGAACCTCACCATGATGGAGATCCGCGCCAAAGGCCGACGGCTGGCCCAGAAGGCCGACCTGCGGCTGGTGGTTGTCGACTACATGCAGCTGATGAGCTCGGGCAAGAAGTACGAGTCACGTCAGCAAGAAGTTTCGGACTTCTCCCGAAGCCTCAAGCTGATGGCCAAGGAGCTCAACGTTCCCGTGGTGGCGATCAGCCAGCTGAACCGTGGTCCCGAGCAGCGCACCGACAAACGACCCCAGGTCTCCGACCTCCGTGAGTCGGGCTGCCTGACCGCGAATACCCGAATCCTGCGCGCCGACACCGGCGCTGAGGTGACCTTCGGCGAGTTGATGGCAACGGGTGAGCGGCCGCTGGTGTGGTCGCTCGATGAGCGCAAGCGCATGGTGGCCCGACCGATGACCAACGTGTTCTACAGCGGCCACAAAGAGGTGTTCAAGGTCCGGCTTGCGTCGGGCCGCGAGGTCGAAGCCACGGCAAACCATCCCTTCATGACGTTGGACGGCTGGGTTTCGTTGGGGGATCTGACAGTTGGTGCCCGCGTCGCGGCGCCGCGGACAGTGCCCGAACCGGTGCAGACCGAGCGGATGGACGAGTCCGAGATCGTGATGCTGGCGCACATGATCGGCGACGGTTCGTGTGTGAAGCGTCAGCCGATCCGGTATGCCTCGGTTGATGAGGACAACCTGACTGCTGTCGCAGCGGCTGCGACCCATTTCGGGATCACCGCGGTAAGGGACGAGTACGCGGCGGCTCGGGTGACGACGCTGCGTATGCCGGCGCCGTACCGGCTGACCCACGGTAAGCGCAACCCGATTGCGGCCTGGCTGGACGAGCTGGGGCTCTTTGGTCTGCGTAGCTATGAGAAGTTCGTGCCCAAGCCGGTTTTCGCGCTGCCCAACGATCAGGTGGCGTTGTTCCTTCGGCACCTGTGGGCGACAGACGGCTCGGTTCGCTGGGATGCCAAGGTTGGACAGGGCCGGATCTACTACGCCACCACCAGCCGGCAGTTGGCCGACGATGTGATGCAGTTGCTTCTGCGGGTCGGAGTGGCTGCGCGGATCAAGCGCGCTAAGAAGACGGGATACCGGGACTGCTGGCACGTGCTGATCTACGGCGCGGAGAACCAGCGACGGTTCCTGACCGACGTTGGTGTGCACGGTGGTCGCGGTGTGCTGGCGCGTGATGTGCTGAGCCACCTGACCGCCATCAGCTGCAACACCAATCTCGACACCGTGCCCAAAGCGGTGTGGCAGCAGGTGAAGTCGGCGATGACGCGTGAGGGTATCTCGCACCGTCAGTTCGCGGCAGCGATGGGGACGCAGTTCTGCGGTTCGGCATTGTGGAAGCACTCACCGAGTCGGGACCGGTTACGCAAAGCCGCGCACCTGCTCAACGATGAGACGCTGCACGACCTCGCTACCAACGATGTGTTCTGGGACGAGATCGCCGAGATCACGAGCATCGGGGAGCACGACGTCTACGACGGAACCGTTAGCGGCACACATAACTTCGTCGCGAACTTAGTCAGCCTACATAATTCGCTGGAGCAGGATGCCGATATGGTGATGCTCCTGCACCGGCCTGACGCCATCGACCGTGAAGACCCCCGCGGCGGTGAAGCCGACATCATCCTGGGCAAGCACCGTAACGGCCCGACCGCGAATATCACTGTGGCACACCAGCTCCACTTCTCGCGGTTTACGAATATGGCGCGGTAGCCAGGTTTCGTCGACGCAACGGACGACCAGGCGTATGCCGTGCGGCGTCACCCGCGGTGGGCCGACAGGTATTGGTAACTCAGCGTGCCGACGGGAAGGTTCTCAGGTGGTCGGCGGCCCAACTCGGCCATCACCTCGGCGGTGACCTTGCCGGAGGTAGTCCATCCACGTTCGGTCAGCCACTCGGCAATGTCGGCACGGTGGCCCTCGGTGAAGAACAGTTCGTCACTGGAGTAGACCTCTGCGCGGGTCGTCTCGTTCATCCGCGCAAACATTGCGCGCAGATTCTCCTGGTTGTAGAAGTCGGGCGGATAAATGTCGACGACCAGTCGGCTACCGGGCGCGCTGAGCCGGTGAACTCGCTCGAACAGTTGGTCCTGACCGTTAGGTGGCAGATACGGCAGGAGTCCTTCGGCCACCCAGTCGGTGGGTTCGTCGGGATCGAAGCCGGCTGCAGTCAGTGCGGCTGGCCAGTCCTGCCGCAGGTCGATAGGCACCGGGCATCGTCGGGCTGACGGCCGCTCGCCCCGCATGGCGTCGGACTTGAACTCGAGCACGCCCGGTTGGTCGAGTTCGTAGACGACGACGCCGGTGCGCCAAGGCAGCCGCCAGGCTCGGGCATCCAGTCCGGCGGCCAGCAGGACGACCTGGTTTGCCGAACCGTCCCGGAGAAAGTCATCGATGAATCGGGTCCGGCAAGCGGCCCCGTTGGTCGAGGCCTGCCGAAATTGTGCGACTGCGGGATCGTCGTAGTCCGCAGAGTGCCAGGCCTGGGTGCCGTAGGGGTTCTGCCAGCCCTTGGCGACGGCGGAATCGATGAAATGCTGTGCAAACGGGTCGGTGAACAGTCGGTCGTCGCGCAGTGTTTCGGCGGCCCGGACCATGGCTGTGGCCAGCGCGGTGCTGCCGACCTTTCCGGCGATGTCCCAGCTGTCGCCTTCGCTTCTGGCCATGTCCGCTCCTCTGTCGGCAGCTGAAGGAGATGCTATTGACGGACGCTATGGAGCCGTAGCGTAGGCAGCTACCTCATTCAAACCGCGCGCCCACCGCGGACAGGTGGACATCGTCCAACCCAGTTCGTAGCCTGTCCGAGAACATCGACAGCCGGACCAAGATCGGTCCTTGCAGTGAAGGACCGTGAGAATCCGTATGACCGGAGTGCGCCGTTTACTTCGGCGAACGGCGCACGGCTCGGCAGTCGCAGCCCTGGTTCTGGCCGCCTCGGTAACCAACGTCCATGCCGACCCGGCGGCCGACGCGCTCTCCAAGCTCGACGAGCTGTCACGCCAGGCGGTCGAAACTCGTGAGGCCGTCACCGCAGCCCAACGCGACGTCGACGCCAGCCAGGCCGAGCACGCCGCCGCCGCGGACCGCCACCGTGCCGATGAAGAAGCCCTCGCGGTGGCCAACGTCCAGCTCGCCCCCTACCAGGCCGCGGCCGACAAGGTGGCGGCGATGACGTACATGAGCGGTGGCCGGGGTCAGTTGGCGGCGGTGATGACCGCGACGTCCCCACGACAGCTGATCGATCGACTGTCGTTGGATCGGGCGGTCGCCGGCCGGATCGCCGACCAACTGGAGGGGGCACGCGTAGCCCGGGAGCGCGCCGCCGCGGCCGCGGCGGCGTCGGAGAAGTCGGCCGCCGACGCCCGGACCAAGGCCGAGCAGGCCGCCGCGGTGCGCGCCGACCTGCAGCGCAAGTGGACGGAGCTGCTGCGACAGATCTCCGCCGCGGAGGCGCAGTACGGTGCGCTGACACCCCAACAGCAGGCGATCATCGACAACGCCCCACCAAGCGCACCACCGGGAAAAGATGCGTCACTGGCCGCTGCCCGGGTCGACATCCCGGAGGCGTTACCCGTGGGCGTTGCCTCCGAGGTTGGGCTGCAGCCCAATTCGATCTTGGCGGCGCGGGCGGTCAGCGCCACGTTCCCCCAGATCGCCGAGATCGGCGGGGTGCGGCCAGACTCCAAGCCATGGCATCCCAGCGGCCTGGCGATCGACATCATGATCCCCAATTCGGGCAGCCCCGAGGGCATCGCGCTCGGCGATGAGATTCTCGCCTTCGCCTTGAGCAATGCCGCCCGGTTCGGGTTGCAGGATGTGATCTGGCGCGGCACCTACTACACGCCGTCCGGACCGCAGGCCACCGGTTACGGCCATTACGACCACGTGCACATCACCACGACGCCACGTCGTTGACCCGTTAGACGTGCCCGCCGGGGAACATGGTCTTGACGGCCTGGGTCATGGTGTTGCGGGCAGATGCGGCATCACCGGGTTCCAGGGAGCTCATCGCCATGACGTAGCGGCGGTCCGGCCCGATCGCGCCGGTGGACACGTGAAGTTGATTGCCACCGTTCCAGCAGCAGAACCAACCTTGCTTGACGGCGACGGGCTCCGCGTACAGCCCCTCGGGGATGCCGAAGCGTTGCGGGTATCCGTCGGTGCCCGTCGGGGTGGATTGGGCGAGGTTGCTCATGATCACGTTGGCCTGCTCGGGAGGCAGCCCGCCGCTGCCGTCCAACAGCATGTCGTAGTAGCGAACCAGGTCGCTTGCGGTGCTTTGCGTGACGTCCCAGTGCCCGTTGTAGGGCGCGGTGGTGCCCGTCAACCCGTACCGCGCCACGATGCGTGAGATGACGGCGTTGCCTCCGCTGCGGTCCCAGAACGTCTGGGCCGCACCGTCGTCGGAGGAGCGCAGCATGATGTCGAGCGACTTGCGATCGGCCGCAGTCAGTTTCGTCTCGCCGGTCGATTCCCGCAGCAGCAGATCGTCGGCGATGAACAGCTTCACCACCGAGGCGATCGGGAACGGTTGGTTGGCGGCGCTGGAGACCACCGCGCCGGTGTTGCGGTCCAGCACGGACACCGTGATGTCGGCGCCGGATTTGGCTGCGTCGGCGGTGGCTTGGCGGGTGCGGGCGTCGAGACCGTCGAAGGGCGCCGCCGCCGGGCCGGTCGGCTCTTGAACTACCGGATCCTGGGCGATGTCCTGGATCGGCGTGGCCGAGACCTGTGCCTCACAACCGACGAGCATCGCCACACTGACGATCGCCATGCCGGTCACCGCCGCCTTCGACAGCCGCCTGCGCATACATCCTCCACATCATCCGGGGCCAGGGGAGCTGCGATGGACTCTGCGCCCGGCGGTCGTCCCAGCCTAGCCGCGGTCGATCCGGCCACACGATGTCGCACCCAGGGAACTCCTGGTGTGGGTTCGGAGCTCGCCGGGTATCGAACCGGCTATGCGCATTCTGGTCACCGGCGCCACCGGGTATGTCGGCTCCCGCCTGGTCTCGGCATTGCTGGCGGAGGGTCACCAGGTCACCGTGGCTGCGCGCGACGCCGACAAAGTCGCGCGGTTCGGCTGGGTGGATGACGTCCGGTGCGTCGTCATGGACGCCGGCGATGCAGACTCGGTGGGCCGCGCGCTGACGGCCGCATCGCGGAAGGACGGTATCGATGTCCTCTACTACCTGCTGCACGGCATCGGCGAACCCGATTTTCGCGAAGCCGACAATCAGGCGGCGGGAAACGTCGCCCGGGCTGCCGCGGCGGCGGGAGTGTCGCGCATCGTCTACCTCGGCGGTTTCGTCCCCGACGCGCGAAATTTGTCGGAGCACTTGAAAGGCCGCGCAGAGGTGGCCGCGGCACTGCAGGTGCCCGATGGTCCCGAGCTCGTCTGGCTGGGTGCAGCGATGATCATCGGTGCCGGGTCCACCTCGTTCGAAATGATGCGTTATGTCGCGGACCGCTTCGTCGCGCTCCCCATGCCGGGCTGGGCCGGTAATCCGATCGACCCGATTTCCATTCGTGACCTCCTGTACTACCTGGTGGCCGCCGCGGACGCCGAGCAGGTTCCGGCCGGCTCCTACGACGTCGCCGGACCGGAGCGCACCACCTACGGCGAGTTGTTACAGCGTTACGCTCGGATTTGTCGCCGCCCCCGGGTGTCGCTTCCGCTGCCAGGTGTGCCGATCGGACTGGTCGGTCGACTGACCGCAGCCGTGCTGCCGCTGCCGGGTGGATTGTCCGCTGATCTTGTTGCCTCCCTGGAATATCCGATGACGACCTCGGGCCGGAGACTGAGTGCGACGGTGGCCGACCCGCCCGGAGGCCTGGTGGCTGTCGACGACGCCCTCGCCCGATCCGTCGCGTATTCCGCGCCGACGCCGGTCGATGTTCTGGGGGATCCGCACCGCCTGGCCACGACCGACCCCAGGTGGGCCGGTGGTGACGCGTTGTGGTTGCGGCGCCTGGCAGGCGCCGTCACGCCGCGCCAGACCCGACGGGTATTGGGTGTGCTGGCGGCCATCCCCAAACCGGTGGTCGGTGCGGTCCGGACCGGCCTGGGCGTTCTCGGCGCTCTCAAACCCGGGATGCATGCGTCATGACGAACCTGCTCGACCTCATGCGCACCAGCGCGACAGCCCCGCCGGAACCGCCGTCGGTGATCCGCCGACGTCGGCGCTTCGTGGTGGCTGTCCTGATTCTCGGAGCCGTTCTACTCGGTGTGTCGCTGACTCGCCGCCCCGGTGACCCGACCTTCTATTGGTTAACCTTCGGCCTGGCCGCGGCGTGGGCGGGCGGTGCCTTTCTGTCGGGCCCGCTGCACCTGGGCACCGAGTCTTGGGGCCCGCCGTATCGGCGGCCGGCGTTACTCGGGATCGCGACCGGTGTGCTCCTCGGTGCGGCGTTTGTCGTCGGCGCTCTGGTGGCGCGCGAGATCGACGTCGTCGCAGCGTTGATCACCCGGGTCCTCGCCTTCGCCCACCACGGCTCGTTGCTGTTGATCGTGACGATCACCCTGGTCAACGGCGTGGCCGAGGAACTGTTCTTCCGCGGTGCGCTCTACTCCGCGCTGTCAGGCCACCGTCCGGTGCTGATCTCGACGCTGCTCTACATCGTCGCCACCTCGGCGTCCGGGAATCCGATGCTGGGGTTCGCTGCCGTCATCCTCGGAACGGTGTGCGCGTGGGAGCGCCGCGTGACCGGCGGCGTGCTGGCGCCGGTGCTGACCCACCTGGTGTGGGGGCTGGTGATGGTGCTCGCGCTCCCACCACTGTTCGGGCTGTAGAGATTCGGGTATAGGTCCGCCATGGCGAGTATCGACGTAACCGAATCCTCCCCAGCTTCACCGAAAGATGCGTGGGCCCTCGCGTCGGACCTGTCGCGGTTCGACGAATGGCTGACGATCTTCGGCGGATGGCGCAGCAGGCTTCCCGAAAAGCTTCAGAAGGGCACTACTGTTTCGTCCCTGATCAAGGTGAAGGGCTTTCGCAATGTGATCCATTGGGAAGTCACCGAATACGACGAGCCCAACCGGATCGAACTGCGCGGCAAGGGCCGCGGTGGTGTGCACATCTGCCTTGACTTGCGTGTGCGGGAGAAGTCACCCGGATCGTTGTTCCATGTGGTCGCCACGCTGTCTGGCGGCCTGCTCAACGGTCCGGTCGGTCGGGTGGTCGCCGGCGTGTTGAAATCCGATGTGCGTAAATCGGTTGCCGCACTGGCCGCGTTGTCGCCGACACCTTCGGCGAGCTGAGGATCTCGCTCAGGGATGCATGTTCCACTGGCCGCAATCCTGGGCCAGGACATCGTTGACGTCGACGCGGATGCCCCCGACCACCGGTCCGGGATTGGACGCGGTGTCGATGACGCGCTGGTAGAGCACTGCGGCTGGGTGGATCTTTCCACCAGACCAGGACCGGGTCTGCCAGATCCACGCACGGCCGGGCGTACCAGATCTGCCGATGACGCCGTCCTCGATGGCCCACTGGCATGGGTTGACGCCCGCATAGATGCCGGTGCGTTGGACACCGATGACCGAGTTGATTCCGCGAAACCAGGGCAGTGCAACGGAGTTCCAGGTGTTGCGGTCGATGTCGTCGTCGACGCTGAAGAAGACCGGCGCGCTCTGGCCGCCTCCTGCCGCGGTGTGCAGTTGCCAGGCGGTGCGCGCGTCGGCGACACCGCCGGCGTACCCGCGGGTGAAGTCCGATGGCGCTGTCCCGCCGGGTTTGCCGTACTGAAAGTTGCTGACGATCACCAGTCCGGCCGCCGTCAACTGGCGGGCGTAGGGCAGGGTGATCGGCTTGGCGCCGAAGGACGAGCCGGGACGCGAGGTCGAGACGTAGTTGATCACCCCGGAGTGCCCGGCCGCCCGGATGTCGCCGGCCGGGATCTGGCGCATGGCGAAGTCGATGAGGGTGGGAGCGGCGGCCAACGCCGGCGGCGCACCGATGGCTGCGGCGGCCGCACCGAGGCCTGCCAACGCCGACGCCGTGGCGGCATAGCGCAGCGCGTCACGTCGGGATACCTGCACGGCGCGATGTTAACAATGTGGCGGCTGTTAACGATGGTGCCTCGCGGGGCGAACCGCGTCGGATGTCGAACCGTTACCCGGCCGATCAGGACAGCAAGAAGACCGCAACCACCACTACCAGCACCACCACGGCAAGGAACGCCAGGCCGACTGCCGCCCCACGGTTGTTTTTGGCCCAGATCCGCACCGACGGCACGGTGACGTAGATGTGTGGTTCCGCGCTGACCATGGAGCCTCCTCGAAGTGTTGTGGTCAGGCTACGGCGCCGGCGTGACGTCCGCCCCCGATCCCTTCACCGAGGCCTTCGCCCGGTTCTCGGCCCGCACCGTCTTCTTGCCGCGCACGAAGCCCGTTGTCGACACAGTCGCCGAGAGCAACGCATCCTCACCGTTGACGAACGGATGGAAACCGACGCCGGCACCGCCGCGGCCCTTCACCGGGATATCGGCGACTTCGGTGACCTTCCAACCCTTCTCGGAGATCGAAAGGAGAGCTTCCCCGTTGCCACAGGTCAGCGGCAGTGCGGCGATCACGGCGTCTTCCGGGTCGCCGGCCACCAGCTTCACCCCGGCCACGCCATTGCCGGCCACGCCTTGCGGATTCACTGCGGCCGGGTCGATGCGCAACACCTTCCCGCGTCGCGTCACCAGGGCCAGGTGGTACCCCTCGGCGAGCACGCCCGAGGCCAGCAGCCCGGTGATGTCCGGGGCCACGGGGATGTCGCGGATCTTGAACGGCAGCCCGCCACCGGTGGTGAACTTCACGCGCCCGTCGGTCCACACCGCCCACCCCAGACCTGAGGTGAGCAGTTCGCCGTGGCTGTCGGAGAACACGCCGCGGTCGTCGAGGCGCCAGGCGGTGTTGACCTTCCGCTCCCGCGGCCCGTCGTCGTCGGTACCCGACGTCACGGGTGTGGCCTCGGCATCCAACACGGTGCGACGGTCGAACTCGGGGCCTTTGAACAGTTTTGCCGTCTCGACGAGTTCCTCGTCGATCACCTTGCGGCGCGCATCTGGATTGGACACCAGCTCGGTGAGCTCGGCGAACTCGGCGTCCAGCTTGTCGGCCTCGGCCTGCAGCTCGATGACGTCGAGCTTGGTCAGGCGTCGAAGTTGCAGCGCCAGAACGTAATTGGCCTGCTCTTCGTCGATCGCGAAGTGCTCCTGCAGGCCGCGCCGGGCATCGTCGACGGTGTCGGAGCCGCGGATGACCGCGACGGCGGCGTCGATGTCTAGGTGGATTTTCATCAGGCCGGCCACCAGGTGGCGCCGGGCGGTGACCTTCTCCAGCCGGTACTCGCTGCGGTGCAGGACCACCGCATCGCGCAGATGCAGGAACGCGGAGATCAATTCGCGCACCGACCACCAGCGCGGCACCCGGTTCTCGTCGAGTGCGACGAGGCTGGCGGCGAAGGTCGATTCCAGCGGGGTCAGGGCCAGCAGTTGCTCACGGATCTGCTCGGCACTGTGGCCGCGTTTGGCGGTGACGACGATGCGCAGCCCGTTGCGGCGGTCGGTGAGATCCGACATGTCCGCCACACCGGACATCTCGCCGGACTCGACCAGGGCCCGGATCCGGTCCTGCACAGTGTTACTCGCGACACCGGGCGGCAGCTCGGTGATGACGCAGTTCTTCCCGTCGACGGACACCGTGCCACGCACCGTCAACGTGCCCTTGCCGGTGGTGATGTAGTCGCGCAGCCCTCCGGTTCCGACGACGGTGGCCCCGCAACCCCAGTCCGGGCCGGGGATGAGCTTCACCAGCCGGTCGTCGGTCATGTTCGGCGTTTTGAGCAGGGCCCGACAGGCCGCCATGATCTCACGGGGATTGTGTGCGGGCACCTTGGTGGCCCACCCCTCGGCGATGCCGACGGCGCCGTTGCACAGCAACACCGGCCAGCGGGCGGGCAGGACCGTCGGCTCGACCCACTCGCCGTCGAACGTCGGCACCATCTGCACCGCGTGGTCCTCGAGCTCGGCGGTCAGCGCCGCACCGGGTGCCGACAGCCGCATCTCGGTGTAGCGGTCCGCGGCCGGGATGTCACCTTGGATACGCGGGAAAGCACCTTGCCCGTCAATGACTTTCACCCGCTGGAACTCTGCGGCCATCAGGGCGGCGGCCCCGTACATCGACGCGCCGCCGTGCGGGTGTAGGTTGCCGGTCACCGCGGAGCAGACCTTCGAGGACTTCTGCGGCTTGTTGCCGGGCAGCAACCGCGACTCGTGCATCTGGTAGAGCAGGCGGCGCTGTCCCGGCTTGAGCCCGTCGAAGGCCGAGGGGATGGCGCGGTCGCTGACGCTGTAGAGCGCGAAGGTCAGTTGGTAGCGGTTCCAGTAGTCGTCTGCGCTCTGATCGAGGACCAGGTCGGCGTTCTGCTCGGGGACGTCCAGGGTGGCGGTCATCGGGTACTCCTAGTCCAGATCGAGGGAAGCGGTGTCGACGCGGGCGGCCACATCGGCCATCCACGTGCGCCGGCCCTCGGGTGGCCCGCCGAACAACGTGTGGTGCAGCTTGCTCTCGCCGTCGTCGAGATGAACGCGAATCACGGTGCGCCGCTGCGGATCCAGCACGGTGTTCCAGAAGTCGTCGGCGTCCATCTCGCCCAGACCCTTGTTGCGCTGCACCTCGACCTTGCGTTTGGAGGTGGCGCGCATCTGGGCCACCGCGGCGTCGCGTTCGGACTCGTCCTGGCAGTAGACGCGCTCGTCACCGGCCTTGACGACGAACAGCGGCGGCAGCGTCACGTAGACCATCCCGGCCTCGACCAGCGGCCGGTAGAAGTCCAGGAACATCGAGATGAGGCTGGAGTTGATGTTGCCGCCGTCGGGGTCGGCGTCGGAGGCGAACAGGATCCGGTCGTACCGGCACTGCTCGGGGTCGCAGCTGTCGCGCACGCCGCAGCCCAGGATGCGTTCGATCGAGTCGAACTCGTCTTTGCCCCGGGCCTTGCTCAGGGCGAAGCCATAGACGTTGGGCGGCTTGCCTTTCAGCGGGAAGGCGGCTTGGAAGGTGGCATCGCGCGCGGCTTTGATGGTGCCCAGTGCCGAGTCACCCTCGCACAGGAACAGCTCGGCGCCCGATCCACGTCCGGTCTCCCGGCTGGGGAGAAGTTTCGGCGGTAACGACAGGTTCGTCCCCAGGCCCTTGGCCTTGGACGCCGCGCGCGATCGCGCTTTGGCGCCCTCGGCGCTGCGCCGGGCGCGGGCCGATTCCAATGCCAGCTTGGTCCACAGCGACACGGTGTCGCCGTTGGCGGGGTTGGCCGCCCAGATGGTGACGCTGCGCGCCACGTCCGGGGCCATCGCCAGGTTCAGCGATCGCGACGACACCGCGGTCTTGGCCTGTGAGTCCCACGCCACGTCGGGTGCGCGGGTGTCCACCGCCAGGGCGGTGACCGCCACGAAATCCTGTGCCTCCGGCCCTTCTTCGCCCTTGGCCAGGCCGAGGTCGCGCATGCGCGACGCGCGGTCGGCCAAGGCCTCGGACAGTCCCTTCAGCGCGGCCGTCAAGTGCGATCCACCGCCGGGGGTACGCACCGTGTTACAGAACGCCGCCACGGTCGTCGGCTCGGCGGGTCCGGCGGTCAACGACCACCGGAACGGGGTGGGGCCGCGGCCGGTGGTGTACTCACCACGCCCTTCCACCACGGCGCGTACCTCGGGCAGCGGTGTGCCCGCGTCGGTACACATCAGGTCCAGCAGGGTGTCGGTGCCCCACGGACCGCTGAACGGCTCCAACAACGCGGACGCAATCTCTTCGCCGGGCCAACCCTCGTCCACGACCACCAGGTGCACCCCGGGAGACATCCGCGCGGCAGCGTGCGCCCGCAGCAGCACCTCGCCGATGTCGACGCTGGAATCGGGGACGACGGCCGGGTCGAACAGGATGCGCACCGTGGTGCCGTGCGCATCGGGCCTACGGTTGCCGGCGCCGCGAAGCTTCTGGGTGTCGGAGCGGGTGAAAGGTGCGTCCGGGTCGAAGTCCTTACCGTCGAACACTCCGGGATAGCCCCGACCGAAGCTCTGCAGGTAGGTCTTCCCGGCCCGGCGCACCGTCACATCGGTACGCGCCGAGATGAAGACCGCTGCGGCGGCGCCGATTCCGTTCAGACCGGCTCCGGTGCTCGTCGCGTCGGCGTGCGCCGAGAACTTGCCGCCGGCGCGCGCGGTGCCCAGCGTCTTGACGATGCCGTTCTTTCCGGTCACTGGGTCGGAGTCGACGGGCAGGCCACGGCCGTCGTCGGCGACGCTCACCGAGCCGTCGTCGTGCAGGGTGATCGTGACGGTGGACCCGCCGTGACTGGGGTCGGCGACCTCTTCGATCGCGTTGTCGACCAGCTCGCGCAGCGCCGTGTTGAGCACGTCGAGGCCGAGGTTCACCGCCGGCCGCAGCCGTGTGTGCTGGACATCGTCGAGCTCGGTGATGTCGGCGGCGTTGTAACTCACTGCTGGTCCTTTCCCGTCACGGCCGATGCCGCAGCAATCGGCGGCCACCCGATCGCGCGGGTAGCGTACGCATTGTCTCCTGAGCCGCCGACAGTCACCGCTATCGCCACGGCTCCAAGCCCGCAACCGCAGCTCCTGGAACCACAGACACGCTGGTCGGGCTTTCGCGGCAGTGAGTCGATTCACAGATCACCCGATGCCGGCGGCGAGGTCGAAGCCAACTCCTGCACGGCCCCGAGGAGGGCATCCGCGTGGGTGCGGCGCCCGGTCAGCGATCCAGCGAATCCAGCCAATCCTGAACCAGTTTCCCGTCGTCGGCTTCCACGGATCGCAGTGACGTCAGGGTTGGATGTCCCGCGGTCAGCAGGGCACTGTCGGTGCCCGGCTCCGGCTCGTCGGTCACCTCGACTTCGCCCAAACGCAGGTCACTGCCGCCGACGTCGTCGACACGCGCCTGCACCGTCCCGCCGCGTGCGAGCCGCGCATGGCGCAACGGACCCACCTGTGCGGCCGGCCGGTCGGGGACGTTGAGGGACAGGACGGTGGCCTCGGGTGCGTCGAGCAGGAGCTCCAGCACCGGTGCCAGGAGGTCCGCGGCGGTGTTCCAGTGCCGTTCACCGGTGGGGTGCAGTGCCACGTCCAAGGACACCGCCAGCGCGCTGGTATGGCTGATCATGGCGGTCAGCGCAGCGCCGACGGTGCCCGAATGCAGCACGGCCCGACCGACATTCGCGCCGTGGTTGATACCGGACAGCACCAGGTCCGGCCGCGGATCCAGCCAGCCGTTGAGCGCGGCGACCACGATATGTCCGGGCTGCGCATGCACCGCCCAGGCCTCGACGCCGTCGAGCCCGGGCAGCTCCCGGCGCTCGACGATCGTGCGGCCCTGTTTCCGGACCGCACTCAACGCCGCACTGGCACCGCTGGACTGCTCCGCGGGTGCCGCCACGATCACGTCCAGGCCAGTATCCCGAGCGGCCGCGGCCAGCGCATGCAGGCCGGGGGAGTCGATTCCGTCGTCGTTGGTGATCAGGGCACGTCTCATGCGTGGGAGCCTTTCTCCGCCTGCCACGGTCGTAGCTCGACGCGTTCGGCGAGTGTCTCCACCGCCCGTGCCCCACCGGTGCCCAGTCCGTGCCGGACGACGTTGAGCGCGCCGCACGCCGCGCCGATCTGCAACGCACGGCGCAGCGGGCGCCCCTTGGCCAGGGCGGCGACGATGCCCGCCGTCATGGAATCCCCGGCACCGGCCGGGTCGGCCGGTTCCAACTTCGGCATGCCGATCTCGACGATGTCACCGCCGCGCGTCCCGTCGCCGCCGGGTGCCTGCTCGTCGAGCAGGGCCAGCGCCGGCGCGGCACCCGAGCGTGACACGACGATGGTGCCCGCGCCCTCTTCGCGCAGCGCGTGCATGGCCGCTACCAGGTCCTCGGCATCGTCGGATTTCGCCCGACCATCGGCGAGGAGCTCTTCGTGGCTGACCTTGACCAGGCGTGGCCGTCCGGCGAGCACGGCCTCAAGCCGCTCGCCGGCCAGGTCGGCCGCCACGTCGCAGCCGTTGGAGCCGAGATCGGTGGACAGCCGCCGGTAGAGGTCGGCGGGCAATACCCGGTCATCCTGCGGCCCGGACAACAGCACCCGGCCGTGGGTGAGGCCTTCGGTCAAGGTGAGCTCGTAAAGCGAGTCCAGTTCATGGCGGTCCAGCGGATTGCCTGCGCTCTCGGCGATCACCTCCCGGTTTCCGTTGCGGCGATCGTGCACGTAGGCCCCGTTGCGGGAGCTGACCCGCACGGTGCGCACGGTGACGTCCTGGATGGGCAGCAGGTGGCCGAGGACGTCGCCCGTCTCGCCACCGAGGGCCGAGCACAGCACCACCGGCACGCCGAGCGAGGACATCATCCGCGACTGCCAGACACCCTGGCCACCGGCGTGGACGTGGATGTCGGCTTCGCCGGAGCGGTCCTCGACGGTCACGGTCAACACGGGCAGCGGGGCGAAGATCACCACGGCATCAGTGTTCGTCATGGGGCAGGGATACCCACTCCGCGCGAGAAGGCCTAACGCAGTGCGCTTCCGGCGAGCCACTGATCCCATGACGCACCCCAATCGCCGTTCTGCCAGATCGGCAGGGGCTCGCCCCCGGTGTTGCGGACTTCGAACACATCCCCGGGTTGGGAGAACTCGTAGAACCAGCGCGCGTTGTCGGCGTTGACGTTGAGGCATCCGTGGCTCGTGTTGGTGTTGCCTTGTGCCCAGACCGTGCTGTCGAGCTGGTGGACGTAGATCCCGCTGTTCGTCAGGCGGACGGCGTAGTTGACCGACAGCTTGTATCCCAACCGGGAATCCACGGGCAGCCCATAGCTGGAGGAGTCCATGATGACGGGATTGGCCTTGTCCATCACGGTGTAGACCCCGGGCTGCGTCCAGAATGAAATCTTCGTTCCACCAACAGTTTCCGAGCCGCCCATGCCCATCGACGTGGGGATCGTCCGCACCAGCTCACCGTTGCGGTAGACGCTGATCGTCTTGGTGGTGTCGTCGGCGATGGACACGTGCGCGTCGCCGATGCGGAACGCGACGGAGCTGTCCGCCTTCGCGACCACCTGGGTGCCCGGGCGGTAATAGCTTTGTGGGCGCCAGTGGGCGTGCTGACTGTCCATCCAGAACCACGAACCATCAACCGGTGGAGTGGTTTTGACCGAGAGTCGCCGTTCGGCTGCGGCACGGTCGGAGATCGGTTCGTCGAAGTTGGCCACGATGACGGTGCCCACACCGTACGTGCCACCGTCGACGAGTGCGGCACCTGAGGTCGACGTGAAGGTGACGCGCGTCTGCTCGCGGGTGGTGAGTGTGGTGAAGGTCGACGGCTGCGTATGGGGTATCCCGGTGTGACCCTGGCTCGACCCGATGAACGTAGGCGCGGGCGTGGCCGGTGGACCTGCCGACGGTGCTGCTGCGGCGTGGGCCACGGACTCCCGGGTCAGCAGCCAACTGAAAGCGGCCGCGATGGTGACGACAAGCACGAGGCCCACGGTCAGCCCCGCACGTAACCGTGACGCGGACGCAAAGTGCCTTGGCGCAGAGCATCTTTCCGGCCAGCCAGTCAACACGGTCCTCCTCATCTGGCGCTTATCTGGCGCTCGTGATCCGGCCGTCAGGTGTGCTAGAACAGAGCTACGTACCTACGCCGTAGATACGTACGAGGCTAGCACGGAGGTGACGATGAGTGGTCGACGCGAAAGTCTCCGCCGGGACATCGTCTTCATCGGGGGCCTGGTGCTGCTTGCGGCCGCGCTGGTCCTGTACTTGACGACGGGTTCAGGCAACGATGCGGCGTCCGCCGCCCCGGCGTCGCAACCGGAGGCATCGGCAAGTGCCACCGCCGGTGGCGGTGAGCAGACCGGCGGGCGCGGAATGGAGCGCCGCGTGCCAGGGGACCCGCTCGCCCTGGGTGACCCCGATGCACCGGTCGGAGTGGTGGTGTTCTCCGACTACCGCTGTCCGTTCTGCGCCAAGTTCAGCCGCGACACCGAACCTGAACTCATCCGGCGATACGTCGAGGCAGGCAAGCTGCGCATCGAGTGGCGGGACTTTCCGATCTTCGGTGAACAGTCGATGCTCGCCGCTCGCGCCGGACGGGCCGCCGCTGATCAGGGCCGGTTCTGGGAATTCAACCGCGCGGTCTATGCCGCCGCGCCGGAGCGCACGAAAGCCAACCTGACCGAGCAAGCCCTGATCGGTTTCGCCGAGCAGGCAGAGGTGCCCGACATCGAGAAGTTCACCGCCGGGATGCGGGGGAGCAGCTATGACGCCGTCATCAATGCGGACCTGGCCCAGGGCACCGGCATCGGCGTACCGAGCACACCGGCGTTCCTGATCGACGACGTACCCCTGCTCGGCGCGCAGCCCACCGAAGAATTCGTCCGTGCCATCGACGCAGCGTTGGCCGGCCGGTGAGCGGCATCGGCCTCCTCGGTGCCTTTCTCGGGGGTCTGGCGTCCTTGCTCAGCCCGTGTTCGGCTCTACTGTTGCCGTCGTTTTTCGCCTACGCCTTCGACCGGGTGCAGTTGCTGATCGTTCGGACGGTCGCCTTCTGGGTCGGACTGTGCGCGGTGCTGGTTCCGTTGGGTGCCGGTGTCGGGGCGTTGGGCACCGTGGTGACGCGTTACCGAAGTGAAGTCACCGTGATCGGCGGGCTGGTCTTGATCGGGTTCGGGTTGATGACGCTGGTGGGCAAGGGATTTCGGATACCGGCCGTGCAACGGATCACCGCCCGGATCAACATCTCCGGCACCGTGTCGGTGTTGGCGCTCGGCGCGGTGTACGGGCTGGCCGGCTTCTGCGCCGGCCCGCTGCTGGGGGCTGTCCTGACGATGTCGGCGATGGGAGCCGATCCGATCTACGGGGCCATGTTGATGGCGGTCTACGCCCTCGGTATGGCCGCGCCGTTGTTCGTCCTCGCCTGGTTGTGGGAGCGCTTCGATCTGTCCCGACGGTCCTGGTTGCGGGGACGGCCGATCCGCCTGGGGCCGTTGCAGACGCACACCTCCTCACTGCTCACCGGGACGGTCTTCATCGTTCTCGGCGCGGTGTTCCTGCTCACGGACGGCACCGCGAGCCTCGGCGGTGTGCTGACCGTCGATGAGCAGTACGACGTGCAGGTCTGGCTCAGCACGCTGTCAGCGCACGTCAGTGACGTCGGTGTGGTCCTGGGCCTCGTGCTCGCGCTGATCGGGTGGCGGTTGGTCAGGATCCGACGGCGGGCGGACACGCCTCGAGGGGAGAAGAAGCTACTATCGCGCTACATAGGTTGACCAACGAGACGACGGTACGTGTGGCGACGTGCCTCGACAGGCGGTAATGGGCGTGGGAATAAAAGGATTTGGTGATCTCGAGGCCGTGGTGATGGATGTGCTCTGGTCACGGTCGGAGCCGTCGACGGTGCGTAGTGTCCACGATGAGCTCGTCAGCCGCCGCCAGATCGCCTACACCACCGTGATGTCGACCATGGACAACTTGTTCCGCAAAGGGTGGCTGCTCCGGGACAAGGTCGGCCTGGCCTACCATTACCGGCCGGTGATGTCCCGGGAGGAACACTCCGCGCAGCTGATGCGCACGGTGTTCGAATCCGGTGGAGACAGCGAGCTGATCCTCAACTTCTTCCTCGAGCAGATCACCGACGACGACTCGGTGAAGTTGCGGCAGATGCTTCAGCGGTTCACCGGGGAGAAGTCGCGATGAACGCGGTGACGTTCCTGCTGGCTTATGCGGTCGCGCTGAGTTGGCTGGCACCGGGGCTGCTCACCGGCCACCTGCCGACCGGCATCAGCCCTCGGCTGGCAGTGTCGGCGTGGCTGACGGCCGTCGCCACGGCGTTGATCGCCTGGGCCGGGGCCCTGGTGATCCTCGTAGTGGGCGCGACCCGCAGCCTGCTCACCCACACCGAGCTGACCTTCTGCGTCGAGACGTTGGGCATCGCCGACGCGGTGACGTTACCGCCCACCGCCGCCACGGCTGTGGTGCTCGGCCTGCTGATGCTCACCGGTGCCGCCACGATCCAGACCGGGCGACGCGTCGTCGGCACGTTGCGCCGGGTCCGACGCTCCAATTGTGAACACGCAGAAGCGGTCCGGATCGTCGGGCGAGCCACCGGGGACAAGGACGTCGTCGTCATCACCGCCGATCAGCCGACCGCATACTGTGTGTCCGGCGGTGCGCGGAGCACGATCGTCGTCACCTCCGCTGCACTGGAACTGCTGAATCAGCCCCAGGTGGCCGCGGTGCTGGCCCATGAGCGGGCGCACCTGCGCGGGCGGCACCACCACATTGTGGCGCTGCTGGGCGCGCTGTCCGCGGCCCTCCCGCGGTTACCTCTGCTCCGCGCCGCCGCGCACGCCGTCCCGCCGCTACTGGAGATGTGCGCCGACGATGCGGCGACCCGCAGCTACGGCCGGGCGCCACTGCTGACGAGCCTGGTGGCGCTCAGCACCCGACACCGCCTACCCGACGGGGTGTTGGCGGCAGCCGGGACGGCGGTGGTGCAGCGGGCGCTGCGACTGACGCAACCAGTGGGTGAGAACCGTTGGCATTTCCAGGCGTTGGCGACGTCGGCTGTTCTCGTCGCCACGCTTGCCACCCCCGGTCTGGCCTTCACGCTCTGCCTGCTGTGACGTTCAGGGCATCGTGTCCCTGCACCGATTTCCACGCCCGGGTCGTGGTCGCCGCCATATCGCAGCCCTGCGGTAGAAAGCGATGACCGGGTCGCCGGGTGAGCACGAAATTCTGCCGCCATACCACTGGCAAAAGACCGCCCACACCGCCACGATGGTCGGATGAGTGAAACGTTGCGCGCTCTGGCCGGATTACCGGCACAACCGCCGAGCCTTCGAGAGTCTGCATTGATCCTGATCGACTGCCAGGTGACCTACACCAAAGGTGTGATGGAGCTCGACGGAGTGCAGGCCGCACTCGACGAGGCCGCATCACTGCTCGACCGGGCCCGTAGCGCAGGCATTCCGGTGATCCACATCCAGCACGACATGGGCCCGGGATCGGCTTACGACATCCGGGGTGAGTCCGGCGCCATCGTCGATCGGGTGGCGCCTCGTGGCGACGAACCTGTCGTGGTCAAGGGTTATCCGAATTCCTTCGTGGCCACCAATCTTGACGAGCAGCTCAAGGGTCTCGACGCCAAGAACCTCCTG
Organism: Mycobacterium sp. NS-7484; assembly: GCF_001953975.1. Lineage (GTDB taxonomy): Bacteria > Actinomycetota > Actinomycetes > Mycobacteriales > Mycobacteriaceae > Mycobacterium. The sequence goes on from NZ_MBEJ01000096.1 coordinate 20,210, forward strand.
TTGGCCGGATTCATGACGCACATGTGCGTGAACTCGACCGCACGCGGGGCGTTCAACCTGGGCTACGCGCCGACCATCGTCGCGTCCACCACCGCCACCCGATCACTGCCGGGAGTCGACGGGCCGGTGCCGTCGTCCGCCGTGCAGGCCGCGAGCCTGGCCGCCGTCGCCGACCTGTTCGCCGTCGTCGTCCCCGACGTCGCCGCAGTGCCGGATTGAGTTTGCGCACCAAGCCCCGGGGGGTATGACGCACGGCATGACCGCGGAGGCCGGCGCCAGCCGACAACAAGATGAGCAGGCTGAGGGCAAGCTCAAACGCAAGATCACCGGGCCGCTGCTGTTCTTGTTCATCCTCGGCGACGTCCTGGGAGCCGGTGTCTATGCGTTGATGGGGGTGCTGGCCGGAAAAGTCGGCGGGGTGCTGTGGGCGCCGCTGCTGATGGCGCTGGTGCTGGCCATGCTGACCGCCGGGTCGTACGCCGAGTTGGTCACCAAGTACCCCAAGGCCGGCGGCGCGGCCGTGTTCGCCGAACGTGCCTTCGGCACACCGCTGCTGTCCTTTTTGGTCGGGTTCGCAATGCTCGCCGCGGGGATGACGAGCGCGGCCGGCTTGGCGCTCGCGTTCGCCGGCGATTACCTCGCGACGTTCGTCGACGTGCCCATGGTGCCTGCGGCCATCGTCTTCCTCGCGCTGGTCGCTGCCCTCAACGCCCGGGGGATCAGCGAGTCGGTCAAGAGCAACGTCGTCATGACGGTCATCGAGCTCAGCGGTCTGCTCATCGTCATCATCGCCGGCGCGGTCCTGCTCGGCAGCGGCGGTGGCGATGCCGGCCGGCTGATCCAGTTCCCCGAGGGATCGGCCCCGGCCCTGGCGATTCTGGCCGGTGCGATCATCGCCTACTACTCGTTCGTGGGATTCGAGACGTCGGCGAATGTGGCCGAGGAGATCCGTGATCCGGGCAAGGTCTACCCCGCGGCGTTGTTCGGCGCGCTCATCACCGCCGGTGTCGTCTACGTGCTCGTCGGCATCGCCAGTGCGGTGGCGTTGCCGGCCGATGAGCTGCGCCGATCGTCAGGGCCGTTGCTGGAGGTCGTGTCGGCCTCCGGGCTGGCCGTACCCCCGCGCGTCTTCAGCGCGATCGCGCTCGTCGCCGTCGCCAACGGCGCATTGTTGACCATGATCATGTCCAGCCGGCTGGCCTTCGGGATGGCCGAACACGGGCTGCTGCCAACGGTTCTCGCGCGGGTGCTGCCCCGGCGGCGCACCCCGTGGGTGGCGATCGTCGCCACCACGGCGGTCGCGATGCTGCTCACGGTGGTGGGCGATCTGTCCACCTTGGCCGAGACGGTGGTGCTGCTGTTGTTGTTCGTGTTCGTGTCCACCAACGTCGCCGTGCTGGTGCTACGCCGAGACCGGGTGGAGCACAGTCATTTTCAGGTGTGGACGGCCGTGCCGGTGCTCGGGGTGGCGTCGTGCGTGATGCTGCTGACCCAGCAGACCGCCAAGGTATGGCTCTTCGGTGCCATCCTGCTGGCGGTCGGTGTGGTGTTGCACTTCGTGGCCCGGGCGGCAACGCGTGAGCCGGACCGGGCGGCAAGGGTCAGCTGAAGCGGACGTTCAGCGTCGCGAGCCCGAAGATCTTGCGGCCACCGGCTTTTGCGCCGACGATGACGACGCCGCTGCGGGTCTCGGGGTCCAGGGATTTGATCCGTCCGCTGTACTCGATGTCGGCACCCTCGGCGGCCGGCACCACCGCGGGTTGCGAGAGCCGGACCGCGTAGCGGGTCACCGCGGCGGGGTCGCCCGACCAGGAGGACGCGAACGACGCGCCCAACCCCATGGTCAGCATGCCGTGGGCGATCACGTCCGGTTGCCCGGCCAGTTTGGCGATGTTCTCGTCCCAGTGCAGCGGGTTGGCGTCGCCGGCGACACCGGCATAGTTCACCAGGTCCCCGCGGGACAACCGGGTGTGATGCACCGGCAGTTCGTCGCCGACCTTGACGTCGTCGAAGGACGGTGACTTGGGTGTCCGGGTCGTCCCGTCCTGGGCGATGTGCGCCTCGTCCTCGGGGCGCACCGTCTTGTGGTACGAGCCGGATTCCTCGACGCCGAGGAGGTTCACGTCGTGCATCATCACGCCCTGCACGGCCTGCCTGATGGCCGGATCGACCTCGTCGCCGGTGACGCCGACGACGGTGGTGTGCAGCGTGTGGACGCGCTCGCCGGCGGTGTCGGTGAACGTGTTGGTGACCGTGATCAGATCGCGCCCGGCGACCCGGCGTACGGAGGTCAGCTCGACGTCGATGCGCAGTTCATCGCCACTGACGATCGGGCGGTGCTGCTCGAAGACTTCCTCGGTCTGCAGGTACATGTCGTAACCGACGACGACCGATTCGAACATGCGCTGGTTGCACGCCATCGCCGGGCCGGAGGTGAACGTCAGCGGCGCGACCAGGTCGGGATAGCCGAGCTCGGCAGCAGCGGCGAGGTCCCAGTGTGCGGGGTGGTAGTCCTGCACGGCCCGGGCGAACTCGCGCACCTTCTCGCGGCCCACCAGATAGGTGTCCTTCATCTGGTAGTAGTGGCCGACCCGGGATTCGAGTGTCGACGTTTCTGCTGCTGCGGTCATGAATCTGCTCAACTTTTCTATCGGCTTGGTCGCTGAGGCCGACGCATGCACACTAACGTCTGCACCACGCGACAATCCACGTCGGTGGGTGTTGCCCGCGAATCCGGCCCGGGAACGTTTCGGCAGTCACCGACGCGGCCGGCCCACCGCCATTCGTTGCTCGATGACATCGAGCGCACGGCGGGCCCAGTCGATGTTCTCTTCCTCGAACCGGATTCCGCGCAGCAACGTCAGGTAGGGGCCGATGCGCTCGGCCTCGGTGAGGTAGTCGGTTTCGGTGCGCCCGGCGAGCAGATGTTCCTGCACGCGCCGGTACCGGTCCAGCTTGGCCGTCGCCCAGTGCAGGCGTTCGGTGAGCGACGTGCGAACCGCCTCGATGTTGCCCGAATCGACGGCCTGGATCTGAACCAGGAGGTCTTCGCGGATCGCGCCGGGTTTCGGCGGTACTTCGGTGAACGTGAGCAGGGCCTGGCGGCCTTCGTCGGTCAACGAGTACAGGCGCTTGTTCGGTCGCCGGTCTTGTTCGACGAGCCGTGCGGCGATGAGTCCCTCGGCCGCCATGCGTTCGAGTTCGCGGTAGAGCTGTTGCGGCGTGGCCATCCAGAAGTTGGCGACCGACGCGTCGAACCCCTTGGCCAGGTCATAGCCGGAGGCCTCGCCGTCGAGGAGCGCGGCCAGCACCGCGTCACGAAGCGCCATGCGTGGATGCTATCAGCGAAGTTAATAATCAAAAGATTGACTATCGCGACGGGCCGGGCCTAGCATCGGCGCGTGCATCCGTTCCGAGAGGCCGTGGAGGCCCGTGACGAGGCGGCGATCGAAGCGCTCCTGGCTGACGACGTGGTCTTCACCAGCCCGGTCGCGTTCAAGCCGTACGCCGGCAAGCCGATCACCGCGGCGATCCTGCGCGGGGTCATGCGGGTCTTCGAGGATTTCCAGTACGTCCGTGAGATTGCCGACGCCTCAGGGCGCGACCACGCGCTGGTCTTCCAGGCGACGGTGGCCGGCAAGTTGATCACCGGCTGCGACTTCCTGCATCTCGACGACGACGGCAAGATCGACGACTTCATGGTGATGGTGCGGCCGCTGTCGGGCGCGACCGCGTTGGCCGAGGCCATGGGTGCTCAGTTCGAACGGATCCAGCAGGAAGCCGCGGACGAGATCTCGCGGCAGGGTTAGCGCTGGGTTAGCGATCCGCTCGCTCAGGGTTGGATGAGTTCGTCGAGCGTGAAGTCGAGTGCCACCGGATCGGTGGTTCGTACCCGTTCGGCCACAAGGCTTTCGGTGCGCTGATAGGTGTCATCGGACAGCACGTGGGTGAGGAAGCGCTCATCTGCGTCCGCGTCGAGGTCGATGATCCAATAGTGCTCGATTCCGGCCTTCGCATATTCGTAGAGCTTCATCACCCGGTCGGTACGGCGCGACCCGGGTGAGACGATCTCGATGACGAGAGCGACATCCGCCGCATCTACTCGCACGGGATTGCGGTCCACGACGCTGCGGTTCACCACGACGAGGTCAGGGTCCCGCACCGTCGGGGGAAAACGCGTCTCCACGGTGATCTCGACTTCCTGCAGGACTACGAGTGAGTCTGGTCGGTGTTCGTCGAGCAGTCGAGTGAGGTTCTTGGACACGATCTGGTGAAGCGGACGTGGCCGCGGTGTCATGACGATGCCCCCCTCGACGAGCTCCCAGCGCCGCGACTCGTCGAGTTCGAGTGCGTCCCACTGTTCGAGCGTCACCAGGTCACGGGGCAATTCGGCCAATCCCGTCACGCTGCACCTCCAGGGCCACTTCTTGAGAAGGCTACGCCCGGACACGGGTCCGCTCATAGGCGAAGCGTCCCACTCGCTACCGACAAAGGCTGCCGAGTCTTGACAACATACAACCAATCGGTTGTATGTTGGAGTGGTGACCGAAAGCGACGAGGACCGGGCCGACGCCCTGTTCCACGCGCTCGCCGACCGGACCAGGCGCGACATCATGCGCCGGGTCCTGGCCGGGGAGCATTCGGTCTCGGGACTCGCGGCGAAGTACGACATGAGCTTCGCCGCGGTGCAAAAGCACGTCGCCGTGTTGGAAAAGGCCGGCCTGATCACCAAGCGGCGCAATGGTCGTGAGCAGTTGGCCAGCGGCGACGTCGAGGCGGTGCGGTCGGTGGCGGTCATGCTGACTGAGCTGGAACAGGTTTGGCGTGGACGCATCGCACGTATCGACGAACTCATCGCATCCGATCCGAACAAGGAGAACCCACCATGCCCGTGACCGACGTCAAACACGACATCGACGCCCTGACCCTGACCATCACCGCCGAGTTCGCGGCACCGGTGCAGCGGATCTGGCAAATCTATGCCGATCCCCGGCAGTTGGAGAAGGTGTGGGGCCCGCCGAGCTACCCGGCGACGGTGGTCGACCACAGCCTCACCCCCGGCGGCCGAATCACCTATTTCATGACCGGACCGGAGGGTGACAAGCACGCCGGATATTGGAATGTCACGGCGGTCGACGAGCCGAGAAGCTTCGCTTTCGACGACGGATTCGCCGACCTGGACTTCAATGCGAATCCCGACATGCCGGTGTCCAAAAACGTCTTCACGTTCACCGAGCACGACGGCGGTACGCGCGCGGTCTACGTCAGCACCTACGCAACCGCCGAAGCACTCCAGCAAGTGCTGGACATGGGCGTCGTCGAGGGCGCCTCATCGGCGATCAACCAGATCGACGGACTGATCTTGGCCTGATCCAACCTGACTTCCGGGGGTGGCCACGACGGGCACAGCAAAGAATGGCCTCATGTGAGAAATGTGAATTGCGTCTCTGTTGAAGCACATTCGATGTGGAAAAGCTCTCTAAGAGTGATCCTTAATGTGTCCACGGCCAACTCGAAGCGCCGCCTCAGTTTGGCCGGACATGCTGGGCACAGAGGCGATGTTTCGTGAAGCTCTGCTGGAGGTCATCGAAAATGACGACTAATGCTGTCGGCTCGACTGTCATCGAGTTGGCAACGCACCCCGTCTGGTGTTCGTCGCAGCAGTACTCCCGCGAGCTCGCCGAGGCCCGTCGCCGCCATCCCTCGTCGTATCGACTCGATACGGAAACCCACGACACCGAAGCCGACGGGCTCGATTCGCAGCTGTCGTCGAGCCAGCGGGCCGGTGCGCGGGTGATCACGCTTGCGTGTGCGCGCGGTGCACGGCTGAAGGCCGTCCGTGCCGTGGCCGAACCGTGATGAACACTTGACCGAATTGCCCCGTGTAACTACACATTCGGGCGCCTGCGGCCCCATACCATGACAACGTTCAAGACCATGGGGGCATCGCAGAGGGAATCGGTTGGATGCGCGCGGCTGTTCAAGGTGTTCTCGTAGTGGTCGTGGTCGCCATGACCTACTTCTCTGGTGGTGCCGACAGGGTCGACACCGCGGCAGTCAGCCTGCCGCTGACGTCAACCATCGAATCGATCGCGCCGACCGAAGGCGGCGCCGTCGGGGTGGGCCATCCCGTGGTGGTGACCTTCAAGAATCCGGTGAGCAACCGCGCAGCGGTCGAACGGGCCATCGGCCTCAAGACCACACCGGCGCGCACCGGCACCTACGAATGGCTCGACAACAAGGTCGTGCAGTGGACGCCGGCTGAGTTCTGGCCGGCGCACAGCACCGTGATGCTGTCGGTCGGCGGTATGCGGACGCAATTCCAAACCGGCCCAGCCGTCATCGGGGTCGCCGACATCTCCGATCACACGTTCACGGTGACGATCGACGGGATCGGCGAGGAACCACCGATTCCGCTGCCGGCACCACACCACCTCCCGCACGCGGGCGAGGACGGGGTCCTGCTGGCCTCCATGGGCCGCCCGGAGTACCCGACGCCGGTGGGCACCTACACGGTGTTGGCGAAAGACCGCACGGTGACAATGGATTCCAGCAGCGTCGGCATTCCCGTCGACGCGTCCGACGGGTACCTGTTGAAGGTCGATTACGCCGTTCGGATCACCCGGCGGGGCATTTTCGTGCACTCGGCGCCGTGGGCGGTGCCGTCGATGGGCCTGGAGAACACCAGCCACGGTTGCATCAGCCTCATCCCGGCAGCCGCCGAGTGGTACTTCAACACCGTCAACATCGGCGACCCGGTGATCGTGCAGGAGTAACGAACCCCGCTGTGGGGCAACGGGTTAACGGGTCTGAAGGGTTCGACAACAGAAGACAGTTCGGACAACAATTAAGGCGCCTGGCTCGTGAGCCAGGCGCCTTAATCGACGCTATCTGTGGGAGCCGCCTATCCGGTGGCCCCAGCTTCGGGTCCGGGCAGGGTCGGTGCACCGGCGACCGGTCCGCCTCCGGGGGAAACCGTCGGCACGCCCTTGCCGGTACCCGCGGCGACGGCGATCGGCGCGGCAGGGGCCGCGGCCGGGACGATGGGCGCGGCGGGGACCGGAGCGGCGGGCACCACGGGCACCGGGGGTGCCAACGGGACCGGGGGAAGGCCGACCGGGGGTGGGGCCAACGGCACCGGCGGCACCGCGGCGGGTGGGACCACCGGCACCGGCGGCACGGCCACCGGTGCGGCGGGGACGGCGCCGGCGGCTTCGACTGCCGCCGCCGCGCACACCGGCCCGCCGGGAGCGGCACCGGCAGCGCCCTCGAGGCACTTGTAACCGCCTGTGTTGAAGTTCAGAGCTGCCGCATGCGGGCTCATTGCGACTGCAGCCGCCAATGCCGTCGCGCACAGGCCGGCACTGACAACTGTTTTGACCGGGATTCGAGCAAATGTAGTCATCCCCGACGAGCTCCCTTGATCGGGCTGGAAAATTACAGCGGTGAAAATTGTGCAGAGCTGAACCGTAGAGCTGCCCGGAATCGGTGTCCATGCATGTTGTGAGATGGTTGCCGGGTTGACATGTGAGCGAGCCGGACTCGTGACCGGTCCGTTTTCAACCGGCGAGCTCCGTCACGGCGCGATCACCCGGACCGACCGTCCGAACTGCAAAGACGGGTCGCTCTCGCAAACCTCACTGTCCGAGCCGAACCTGAATACCTTTGGCCACAAGCTGTTCGAACGTGTAGGTGAACTCGCCACGATGTCCGACGGTCAGCACGTAGTGGTCCTGGCCTTCCGTCAGCCCGACGGTGAAGGAGAAGGTGCAGTTGGCCGGGCCGGCCTTGCCGGGCCCCAGGGTGGTGGCCGCCAGGACTTCGCCCTTGCCGCTCTTGACGGTGACGGGGGTGGTGGGGTTGACGTCGGAATAGCCGTTGGCGCCCTGGCACGATGTTCCGTCCACCGCGATGCCGTCCAGGCCGGCGTTGTCCAGCAGTATGAAAGTCCCGTTGACCGTGACCTTTTCGAGCACGCGAAAGCCCTGTGAGAAATGGGGACAGAAGGTGTCGACGGCGATCTTGTCGGCCATCGGCCCTTGTTGGGGGTCGCCGTCCTCGAGGTGCCGGCAGACCTGCCGCCCGTGGGCGACGGCGTTGGCGTCGGAGTTGAACTGATCGCTCAGCCCGGCATCTTTGAGCGCCGAGAGGTAACCGGCCTCCGGTGGCGGGGGTGGCCGCCGGCCTGCCACCAACAGGACCCAGACCACCGCGGCGGTCATCACGATGATCGCGGTCGCCGCGCCGGTGCCGAGCCACGTTGAGCGGATGCTCGATCTGGGCAGTTCGAGATAGTCCGGCAGCATCCGACCGCCGACCGGATCGGTCGTCGTGGCCCGGCCATCGCGAACCCGGTTCGTCGGATGCCCGGTGACGAAGTAGCGGCCCTCGTGCCGGGCCGTGGGGTCGGGGCGCCATCCGGTGGACACCGAGCCGTGCACCTGGCCACAACGACTACAGGTGCCGGCTGCGTCGAGATCTGAGCCGCAGTACGGGCACGTCATCCGCGCGCCATTTCTTGTCACCACCGTCCTCGGTACAGAACTGGATTATCGGGCTTTCGCTTCAAGTCAGAGCGTCTTTCGGGCGCGAAGCGGTCCGTTTGCCGATAATTTGCATTCGAAAAGACAATCTAGGTCTTTCGAATGTGAGGCGAGAGGTGTCGACACCGATGACAACCCCGACCGGTGGGCCCACCGCGGGCTATGAGCCGGATCCCCGATGGGTCCCCGTCGACCGCCGCTGGTGTGGTCTGGATCGGGTCACCCTCGCGCCGGCCGTCGCAGTGCTCGCCCTCTGGGTGCTGATGGCGGTCGTGATCCCCGTCGTCAACGACTCGGCCGACTACACCGAGCAGGTCACCGCCGGGGACGTCATCCAACTCTCCGACGACGTCACGTTCGTGCCGGAGCCCGGCTGGGGCATCACCGCCGGCGTGCGCCGCGGCGACGCACCGGCGACCGGCTATCCGGACACGGCGACCGTCGTCGACGGTGACACGTCGATGACGGTGGTCGCCAAGGAATTCGACGGGGACGAGGACGATCTGCTGACCCACATGGAAGCGGCCCGCACATCCGACGATGCGGACATCGGCAGCGGACCGCGTAGCACCGTGATCACCGACCAGGGCCGCACGGGCGTCACGGTGGAGCTCACCGACGCGGTCTCTCGGCAGGTGCTGGGTGCCTTCGTCATCGACGGAATCGGGATCAGGGTGCTGGCGATCGCACCGCCCGACGCCACCAACGATGACCGCGACGCCGTGGGCCGCATGATCCGAAGCGTCCGGCGAGAGGCGGTCGGCAATGACTGAAACTCAGGCGGCGCAGCGCGATCTGCTGGCCGCCCGGACCCGGGCGATCGACCTGTCCGGATGGCAACGACCCTTTGTGCTGTTCCAGCCGCGCAACCTCGCATTCTGGGTGTACGCCCTGTTGGTCGGCGGCGGCATCGCCGGCTTCATCGATCTGGTCGGCGGTTACGACTCGGCATCGGTGGTCAGTGCGGTGGTGGTGTTCAGCATCTACGCAGCGGTGTTCTGGTGGCTGACCCAGCGGGCCGACCGGTACACCGAACTACCCGGCAAGCTGATGGTCGCAGCCCTGCTGTGGGGCGGGTTCGCCGCGACGTGGGCGATGGCGGCGGTCGCCAATTCCGCGCTGGGTGACCTCTATGGCAAGGAGCTCGGCCAGCGCTGGGCCCTGGACTGGTCCGCCGGATTGTCGGCACCCGTCACCGAGGAGTTGGCGAAAGGGGCCGGCCTGCTGCTGTTGATCGCGTTGGCGCGGCGGATCATTCGTACCGCGTTCGACGGGTTCATCGTCGGGTTGCTGATCGGTCTGGGCTTTCAGGTGCTCGAAGATGTCTCCTACGCGCTGCGGGATGCGCCGGCGATGGGAGCGACGATCGTGCTGCGCATGGTCACCGGGGTCAGCGGTCATTTCGCCTACAGTGCGATCTTCTGCGCGGGTCTGGTCTATCTGATCGGCCGCCCGGCTGAACCGCGCAACATCCGGCGGGGGTTGGCCCTTGTCGTGACAGCACCTGTGCTGCATGGGTTGTGGGATTCAGCCGGAACGCTCGTCGGTGGAAACGTACTGCTGCTGCTCGTGTTCTGGTTGCTCATCGTGGCTGTCACCCTGACCGTGTTCGGCCGGGTTTTCGCGTGGGCGGTGCCGCGCGAACGGGCCCTGTTGCGTGACGTCATGGCCCCCGAGGCGGCCGCCGGCGTCCTCACCGAGGCCGAACTCGATGCCATGACCGGGAACCGGAAAGCTCGTCGGGCGTACCGCAAGGCCAATCGGCGCCCGCGACGGCAACGTCGCCATGCCAGGCAGATCATCGACGCTGCCTACGATCTGGCGCAGGAGCTGGCCCGGGCGCGCGGTGCGGAGACCGGCCGGGTGCAGTTCGCCCGGGCCGAGATCACCAGGATTCGTCACCACGAGCCGTCGCCGTGGTGAGGTGCTGAGCACCCGCACCACCCCCACCCGGACGCTGCCGATCGTTCACCGCTACCGTGCGGAATATGACTCGAGTGACGGTGATCACGGGTGGTGCCGGTGGCATGGGGTTGGCCACGGCCAAGGTTGTCGGTCGCGACCAGGCGGTGGTGCTGGCCGATGTGCGGCAGGAGCGGCTTGACGGCGCGGCCGCCGCGCTGAGCGAGCTGGGTATCGCGGCCACGATCGTGAACGCCGACGTCACCGATCCCGACGCTGTCGACCGGTTGTTGAAGACGGCGGCGGAGGTGGGCACGGTGAGCGCCATCATCCACGCGGCCGGGGTCAGCCCGAGCATGGGGGACGCCGAATACGTCATGCGGACGAACGCGCTGGGCACGCTGCACGTCAACGAGGCGTTTTTCGCCGCCGGCGGCGAAGGCTCGGCGATCGTCAACGTGGCCTCGATGGCGGCGCACCTCCTGCCCGAGGAAATCATTCCGGCGCAACACTTTCCGTTGGCGTTGCAGGATCAGGACCGCTTCCTCACCGAGATGTTGGCGGCCTGCGAGCTCGCCCCAGAGGAGATGCGCTCGGGCCTGTCCTATGCCATCAGCAAGGCCTTCGTGAAGTGGTACAGCTCGTCGCAGGCCGAGCGGTTCAACGCCCGCGGCATGCGGATCGTCTCGGTGTCCCCGGGGTCGATCGACACCGAGATGGGCCGGCTGGAGGAACAGGCCGGCGCGGGCGCCATGGTCGCCGACGCCGCGGTGCCGCGCTGGGGCAAGCCCGAGGAGATGGCCGATCTGCTGGCCTATTGCGCGAGTGACCGGGCGGGTTACCTCACCGGCACCGACATTCTCAACGACGGCGGCGTCGTCGCCTCGATGCGGGAGCGGGCTCGCCTGGCCGCTGCGGGCGGTTAGTCGGCTCGTCGCTGTGCGGCATAGGTGCTCGGCGGCGTCCCGTCCTTCCACCGCTTGAACGCGGCGGTGAAGCTGGGAGTGTCGGCGTAACCCAGTCGTTGGCCGATCTCGGCAACGCTGAGCGCGCCGATCGCCAGGAGTTCTTCGGCCAGACGTTCCCGTACCTCGTCCAGCAGGCTCCGATAGGACGTTCCCTCGCGTTCGAGGTGGCGGCGCAGCGTGCGCGAGCTCATGTGCAGCTCGTGAGCGATGACCTCCAGAGCCGGTGGCTGACTTGGTGTTTGGACCAGCCGGTCGCGGACCCGGCCGGCGTAGCCCGACCGGGCCAGACGCTCGGCCAGCAGCTGCCGGCACTGTTCCTCGGTGGCGGCTGCCGCGTGCGGGTCGGCCTGCGGTATGGGGAGGTCGAGGGCGTCGCGGTGTACCTCGATGAAATTCGCCTCGGCATCGAACACCGGGGGCTGCCCGAATACCCGGTAGGGCTCGAGCGAGACCGGTGTCGGAAAGGCGAAGTGCACCCGGCCCAGCGGCGCCGGATCGCCGGTGACCTGCCGGCCGAGATTGGCGATCGACGCGGTTTCCCGTTCGACGAAGAACCGGCGCACGTCGACCGGTAGGCGTGATGCATCCAGTACCAGGCGGACGTGATCGTCCCCGCTGACCAGAGACATCTCGGTGAAGGCGAACGTTAGGTCCACGTAGCGAAGTCCGACCTCGATCGCCGAGCGCACGGTCGGGCAACTCGAGAGCGCAAAACCCCAGATGCCGTGAGTCGTCAGGTGATAACGCATGCCGGCCTCGACGCCCAGTGCCGGTCGATCACCCAGCCCGGCAATGAGATTCTGGACGATACGCAGTTCTTGCCGGCCGGACACCGACGTCTGCGGATCGGCCAGCGGTCCGGCCTCCAGTCCGGTTCCCTGCAGGACCACGTCGGCCGGCAGCCCGTGCTCGGACCCGAGAGTGGTCAGCAGCAGCGCGCTCGCGGACGGGCGAGGCAAGTCGAGATCGGGCATCTGGCCGGGGCCACCTCCTGTCCGAAAATCCTATATTCCTGGCCCCGCATCGACTGTTGGTTGGGCGTCGGCAAACCTAGGGTTCGGGTACCGCCCCAGGTAAGTCAGGAGCCACCATGGTGTTGTCCACTGTCAAAGACGCCGCGATCCGGCTGATCCCCGCCCTGGATTCGCGCCCCCTGGTCACCGCCGCCGGGCCGTTCGACATCCCGATCCCCGATGTCGTCGACCTCGGCACGCCGATCGACACTCTCGACCGGATCCATCGCGCGGCCGGCGGACCCGGCGCAGCGCTGCGGATAGCGCGCACGGCCGGCACCGATTTCCGGCGAGAATTCGCCGCATCCGGGCGCGCCGCCCGGGTCTCGACCCACGACTTGGTGACGTTGCCGTACCCGACCAGGTTCGGACTGTGGCGGGCAGCAGTGACGCCCGCGCCTTTCCTGTTGATCACCAACCGCCCCGGGGTCGCGATCGTGCGCACCCCCGGGCACGCGACCGGCAACCAGACGTTGGTGCTCAACACCGACACCGGAATCTGGGCCATGTCGGAGAACGTCGTCGCCACCGAGTTGCTGACCCCCGAACACAGCCGCATCCCCGGCGTCGCCGGCTGGTCCCGTCGGTGGGGCCAGGAACTCATCCTCAACGCCAACACGATCGAAGCCACCGCAACCCAATACACCTCGTGTGTCTTGGAGAAGACGTTGGTCGATCGCAGCCAGGCCGACGAACGGTTCCTGCAGTTCTTCCCGACCAGCGAGCTGACCGCGAGCCCCTTCACGCCGGGCACCGCACCGACATTCACCCACCGCACACTGCAGGCCGGCGCCCGGTGAGCCGGTCGGTGCGGTACCGTGTCGTCGCGGTCACCGGCGGAGCCGCCGGAATCGGGCGCGCCATCGCCGAGCAGTTGGCGGCGGTCGGCGCGAAAGTGGCCATCGGTGATCGCGACGGCATCGGTGCCCGCCGGGCGGCCGCCGAGATCGCCGGCGACGTGGCGGGATTCGATCTCGACGTCACCGATACCGCCGCGTTCACCGCGTTTCTCGATGCGGTACAAGCGAAATGGGGCCGCGTCGATGTGTTGGTGAACAACGCGGGCGTGATGTGGGTCGGTCCGTTCGACGCGGAACCCGAGGAAGCCGCCCGGCGCCAACTCGACGTGAACCTGCATGGCGTCATCCGTGGTGTGAAGGCGGCCGCGCCCCTGATGCGGGCCCGCGGCAACGGGCACATCGTCACGATCGCCTCGGCGGCGTCGAAGGTGGCCCCGCCCGGTGAGGCCACCTACGCCGCCACCAAGCACGGTGTCCTCGGCTACCTGCGGGCCGTGCGGGCCGAACTTGCCGGCAGCGGAGTCGAGTTGTCGGTGATCATGCCCGGCGTGGTCGACACCGAACTGGCCCGCGGCACGGCGGCCGGCGCGGCCAAGCTGCTGCAGCCCGCCGACGTGGCTCGCGTGGTCGTCTCGGTGATCGAGCGTCCGCGCTTCGAGGTGACGGTGCCGCGTTTCATCGGCCCGCTCACGGCCATCGTCGAGCTGCTGCCCCAGGCGGCCCGCGATTTCCTGCTGGCCCGCATGGTGCCCAACCAGGTCGCCAGCGTCGACAAGCGGTCTCGAGACGACTACGAAAACGGCCAGTTCCGGTGAGGATGCGCAGCCGGCCGCTGCTGCCCGGAGCCGATCCGTTCCACCGACCGCCCGCCGGGTTCGAATCCCTGCCCCCGGGCACGGTGCTGCGCGCCCGCGAAGTGGAACTGGCCCTGTTCGGCCTGGTGCTGCAGAAGGTGTCGGCGTGGCAATTGTTGTACCGCAGTAGTGATTTGAATCGGCAGCCCGACGCCGCGGTGACCACCGTGCTGTTGCCCGCCACCGCCGATCCCTTTGCCCCGCGGCCGATCCTGGCATACCAGTGTGCGATCGACGCCGTCGTCGACCGGTATTTCCCGTCGTACGCCCTGCAGCGCGGTGCCCGATCACCCGGCTGCGTGCCGCAACTGGAACTCCTGGTGATCGCCAATGCGTTGCGCCGCGGCTGGGCGGTATCGATCGCCGACCATGAGGGCCACCGCGGGCATTTCGGCGCTCCGCGGGAACCGGGTTATCGGGTGCTCGACGGGATCCGCGCGGCGATGTCATTCCAGCCGCTGGCGTTGCGCCCCGATGCGCCGGTCGTGGTGTGGGGTTACTCCGGCGGCGGCATGGCCAGCGCCTGGGCGGTCGAGATGGCCGAGAGCTACGCGCCGGAACTCGACATCGTCGGCGCGGTGCTGGGTGCTCCGGTCGGTGATCCGGGCGAGACGCTGCTCAAGCTCAACGGGACCCGCCTGGCCGGGTTGCCCGTCATGGTCATCGCGGCGATCCGCCACATCTACCCGAACCTGAACCGGCTGATCGAGCGGCACGTGACACCGGCCGGGTTGCGTCGTCTCGACGAGATCGAGACGCTCGGCACCGTCGCGGCCATCGGCCGGTTCCGCTACGACGACCTCGACGATTACATCGACATCCCGCTGGCCGACCTGCTTGCGCTGCCCGACGTGGTCGCCGTCATCGATGACCTGCGGCTGGGGATGCACGTCCCGAACTGTCCACTGCTGGTGGTGCAACCGGTCAACGACCAGTTCGTCGACGTCGCCGATGTCGACGGGCAGGTGCAGCGCTATGTGGATGCCGGAGCGCACGTGCAGTATGTGCGGCACCGGCTCAGCGAGCACATCACCTTGATGCCGCTGTCGGCGCCGACCGCGTTGGGGTGGCTCACCGACCGTATCGAGGGACGACCCCTGCCCGCGCCGGCGATCACCACGGTGTGGTCGATTGCGGCCTCGCTCAAGGGAATACGCGGTTTGCTCGCCATGGCTGTGGTTGCGGTGAAAGTGGTGGCGGGTCGACGGCTGACGCCCCGGGCGTGGGACCGTCACGCGCCTTCTAGCTGCTCAAAGCCTGCGGTGACAGCTCTTTGAGCATGGCGTTGGCCCAACGCATCTGACGAAGCGTCTGCGGATGGCAGCGTTCGGTGAGGGTGAGCAGCTCGTGATCTTTGGTGGCCTGGGCGCCTTGGGAAAGCAACTCCCAGTCCAGAGACACGCCGGCCGCGTCGCGATGGACCCGGCGCAGGTCGGCCAGCAGCAGTAGGGCAGGTTCGGGACGGCGGCGCATCGCTGCGCTGAGCTGTTCCTGGATCCAGCGACTGACGCGCAGCCGACGGGTACGGCGGGACAGATGCAGCCGGTAGTGTCGGCCATGCTCGGCGAGCAGCTGCACGTGCTCCTCGGACCACCGGGCGAGGTCGTCGGCGAGGTGGGAGATGTCCTGATCGCTGTGGTGGCGGGCGGCGACGCGCCTGAGCTCGCGGGCCAGTGCGCCTTCACTGCGGTGAAGTTCGGCCAGCGCCAGCGCGATCTTGCTCATGGGCCCTCCGTCTCCTCGGTCACCTGCGCCGCAGCGCCGCCGGTGGTCGCGGGCACCGCCGCGGCCACGGGAGCCGACGCGGTGTTGGTCGGCGCCGGTGCGGGCCCGTGGCCACTGCCGACGCGGCGCACATGGGCCGCGGCGGTCTTGAAGATCGGCTGTTTGGACACCGGGTCCCAATCGGTGAGGGTGAGCTCGTTGGCGGCCCGGTGCCGCACGCCGGAGGTGAGATCTGAAGTGTCCCAATACCCGTAGTGGAACGGCAGGAAGACCACCCCGGGCCGGAGACCGGTGATACGCGCCGCGGCGACGACGCAACCCCGCGGGGTGCGGACCTCGACGAAATCTCCTTCGTCGATCCCGGCCTGGCGGGCATCGGCTTCCGAGATCTCGACCCATACCTGAGGTGCGGCGGCGTCCAGTTGCGGTGTGCGACCGGTTTTGGTGCGAGTGTGGAACTGAAAGACAGTGCGGCCGGTGATCAGCACGAAAGGGTAGTCCTGCGACGGCGGTTCGTGCGGCGGTACATACTCGGCGGCTTTGATGATGGCCCGCCCGTACGGGTTCATCGCGCGGTACTCGGTCGGCTCCAGAGGTGCGCCGGTGATCAGGTCCTTGCCGTAGGCCTCGCAATAGTCGGGGTGAGCCCAGAACTGCCCGTCGGCGTAGAGGCGTTCGCTGCCGTCGGGATTCTCTGCGTTGCACGGCCATTGGATGCCGCTGCCGCCGCGCAGCTTGTCGTACGTCAAGCCGGTGTAGTCACACGGCCGGCCCGCACTGCACCGCTTCCAGGCTTCGAAGGCTTCTTCGGGATTGGTCCACGGCGGCAGCGGGTGGCCGTCTTTGTCGCGGAAGTCCATGCGGCGGGCGTAGTCGAGAAAGATGTCGAGGTCGGCGCGGGCCTGCCCGGGTGGATCGATCGCCTTCTCCGAAAGATGCACGGTCCGATCGGCATTCGTGAATGTCCCGGTCTTCTCGGCCCACGCCGCTGCGGGCAGGACCACGTCGGCCAGCGCGGCGGTCTCGGTCAGGAAGATGTCCTCGACCACCAGGAAGAGCCGTTCCTGGGAAAGAATGTTGCGGATCCGGGCCAGCTCCGGTAGCGATACCGCCGGGTTGGTCGCGGTGACCCACAGCATGCGCAGCGTGCCCTCTTCGGCGAAGCGCAGCATCTGCATGCAGTGGGTCGGCGGGGCGTAGTGAGGGATCTGCATTTGGTCCAGGTTCCACAGTTTCGCCAGTTCTTCGATGTGGGAGTCGTTGGACCAGTTGCGAAATCCCGCGAGGTCGCCGTCGGCGCCGCATTCCCGGGTGTTCTCGGCGGTGGGCTGGCCGTTCATCTGAAGGATCCCGCATCCGGGTTTGCCGAGCAGACCGCGCACCAGGTGCACGTTGTTGACCTGCACGGCCGCCGCGGTGGCCTGGTGGGATTGGTAGAAGCCCTGCAGCACAGTGGACAACAGCCGGGGCGCGGTGCCGAGGATCTCCGCGGCGGCCTGCAACCGGGCCGGTTCGATCCG
Source organism: Mycobacterium sp. NS-7484 (assembly GCF_001953975.1). Lineage (GTDB taxonomy): Bacteria > Actinomycetota > Actinomycetes > Mycobacteriales > Mycobacteriaceae > Mycobacterium. Next base: position 37,535 of record NZ_MBEJ01000096.1, read on the forward strand.
GCAGATTTCGGCCACCCGTTTCGGTGGGAACTCCGCGACCCGCTTGGCGAGCTCATGGAAGCCCACCGTGTGGGCATCGATGTAATCGTGGTCCACCCAGTCGTGGGCGAGGATCTCGTGCAGCAGTCCGTTCATCAACGCGACGTTGGTGCCCGGCAGCGGAGCCAGGTGCACGGTGGCGTGCTGAGCCACCAGCGTGGGCCGGGGGTCGACGCACACGATCGCCGGCGGGTCGGAGCCGGCCAGCCGGTCGAGTATCCGCATCCACAGCACGGTCTGGGTCTCGGCCACGTTGTGGCCGTACAGGGCGATCGCGTCGCAGTGGTCGACGTCGGTGTAGGACCCGGGCTGCCCATCGCAGCCGAAGGATTCCTTGAGTGCCTCACCGGCGGTGGCGGTGCACAACCGGGTGTTCCCGTCGACGTGGTTGGTGCCGATCGCCCCGTGCGCGATGACGCCCTGCGTGTAGTATTCCTCGATGAACAGCTGGCCGGAGGTGTAGAAGCCGATCGAGCTCGGACCGCGCTCGGCCAGCAGCGTCTTGCTCTGGTCGACGATCCGGCTCATCGCGGTGTCCCAATCGGTCTCGACCAGCTTGCCGTCACGGCGGATCAGCGGGGTGGTCAACCGGTCGGGTGAGCTGTTGGCCTGCCAGCCGAACAAGTCCTTGGGATCCACTCGGCCGTGGTTGACCCGGTCCACCCCGCGGCCGCGAACCCCGACGATGCGACCGTCTTTGACCGCGATGTCGACGCCGTCGCCGTTGGAATGCAGTACCGCCGCGGATTGCACCCACCGGTCCACCTGATCCGGGGACAATCCGCCGCCGAGGAAGGTGTCCACCCGGTGTGGCCACGGCTCCCCTTTGCCGTAGGGCGTTCTGACGCCCCACGGATCTGCAATACGATCACCCACCGCGAACAGGTACCCGAAGTGGCCTACCCCAAACCAGCCCGCCCCGGGGTGCAGTCCGAGCCGGGCTCGGGTACACCTCGAGTGGTGGGCAGACTGACGCCGCAGAAACGCGAACCTGACCGTTGACGCAACGAAAATACAAGGAACACAGCTTGATTGGGCATTACAGCCAGCACGCCAGACAACCTCTCGGGGGCCGGATGGCCCGGCGGAGCGCCTTCAAAGTCTCGCTGCTCATGACCGCAGCAGCGGCGTTGAGCCGGGTGCCGCAGGCCGACGCGCGGGCCGGGCGGTGGTCGCCGGAGCGGGCGCACCGGTGGTACCGGGAGCAGGGCTGGCTGGTCGGTGCCAATTTCATCCCGTCCAATGCTGTGAATCAACTGGAGATGTTCCAGCGGGCGACCTATGACCCCCAGCGCATCGACAACGAGTTGCGTATTGCAAGACTGGCCGGACTCAACACCGTGCGGGTCTTCCTGCACGACCAGCTGTGGGCGCAGGACCACGTCGGTTTTCAGAACCGGTTGTCCCAGTTCGTCGCGCTGGCATCCAGCCATGGCATCAAGCCGCTGTTCGTGCTGTTCGACTCCTGTTGGGACCCGTTTCCCCGGCTGGGGCGCCAGCGTCGGCCCCGCCCGGGCATCCACAACTCGGTGTGGGTGCAGAGCCCCGGTGCGCAGAACCTGGACAATCGCCGCTATCGGCGTGTCCTGCGCGACTACGTCATCGGCGTGATCAGCCAGTTCCGGCGCGATGACCGGGTGCTGGGCTGGGACCTGTGGAACGAGCCGGACAACCCGGCGGCCAACTATCACGAGGTGGAGCGGCAGGACAAGATCGCGCTGGTCGAGGGGTTACTGCCCCAGGTGTTCGGCTGGGCCCGCCTGGTCGATCCGATCCAGCCGTTGACCAGCGGGGTGTGGGACGGACCGTGGGCCGACCCGGCCAAGCGCAGCCGGATGGCGACGCTGCAGCTCGACCTGTCGGATGTGCTGACGTTCCACAGCTACGACCATCCGGCCGGATTCGAGGCCCGGATCGGCGAGCTCGCGCCGCTGGGGCGTCCGATCATGTGCACCGAGTACCTGGCTCGAGGTGAGGGCAGCACGATCGAGGGTGTGCTGCCGATCGCCAAACGGCACAACGTCGGCGCCTACACCTGGGGTCTGGTGGCCGGTAAGACCCAGACGTACCTGCCGTGGGATTCGTGGGACCGCCCGTACCGGACGCCGCCGCGCGTCTGGTTTCACGACCTGTTCCACGGCGACGGCCGGCCGTACCGGGAAGGGGAGATCCGCACGATCCGGGAATTGACCGGGCGTCCGTACCCGTGATTCATTCAATTGCCGGGGCTTCCTCGGTATCGGCCTATGACGGGGTCCCCAGATGATCGGCAAGAAACGCATTGCGCTGGTTGTGTGGCTGCTGGGTGCCGTGTTGTTGGCGGCGTGTTCAACGTCGCACGACGCTACCAAGGACAGAGGACTAGGTATGCAGGCCTCCGCTGAGACCGCCACAGAATTCGGCGACGTGAATCTCCCACCGACGGCCGAGGTGTTGGCCGTTGACACCGATGCGAGTCGTGACACACGCTACCGCTTGGCATTCCGCACCAGCACTGCGGAATTACCGAGATTTCTATCCCAATTCGGCCACCGGCCGCAGGCCTCGAAGATCCCACGAAGGATGCGGGTGATCGGAGGGCCGGAGCTCTCCGAGGCGCCGAATCCGCTATATGCCCAGGACCGAGTCACCAACAAAGAGGGTCAGTCGGTGACCCGCGAGGTCATCGTCGACGAGCGGGCGACCGATAAGGTGTACGTCCACCTGTCGATGTACACCACCTGAGCTGTTATGACGGCTGTGTAGGTTTTCGGCGTGAGGATAGCGGGGGGGCCCGAGAACCTACACAGTCGTCACAGTGCCGCAGAAGCACGTGCCCGGAGATCAGCGCCCGCCCATCCGGCTGACGTCGGCGATGGCGGCGGCGAACTGCTCTGGCGCCTCCTGTGGCACGTTGTGCCCGATGCCGTCGAAGATGCGGTGTTCGTAGGGGCCGGTGTACAGCGCGCGATAGCCGGCACCATCCTTGGCGGCGCCGTCGAAGTCCGACCCGATCGTGATCGTGGGCACGGTGACGGGTGGTTTGGCGGCCAGCCGCGTCTCGTCAGCGTCGAAGCGGGCCTCACCGGGAGCCAGGCTCAGCCGCCACCGGTAGTTGTGCACCACGATGTCGACGTGATCGGGGTTGTCGAAGGCCGCTGCCGACAGGTTGTAGGTAGCGTCGTCGAAATGCCATAGCGGCGAGGCCTTCTGCCAGATCAGCCGGTTGAACTCTGCCGTGTTCTGCCGGTAGCCGAGTTCGCCGCGCGGGGTGGCGAAGTAGTACTGGTACCACCAACCCAACTCGGCCTGCGGCAGCAGCGGCTGGAGGTTGGCGGCGAGGTTGACGGTGATGTAGCCGCTGACCGCGACCAGACCGGCGCACCGCTGTGGCCACAGTGCGGCGACGTTGTTGGCGGTGCGCCCGCCCCAGTCGTATCCGCCGAGCACGGCCTGGCCGATGTCGAGGGCATCCATCAGCGCAATCACGTCGTGCGCCTGTGCCGCCTGCTGACCGTTTCGCACGGTGTCGGCCGAACGGAACCGGGTCGAGCCGAACCCGCGCAGATAGGGGACGATCACCCGGAAGCCCCGGGCGGCCAGCAGTGCCGAGACGTCGGCATAACTGTGGATGTCGTAGGGCCAGCCGTGCAACAGGATCACCGGTTGTCCGTCGGCAGGGCCGGCGTCGGTGTAGCCGACATCGAGTTCGCCGGCATCGATCTGCTTGACGGGGTTCATGGTGTGCGACGGCTTGGCGGGTGGTCCGGACGGCGACGTCGGTGTCGGGGCGCCGCCACAGGCCGCCAGTGTCGCCGCCCCAGCGGCGGCTGCCGTCAGGAAGCCGAAATGCCTTCTACTCAACGCTGTCACCATCGGTCCATTTCACGCTGCGGGTACACATCAAGTCCAACGATTGGATCCGATGAGTCTCATCCACCAAATCGATAGGTTCTAGCCATGGAGTTACGTCAGCTTGAACACTTCATCGCGGTGGCCGGTGAGATGAGTTTCACCCGTGGCGCCGAGCGGGCACACGTGGTGCAGTCGGCATTGTCGTCGTCGATCGCGAAGCTGGAGCGTGAGCTCGGGGTGGCGTTGTTCGACAGGTCGCGGCAACGGATCAGCCTCACCGCGGCAGGTGAGGCCTTCCGGCCGCACGCCCACGAGGTGTTGCACGCGGCCCGCGCCGCGACCGAATCCACCGGCAATTTTCGCGGAGCTCTCATGGGCACCGTCGAATTCGGGTCGCTGATCTCCTACGGGCCGGTCGATGTCGCCCGCGCGCTCGGTGACTTTCACCGTGCCCACCCGTTCGTGCGGTTGCGCTTGCGGCTGAGCCAGTCCGGCGCGTCGGCCTACCTGTCGGCGCTGCTGGAAGGCTCGCTGGATCTGGCGCTGGTGTCACTGCCGAACCGTTTTCCCGCCGGGCTCGACATGACGTTGTTGTTCGAGGAGAAGATGGTGTTCGTCTGCCGCGACGATCATCCGCTCTCTCGGCGACGTCGTCTCGATCTGGCGGATCTGGCCGACGAGGATCTCGTCGGGTTCCCACCCGAGTTCGGTCTGCGGGGTCTGATGGACGACGCTTTTCACCGGGCCGGGGTGGCCCCCAAAACGCAGTACGAGGTGCCGGCCGGGTTCGCCGTGATCGCCGAACTCGTCGGCAATGGCCTGGGCACGGCGTTCATGCCGGCCTCGGAGGCACGGCGGTTCGGCGATCTACGGACAGTCGCCCTGCGTGACCCGGCGACGTGGCAGGTCTACCTGGCCGCACCGCCGGCCGAGCGGATGACCCCGGCTGCGGCCCGGTTGGCCGAAACTCTGCTCGAGGCGGCGCCCGCCGGTTAGCGAGCCAGCGGGCTGTAGAACACCAGGCCGTTGCCCTTGTTGTCGTAGACCACCGCGCGACGTTCATGGGCATCGTCGTAGGGATGCTTGATGATTCCGCCGCCGCTGGCCTCGATGGCCTTGGCCGCACCGTCCACGTCGGCGGTCTTGATCCCGACGACGACCTGGCCCGGGATCGGATGGTCGACGGAGGTGGCCAGCGCCAGGGTCAGAGATCCGCCGTCGAGCGCGGCGAAGTGGGCACCGTCGCGGAACTTCAGTGGCATGCCCAGGGTTTCGCTGTAGAACCGGATGGATTCGTCGAGGTCGTCGGTCGACAGGATGATCATGCGGACGTCGTGATCGCTCATCGGATTTCCTCCTCGTGGTGAACCTTCTCAGGGTAGGGGGCGGCTAGGGCACTTTGGGTTTGATCTCCTCGATCACCCATTGGGCATAGTCGAGGTACTCGTCGACACCGCGGACTGCCGGCAGCGGCACCGCGCTGACGGTGACGCCCTGCTCGGCGAGCCAGCACAACCGGTCGACGAGCTCCTGGGCACTCATCCCGGACCGGGCATCGGGATCCTCACGGACGGTATGGCCTTCACCGACGCGCCGGGTCGCCATACCGTGCACGACGTCGAAGGGCCGGCCGTCGTAACCCGGTGCCGACTTGATGAATTCGACGCGCTCGGCCAGCTGCTCGGGCGGGGTGAGGAAAGACCACCATCCACTGGCGTACTTGGCCGCCCGTTTCAGGGCAGCGTCGGCGTCACCGCCGATCCACACCGGAAGGTGCGGCTTCTGAATCGGTTTGGGTTCGAAGGCGATGTCGTCGAACGACACGTAGCGGCCCTCAAACCGGGGATTGTCACTGGTCCACAGCTCGACGATCGCGGCCAGGTACTCGTCGGCCATGCGGCCGCGCTCCTGGAAGGGCACGCCCAGTAACTCGAATTCCCGTTGCAGCCAACCGACTCCGAAGGTGACCATCATTCGGCCACTGCTCATCCAGTCGGCCGTCGCCAACGCCTTGGCCAGGACGATCGGGTGCTGCAAGGGCAGGACCGTGATGCACGAGTTGAGCCGGATGGAGGTGGTAGCTCCGGCGAGGTACGCCTGAGCGACGGTGGATTGCAGATAGTGGGGTCCGGACAGTTCGACGTGGTCGCGCGGGATCACGAAATGTTCGGGCACGGCGATCATGTCGTAGCCCAGTTCGTCGGCCCGTTTGGCCATGCGGGTCTGGTCGGCGCCGGTGACGTCGGCCTCCCACGGCTGCATCATCGCCTTGAGTCGCAGCATGTGGGGCAAGTTGAAGATGAATTTCACTCGGGCTCCGTTCGATGCTGTGCGGGTCAGCCGTGCCAGACTCTACATATATAGAGAAATGGTGCGGTACGTTGTCTCAAACCCACCGAAATACAGGAGACCTGGCCGACGATGACGCTGCAATTCGATCTCTCACCTCGCCGGGTGCTGATCACCGGGGCCGGCCAGGGAGTCGGCCGCGGGTTGGCCGAGGCATTCGGTGCCGCCGGCGCCACGGTGCTGATCAACGACCTGCGCGGGGACCGCGCCGAGGAGGTTGCCGCCGAGTTGCGGGCCGCCGGCGGTGAAGCGGTCGCCGTGCCGTTCGACGTCACCGACTATGAGGCCGCTACGCAGGCAATTACCGGGGCCGGGCCGGTCGACATCCTGGTCAACAACGCGGGTAACGCCGGGGCCGAGGGCTTCGCCGCGCGGATGCCGTTCGCCGAAAGCGCTCCGAGCGACTGGGATCCGTTCCTGCGGGTGAATCTCTATGGCGTGCTGCACTGCACGCGTGCGGTGCTGCCGGGGATGGTCGAGCGCCAGTGGGGCCGGGTGGTGACGATCGTCTCCGACGCCGGACGGACCGGGGATGCCAGCGGCGCGGTATATGCGGCGGCTAAGGCCGGCGCCGCCGGTCTGACCCGCTCGATCGCCCTGGAGAACGGGCGCTACGGCATCACCGCCAACAACATTGCCCTGGGCACCATGCGTACCCCGCTGACCGAACCGCTGTGGGCCGAGATGGCCGATTCTCCTCAGGCGAAGGCCATCCTGTCGCGCTACCCGATCCGCAGGCCCGGTCTGCCCGAAGATGTCGCCTATCTGGCGGTGCTGCTGGCCAGCGACCATGGCTCGTGGATCACCGGGCAGACGCTACCGGTCAACGGCGGCTACTCCTTCGCGATGTGACGCGGCAGGCACTGACGCGACGATCGAGGTGATGATGGCCTGCAGTTGTTCGGCGGAGTTGATGGTCCGGTCTCCTCGGGCCAGGGCCAGCATCAGCCCGCTGATGAAAGTCAGCAGCGCATAAGCTTTTTCGTCGACGAGGTGTGGATCGGTGTCGGCCGGGCAGAGAGCGGCCACCACGTCACGGTGCAGCTCGAAGAACCGCCGTTGGTTGTGGCTGAAGGCCTCGGCCAAGGCGGCGTCACGGCTGGCCGGCATGACCAGTTCGTAACGGGCCTTGCTGCGGACCAGACGCTGCCCGACGCCGGATTGGACGACCAACCGGGCCAGGCCGGCCGCCGGCGACTCGCCGTGGCGCCGTGTTCGGGTTGCCGCGGTGAGGTCGGCCAGATCGAGGTCGGCGATTCGGTTGGCCACCGCACGCACCAGCGCCGCACTGGTCCGGAAGTAGAACGACGTGGTTCCGTCTGGCATCCCGGTCTTGCGGTCCACCTTCAGATGTGTGACGCCTTTGATCCCCTCACGGGCGAGCAGAGTGATTGCCGCGTCGCATAATTCGCGTCGGCGTTGCTCCGGATTCTGTTTGCCACCCACGCCGGTACCTACCGTCGGGCCGGTCCGGCGACGTGCTCTGGACGCACCCCGGTGCCCACCAGGTAGGCCGGGATCGTCGTGAGTTGGGGGAACCGGCGCACGATCGTCAGGAACAGCCCGGGCGGGACGATCTCGCCACCGGCCATCACCGGCTGCAACACCTGACGATGCAGGATGCGTTGGAACCCTTGGGTGATGACGGTCGGAAGCAGACGTTGCCGCTGCACGGCCGCCAGGTCCGACTCGGTGACCCGGTGTTCGCGCAGCGGCTCGTACAGCAGGCGCGCGGCCGCGGCGGCATCCTGGATGGCGACGTTGATGCCGACGCCGCCGACCGGCGACATGGCATGGGCGGCATCGCCGATGCACAGTAGGCCGTCGCGATGCCACCGCGACAGGCGGTTGAGTCGGACGTCGAGGTGCTTGACGTCGTCGAAGGACGAGACGGCGTGCGGGTCGGCTTCGGGGATCAGTTGGGCCAACTCGGCCCGGAACGCGTCGAGGCCCCGGGACCGCAGTTCGGCGTCGCTGCCTTTCGGGATCAGGTATGCCACTTGGAAATACCCGGTGCGAGGAATCATGATCAGCGCCCGCCCGGGAGCGGTGCGCGGGATCAGCGAGTACTGACCGTCCTCGGTGCGTGGCACCCGGAACCACCACACGTCGAAGGGCACCGGATAGTCCCGGGGCGTCAATCCGGCCTCGCGCCTGGCCAGCGACCAACGTCCGTCGCAGGCCACGGTGAGGTCGGCGGTCAACTCACCGTCGCCGTCGGGGCCGGTGTAGCGCACACCGGTGATCCGCTCGCCGTCCCGCAGCAGGCCGGTCATCTCGGTCTGCATGCGCAGGGTGAAGTTGGGTTCCTCCCGACCGGCGTCGGCCAACAGATCCAGAAAGTCCCACTGCGGCACCATCGCCACGTAGGGGTGGGGTTGGCGTAACCGTCGGAAGTCGATGAGGGTCACCGGCGCCCGGCCGCCGACCGCAAATTCGGCCTTCTCCACCTTGCTGTAGCCGATCTTGCTGAACTCGTCGAACAGCCCCAGCTCGTCGAGCATCCGCATGGTGCTCGGATGCACTGTGTCGCCGCGGAAGTCGCGCAGGAAGTCGGCGTGTTTCTCCAGCACCGTGACCGTGACCCCGCACCGGGCCAGGATGAGCCCCAGCATCATCCCCGCGGGCCCGCCGCCGATGATCGCGCAGGTGGTGTCAGGCATCGACGAGTCCGTTCAGCGCAGCGGGCAACGGTTCGGTGTGCAGCACGCCGAGGCGCTGGGTGGCGCGGGTCAGCGCGACGTAGAGTTCGGCCGCCCCCCGGTCTCCGTCGGCCAGGATGCGGGCGGGTTCCACCACGAGCACCGCGTCGAACTCCAGACCCTTGGTGTCCGACGGGGCCACCGCTCCGGGCACCTCGGGCGGCCCGATCACCACGCAGGTACCTTCACGGGTGGCCTCGTCGCGCACGAATTCCTCGACAGCCGCCGGTATCTCGGCTGTTGTCAGCTTTCGCGACCACGGCTGCACGCCGGCGGCCCGCACCGATTCCGGCGGGGTAACCCCGGGGGCGAACTCGGCCAGCAGCGCACCGGCCACCGACATGATCTCGGCCGGCGTGCGGTAGTTCACCGACAGCGTCCGGTAGATCCACCGGCCCGGCACGTACGGCTCCAGCATGTCGCCCCACGAGCGGGCACCGGCCGCCGAGCGACGCTGGGCCAGGTCACCGACGATCGTGAAGGACCGGCGCGGGCAACGACGCATCAGCACCCGCCAGTCCATCTCGGACAGTTCCTGGGCTTCGTCGACCACCACATGACCGTAGGTCCAGTCTCGGTCGGCCGCAGCACGTTCGGCGAGTTCGCGGGTATCGCGTTCGGCGAACCGGTCGGCCAGGTCCTCGGCATCGATCAGGTCGCTGGCCAACAGGTGGTCCTCGTCGTCCATGAGATCTTCACGGGCGATCATCAGGTCGAGCACCCCGGCGGCGTAGGCGGCCTCTTCACGCCGCTCACGTTCGGCGGCTTCCTCACCGGCCTTGTCCCGGCCCAGCAGGTCCACCAGCTCGTCGAGCAGGGGCACGTCCGAGATGGTCCAGGCGTCGCCGTCGGCACGGAACAGCCGGGGGTCGGCGCCGGCCGCGGACAACCGTTCGGGCGACGAGTACAGCGGGGCGAGCAGGGTCTGTGGGGTCAGCACGGGCCACAACCGGTCCAGGGCCGCGGCGAACGCCGCATTCTCGTCGAGCTCGCTGACCACGCTGGCCCGCAGTTCTTCCCAGGCCGCCTTGTCCGCGCGGGTCAACCAGCCTTTGCCGATGCGTGCCACCGCGCGTTCGGTGAGGACGTAGGTGACGATGTCGCGGAAGGTGGGACGGGCTTCGTTGTGCGGCAGCCCGGTTTCGCGGGCCTCCTCGATGGCCCACTGCGCGGTTTCGGCGTCGATGCGCACGGTGACATCGGGCAGGTCGATGTAGATCGGCTCGTCGGGGACCTCCTGGCGGTCGGCCACCGCGGCGGCCAGCACGTCGAGGATTTTCAGTGAGCCCTTGATCTCGGCCACCTCGGGTGCGTCCTCGGCGGTCACGTGCAGGCCGGCCACCAGGTCGCCGGGCGTCATGAACACGGCATCGGATTCCCCCAGCGAGGGCAGCACCCGGCCGATGTGGGTCAGGAATGCCTCGTTGGGACCGACCACGAGTACGCCGTGGCGTTCGATCCGCTCCCGGTGCGTATAGAGCAGATAGGCCACCCGGTGCAGCGCCACCACGGTCTTGCCGGTACCCGGGCCGCCCTCGACCACCAGCACCCCGGTGTGCTCATTGCGGATGATCTCGTCCTGCTCGGCCTGGATCGTGGCGACGATGTCGCGCATGCCCGCACCGCGTGGGGCGTTGACCGCGGCCAGCAGTGCGGCATCGCCGTGATCGCCCTCGTGGGGGCGGCCCAGCACCTCGTCGGTGAAGTCGAGTACGCGTCGCCCGAGGGTGCGGAACTGGCGGCGCTTGCGCATGTTTTCGGGGTGGGCGCCGGTCGCGGTGTAGAACGGCCGGGCCAATGGTGCGCGCCAATCCAGCAGCAGTGGCTCGAAGTCGTTGTCGCGGTCGAAGATCCCTAGTCGACCGACGTAAAGGCGTTCCCCGTCAACGGTTTCCAGCCGACCGAAACACAGACCGTTGTCGGCCACGTCGAGCCGGTTGGCCTCCTTGGCCAACGCCCGCACCTCGGCGTCGCGTTCCACCGCGGACCCGCCGTGCTCGCGCAGCGCGGTGCGGTAGCGGTCGCGCACCCGGATGCGTTCGGCGTCCAGGCGGGTGTAGAGCCCGTCGACATAGCTCTGTTCGGACTGCACTTCGACGTCGTGATCGTCAGCTGGCACGTGCTCCACGGTTCCTTTGTTCATCCCATCCGCCCGGCGTCGACGATACGCAGCACCGCAGCACCTTCCTCGTCGCTGGCGGCGAGGTCCACTTCCACGTCGAAGCCCCAATCGTGATCTCCGGCAGGATCATCGAGGATTTGTCGAACTCGCCACACCTGCGGCTGCCGGTCGAAGATCAGCAACGCCGGCCCACGCGCGTCCGCTCCCGTGCCCACCTCGGCGTGTTCGTCGAAATACTCCTCACCGATTTCGGCCCACCGATCGGCGGTCCAACCTGACGCGGCATCCAGCGCGCCGAGCTCGTCCCAGCGGGCCCGGGCGAACAGCTCCACCCGGCGGAACAACGCGTTGCGCACCATCGCGGTGAATGCCCGCTCGTTGCCTGTCAGCGGGCGCGGCCGGGCCGGCATGGCCACCGGAACATCGTGCGGTTGATCGGGGCTGGTGAGCTGTTCCCATTCGTCGAGCAGGCTGGAGTCCACCTGGCGTACCAATTCGCCGAGCCATTCGACGATGTCGGCCAGCTCCTCGGTGCGGGCTGTGGCGGGCACACCGGAGCGCAGCGCCTTGAACGCATCCGACAGGTAGCGCAGCACGGCGCCCTCGGAGCGGGTCAGCCCGTAGACGCTGATGTATTCGCGGAACGTCATTGCCCGTTCCCACATCTCACGCACCACCGACTTGGGGGACAGGTGCCCGTCGGCGGCCCACGGGTTGCTGCGCTGATACACCTCGTAGGTGTGCTCGAGCAGTTCTTGCAGCGGTTTGGGGTAGGTGACCTCGTCGAGCAGCTCGATGCGTTCGTCGTACTCGATGCCGTCGGCCTTCATCTGAGCCACGGCCTCGCCGCGCGCCTTGTTCAGCTGCGCGGCCAGGATCTGGCGCGGGTCCTCCAGGGTCGCCTCGATCACCGAAACCACGTCCAGCGCATAGCTTTCGGACTTGGGATCCAGCACGTCGACCGCGGCCAGCGCGAAGGTGGACAGCGGTTGGTTGAGCGCGAAATCGTCCGGCAGGTCGACGGTCAGCCGGTACCGGCGCCCATCGGGTTCGGGGGTGTCGAGGTGCTCGATCACTCCGGCCTGCAGCAGCGAGCGGGCGATGCCGACGGCCTCGCGGATGTGTTTCAACTGGCGCTTGCGTGGCTCGTGGTTGTCGGTCAGCAGGCGGCGCATCGCCTCGAACGGGTCACCGGGACGGTCCACGACGTCGAGGATCATCGCGGTCGACACCCGCATGTTGCTGGTCAAGGCCTCCGGCGCGGCGTCCATCAACCGGTTCATGGTGTTCTCGCCCCACGGCACCATGCCTTCGGGTGCCTTGCGGCGCACCAGCTTTCGACGTTTCTTCGGATCGTCGGCAACCTTGGCGAACTGCTTGAGGTTCTCCACCTCGTGGTCGGGCGCCTGCACCACGACGGTGCCCGCGGTGTCGTAGCCGGCCCGCCCGGCCCGGCCGGCGATCTGATGGAACTCGCGGGCATTGAGCAACCGCATCCGGGTGCCGTCGTATTTGGACAGCGCCGAGAACACCACGGTGCGGATCGGCACGTTGATGCCCACCCCGAGGGTGTCGGTGCCGCAGATCACCTTGAGCAGCCCGGCCTGCGCCAGTTGTTCAACCAGCCGCCGGTACTTGGGCAGCATGCCGGCGTGGTGGACCCCGATGCCGTGCCGCACCAGGCGCGACAGCGTGGTCCCGAAGCTGGTCGAAAACCGGAAGCCGCCGATCATCTCGGCGATCGCCGCCTTCTCCTCCTTTGTGCAGACGTTGACGCTCATCAGCGCCTGCGCCCGTTCCAGCGCCGAGGCCTGGGTGAAGTGCACGACGTAGATCGGCGCCTGCTTGGTCTCCAGCAGGTCGGCGATGGTCTCGTGCATCGGCGTGGTGGCATACGAGAAGAACAGTGGGACCGGCCTTTCGGCGCCCGCGACCAGGGCCGTCTCGCGCCCGGTGCGCCGGGTCAGATCCTTGCGCAGGAACGTCACGTCGCCCAGCGTCGCCGACATCAGTAGGAACTGCGCCTTGGGCAGTTCCAGCAGCGGCACCTGCCATGCCCAGCCGCGGTCCTGGTCACCGTAGAAGTGGAACTCGTCCATCACCACCAGGCCGATGTCGGCATCGGCACCTTCACGCAGCGCCAGGTTCGCCAGGATTTCGGCGGTACACGCGATGATCGGCGCATCGGCGTTGACCGACGCGTCGCCGGTGAGCATGCCGACGTTGGCCGCGCCGAACACGTCGCACAGCGCGAAGAACTTCTCGCTCACCAGCGCCTTGATCGGGGCGGTGTAGAAGCTGACGCGGTCCGTGGCGAGCGCCGCGTAGATCGCCCCGGTGGCCACCAGCGACTTGCCCGACCCCGTCGGCGTCGCGAGGATCACGTTCGCTCCGCTGACCAGTTCGATCAGCGCTTCCTCCTGCGCCGGGTACAGCGTGGTGCCGTTGGCCTCGGCCCAGGCGGCGAAGTCGGTGAACAGCGCGTCGGCGTCGTCGCCCTTGGCTTGCAGTGCCGACAGGTCGTTCGGATCGTCGAGCAGGGGAGTGGTCATATTGATGACCAGCGTGCCAGCTCACCCCTGCCGACGATCGTCCCGGTCGCCGCCGTTACCCGAACTGCCCCGGCTCGTAGTCGCCGTAGCGCCGTGGCTACCCCCTCAAGACACCGCGGCTCGACGAAATGTGACAGCCGGAGATAATCGGCGGATGCCGACGACGCTTGAGTCCGTCCTGCTGGTGGTTGTCGTCGCGCTGTTCGCGGCGTTCGTCACGTTCCTGGTGCTGTTCCTCGTGAGCCGGCGGCAACTGACGAACGCCCGCCGGGAGATCGAGCGGATGCAGGCCGAGGACGAGGACCGCAAGCGCAGGCGACGACGGGGCGTGGCCCCGATGGCGATCAAGACCGTCTTCCAGACCGCGGACATGCTGATCAACAAGGGGCTGGGCGCGACGGTGCGCAACTCGATCGAGGATCTGGCCGGCTGGGCCCAGGTGGAGCGTCCGGATCTGGCCCGGCTGACCGCCGACGGACGCGTCGTCATCGTGTTCTCCGACATCGAGGGGTCGACGCAGAGCAATGCCGCGATGGGTGACCGGGCCTGGGTGAAGCTGTTGGAGAAGCACAACAAGCTCGTGCAGTCCCGCGTCGACAAGCACGGTGGCCACGTCGTCAAGACCCAGGGCGACGGATTCATGATCGCGTTCGCCGATCCGGAGAACGCGGTGCGGTTCGCCACCGACGTGCAGTGTGCGCTCGCCGAGAATCCGCAGCGGTGGCAGGCGATCCGGGTGCGGATCGGGGTGCACATGGGCACGTCCGTGCGCCGCGGCGACGACCTGTTCGGGCTCGACGTCGCGATGGCGGCCCGCGTCGCCGGTCAGGCCGGCGGCGGCGAGATCCTGGTCAGCGAGCCGGTCGCGGAGACGGTCAAGCATCTCGACGACCTTCAACTAGGTGCTCCGCGCGAAGTGGAACTGAAGGGTCTGCCGGGAAGCCATCGGCTCTATCCCGTCGTCAGCGCCGCGCAGCGGGCGCTGGAGCCGGCTGGACATGACGCGTGACCCATTGCGCAGCCAGCTTGATCAGGCCCGATTTCGGATAGGTGATGTGCGCGTTCCAATCCCGGCCGAGCGAGCAGATCGGGTCGTTGGTGTTGCACAAATCCGCGGTCTTGGCGCCGAAGTCCGGGCTCATGCGGGTCAGCGGCTGACCGAGCCGCGCCGACGGGTTCCCGAAGACGACGACGGAGGCGACGCGCGGGACGACGGCGGCAGGTAGCGGGGCGGTGTAGCCCAGGCCGGCGATCGGTGAGGTGGCCACCACGTCGACGACCGCCGCGCCCTGCGAGTAGCCACCCATCACGATCTTGGTCTTGGGACAACGCGCCGCGGTGGCCTGGACCCGCTTGCTCATGTCGGTGGCTCCGGCGGCGGCCTTCATGAAATCCCAGGATGCGGGGTACTGCACCGCATACGTGCCCACCGTCGACCCTTTGACCATGGGGCGCAGCGTGTCGACGAATGCCTTGCCGACGTTGCCGATGCCTGCCGGTTCGTCGGTGCCGCGGGCGAAGACGACCTCGATGTCAGGGCAGTCCGGCGCGGCCGAGGCTTGGGGCGTCGTGAACGGTGCCGAGAGGGTGCCCAGCGCGGCAGCCGCAGTCACCGCTGCGAGGCCGGCCAGGGCCGGTACCGTACGGACACCCACGAACCACTTCTACCACTCTTTTCACAGCAATGCCCAGGCGTACCGGCCCCGTACAGCGGGTATTGCACTGCAATGGCCAGTCCACTAGTCGATGAACTCCTGCACATCGAACGGGCCGGGTGGGATGCGCTGTGCGAGTCCAGCGGCGCCGACTTCTACGGCGCGCTGATGCTCCCCGACGCCGTCATGGTCCTGGCCAACGGCATGGTGATGGACCGCAACACCGTGGTCAGCGCCTTGGCCGAATCGCCGCCGTGGCGTGCCTACGAGATCAGCGGTGTGCATGTGATCGCCCTCGACGACGACAACGCCGTGCTGGTCTATGTCGGCACGGCATACCGCGACGAGGATGAGCCCGCATTCGTCGGCGCGATGTCCAGCGTCTACCACCGCGTCGACGGGTCCTGGAGGCTCGCGCTGTATCAGCAGACCCGCAAACCGGATCAACGGGCCGGCTGAATATGGTCGAGCAGTGACGATCGCCTACGACGACGCGCTGCGGGACCGGATCGGGACGCATCTGGCAGGGCACCGGCGCCGCTCGGTCACCGATCCGACGAAACGTCACGCCGCCGTGGCGGTGGTCCTCGTGGACTCCGAGGTCGGAGAGGACCGGGTGGACCCGGCACCGGTCGACGAGTGGATCGACGGTCGGCCGATGCCGGAGCCCGGCCTGGACGGCCGCATGGTCGACGTATCCGGTGGAGCCGCTTTCCTGTTGTGCCGCAGGACCTCTCGACTTTCGTCGCATGCTGCGCAGTGGGCGTTGCCCGGTGGCCGGCTGGATCCGGGCGAAAACGCCGTCGAGGCCGCGCTGCGGGAACTCGACGAGGAGGTCGGCGTCAGCCTGCCCGACTCGGCGGTGTTGGGCCTGCTCGACGACTACCCGACCCGCTCGGGATATGTCATCACGCCGGTGGTGATCTGGGGTGGCGGTCGCCTGGAGCTGCGGCCTTCACCCGATGAGGTGGTGGCGGCTTACCGGGTGGGCCTGCACCAGCTGCAACGTGAGGACTCGCCCCGGTTCATCACCATCCCCGAAAGCCCCCGCCCCGTCGTGCAGATTCCGTTGGGCAACGATCTGATCCATGCGCCCACCGGCGCGGTGTTGCTGCAGTTGCGATGGCTGGCTCTGGAGGGTCGGCCCGATCCGGTCGACGAACTCGAGCAGCCGGTCTTCGCCTGGCGCTGATTTCAGGCCTCGTGCCCGGGCTCGAAGTCGGTCACATCGGACAGTTGGATCCACGGCTGCGGGTCGTCAGGGGCCTGTCCCGCAACGGGTTTCAACAGATACCCGATGTGGTCGCCGAGGTCGAACCGGTCCAGGACCTGCCCGACGAACCAGGCCGGTGCGGCATCGAGGATCGGCGTGTCGGCCGGGCCGGAATGCCAACGGCACCGGGCGAATTTGTCGACCTCGTCACCGGTCTCTTCGCCGAACAACCGCGCCAGGTCCAGGTCGTCACGGGCCAGCAGGTGCACACCGAGATGGTCGGCTGAGGCCGCGACGGCCAGCGTGTGGTTCTGCTTCGACAAGCCCACCAAGAATCGGGGCGGGTCGATGCTCGACTGCGTGGTGAACCCGACCAGGCAACCGGCGCGCCGATCCTCGGTCTGCACGGTCACGATGAACATCGGGTAGTCCAGGAGTCCGGCGAACCTGTCGAAACCGTCCCAGATCGAGATCACCGGACCATTCTCCTCACCCTCGACGACCTGGCACCGGTTTGGTGCCGATCTGCCGGGGTAGCCACCACCGAGTCACTTCAAACTGAGGGGAGCACAGCTGTGAAAGCCGTTACCTGGCACGGTCGGCGGGACGTGCGGGTTGACACCGTGCCCGACCCGAAGATCGAAGAGCCCACCGACGCGATCATCGAGGTGACCTCGACCAACATCTGTGGCTCGGATCTGCATCTGTACGAGGTGCTCGGCGCCTTCATGCATCAGGGTGACATCCTGGGCCACGAACCGATGGGCATCGTGCGTGAGGTCGGCTCCAGCGTCGGAAATCTGTCGGTGGGGGATCGGGTGGTGATCCCGTTCCAGATCTCGTGCGGGCACTGCTTCATGTGCGATCAGCAGCTCTACACCCAGTGCGAGACGACCCAGGTGCGAGATCAAGGGATGGGAGCGGCCCTGTTCGGTTACTCCGAGCTCTACGGTCAGATCCCCGGCGGCCAGGCGCAATACCTGCGGGTGCCGCAGGCCCAGTTCACCCATATCAAGGTGCCGGAGGGGCCGCCCGACTCCCGGTACGTCTATCTGTCGGATGTGCTGCCCACCGCGTGGCAGGCCGTCGCCTATGCCGCGATTCCCGACGGCGGCTCGGTGACCGTGCTCGGGCTCGGGCCCATCGGTGACATGGCGGCCCGCGTCGCCCAGCACCTTGGCTACCGTGTCATTGCCGTGGACCGGATCCGGGAACGGCTGGGCCGCGCCGAAGCTCGCGGCATCACCACGATCGACCTCAGCTCGTTGGACGAGCCGGTGGGTGACGCGGTGCGATCCATGACCGACGGCCGCGGTACGGATTCGGTGATCGACGCGGTCGGCATGGAGGCCCACGGTTCGCCGGTGGCCTCGACCCTGCAGAAGATGACCGCCATGATGCCCGACGTGATCGCCAAGCCCATGATGCAGACCGCCGGTGTGGATCGGCTCGAGGCGTTCTACTCGGCGATCGACATCGTGCGCCGCGGCGGCACCATCTCGCTGATCGGCGTCTACGGCGGCATGGCCGACCCACTGCCCATGCTCACCTTGTTCGACAAGCAGATTCAGCTGCGCATGGGGCAGGCCAACGTGAAGAAGTGGGTCGACGACATCCTCCCGCTGCTCGGCGATGACGATCCTTTGGGCGTCGACGATTTCGCTACCCACATCCTGCCGCTCGACGAGGCGCCGCACGGCTACGAGATCTTCCAGAAGAAGCGGGACGGCGCCGTCAAGATCATCCTCACGCCGTGAGCGGGCGGGCACGCGCCGAGTGAGATCGGCAAAGTCTGGGTACATCGTCTTGGTCTGGGAAGGGGGACGACCGACCGGAGAGGATTCATGACCGCACCGCGATTGCAGGCCGACCAGCGTGATGCCGCCGAAGCTCAACGCATCGTGGAAGCGGTGACCTCGGCATTCTCCACCCGCGTGGTGGGCCAGGACCATCTGCGCGAATCGATGTTGGTGGCGCTGCTGGCCGGCGGGCACCTGCTGATCGAGAGCGTCCCCGGGCTGGCGAAGACCACCGCGGCCCGAGTGGTGGCCGAGTCGATCGATGGCACCTTCCGCCGGATCCAGTGCACGCCCGACCTGTTGCCCAGCGACATCATCGGCACCCAGATCTACGAGGCCGAACACAATTCGTTTGTCACGCAGTTGGGTCCGGTCCACGCCAACATCGTGCTGCTCGACGAGATCAACCGCTCCAGCGCCAAGACCCAGAGCGCGATGCTGGAGGCCATGGAGGAACGCCAGACCACGATTGCAGGCGTCGAATATCCCATCCCTGAACCGTTTCTCGTGATCGCCACGCAGAATCCCGTCGATCAGGAAGGGACCTATCCGCTCTCGGAGGCCCAGACCGATCGGTTCATGCTCAAGGAGATCGTGGGCTACCCCTCGGTCGAGGACGAAGTCGAGATCGCCGCCCGGATGGATGCCGGTCTCTACGATCGCGGTCACCGCGCCGCTCCCGTCGTCACCATTGACGACATTCGTCGCGCCCAGGACATCGTGCGGTCGGTGTATCTCGATCGGGCCCTCGTCGAGTACGCCAGCCGACTGGTCGGCGTCACCCGCGAACCGGGGCAATACCTTCCGGCGAACCTGGCGCGGGTGATCGAGTACGGGGCCAGCCCGCGAGCCACCCTCGCGTTCTGCCGGACGGCCCGGGCCCTGGCGGTGCTGCGTGGCCGCGACCATGTGGTGCCCGACGACATCGCCCGGTTGGCCCATCGTGTGCTGCGCCACCGCCTGATCCTCGGTTTCGAAGCGGCCACCGCCAGGATCACCCCAGACGTCGTCGTCGATGCGGTGTTGCGTGCGGTCCAGGTCCCCTGAGGCCGCGATGGGCAAGTATCTCGACTCGGCCAAGGCGTACATCGGTCGCGACGCCGCGGGGTTGCTCGAGGGCGGCCGCTACGCCCTGGTGCACACTCGCAGCCTGGAATTCGACGAGCTGCGCCCCTACGTTCCGGGCGACGATGTCCGTGACATCGACTGGAAGGCCACCGCCCGGTCCGGGCATACCCTGATCAAACGGTTCGTCTCCGAAAAGCACCACAAGGTACTGGTGGTCGCCGACGCCGGACGCAACAGCTGCGCACTGGCGCCCTCAGGTGAACTGAAAAGGACCGTGGCGCTGCACACCATCGGCGCGATCGGATTGATGACCCTGCCGCGCTCCGACGAGATCGCGATGGTGCTCGGGGACCGGCGAGGCAACGTCGACATCCGGCTGCGCCGCGGGGAAACTCACATCGAACGCATGCTGCACCGGTACCACGACCACGCCACCGACCATCCCGGTCCCAGCGACATCCGGGTACAGCTCGAATGGGTCGCCAGCCACTACCGGCACCGACTGCTGATCTTCGTGGTGTCCGACGAACCCGAGGTCGACGAGCGGCTGGCCGACGTGCTGGGTTCCCTCACCGCCCGCCACGACGTGCTGTGGGCATTGGTCGGCGACATGCCCGCGGTGGGCGCGCCGTCCGATGGCGCACGCGGCTACGAGATCGCCGATGGCCGGCCGATCCTGACCGGCCTGGATGCCGACGTGGTCGAGGCCTATCGCCGCGCAGAAACCCAACGGCGCGAACGGCTTTCCGAGCTTCTCACCACCCACCGGGTACCGCACGCCCGGATTCCCGGCAGCATGCGCATCCGGGCGGCGTTGACCGCCATGACCGGGGTGTACGCACGTGCCGGATGACTTGCTGCGTTACGTGATCGGGCCGACGCCCTACTCGTCGGTGTGGCTGTGGATCGCGATCGGTCTGATCCTCGTGCTGTGCGCCTGGTACGGCGCCGTCTTCGTGTTGACTGCGCCCGGGCGCGCGGTAGGAGACCTTCCCCTCATCGGCGCGGCCCGGGCCGAGTACCTGCGCCGCCGGTCGGCCCGGGCGGTGCGCACCATCGGAAACCGTTACCGCTCAGGTGATCTGAGCGCCGGGGCGGCAGGTGCCGCGCTCAGCCGGGAACTGCGGGCATTCGTCCAGGGCGCCACCGGAGTGCAGGCCCGCTACCTTCAGGTCGACGCCATTGCGGACAGCGACGCCGCACCGGCTGCCCCGATCCTCGCCCAACTCACCGATATTCAGTTCAACCACCGCTCCACGCTGGATGCCGGGACGGTCAGCGATCAGGCCGAGGAGTTGATCCGCGGATGGACCTGATCTGGTGGGTGGTGGCGATCGCCGGGTGTCTGGCCCTGGCCGGGTGCGTGGGTGCGGCCCTGTGGCTGAAGGAATCAGACCCCGACGATCTCAGACCGCTGGCCAACACCCGACGTCTGACCCGGTTGCCCGAGTACGTGCGGGCCGCGCGACGACGCATGGTGTCGGCCGTCGTGGCGATCGTCATGTTGACGGTCGCGTTCGCGGCGGCCGTCCTCGTGGCGGCCCGCCCCACCGGACTTCCGTCGTGGGCCCGTAGCACCGCGGTGGCGGCACCGGAGGACATCATGGTCTGCGTCGGCGGACCCGCGACCGACCCCGCGGTCAACGCGACATTGCAGTACTTCGCCGAACGGATCCCCTCGTTCGGCACCGCCCGGATCGGGTTGACCTCGGCGAACCGACGGGTGCTTCCGCTCACCCGCGACTACCACTACGCGGCAGGCCAATTCGCCGCGGTCGCCCGCGGCGATGGTGCCGATCCACTGGTCACCCCGGTCGCCTATGTCGACTACTCCGCGAATGTGACGGACGTGTTGGCCTTGTGCCTGACCGGCTTCCCGAATTTTGAAGAGGCCTCGGCGCAACGCCGTTCGTTGATCTACGTGGGTCCGGAGACCCTGCCCGGCAAGTCCACGCCGCTGTTCACCGCGGACAGGTTGCGCGACCTGGCGGTCAATGCCGGCATCCAGGTCAACGCCATCACCCCGGGGACCGGGGAGGGTGCCGTGGCAGCCTTGGCGCGCAGCACCGGCGGACGGTGGTACGGACCCGCGGACGTCGAGGCACATCTGACCGAGATCCGTGACCATCCGCCGCAGGCTGCTCCGAACGGTGACAGCGCGGCGATGAAATCCGTGGAGACGCCGGGGATCCCGGTGTTGGCCGCACTGCTGGCGTTGGCGGTGCTGTGGTGGTGGCCGGCGGTGATGCGACGATGAGTTTCGAGCCGGTCCTGCCGCCGCTGCTGCTTGCGGCGCTCGCGGTGGTGCTCGTCGTGGCGCGGGCCGTGACGTTCCCACAGGTACGGGCACAGGCCGACGGTTGGCCTGCGGTGTGGCGCTGGTCGGCGCTGACCGCCGCCGGGCTGTTGCTCCTCGTGGCCGGTCTCGGTCCGGTGGTCGGCGGAGCCCGCGACACCGTGCCCCGGCCCGCGGGTGACCGGGACCCGAGCATCTTCGTGATCCTCGACCGGTCGCCGGAGATGACGCAGCCCGGCCCCGACGGACGCTCGGCGATGTCGGTCGCGCGCGCGGACATCGTCGCCCTGATCGACCGCTATCCGGATGCCCGTTTCGCGCTGATCGGGTTCACCGACCGGCCGAGTGTGGTGTGGCCGCTGTCGGCCGATACGTGGAGTTTGCGCCCGGTGCTCTCGGCCGTGGAGGCGTATCCGGCGAGACCGGACGCCCCGGATGCCAATGTCGGCGCCGCCGCCAGCGTGCTGCGCTACCAGTTGATCAGCGCTGCGGCGCAGTTCCCGCGGGCGCAGAACCTGGTCTTCTATCTGGGTTCCGGTGCGCCGGAATCCCAATCCCCGCAACGAGAATTCCAGTTGCCCGAGGGCAGTGTGGACGGCGGGGCGGTGCTGGGATACGGCACCGCCGGGGCGCCGGCGCTGCGCGGGGTGGCCGACCAGATCGGGGTGCCGTACGTGTCGCGTGACGTCGGCACGCCGTTGGATGTCGCGCTGCCCGACGATGCCGCACCGGAGCAGGCGCCTGAGACAGCCCGGGATCGCGCCGGCGTGGAGTTGTACTGGGTCTTCGCCGCAGCGGCGGGGCTGCTGATCCTGGTCGAGCTTTATCTCGTGCTGCGGGAGTTCCGTCGCACGCAGTCGATCGACGTGGGGCCGCGGTCATGAACCCGTTGCGGCGCAGGTTGCTGCTGTACTCCGCCCCGGTGGTGCTGGTATTGGTCATCGTGATCGTCAAGCTGTTGTCTGTGGTGGTGATCGGCCATTCGGCGGTGTCGAGTTTCGCCGATCGTGACACCGACGCCCTGGCACGCGAAGTGTCCAGGCTGCAGGTGCTCAATGTCGTCGAGCCCGGCAAGGCGGACTCGGCCGCGGGTGCGCTCGCGGTCCTCGAAGACCGGCTCGCCGACGCCGACCGTCACTTCAGCGCGGCCCTGGACGCCCTCGGTGCCGATGAATCCTGTTCGGCCAGGGTGAATCTCGAACTCGTGCGGGAAACGCTCGGTGATCGTGCCGCCGCGGTGTTCGACCTCCAGACGGCGGTGGCCCACTATCTCGGTGCGCGAGAAGTGGTGGAGCGGGCCGAAGCGGGGTGCTTCGCCGGCAACACCGACCCCGACCCGGATCGCCGCGTGGTGCGCGAGCAGGCCCTGGACCGGTTGAACGGCAAGATCGATGCGGCGAGCGTCGCACCGCCGCCGGTGACACCACCGCCCCCCGCGGCACCGGCACCCGCTCCGCCACCGGGATCGGCGGGGGCGGCCGACCCACGGTCACCGAACCGCCTGGATCCCACCACCGGTGACCCGCTGGACCGGCTGCAACAGATCCTGCGTGACGCGGCCACCGGCTAGATTCACCTGAGTCGGGTCAACACGAGGGAACGGGATGGCTGTGGCAGACGGGTTGTCTGCGCGTGAGGCGAAGCGCCTGCAGACGCGTGAGCGGTTGATGGGTGCGGCGATCGCGGAGTTCAAGCGGGCCGGGATGGCCGAAGCGGATGTCGGCACGATCGTGAAGGCGGCCGGCGTCGCGCACGGCACGTTCTTCTTCCACTTCCCCACCAAAGAACATGTGCTGCTGGAGCTCGAACAGCGCGAAGAGGAACGTATCGCCAAGCAGTACGCGCAGTTCCTCAAGAAGCCGCACACGCTGGAGGACGGTCTGCGCGAGTCCATGCGGCTGGTGGTCGGCCTGGAGCGCCGGCTCGGCGATGTCCTGTTCAAAGACTTTCTGGCCCTGCACTTCTCGCAGACCCGTCCGCCGGTACCGGACAGCCAGGAACATCCGGTGATCTCCCACGTGGCCCAGCAGATCGAGCTGGCCCAGCAGCAGGGCGAGGTGGCCGCCGACGTCAACCCGTGGAACAGCGCCGTGTTCTTCCTGCTCGGCTTCTATGCGCTGTTGATCACCACCAACGACTGGCCCACGCGCGACGCCCTCCTGGAGGACTACGTGATCAGGACCATGCGCAGCATGGCGCCGTAACACCGCCCGCAGGGGCCCTGTCGAGCCGTCGTTTCATTGACTATAGTCAGTCAACAACACGCCACGGCTCGCTTGGAGGACCCTTGAATCTGCCGACCACCAACGCGCGCAGGCGTGGCCCGTCGGCGGCCGATCAGATGGCCGATCACGACGAGCTGTCCCGGCTCGCTCAGCGGCAGGCCGACAAGTGGTTGATCGTCGGGTCTCTGCTGATCGGCAGTGCGGTCCTCGGCATCGTGGGTTTGCCCATCTTCCTGCGCGGCGTGTGGCTGCTGCGCCAAGCCCAGCGCGACGGGTTGTCGGTGCGGCCGATGATGGTCACCCTGCTCGGCTATCTCGTCATCATCGATGCCGCCATCAACGCCGTCGGCTGGTCACTCGACCTCGTCGGCAACCACACGATCCTGGGCCGAGTCCTGCTTGTGGGCTGGGGATATCTGTTCGATGCCGGATATTTCTGGCACTTCAACGAGCTGTGGGTCGGCGGTGCGGCCGGCCCGGGGGAGAAGGCCTGGGAGGTCGCTCTCATCCTCACGGTGTTCACCATGCGCATCGCTGCGGGCATCGGGTTCTTGCAGATGAAGCGCTGGGGTCAGCAGTGGATGATCGTCACCTGCTGGATGGGCGTGGTGATCTGGTGCGGCTACGTGTTCAACATGACGATGTTCGCCGACGTCCGCTACGCCGGGGTGATCTTCCCGGTGATCGGTTGGTGGCTCTACGACATCTTCTACATCACGCCGTTCCTGGCCATCCCGTATCTGCACACGGTCAACCGCGAAATCTTCACCGACTGACCGCATATCACTGACCACAGTCAGCACAATTCGAAGGAGGGGGCTTCATGCTCTGGGAGATCTGCCGCTACATCGGTGCCTGGGGTGGCACCGCGCTGATCATCTGGTTCTGGTACTGGATGTTCTCCAACATCGGCACATTCTGAGTCGATGCCTGACAGCGACGCGATCGCGGTCGAACGCAGCTGCGCCCTGACCGCCGTCGCCCTCAGCGCAGGAAGACGTGAGGGCGTGCGGCTGGTCACCGGTGAGCAGCGCAGTTTCGGACTGAACGCGGCGCTCGACTTTGTCCTGGTGCCGTTTCCGGCGAGGGATCCGGCCTGGACCCGACGTTCGCTGACCTGCGGGGTGGCCCTGCAGTGCGCGCCGTCCAAAGAGCGGCTGCTGCATTACCGGCTGGGTGAGCTGTCCGGTCGCGAACTGCGGGCTCTGAGCCTGGTCGAAGCCGGGGTGGCCCTGGGGTGGGTCGCCGAGAACTGGCCGGGGCTGGTGCCCGAGATCCGAAGGCTGCTCCCGCAACTGGAGGCCACCGACGCGGAGACGTCGGCCGTCGACATGCTGGACGGCGCGGTGCGTCTGGCCCGCACCGGGACGGTGCCCGACCCTGATCCGCTGTTGGGCCGACTACCGGTCGCCTACACGGCCCCGGCGGGGTTGGCCGACGGGCTTCGCCGGCGGTTCGGCCGGATGCCGTGGACCAGCACCCAAAAGCGTTTGCCCCGGCCATATTCCGTGCCGGTCGGGGGTGACGGTGGGGTGCGCAACCCCAACCTGCCGCCGCCGAGTCGCCCGCAGGACAACGACCTCGACGTCACCCCGGAGCACCGGCCGGGGATTCCGTATCCGGAATGGAACGCCTGGACGGACAGTTTCCTGCGCGATCACGTCGCCGTCGTCGAGCATGCCAAGCCGCCGCGCAGCCGCACGTCGGTGCCGGTTCCGGCCGATCTGCGGGCCTGGTTTGCCGAGCACACCCATCGCGCGATGACCGATCGCCTGGAGGACGGGTCCGACCTCGACGTCGATTCCTATGTCCGCCACCACATCGACGTGGTCACCGGAGAAGCCGGCGAGCCCAGGGTCTTCCGGGAGCTGTTGCCCAGCAGCCGCGACGTGTCCACCGCGTTGCTGCTCGACGGCAGCTCCTCGCTGGGCGTGCACGGTGGCCGGATTTTCCGGCTGGAACTGGCCTGCGCCGACGCGCTGTCGCAGGCGATGACGCGGGCGCGCGAACGGCACGGCATCTTCGTGTTCACTGGCAACACGCGCCATCGGGTGGAAGTCCAGTGCCTCAAGGACTTCGAGGACCGCCGGTTTGTCCCGCCCAGTGCGGCCGGCCTGGTCACCGGCGGCTACACCCGTCTCGGGGCGCCGCTGCGACATCTGACCAGTCGACTTCTGGCCCAACCGTCGGAGCGGCGGCTGCTCATCGTGATCGGCGACGGGCTGATCTCCGACGAGGGTTACGAGGGCCGCTACGCCTGGGCCGACACCGCGCACGCGGTCGAGGAGGCCAACGAGGCCGGCGTCGCCGTGTACTACGTCGGCGTCGGGCCCACCCGCGTCGACCCGCTGCCGGAAGTGTTCGGGCCGAGGCGTTCTCAACGGATCCGCCGTGTCGAGGAGCTGCCACGGGTGCTCGCCCACGTCCATCGCGAACTGGTCGCCTGCTGAGGAGCAGAACATATGAGTAGTGATACGTATTTCGCCAACGGCAACGAGGTCCAGCTGTTCGAGCAGGCCTACGCCCGGCAGATCCCGGTGATGCTGACCGGGCCGACCGGCTGCGGCAAGACCCGGCTGGTCGAACACATGGGCTCGTTGTTGCAACGCCCGGTGGTGACGATCAGCTGCCATGACGACCTCACCAGCTCGGACCTGGTGGGCCGGTTCATGGTCACCGGAGGCGATGTGGTGTGGACCGACGGTCCGCTGACCCGCGCGGTCAAGGCCGGTGCCATCTGTTACCTCGACGAGGTGGTCGAGGCCCGGCACGACTCGCTGGCCATCCTGCATTCGCTCACCGACCATCGTCGTGCTCTGTATCTCGACCGGGCCGGAGAAGTTGTGCGGGCGCCGGAGACCTTCATGTTGGTGTGCTCGTACAACCCGGCCTACCGCAGCTCGCTCAAGGAGCTCAAACCCTCCTTCCGGCAACGGTTTGCCACGTTGCCGATGACCTACCTGCTCCCGGACCGCGAAGCCGAGGTGATCGTCGCCGAGACCGGAGTGGGACGCGACACCGCGGCCCGGCTGGTGGCGTGCGCGACCGCGATCCGCAGCGCCGACGCCGCGTTCCATTTCGAACCGCCCTCGACGCGGGTGCTGGTGACGGCGGCGCAGCTGGTCGCCGAGGGCGCCTCCGAACTCGACGCGGCCGAGGCGTGTGTGCTGGCGCCGCTGAGCACCGACGGGGCGATCAACGACGGACTACGCGAGGTGGCAGCGGCCGGCCTGCTCGACAGTTCCGGCAAACCAGGAGAGGGAGTCTGATGAACGAGCAAGAACGAAAGCGCAAGCGGGCGTTGATCGTCCTGCAGGTGGTCATCTACGGCTACCTGTTCGCGATGTTCTGCATCCAGATGTACATGTCGTTTACCCGAGGCTGGTGGGAATTGTGAGCGCACCGCTGTCCCAACAGGATTCGGTGACGCTCGAGGATCATCACGAGCAGTCCCGGCTGGCCCAGCGCCGCGCCGACAAGTGGATGATCGTCGGGGCGCTGTTGATGGGCATGTGGATCCCCGGCCTGATCGGATTCCCGATCTTCATGCGCGGGGTGTGGCTGCAGCGGCAGGCGGCCCGCGCCGGGTTGTCGGTGCGCCCGATGATCGTCACCCTGATCGGATATCTCGTACTGATCGACGGCGCCCTCAACAGCCTGGGCTGGGCGCTGGACCTGGTGGCCAACCACACTCTGATCAACCGGGTGCTGATGGTCGGCTGGGGCTACATGTTCGACGCCGGATACTTCTGGCATTACAACGAACTGTGGATCGGCGGGGCGGCAGCACCGGGCGAGAAGTCCATGGTCTTCGGGATGATCCTGACCGTTTTCGCGATGCGCTGCGCGGCGGCGATCGGCTTTCTGCAGATGAAGCGCTGGGGCCACCAGTGGATGATCGTCACCTGCTGGATGGGCGTCCTCATCTGGTGCCTCTACGTGTTCAACATGACGATGTTCGCCGACGTCCGCTACGCCGGGGTGATCTTCCCGGTGATCGGTTGGTGGCTCTACGACATCTTCTACATCACCCCGTTCCTGGCCATCCCGTACCTGCACACGGTCAACCGCGAAATCTTCACTGACTGAACAACTCTGAGGAGCACATGGTGTCGATCCCTACAGACAGCACAGAAAGCACGGACCTGCCCCCGGGCACCACGCCGTACTACGCGAACATGCACAAATGGATCAAGCGCGCCGTGCTGGTGTGCTTGGTGGCCCTGGTCGTGGAAGGCGCGTTCACGTTGCCGTTCATGGCCGTCTACTACGGCTATCCCACGCTGAGCATGACCGAGATCTGTAGCGAGCTGCTCAAGGTCCGCTACTCCGATGACACGCTGGAGTGCAAGCACCCCTACCCGATGCTCGGGCCGCCGGAAGGGGCCGAGGGTAAGGACACCGCACGTGACGAGTGGGGCATCCAGCCGACACCCAAATACGACCGGCTGGGCTTCCGCGAACTGGTGCGCCGTCACGAGGAACGTCTGGCCCGCCAAGCCCAGGCCCAGGAGCAGGGTGGCTAGCTAGATGCCGAAATCTGCCGAGGAGCACGCGCGCAACTGGGATCTGCGTCACGAGGACTTCCATGATCACGATCTGCTGTACGAGGTGTATTCGGTGATGCGGCAACAGGCACCGATCGCCCACACGGCCGTGCCGTTCTTTCCCACTGACGGCGCCTGGGTCGCGCTCGGCTACGACGAGTGTTACCGGATCGCGCAGGACTGGCAGCACTTCTCGAGTAATCCGACGCCCGAGGGGGCCCGCCAGGCCGGCGGCGATCTGGTGATCACGCTCGACCCGCCGCGGCAGCAGAAGTTCCGGAAGGTGCTCAACCCGTACTTCTCTCCGGCACGGATGAAGGCGCTCACGCCGCAGATCCGGGCCGAAACCGACCTGCTCATCGACGGTTTCATCGAGCAGGGTGTGGGCGACTTGGCCCAGGTGGCCTGGCAGCAACCCGGCGTCGTGTTCTTCAAATACCTGCTCGGGATGCCGGTCGGCGACGTCCCGTTGTGCCTCGATCTGGTCGACACGGCCCTCAACGGGGACACCGAGCAGGACCGGATGATGGCGTGGGGCGGGTTGTATCAGCACGTGCACGACGCGGTGTCCGCCCGCGCCACCGCACCGGGCGGCGACGACATGATCGACGTGCTGCTGCATGCCGAGATCGACGGTGAACCGTTGCCGTTCAACGATATCGTGGCCAACGCCATCCTGCTGGTGCAGGCCGGCCTCGAAACAACGGCCAGCGCAATGTCTTTCGCATTCCACTACCTGGCCACGCACCCTGCCGAGCGTGATCGGCTGATCGCCGAGCCCGAGATCCTGCCCCGGGCGGTCGAAGAGTTCATCCGGTTCGCGGGATCGATCCACAGCCTGCCCCGTACCGTCGCCAGGGACGTCGAGTTGGGCGCACACCGGTTCGCTCCGGGGGACACGGTCCTGCTGAACTACGCCGCGGCCAATCGTGACGCCGCACAATTTCCCGATCCCGACCGCTGCGTGCTGGATCGTTCGGCCAACCGCCATCTCGGCTTCGGCGCCGGCGTGCACCGGTGTCTGGGTTCCAACCTGGCGCGCCTCGAGTTCGCCATCGGCCTCGAACAGGTCCTGGCCCGGATGCCCGACATGGCGTTGGACCCCACCGACTCCGCGGTGTTCCACGGCAACTCCGTGACGCGTGGCTACCGCCGGATCCCGGTCGTGTTCACCGGTGGGGAGCCCTCGACTGTGTTGCGGGGACCTAACGATTCGGTGGTGTCTCGGAGTTGACGCCGCGATAACCGGCAAAGCCGTGGTTCAGTGGTAACCGATGTCTGGTGCCTGGTTCTCGCGTTGCTGTACCACCGCTGCAGCGGCGGCGGGTGTCATGTTGCTCGCCGTGGGCGTGCCCTGGGCCTCGGCCGCTCCGGCGGCTCCGGCCAGTGACGCGCGGGGATACCTCGACTCCACGGCGCGGTGTGACAGCGCGGATGCCACAGTGCTGTTCGGCAGCACCGACGCCTCCCGGGTGGCGATCTGTTCGGTGTCCGACGGCAAGTACGAGTATCGCGGGGTGCGGCTACGCGACGGCGCCAAGCTGATCGTGCCGGCCACCCGCAACGACGACGGTGCGTTTCTCGTCGACAACGCCGGCATCGAGTACCTCGTCACCTCCAAGTCGCTGGTGGTCAGTGCCGCCGAGAAGGTGATCCGTGAGGAGGCGATGGTTGACTTCCACCGCCCCGGGGCACCGCAAACTGCGGCGACCCCCACCCGGACCACTCCGCTGCCCCCGCCATTGGCCGCCGAGGTGGGTGGCAGCGGCAGCAGCCGCCGCTGACTGCCTGACCAGAGCGGATGCCTGCCCGGTTGAACCCGGTGAATGAAAATGATAATCATTAACGGCATGCGCACGTGTTTGTCGTCGTTGGCTGCGGCGGATCTGGATCAACTCCGCCGCGGTACGACATGTCTTTCCGTCCCACTCGTCGACGACGTCGTGCAGGTCGGCATCGGCGGTGACTTTCCCACCACGACCCTCGCGGTCCGCGTCACGGCATCGTCGGTGCGGGTTCGGCGGCTGGACGGGCGCCGGCTGCAGGTGCACATCGTCGAGGACTGGGCCGGGCCCACCGCACCTGGTGTGGCGACGGCGGTCTTCGCGCAACCGGTCGATGTGGTGGTGCTCGAACGGTGCGCCGGGCGCTGGACGCCCGGGGCGGGCGCGGAGATCGCCGGCCGGGTGAACCTCCAGCGGTTCATCGGCACGCTGGCCCGCTTCGCCCTGGCCAAGCAGCGCGGTGCCGGTCGCGTCGATCAGGCGGGTGCGGCGTAAGTCGGATCGTCCGCGATCAGCCTAACGAGCGGTGCAACTCCAGGGTGGCCGCGACGGCGTTGGCCGCCTCGGCGCCCTTCTTCACGAAGTGCCTGGTGAAGTAACCGATGTGCTCGTCGTGCTCATGAAAGTGGTGCGGCGTGAGCACCACCGAGAACACCGGCACGTCGGTGTCGAGCTGCACGCGCATCAGCCCGTCGATCACCGCGGTGGCCACGAAATCGTGGCGGTAGATCCCGCCGTCGACCACCAAACCGGCCGCCACGATCGCCTGATAGCGCCCGGTCAGCGCCAGACGCTTTGCGGCCAGCGGTATCTCGAACGCGCCGGGCACCTCGAAGAACTCGAGGGCATCCGCCGCGAAGCCATGGGTGCCGATCTGTTCGGTGAATCCCTCGCGCGCCTTGTCGACGATGGCGCGATGCCAGGTGGCTTGCACGAACGCGATCTGCGTGGCGTCAGACATGTGGCGACGCTATCGCACGCCGAGGTAGGCGTCAGCCCAGGCACCGATGATCCGGCCGGCCCGTTTGGCCTGACCGGGCCCGGTCAGCAGATGCTCGGAGCCTTCCAGCGAGACGAAGCTGCGTGGGTGCCGGGCGGCGCGGAAGATGTCGCTGGCGTTCTTGATGCCGACGGTGTTGTCGGTGGGGGAGTGCAGGATCAACAGCGGCAACTTGAGGGTCTTGATCTTGTCGAGCAGCTGTGCGGCCCGGACATCTTCGACGAAGGCGCGTTTGAGGGTCAGCGTCTTACCGCCGACCATCCATTGGCCGCTGCCTTCGGCCAGCACCTGCTCGATGACGGCGTCGTACTGATGCTCGACATGGGTCGGATCGAACGGCGCACCCACCGTCACGACAGCCCGCACGCCAGGGGCCTGCCGGGCGGCGGCGATGGCGGCGGCGCCGCCGAACGAGTGCCCGATCAACAGATCGGCCGGGGTTCCGCGGTCGGCCATGAATGTGCAGGCCGCGATGATGTCGTCGACCTTGACGGTGAACGAGCCGTCACCCCAGTCACCCTCGGAATCCCCGAGGCCCAGGGCGTCGAAGCGCAGCATCCCGATGCCGTCACTGGCCAACTGTTTGCAGATGCGCGCGGCCGCCGGAGAGTCCTTTCCCAGCGTGAAGCCATGGGAGAACACACCCCAGCCGCGCACCGGCCCGTCGGGCCGGTCGATTACGCCGGCCAATGTCGGGCCCGTCGAACTGGGGAAGGTGACGCGCTCAGCCATGCCGGAGGTTTACCACGAATCTTCCCCAGGCCGTCGACGGTTCGACCCGAGCTGCCCCGTTGCCGACGCGGCTCCGTAGGGTGGCAAGGTGCCTTTGAACACCATCGCGCTGGAACTCGTGCCCCCGAACGTCGAGCGGGGCGCTCAGTACGCCGTTGACGAGGCCCGCAAGGTACTGGCGTTGTCCGCCGAGGTGGGTATCGAGGGACGGATCCGCCACGTCATGATCCCCGGGATGATCGACGAGGACGACGATCGTCCCGTCGAGATGAAGCCGAAGATGGACGTGCTCGATTACTGGTCGATCATCCGGCCCGAGCTGCCCGGTCTGCACGGCCTGTGCACGCAGGTCACGTCGTTTCTGGGTCGTGAGGCGCTGGGCAAGCGCCTGACCGATCTCAGCGGCGCCGGCTTCGACGGCATCGCCTTCGTCGGCGTGCCCCGGACGATGAAGGACGGCGAGGGCGAGGGCGTCGCACCCACCGACGCCCTGTCGATCTACGAGGAGCTGGTGCCCAACCGCGGCGCGATCCTGATCCCGACCCGCGACGGCGAGCAGGGCCGGTTCAACTTCAAGTGCGACCAGGGCGCCACCTACGGGATGACGCAGCTGCTGTACTCCGACGCCATCGTCGGCTACCTGCGCGACTTCGCCAAGGCGAGCGACCATCGGCCCGAGATTCTGTTGTCCTTCGGTTTCGTGCCGAAGATCGAGACCAAGGTCGGGCTGATCAACTGGCTGATCCAGGATGCGGGCAATCCGGCCGTGGCCGCCGAGCAGGAATTCGTCAGCCGCATCGCCGGGCTGGAGCCGGCCGAGAAGCGTCGGCTCATGCTCGACCTGTACAAGCGGGTGATCGACGGGGTGGCCGATCTCGGTTTCCCGCTGAGCATCCACTTCGAGGCGGCCTACGGGGTCTCGAAGCCGGCCTTCGAGACCTTCGCCGAGATGCTGGAGTACTGGGCGCCGGATCGGGTTTAGCGCGCCGGGCCTAGAGGTCCAGCACGAGCCGGCCGGATTCCGGTCCGGCCCGCGAAACGCAGACCAGCATCTGACCGAGTTCGCGTTGCTGATCGGTCAGCAGGGTGTCGCGATGGTCGACGTCACCGGCGAGCACCCGCTGAACACAGGTGCCGCAGAAGCCTTGTTGGCACGAGTAACCCACATCGGGCAGGGCGTCGCGCAAGGCAGCCAGCGTGCTCTGGTTCGCCCCGACCCGCACGACCCTGGCGCTGCGGGCCAACTCGACGTCGAATGGCGCGCCGTCGGCGACCGGCACCGGTGAGAACCGCTCGACGTGCAGTTCGGTGCCGGAACCTGCAGGCAGCCCGCGACGAACACAATCCACCATCGACGGGGGACCGCACAGGTATACCGCCGTCCGCCCGTCCACTCCATCGAGGAGCTCCCCGGCTGTCACGCGCCCGTGTTGTTCGGTGGTGTGCACCCGCACCGGGTCTCCGCACGCCAAGAGCTCGTCCAGAAACGGCAGGTTCTCCCGCCGACGGCCGACGAAGCGCAACGACCACGGCACACCGACGCGCTCGGCGAGCCGGATCATCGGCAGGATCGGGGTGATACCGATCCCGCCGGCGATGAAGTGCAGCTTCTCGGCCCGTGATGCCGAACCCGGTACCGGCATCATGAATGCGTTTCGCGGATCGCTGATCTCGACGACCGCGCCGACACCGAGTTCGTGTACCTCCACCGAAGCGCCACCGCCCGAGGGAATTCGGCGCACGGCGATCCGGTACTCCTGTGTGCGTTGCGGATCTCCGCACAGCGAGTAGTGCCGGGTGCGACCGGACGGCAGGTGAACAACGATGTGTGCGCCCGGGTGCCACGCGGGCAGCGGCGTGCCATCGCCCACCGCCAAGGTGAGTTCGACGACCGAGCCGTCGGGCGCCACGCTGCGTCGACCCACCACCGACACGGTCCGGCGGTCCACAGCCCGGCCCAGCTCAGGCAGTTCGTGATTCCCACCGAGACGCATCACCACCGAGACGAAATGGGACACCGCGGTGCCGGCCAACCGGGTGAACAGGTCTGGGCGCACCGCCCGGTGCAGACCCGGCGGCGGTGCACCGGTATAGGGCTTGAGCAGACGCCGCGTCGGGTCAGCCATGGCCGGCCCGAGCCGCCGGCGAGGCGGCCAGATACGCCACCGCTTGGGCCGTCACACCCTCGTCGGCCGGGTCGTAATCACGGCGCAGGAACCGCAGCCCCGACCGGACCATGAAGCCCGCGGTCGGGACGGTGCCCAGCTTGCCGGAAGCGCGTAGCTTCCACAGCATTCGCAGGTATCCGAGATTGGGCAACGCCGGATCTTCGTGGATGAGGAACTTCGTGCCACGCAACAGCAGCGCGAAGAACACCACACTGACCAGCACGCCCGACACGGCCTGCGCGACATAGTCCATGCCGAAGTACCTGGCCACGTTGTAGGAGACGTGACGGTGCTCGACCTCCTCTGCCCCGTGCCAGCGGTACAGATCGCACAACACCGGATCGACACCCATCTCGTCCCAGTCGTTGTTCAGCGCCCAATGCCCCAGCACGCCGGTGAAATGCTCTGCCGCACACAGGGCGTGGGTGCCCGAGGACAGTGCCTTGCGCCGATCCGGGCCCGTCGCCCGGTCCAGCCGCGCATCGAACTGGCCGGCAACCCATTCCAGCTGGCGGTAGAACGGCTGCGGATCGATGCCATGGCGCCGGACATAGGCCACCAGAACGTCGTCATGGGTCTTGGCGTGCACCGCTTCCTGACCGATGAAGCCGACGATCTCGGCCCGCAACTGCTCATCGCGGACATACTCCAGCGCATCGCGAAGCAGTCTGCTGAACCAGCGCTCGGCCACCGGCAGAAAGAGGTTGAGCGCCGTGACGACGTGCGAGCCATACGGGTCTCCGGGAATCCAATGAAGCGGTGCGGTATCCCAGCGGAACTGCACCTGCCTCGGCCGCAGCGCGACCTCCTCGGGGGCGAAATCGTCCACTGGGCCGGCAACGGCCCGATGTTCTGGCTGCAATTGATCCCCTCGGCTCGTCACCTTCATCGCCGGGACGGCGCACTTTGCCGTCCCTCAATCTCTATTCGGAGCGGTGGCCGTCACAGATGGGTTTGAGAAGAAAGTGATCCGCGAGCGCGTCGGCTCCGAATTATTTAGGTCGGGTGCGATGAACCGTGCGTCGATGCACGCACGTGTGAAGAAAGGTGGGACCCACCATGTCCAGTTTGACCCCTCAATTCGCGGCGGTGCAGGCACACTACGACCTGTCCGACGACTTCTTCCGCTTGTTCCTGGACCCCACGCAGACCTACAGCTGTGCGTACTTCGAACGGGACTCGATGACGCTGGAGGAAGCGCAGTTGGCCAAGATCGACCTGGCCCTCGGCAAGCTCGGTCTGGAGCCGGGGATGACGCTGCTCGACGTCGGTTGTGGGTGGGGCGCGACGATGCGGCGGGCCATCGAAGCCTACGACGTCAACGTCGTCGGATTGACGCTGTCGAAAAACCAAGCAGCGCACGTCAAATCGACGTTCGACGCGATGGACACCGGTCGGCGCCGGCGTGTGCTGTTGGCCGGCTGGGAGGAGTTCGACGAGCCGGTGGACCGCATCGTCTCGATCGGCGCGTTCGAGCACTTCGGGCATCAGCGCTACCCGGCGTTCTTCAAGATGGCCCATCGCGCGTTGCCGTCCGACGGCGTGATGCTGCTTCACACCATCTGCGGGTTGCATCCGGTCGAGGCCCGTGAGCTGGGCGTCCCGCTCACGTTCGACCTGGCCCGGTTCATCAAGTTCATCCTGACCGACATCTTCCCCGGTGGGCAGTTGCCGTCTGCGCAGATGGTGCGGCAGCGGGCAAACGCCGCGGGGTTCGTGTTGACCCGCCAGCAGTCGCTGCAGCCGCACTATGCCACCACGCTGGACCATTGGGCGGCGGCGCTGGAGGCCAATCGGCAACAAGCCGTCGAGATCCAGTCCGAGGAGGTCTACGAGCGGTACATGAGGTATCTGACCGGCTGCGCAGACCTGTTCCGTAAGCGTCAGGTTGATGTCAACCAGTTCACCCTCCAGAAGCGCGAACTTGCGTAAACCCGGTTTGCCACCGGGCCCGGATGGTTACTCTCCGCCCCGATGACCGATTCAGGCCGGGTGGACGACGACCTCGACGACGTCCTACGGCGGGTGGCCCGGCAGGATGCGGCGGCGTTCGCGGCGCTTTACGACACCACCCATGCCCGGCTGTTCGGTCTGATCAGCCGGATCCTGCGGGATCCCGGCTACAGCGAGGAAACCACCCAGGAGGTCTACCTGCAGGTGTGGCGTAATGCGTCGTCGTTCGATCCCGCCGAGGGTTCGGCGATGGCGTGGCTGGTCACCATCGCGCATCGACGGGCGGTGGACCGGGTCCGGTCCGAGCAGGCCGCCCACCGGCGGGACCACCGGTATGCCGCCGCATCGGGTGAGCCACCGGTCGACCTGGTGGTGGAACGGGCCACCTTGTCCGAGGAACACCGCCAGGTTGTCGAGTGTCTGGACGGCCTGTCCGACGCACAGCGGCATTGCATCGAACTGGCCTACTACCGGGGCCTGACCTATCCGCAGGTGTCCGAGCGCATCGCCGTCAACCTCGCTACCGTGAAGTCTCGTATCCGCAATGGCCTGCAACACCTGCGCCGGTGTCTGGGGGTGGCATGACCGAACCCGCCGAGCCCGAACTGCTGGAGTTGGCGGCAGCCTATGCGCTGGATGCCGTCTCGGACGGTGAGCGTGCCGACATCGAACGTCGGCTCGCGTCCGCGCCGGCCGAGGTGTCCACGGCCTTCCGCGACGAGGTGCGCGCGATCCGGGAGGTCATGGCCGTGCTCTCGAACGTCACCGCCGTCGAGGCGCCATCGTCGCTGCGGGCCCGGGTCCTGGCCGCCACCCACTCACCGGTGCCGCGCCGGAACCGTTGGCGCACAGCAGCACTCGCAGCAGCGGCCGCCGTGGTGATCGCCGGTGCCGGATTCGGCGCCGGCGTCGCCCTACGGCCGTCGCCGCCTCCGCCGACGGCTGCCGAGCAGGTACTCGGTGCCCCGGATGTGCGGACGGTCAGCACGACGGTCCCCTCCGGTGGCACGGCCACGGTCGTCTACTCCCGCGAACGCAACGCCGCGGTGCTCATCATGAACGACGTTCCGCCCCCCGCGGTCGACACCGTCTATCAGATGTGGCTTCTCGAGAACGGAACGCCCCGTTCTGCCGGCACGATCGGCGGTGCCGTCGGTCCGTCGATCACCGACGTGGTGCGTGATCTCGGCGGCGCGAGCACCCTCGCGTTCACCGTCGAACCCGGTTCCGGATCGCCGCAACCGACCGGGACGATCTTCGCCCAACTCCCGCTCGATTGAACTCGCTAACCCATTGCGGCGGTGACGGCTTGGGCGATGAACCGTACCGCGTCGTTGCGGCTCACCGAGGCCATCAGCTGTGCGGCGGCCTGAATCTCCGGTCCCACCAGACACGTTGGCCCCGCAGTGAGGTTGTCGAATGCGGCCGCCACCACGTCCTCGACCGCGGCGGCGCCCGGCGGGACCTGCTCGGGCGAGTCGATCTGACCGCGTTCGTATTCGAGTTTGCGTAGCGCCGGGGTGTCGGTCTTGCCCAGGATCAACCCGCCTCTGTCGTGCAGTTCGGTCCACAGTGCCTCGGCGAACACCATGTCGAAAGCCTTGCTCGCACCGTAGGCCACCATGTTCGGCCCTCCGGCGAAGCCGGCGCCGGAGCCGAAGATGACGATGCCGCCGCGGCCGCGGTCCACCATCGGCTGCGCGTAGTGGTGGCACAGCTGCATCGGGACCATGCAGTTGCGCTGCACCAGTGATTCGGCGTCGGCCAGCGGGCTGGACAGGAACGGCTGGAAGTTCGGATCGGCCCCGGCGCAGTAGACCAGGAAGCCGATGTCCAGGTCCGCGGTGGCCGCGATGACATTGCCGGCGGCACCGGGGGACGCCAGATCGATTGCCAGCGTGCGGGTCTGGGCGCCGAATTCCCCGATCCGAGCGGCGACCTCGTCGAGAACCGCCTGGCGCCGGGCGAGCAGCACCACGTTGAGGCCGCGGCGGCCCAGCTCCTCGGCCATCGCGGCGCCGACACCGTCGGAGGCTCCGGCCACCAGTGCCCACGGCCCGTACTTCGTTGCGAATTCCATTGCGTCTCCTAGACCGCCACCACGCGCACCGAGGTGAACCGGCGGCGGGCAATCCGCCAGCCATTCTCGGTGCGGACCAGTTCGTCGTCATAGAAACCGACGGCGTTGACGCCAGAGTTGTTGTCCTGAGCCAGGATCAGCGCGTCGACGTACGTGCGCGCCGCCGCGGTGTCGCCATCGACGGTGATCGCGTGGTTGCTCATCCGGTGCAGGGTGTGCCCGGCCATGGCGTGCGTCTGCTCCATGAACTCGGTGACGGCGTCCACGCCGCTCCAGGAACCGATCTCGCCGTAATCCAAGACACAGTCCTCGGTGAACACGGTGCGAAACAGCGGCCAGTCCCGCCGGTCGATGCCGGTGGCGTAGCGAACCAGCACATCGACGATGTCGTCACGGTCGGTCATGTGGGATCTCCGTTCGGGTGCACGATGATTCGGGTCGGCCCCGCCGACCGTCGGGCCAGATCGAGTGCGTCGGGGACCTCGTCGAGAGGTACCACCATCCCGATGCTGGGGGTGGGATCCAGCTCGCCGGCGACGATGGCGTCGAGCGTTCCGTACCAGTCCTGCGGCCACGGCCCGCCGCCGAACTGCAGGGTCACCCCCTGGCGGGTGGCCGTGGTGATGTCCAGGGCGTCCCCGGTGTACCAGCCGCCGGCGCAATAGATGCGGGTGCCCATGTCGGCTTCCGCGACGATCTTCTGGATCAGCCCGGACGCGCCGACGCATTCGAACACCACGGCCGGACCCCACAGGTTGCGTTCGGCGCGCAGCTCGCGCCAGACGTCCAACGGTGAGCGTTGCCCCGGGTCGACGGCGACGTGAGCGCCGAATTCCTTGCACGCCAGGGTGCGACGGTCCTCCTGGTAGTCCGAGATGATGATCGGTTTGATGCCACGCCGGCTCAGGGCGGCGACGGCGGACAGGCCGATCGCGCCGGCGCCGATCACGATGGGGATCTCGCCGGGTTCGAGGCGAGCGCTGCGGACATAGAACTCGCCGACGGCGAAGGCATCGGTCAGGGCGACGGCATCGTCAGAGACCTGGCCGTCGGCGCGCCGGGCAATGGCTTCGGACACCACGACCAACTCGGCGAAACTACCGGGGGAATCGGGGTGTTGGCCGATGATGTGGGCCCCGTCGGCGCCGCCGTCAATCAACCGGATCGGTATCGACGTCACCCGGCTGCCGACTGGGAATTGCTCGCTACAGCCGGGCCCGTGGCCGATGACCTCACCGACGAACTCGTGGCCGAGTACCACGTCTTGTTCGGCGTCGTAGCGCGATCGTCCGGTGGGATCGTCGCCGAGCTCGGGGTGATCCATGAAGTGCACGTCCGAGGCACAGATTGCGGTGCTGGCGACGCGCAGCAGGAGCTCCCCGGGACCGGGTACCGGATCGGGGATCTCACGCACCGTCAGTGCGCCGTCACGGAGGACCACTGCCCGCATCGCCGATCCATTCTCTAATATTCGAGATAAGCTCTCGAATTGCCAAGCTGACTGTATGAACCGCCCAGGAGGGAGTCAAGGGTGAAAGGTGCACATTCAGCGCCGACGAGCCGGGTGGTCGACATCATCGAGCTGGTGGCCGGCTCCGCCGACACTCGGTTGCGGTTCTCCGACGTGGTCAGCGCCTTGGATCTGACGCAGGCCACCGCGCACGCCATTCTCACGACGCTGTGTGACCGGGGCTGGTTGATCCGCGACCCCGCCGACAAGACCTTTGCCCTCGGGCCGGGTCTGGCGGTGGTGGCCGCACGCGTCGACTCCTCCCGTCCCTTGGCGCAGGCGGCACGCATTGCCGCACAAGAACTTTCGCAGCAGCTCGGCTATGCCGCGTCCGTGGTCGAGCGGGTTGCCGACGAGCTGGTGATCACCGCATTCGAGGGGGCCGGACCGCAGCCGGCCGGCATGCCGGGCGACCGCATCCGGTATGCACCGCCGTTCGGCGTCGCGTTCGCGGCCTGGGATACGCCGGCCGAGCAGCGCGCTTGGATCGCTCGGGCACCCACCACGGGTGGGGCGCTCACTGATCGACTCACCGAGGTGCGGGACAGAAGGTCAGGCGGGCCGCCGATCGGCTGGGCCGATCGTGAAACTGAACTCCGCGACCCCTGCGACACCGCCGGAGACCACGTCGCCCGGCTCCATCGGTCCGACCCCGGCGGGGGTGCCGGTGTAGATCAGATCACCGGGCGCCAGGTCGACGGCCGTTGAGATGGCACTGATCACCTCGGGCATGACCCGTAGCCAGATTTCCCCGTGGTCGGGATGTCCAACCTCGGCCACCGGCCGGAGCGGGGTGCACAGGGCCGACGCGTCGAATCCCTTGCCCCAGTCCCAGGGCCGGCTGAGCTTCTTGGCCTCGTCTTGCAGGTCGCGGCGGGTCAGGTCGACGCCGATGCCGTAGCCCCAGACCAGGTCCAGCGCGTCGGCCGGTGCGACGTCGCGGCCACCGGCGCCCAGCGCCACCACGAGCTCGATCTCGTGGTGGAAAGACGAGGTCAGCGGTGGATATGGGATCGTTCCCGTCGCCTCGAGAACGGCATCGGCCGGTTTCATGAAGAAGAACGGCGGTTCCCGATCCGGGTCCTTGCCCATCTCCCGGGCGTGCGCCGCATAGTTACGGCCGACACAGAACACCCGGCGGATGGGGAAGCGTCCGGGCCCGGTGCTGACGGGCAGCGAGGCCTGGGGCGGGGGAGCGATGACGTAGTCGGTCACAGATGCATTCTCCCGCGGTCACTCGGGTGGCATGATTGTGGCATGAATCGCACACGCTTGAGCACGACGGTCAACGCGGAGTTGCTGGACAGGGCGCGCATGATCCGTTCTGGCAGCACCGATGCCTCGCTGATCGACGAGGCCCTTGCGGCGCTGCTTGCCCGCCACCGATCCGCAGAACTGGATGAGAGTTACAGCGTCTATGACAGCCATCCG
Organism: Mycobacterium sp. NS-7484; assembly: GCF_001953975.1. Classification (GTDB taxonomy): domain Bacteria; phylum Actinomycetota; class Actinomycetes; order Mycobacteriales; family Mycobacteriaceae; genus Mycobacterium. Next base: position 78,594 of record NZ_MBEJ01000096.1, read on the forward strand.
CTTGATGAGCCGGATGAATGGGGCGACGTGGCATCGTGGCGGCGTGCTGCGGGCGCATCGTGAGTGACTTTCCTGCTCGGGGTGAACTCTGGTGGTGCGAGATGCCAGAGATCGGTCGCCGCCCAGTGGTGGTCTTGTCTCGCGATGCGGCGATCCCACGGCTGCGGCGAGCCCTCGTCGCACCATGCACCACCAATCTTCGAGGGCTGGCCAGCGAAGTCGTTCTGGAGCCTGGAAGAGACCCGGTGCCCCGTCTTTCAGCGGTAAATCTGGACTCGGTGGAGAGCGTTTCGGTGGGGGTTCTCGTCGAGCGCTTGGGTCGGTTGGCAGATGCCCGCATGCGGCAGATCTGCTCGGCATTGGAGGTAGCGGTCGACTGCTCGGGCTGACAGACCACGGCCCGCTACCCTTGCTGGAGTGTCCGAACCGTCAGTTGCCGAGCTGCGCTCCCGCCTCGACGGCCTGACCATCCGGGACGCCGACCGGCTGCGGCGACGGCTGCGGAATCTCCGTGGCGGCGATCTGGCCAAGATCACCGAACAACTCGCCGCCGCCGAAGCCCTCGTCCTGACCCGCCAGGCCGCCGTTCCGGCGATCACCTATCCCGACCTGCCGGTCAGCGAACACCGCGACGAGCTGGCCAAGGCCATCAGCGAAAACCAGGTGGTCGTGGTCGCCGGCGCGACGGGCTCGGGCAAGACCACGCAGCTGCCCAAGATCTGCCTGGAGCTGGGTCGCGGTATCCGCGGCACGATCGGGCACACCCAGCCACGCCGGCTGGCCGCGCGCACCGTGGCCCAGCGCATCGCCGACGAACTGGGCACCCCACTCGGCGACGCCGTCGGCTACACCGTGCGCTTCACCGACCAGGCCAGCGATTCGACGCTGATCAAGCTGATGACCGACGGCATTCTGCTCGCCGAGATTCAACGAGACCGGCGTCTGCTGCGCTACGACACCCTGATTCTCGACGAGGCGCACGAGCGCAGCCTCAACATCGACTTCCTGCTGGGCTACCTGCGGGAGCTGTTGCCGCGTCGCCCCGACCTGAAGGTCATCGTCACGTCGGCCACCATTGAGCCGGAGAGGTTCGCGGCTCACTTCCATGACGCGCCGATCGTCGAAGTGTCCGGCCGGACGTATCCGGTTGAGATCCGGTATCGCCCACTGGAAGTCCCTGGGCCGCCTTCCGGCGACGACGATCCCGACGATCCCGACCACGAGATCGTCCGTACCGAACTACGTGATCCGACCGAGGCCATCGTCGATGCGGTCCGCGAGCTGGAAGCCGAACCGCCCGGCGACGTTTTGGTGTTCCTGTCCTGGCGAACGCGAAATACGGGACACCGCAGAAGCTCTCAAGGATCTGCGCAATACCGAAGTGCTGCCGCTGTACGCCCGGCTGCCGACCGCCGATCAGCAGAAGGTGTTCCAGCCCAGCCACTCCGGGCGGCGAATCGTGTTGGCCACCAACGTGGCCGAGACATCGCTGACCGTGCCGGGCATCCGCTACGTCGTCGATCCCGGCACCGCGCGGATCTCTCGTTACAGCCGGCGCACCAAGGTGCAGCGCCTGCCGATCGAGCCGATCTCGCAGGCCTCGGCCGCCCAGCGGGCCGGGCGTTCGGGGCGCACCGCCCCCGGCGTCTGCATCCGGCTGTACTCGGAGGAAGACTTCGAATCCCGGCCCCGCTACACCGATCCCGAGATCCTGCGCACCAACCTGGCCGCGGTGATCCTGCAGATGGCCGCCCTGCAACTCGGTGACATCGCCGAGTTCCCCTTCTTGGACCCACCCGATGCCCGCAGCATCCGTGACGGGGTTCAGTTGCTGCAGGAGCTCGGTGCGTTCGACGCCTCGGGTGCGCTGACGGATGTCGGACGACGGCTGGCCCGGTTGCCTCTCGACCCACGCGTCGGCCGGATGATCCTGCAGGCCGACACCGAAGGCTGTGTGCGTGAGGTGCTGGTGCTGGCCGCGGCGCTGTCGATCCCCGATCCACGGGAACGCCCCAGCGACAAGGAAGAGGCGGCCCGGCAGAAGCACGCCCGGTTCGCCGACGATTCCTCGGATTTCGTGTCCTACCTAATCCTGTGGAACTACCTCCGCGAACAGCGAAACCAGCTCTCCGGCAACGCCTTCCGCCGGATGTGCCGCGAGGAGTTCCTGCACTACCTGCGGATCCGGGAATGGCAGGACCTGACCGGGCAGCTGCGCAGCATCGCCCGTGACATCGGGATCCGGGAGGGTGATGAGCCGGCCGAACCGGCCAGCATCCACGCCGCCCTCACCGCCGGTCTGCTGTCCCACGTCGGCCTGCGTGAAGGCGAATCACGCGACTATCAGGGCGCCCGCAATACCAAGTTCGTGTTGGCCCCCGGTTCGGTGCTGACGAAGAAACCTCCACGGTGGATCGTCGTGGCCGATTTGGTGGAGACCAGTCGACTGTTCGGCCGCATCGCCGCGCGGATCGAGCCCGAGACCGTCGAGCGCGTCGCAGCCCATCTGGTGCAGCGCACCTACAGCGAGCCGCACTGGGAGGCCCGGCGCGGCGAGGTCGTGGCCTTCGAGCGGGTCACGCTGTACGGGTTGCCGCTGGTTCCACGGCGCAAGGTCGGCTACGCCAAGATCGAGCCGGAGCTCAGTCGGGAGTTGTTCATTCGCCATGCACTGGTCGAAGGCGATTGGCAGACCCGGCATCACTTCTTCCGCGACAATGCCCGGCTGCGAGCCGAACTCGAGGAGATCGAAGAGCGGGCCCGCCGGCGCGACCTGCTGGTCGGTGACGACGAGATCTACGCGCTCTACGACGCCCGGATCCCGGCCGGTATCGTCTCGGCCCGACACTTCGATGCCTGGTGGAAGAAACAGCGGCAAAAGACACCCGACCTGCTCACCTTCACGCGCGACGACCTGTTGCGGTCCGAGGACGGCGCAGACAATCCCGACACCTGGCGCGCCGGAGACCTGGAACTGCCGCTGACGTACCGGTTCGAGCCCGGAGCCGCCGACGACGGCGTGACGGTGCACGTGCCGGTCGGGGTGCTGGCGCGGCTCGGAGGCGACGGATTCGCCTGGCAGGTACCGGCTTTGCGCGAGGAACTGGTGACCGCGCTGATCAAGTCCCTGCCCAAGGATCTGCGGCGCAACTTCGTCCCGGCCCCTGACACCGCCCGCGCCATCCTCGGCCACATCGATCCGTCCGCCGGTTCGCTTCTCGACGAGGTGCAGCGTGAACTCCGCAGGCGCAGCGGAATTCTGGTGCCGGTCGACGCCTTCGACCTGAGCAAGGTCCCGGATCACCTGCGGATGACCTTCGCCGTCGAGACCGCCGACGGCAAAGAGGTGGCCCGCGGCAAGAACATCGACGCCCTACGTGAACAGCTGGCAGTGCCCGTCGCGCAGGCGGTGGCCGACGCGCTGGGCGGTGACCTGGAGCGTCGCGACCTACGCGCCTGGCCCGAGGACCTCGATGAGCTGCCCCGCACCGTGGAAAACATCAGCGGCGGGCACGCCGTACGTGGTTACCCGGCCTTCGTAGATACCGGAAAAGCCGTCGACATCAAGGTCTTTGCCAACCCGGCGGAACAGGCCGCGGCCATGGGGCCCGGCCTTCGCCGACTGTTGCGGCTCACCGCGCCGTCGCCGGTCAAGGCGATCGAGCGGGGACTGGACACCCGCACCCGCCTGGCGCTCAACGCCAATCCCGACGGCACACTGGCCGCCCTGCTCGACGACGGCGCCGACGCCGCGGCGGACTACCTGCTGGCCAAACCGGTGTGGACGAAAGCAGAGTTCGCGGCGCTGGTGGCGCGGGCCGGCAAGGAACTCGGCCCGACCACGCACGCCGCGGTGACCCGGGTCGAAAAGGTGTTGGCTGCCACCCACGACGTCGGCGTGGCCCTGCCGGACAAGCCGACCGCCGCCCAGGCCGATGCCGTCGCCGATATTCGGTCGCAGCTGGATCGCCTGTTGCCCAAGGGCTTTGTCACGGCGACGGGCGTCGCACGACTGACCGATCTGGCCCGGTATGTCACCGCGATCGTCCGCCGCCTGGAGCGGCTGCCGCAGGCACTCAGCGCCGACCGGGACCGGATGACCCGGGTGCACGCGGTCGAGGATGCTTACGACGACCTGCTGGCCGCGTTGTCACCGGCCCGCGCCGAGGACCCGAAAATCCGCGACATCGCCTGGCAGATCGAGGAATTGCGGGTCAGTCTATGGGCTCAGCAGCTCGGCACGCCGCGTCCGGTCAGCGAGCAACGTATCTACAAGGCGATCGACGCCGTCACTCGCTAGTCAGTGGCAGGCGCGATGTGCCGGCGCAGGAACTCGGTGACGTGTCCGGCCACCACGTCGGGTTGCTCGAGCCAGGGCCAGTGACCCGTTCCCGGCACCGGCTGTACCGCGCAGTTCTGGAACATTTCGCGGTAGGCGTCGGTCTGGGAGAACGGCACGTAATGGTCCTCGGTGCCCCACACCACCAGGACGTCGCCGGCATACTCGGCGAGTCGATCCGCATACGGCGCAAGGGCTTCCGGACCGGTGGACCGATATAGCTTCAGCACCGCGTCGGGGGTGCCGCGGGCGAACATGTGCTCGGCGATGGAGTCCAGCGCGTCGGTCGGCAGGCCGGGATCGCGCATGGCGAGCATGCGTCGCATCAGTGCCTGGTTACCGACCCGCCACATCACCTCCGCCAGGACCGGTGTGCGCCACAGCTTGGCGGCGAAATGGTTGATCACCACCGGGGCGTTGATCAACGTGATGCTGGCGACCGCGTCGAGATGGTCGGCGGCCCAAGCCAGTGCCCATGGTCCGCCGAAATCGTGGGCGACCAGGTGCGCGCGTTCGACACCGAGCTGGTCGACGAGCGCGTCGAGGTGTGCCGCGTAGGCGGCAACGGTGTACGGCCACTGCGACGGTTTGTCGGCGCCACCGAAACCCGGCATCTCCGGGGCGATCACCCGGGCGAAACCGGCGACAGGAGTCAGCAGGCGGTCCCACTTGGCTCCGGCGTTGTTGCCGTGCACGAACACGACGGCCTCCGGGCTCTCGGGCCCGGCGACCAGCACCGGGGAACGCACCCCGTCGACAGCCAGCGTGCGGTGCTCGACCGGTCGCTCCATCAGCGGGATCTTACGGTCGCGCAAGGCCTGCCGCGCTGTTTCAACCAATCAGTGCGTGCCCGTCGCCACCCGCGGTACCCGTTCGACGGTCGCGTCGTCGAGCACCAGTTCCGCCACCCGGGACCGGTGGGCTTCAGCGCTTCCCAGGAGGGCGGCGTCGGTGGTCGCCCGCTTGAAGTACAGATGTGCCTGGTGCTCCCAGGTGAACCCGATGCCGCCGTGCACCTGAATGGTGTCGGCCGCAATCTTGGCGAATGCCGCCGACGCCGTGGCCTGTGCGATCGCGGCGGCCAGCGCCGGGTCGTCGGTACCGTCGGTCAATGCCCAGGCCGCGTGATAGGCCGTCGAGCGGGCATGCTCGAGATCGACCAGACAATCGGCCAACCGGTGTTTCACGGCCTGGAACGAGCCGATCGGTCGGCCGAACTGCAGCCGCGATTTCGCATAGTCCACCGAGAGGTCCAGCAAATGCTGTGCGGCGCCGACCTGTTCGGCGGCCAACAGTGTGCATGCCACCTGGAACGCGTGAGTGATGACCCGCTCGGCTTCGTCGGGTCCGGCTACCAGCTGTGCCGGTGTCTCGGCGAACACGATGTCGGCCTGCGGCCGGGTCAGGTCGAGGGTGACCAGCGGGGTTCGCTGTACGCCGGCTTCGGTCGCGTCGACCGCATAGAGTGCCACGCCGTCGGGTCCCGTCGCCGCTACCAACAGCAGATCCGCGGCGTCAGCGTCCACGACCCGCTGCACGGTCCCGGTCAGCGTTCCATCCTCGGCCGCAGCGACGTTCACGGCGGCCGAATCGAACGCGCCTGCCTGATCTGGCACCGCGAACGCCGCGGTACGAGTGCCGTCGGCCAGGGCGCCGAGCAGCTCGTCGCGCACGGGACCCGAGGACGCGGCGACGAGCGCGGGGATGGCCAGCATCATCGTGCCGAACACCGGGCCGCAGGCCAGGGCGGCGCCGAGTTCCTCGACGGCGACGGCCTGATCGACGAGCGTGCCGCCGGCCCCGCCCTCGGACTCCGGAACCGCCAGGCCCAGGACGCCGAGCTCAGCGCCAAGTCGGGCCCAGACTTTCCGATCGAACCGCGGCTCGGACTCCATCAGCGTGCGTACCGTCTGCTCGGAGAAGTTCTCTGCGCAGAACTTGCGGACCGCCGTGCGCAGCTGAGCCTGCTCGTCGGTGAACCTGAACTCACGTTCCTCAGCCACGTGGGATCTCCTTCCACGGCATACCAGCATCAGCCCGCAGATCACCGGGCAACCCGAGGATCCGCTCACCCAGAATGTTGCGCATCACTTCGGACGTACCGCCTTCGATGGTGTTGGCCTTGCTGCGCAGGAAGCGCTGTTGAACGGGTCCGCGCCAGTCCGCCTCGTCGTCACTGTCGTGCAATCCGTAGCCGTGGTACAGGATCCCTTCGGGCCCAAGTAGATCCATGCACCATTGATAGATGTGCTGGTTCAGTTCGGCACCCACCAGCTTGCCGATCGATCCTTCCGGTCCCGGCCCGCCGACGGTGGCCGCGGCCCGGGACCGCTCGGCGGTCAGCCGCTGGGCCTCCGAGCGCAACCACAGTTGGGTGAGCCGGTCACGCAACACCGGAGTCCGTAGATCTGGCCGGGACGCCCACAGCGCCACCGCATCCGAGATGGTGCCGGCTCCGCGCCGGTTGCCACTGCCACCCAGCGCACTGCGCTCGTTCATCAGCGTCGTCATCGCGACATTCCAGCCGTTGCCCACCGCGCCGAGCCGGTGTGTATCAGGGATCCGGGCGTCGGTGATGTAGACCTCGTTGAACTCTGCCTGTCCGGTCATCTGCCGCAGCGGCCGGGTTTCGACGCCGGGTGCGTGCATGTCCAGGACGAAGTACGTCAGGCCTTTGTGTTTGGGCACATCGGGATTGGTTCTTGCCAGCAGCAGCCCCCAGCGCGCGCGGTGCGCCAGGCTGGTCCACACCTTCTGCCCGTTGAGCACCCACTCGTCACCGTCCAGGACCGCCGAGGTGGCCAGTCCGGCCAGGTCCGAACCGGCGCCCGGCTCCGAAAACAGCTGGCACCAAATGTGTTCCGTGCTGGCCAGCGGTCGTAGCCAGGATTTCTTGAGTTCCTCGGATTGGGCATGCTCGCGAATAGTGGGCGCGGCCATGCCGTATCCCATCGGGTTGAGGCCCAACGGCACTGGACCGCCGGCGCCCTGCAGGATGCGGTCGGCCACCGCCTGCAAGCCGCGCGACACCCCGAGACCGCCGAGGCCCTCGGGGAAATGCACCCAGGACAGGCCGGCGTCGTAACAGGCCGCCAGGTACTCGGGAATCGGAACTTTCTTCGGGTCGTGATCTGCCATGACCCGGCGGGCGAGGTCGGCGACCCGGTCCGCATCAGCGACGCTGCTCATTCAGCCACGATAGGCAAACGGATCCGGACTCGTGCGGGCGGGCGGTACCGTCACCGACTGTGGACCGCAAGCGCGTGGTGATCGCCGGGCTTGGCGATTCCGGCCTGCTCACCGCGATCCGGTTGTCCCGTCGCCATGACGTCGTCGGGGTATCGCTGAATCCAGGCCTGGTCAGTGGTCAGGAGCTCGGGACCCGGCTGTCCCGGCCCGACGATTGGGCGCGCGACTATTGGATCGCCTTCGACCGGTTCCGTGAGCTCGACCGCGTTCGCACCGTGCATGGGACGTTGACCGCGGCGGATCTGTCGGCTCGCACCGTCTCCGTGCGTGATGCCGACGGGGCCGAGCAGGTGCACGGCTATGACGCGCTGATCATCGCCACCGGTGTGAGCAACGGCTTCTGGCGTCCGGGTGTGTTGCAGTCGGCAGGCGATGTCGATGCCGGGCTCCACGCCGCACATGACCGGTTGGGCGCGGCTGGGTCGGTGGCGGTGATCGGGGGCGGTGCGGCAGCCGTCAGCAGCGCGGTAAACATCGCGCTGCGGTGGCCCGACACCCGAGTCGCGTTGTACTTTCCGGGCGAAGGTGTTCTGCAGCAACATCATCCGCGTGCCCGTCGACGTGTCGAGCGTCGGCTCGCCGCGGCCGGGGTGGCGATGCATCCTGGCCATCGTGCCGTGATACCCGAGGATTTCGATTGTGCTGCGATCACGTCCGATCCCGTGCAGTGGAGCACCGGCCAGCCGCCGGCGCAGGCTGACGCAGTGCTGTGGACCGTCGGCCGGGTGCGGCCCAACTCCTCGTGGCTGCCGTCGGACGTTCTCGACGAGGACGGCTTCGTGCGGGTGACGCTGCATCTTCAGGTGCCCGGCGCCGACGCCGTGTTCGCCATCGGCGACGTCGCGGCCACCGACCCGCTGCGGTCGTCGGCTCGCAACCGCGCTGACGGGCTGCTGGCGCACAACGTCATCGCGTACTTCACCGGCGGCCGGATGCGCCGTTACCGGCCACCGGCCAGCCGATGGGGGTCGGTGCTCGGGGTTCAGCCGGACGGGTTGGAAGTCTTCGCGCCCAACGGGTTTGCCTTCAGGTTTCCGGCGTGGATGATCGACCGCGTCCTGCAGCCGTGGATCGTTCGTCGCGGTATCTACCGGGGTGTGCGGTCTCGGGGGTCGAGCGTTACCGCCATGTAGATGCTGTGCATCGGCCCACCTCGTCATGGCTTCCATGCTTTGCCCACCTAGCGAGCGACAACGCATTTCGCTCGCGAAAAACATTGCTGACGTCGGTCGATCGGCGTAAGATCGAACACGTGTTCGAATTGCTCGATCCACCGTCGCTCTCCGATGCGGCGCTGATCGATGCGTTGGAGCATGCGACGCGGGCTGAGGCGGTCGCCGCGGCTGAGCG
>NZ_MBEJ01000097.1 GCF_001953975.1 Mycobacterium sp. NS-7484
GTATAAGAGACAGGTGGTACCCCGACCCGCAGTGACGGTGAGGGTGGCGGGCTGGTGGTCGACGGGGAGGGTGACGTGGTCGGCGACGGGGTATCGCTCGGTGCCGAATCCCTAAGCAGCAACAGCACACCCGAGATCACGATGGCGGCAGCGGCCAAGCCGGTGGCAATCAACGCGAGCGTGGCGCGGCGGGTCCGGTACCAGGGCACCGGCGCCGGTTTGAACGACCAGTCGTGAAGCTCGAAGTTGCTGACGGGTCCGGGGACAGACACCACGCGATGCTATCCCCGCTGGCCCGACAATGAGCGCCGAGTTCGAAGGCGTCGCGGTAGGGTGCCCGTGCGCGTTGTCCGCGGACTCGTTCACTCCGGCGACAGGTTCGAGCAACCGCTGCGCCATGACGGCGCTTCCTGAGCATCGGAGGGTTTCGCAATGATCACATCCAGGTTCGCGAAGGTATCCGCCCTGGCCGTCTCGGCCGTCGTCACCGTGGGACTGGCCGCGTGCGCACCGCCGCAGAAGGACACTGCCGGTGCCGAAACCGACACCGGAGTGAAGATGGCCGAGGCCACGTCGGTAGCTGATTTCGGCGGGATGGACAAGCTCGTCGCGGCGGCGAAGGCCGAGGGTGAACTGAATGTGATTGCGCTGCCCCCGGATTGGGCGAACTACGGCGCGATCATCAAAGCCTTCGAGGACAAGTACGGCATCAAGGTGAACTCGGCGCAGCCCGACGCATCAAGCCAGGAAGAGATCAACGCGGCCAACCAGCAGAAGGGCAAGAGCACCGCACCCGATGTGTTCGACCTCGGACAATCGGTGGCGCTGGCCAACACCTCGATGTTCGCGCCCTACAAGGTGACCACCTTCGACGACATCCCGGCGAAGTTGAAGGATCCCGACGGCACCTGGGTCAACGATTACGGCGGCTTCATGTCCATCGGTTTCGACTCGACCAAGGTCCCGCCGATCACCACGATCGATGACCTGCTCAAGCCCGAATACCACGGCAAGGTCGCGCTCAACGGCGATCCGACCCAAGCCGGGGCCGCCTTCGCCGGGGTGCTGATGGCCGCGGTGGCGCACGGCGGGTCCGCCGACGACATCGCTCCGGGCGTCGAGTTCTTCGCCAAACTCAACGAGGCGGGCAACTTTCTGCCGCTCGATCCCACCCCGGCCACGATCGAGTCGGGGCAGACCCCGGTGGTGATCGACTGGAACTACCTCAACGGCACCGAAAGTCAGAAGGTACCCGGCTGGCAGGTGGTGGTTCCCCACGAAGCCCTGGTCGCGGGCTACTACTTCCAGGCGATCAACAAAGACGCGCCGCACCCCGCGGCGGCCCGGCTGTGGCAGGAGTTCCTGTTCAGTGACGAGGGGCAGAACCTGTATGCCAAGGGCGGGGTTCGGCCGGTTCGCGCCGACAAGATGATCCTCGCCGGGACGGCCGATCGGGCCGCCTTCGGCCAGCTGCCCATCATCGACGGGCCGGTCACCGTCGCCACCCAGGACCAAACCGACACTGCCAACGAGTATCTGGCCGACAACTGGGCCAAGGCGATCGGCTGAGTCGGACCATGCCGGATCGGATCTCGGGCCGACGGGTGTGGGCGGGCGTTCGCGACGCCGTGCCACTGCTGCCGTTCGTGGCCGTGGTCACGGTTTTCCTGATCGTGCCCACGGCGACGGTGATCGTCATGGCGTTCTTCGCCGACGGCACGTTCACCCTGGACCGCATCGCCGCCCTGTTCACCGGGACCGCGTTGACTGCGCTGTTCAAAAGCATTGTGCTGTCGGCGAGCACGGCGCTGATCGGGGCAGTTCTGGGCGCCGTGTTGGCGTGGTTGATCGTCAGCAGCCCGCAGGCGTCGATGCTGCGGCGTGCGGTGCTCGCGCTGTGCAGCGTGCTGGCCCAGTTCGGGGGCGTGGCACTGGCTTTCGCATTCCTCGCCACGATCGGGCTCAACGGGGTCCTGACGTTGTGGGTCTCCGAACACCTGGGCTGGGATCTGTCGGGCTCCGGCTGGCTCTACGGGTTGGCCGGCTTGATCCTGGTCTACACCTACTTTCAGATCCCGTTGATGGTGATCGTGTTTCTGCCGGCCCTGGAGGGTCTGCGCGAGCAGTGGCGCGAAGCCGCGGTGAGCCTGGGCGCGTCACGGTGGCAGTACCTGCGGGAAGTGGCTGTCCCGTTGCTCACCCCGGCGTTCCTGGGCTCGGCATTGCTGTTGTTCGCCAACGCTTTTGCCGCCTATGCCACCGCGGCGGCCCTGGTCAGTCAGGGCAGTCCGATCGTGCCGTTGCTGATCCGGACCGCGCTCACCAGCGAGGTGGTGCTGGGGCAGTCCGGTTTCGCCTATGCGCTGGCGCTCGAGATGATCGTGGTGGTGGCTGTGGTGATGTTCGCCTACAACGCCTTGGTGCGCAGATCGGCGAGGTGGCTCAAATGAACCGGGTGATCCGGGTAGCGCTGTGGGTGCTGTTCGGCCTGTTCTTCCTGTTTCCGCTGTACGCCATGGCCGATTTCTCCACCCGCAACCTCATCGAGGGCGGACGTACCGCGGCGGCCTGGCGCAACCTGGTGGCCGACGAGGCGCTGTATCAGGCCATCGTGATCTCACTGTTGCTCGCGGTGTTCACCGTGATCGCGATGCTGATCCTGTTGGTACCGACGATGATCTGGGTCCGGTTGCAGGCCCGGTGGGCGGGCCGGTTCGTCGAGTTCCTGTGCCTGCTGCCGTTGACCATCCCGGCGTTGGTGGTCGTGGTGGGTCTACGCAACGTCTACCTGTGGGTCACGTACCTGCTCGGTGAATCGGCGCTCACCCTCACCTTCGTCTATGTGGTGCTGGTGCTGCCGTTCGCCTATCGGGCAATCGATTCCGCGCTGGCGGCCATCGACCTGCAGACCCTCGCCGAAGCCGCCCGATCGTTGGGCGCGGGTTGGTTCTCCACGATCGCAAGGGTGATCGTGCCCAACATCTGGTCGGGGATTCTGTCCGCGGCCTTCATCTCCATCGCGGTGGTGCTCGGTGAGTACACCATCGCCTCACTGAGCGGCTTCGACACGCTACCGGTTCAGATCGTCGCGATCGGCAAGAGCGACGGACCCACCTCGGTGGCGGCTTCGCTGGCCACGCTGCTGTTCGGTTTCGCGCTCTTGTTGGTGCTGGCGGCAGTGACCCGAGGTCGCTCCCGGACGTCAGGAGCCAGGGCATGAATTCCAGTGTGGGCGTCGAACTTCGCAAACTCACCCGCACCTACGGCAACGTCAACGCGCTCGACGGGTTGAGCCTGTCCATCGGGCCGGGAGAGTTGGTCGCCCTGCTCGGGCCGTCGGGCTGTGGCAAGACCACCGCGATGCGCATCCTGGCCGGTCTCGACGAGGCCACGTCCGGTGCTGTGCTCGTCGGCGGCCGTGACATCAGTTCGGTGCCGGCCAACAAGCGGGACATGGGCATGGTGTTCCAGGCCTACAGCCTGTTCCCGCATCTGACCGTGTTGGACAACGTCGCCTTCGGTTTGAAGATGCGCGGAAAGTCCAAGCGCCACAGACTGTCCCGGGCCGGTGACATGCTGGATCTGGTGGGCCTGACCGCCCACCGGAACAAATATGCCAGTGAACTGTCCGGCGGCCAGCAGCAGCGGGTCGCGCTGGCCCGGGCCCTGGCGATCGAACCGAGGGTGCTGTTGCTCGACGAGCCGTTGTCCGCGCTCGACGCACAGGTACGTACCCAGCTGCGCGACGAGATCCGGCGGGTGCAACTCGAGGTCGGCACAACGACATTGTTCGTCACCCATGACCAGGAGGAGGCCCTGGCCGTTGCGGACCGGGTCGGCGTGATGAGCCACGGCAAACTCGAACAACTTGCCACACCGACCGAGCTCTACGCGCGCCCGGCCACACCGTTCGTCGCCGAGTTCGTCGGGCTGCACAACAAGGTGCCCGCACGCGTGTCGGGCCGGCGGGCCCGGCTGCTCGGCACCGAGGTGCCGACGCTGCGCGGTTCGGTGACCGCGGGCGCCGGTACGGCCATGGTGCGGCCCGAATCCATCAGGCTGCGGGCCGATCCGAGCGGACGGGCGGTGGTGGCGTCGGTGGCCTTCCTGGGCTCGATCTCCCGGGTGTACCTGACCCTGCCGGACGGCACCGTCATCCACGCGCAGTTGCCGAGCTCGCAGGCCCGCTTCTTCGAGCCCGGGGCACCGGTGAGCGTCGCGCTTGAACCCCTGCCGGTGTTGGTGATTTAGCTCAGGTCGGTGATCTGGCTAAGCGCTAGACGTCCTTGACCGGTTCGATCCCCAGATCGCGGTAGGTGACCAGCGCCGCGAACGGCACTCCACGCTTGGCGAACCGCCCGGTGGCGATGTCCCCGCGGTCAACCATCGGGATGACGCCGGTGACGACGGCGCCCACCGAGGTGACCCGCTCATAGGCGATCTCGGTGGAGCCGCCGGTGCTGATCACGTCGTCGACCAGCAGCACGCGGGTGCCCGGCTCGAGCCGGGTGCCCTCGATCCACTGTTCGCGGCCGCGGGACTTCTGTTCCTTGCGCACCGAGAACCACGCCTTGCCGGTCACCATCGCCACGCCGTGCGCCAATGGGTCGGCGCCCATGGTCAAGCCGCCGACCGCGTCGAACTCGATGCCGCGCGCGGCGGCCAGGTCGGCGACCGCCCGGCTGACGATGGCCATGCGCTCACCGGTGTCGATGGCGTACTTGCCGTCGATGTAGTCGTGGCTCAGTTGTCCGCTGGCGAGCCGGAACGGCTCCTCACGGTGTTCGTACCCGCGGGTGCGAATCAGATCGAAAGCGGCTTGCCAGGTTTCCGGGCGCTCAGGCATACGGCGATCGTATTGCACCGTCCGGCGGTGGCTCAGGCCTGCCTGGCGCGTCGCGCCAGCTCCGCTGTGGCAGCGCGCAACTCACCGTATGAGCTGATCGGCGCGTTGTAGCCGACGCGGATGTAGGCCTGCCCGCGTTCGGTGGTGACCCGCAGATCGAGGCCGTAGCGGTCGGCCGCGGTGCACACGGCCGCGACGGTGTCGGGGTAGCCACCGAAGGCGCGGGCCATGTCGGCCAGCGAATCGGCATGGTCGGCGTTGAGATGCTCGATCGCACCGCCAGCCTGTGGCGAGACCGGATCGGGCTCGGCCGCGGCGTAGGCCTGGCCGGTGGTCGAGTCCATCCGACCGTAGCCACCGACCCACCGGACACGCTGCACTCGCAACACCCACAGGGAGAAGTCGCTGAAGTCGATGTAATAGCGGGCGGCGGCCACCGCGTCGAGGTGGGCCTGCCGGGCGGCGGCGAGCTCGTCGCCGGCGGGTCGTTCGGCGACGCCGGCCAGTGTGATGCGGCTGCTGGCCAGGGGATCTGACCCGAAGCCGGGGTCGACGATCGAGATGCTGGCCCGTGGATCGCGGGCGAGGTTGCGGCCGTGCTCGGCCATGTTCGAGACGCACAGCACGGGCGCACCGGCCAGCAAGCCGTAGGTGACGAAGGATGCCCAGGGGTCACCGTCGGCGGTCAACGACGCCAGCGTGCCGACGTTCGTCGACGCGGCGATCGTGCGGGCTTCTTCAGCTGCAGACGGACGAGCCCCCTCGATCACCTCCGTCAACGGGGGAGGGACCGAAGGGGCATCACCTGGGTCGCCATGATCGGGCAACTCAGCCCCCGAGCGCGGCGATCAGATCCTTGATCTGCGCGGTCTCGGACTCGGTCGCCGGCTCCTCGGCCTCGACGGCCTCGATGAGGTCCTTGCGGAGCCCGACGCCGTTGGCGGCTTCCTGGGTGGACAGCTTCGCGCGGTTGCGTGCGACGTACAGACGCTGACCGAGCGTGGCGCCGGGGCCCTCGGACGCGGTCGTCATCAGCTCGTCGTAGCGGTGGCGCACGCCGCTGAGCGCGACGATGACCGACGGGGTGACGCGGCTGCGGCCGGCCGCCTCCGACAGCGACGTCTGCAGCTTGCGCAGACCGCTGAGGACGACCCCCGCGCGATCGGCGTATTCCGGGTCCCCGACGGGAGGTAGTGCGTCGATGGCGGCGATGTACATGTGCATCGCCGCATCGGACAGACCAACGATTACTGGTGCTTCACCGTCATTTGGTGCGGACTCACCCACAGGCCATCCCTCGTCGAATGTTCGTGATCGCCGGCCCATAGCCGACGAGGAGACAAATGCGGGAAAAACCTAACCCGTCCCGGTCTCTTATTCAACCGTTAGTTTTCCCGCAAACATGCCTCGACCGGCGAATCACGTTGCTGCAGGAACCTTTCGGAGTGCTTGGTCTTCTCCGGGTGTCGAGTACTGCCGAAGTGGGTACGTTGGGAGCCTGATGGACAAAGTTCAAATGGGCGACGTTCACGCGGACCACGGTCAAGACGGTCACGCGGTGGTCGAGCATCCGGCCGCCGAGGACTTCGCGCATGCCAGGACGCTGCCGACCGACCGTCACTGGTTCAAGCGGGCGGTGTTCTACGAGGTGCTGGTTCGCGCGTTCTACGACTCCAACGCCGACGGCGTCGGTGATCTGCAAGGCCTGACCCAGCAACTCGACTACCTCAAATGGCTGGGCGTGGACTGCCTCTGGCTGCCGCCGTTCTACGACTCACCGCTGCGCGACGGCGGCTACGACATCCGCGACTTCTACAAGGTGCTGCCCGAGTTCGGCACCGTCGAGGATTTCGTGACGCTATTGGACGGGGCACATCGCCGTGGTATTCGGGTCATCACCGACCTCGTCATGAACCACACCTCGGATTCCCACGCATGGTTCCAGGAGTCGCGCCACAACCCGGACGGGCCCTACGGCGACTTCTACGTCTGGAGCGACACCAGCGACCGCTACGCCGACGCACGCATCATCTTCGTCGACACCGAGGAGTCCAACTGGACCTTCGACCCGGTGCGGCGACAGTTCTATTGGCACCGTTTCTTCAGTCACCAGCCCGATCTGAACTACGAGAACCCGGCCGTGCAGGAAGCGATGATCGACGTCCTGCGGTTCTGGTTGGACCTCGGCATCGACGGTTTCCGGTTGGACGCGGTGCCTTATCTGTTCGAGCGCGAGGGCACCAATTGCGAGAACCTGCCCGAGACCCACGCCTTCCTCAAACGGTGCCGCAAGGTGGTCGACGACGAGTTCCCGGGCCGAGTGCTGCTGGCCGAGGCCAATCAGTGGCCGGCCGATGTCGTGGAGTACTTCGGAGATCCGAAGACCGGCGGCGACGAATGCCACATGGCATTCCATTTCCCGCTGATGCCACGGATCTTCATGGCGGTGCGACGGGAATCGCGATTCCCGATCTCGGAGATCCTGGCCCAGACGCCGCCGATTCCCGACATGGCGCAGTGGGGGATCTTCTTGCGCAACCACGACGAGTTGACGCTGGAGATGGTCACCGACGACGAGCGTGACTACATGTATGCCGAATACGCCAAGGATCCGCGGATGAAGGCCAACGTCGGGATCCGGCGCCGGCTGGCCCCGCTACTGGAGAACGACCGCAACCAGATCGAGCTGTTCACCGCCCTGTTGTTGTCCCTGCCCGGATCCCCGGTGCTGTACTACGGCGACGAGATCGGGATGGGCGACATCATCTGGCTCGGCGACCGCGACAGCGTGCGCACCCCGATGCAGTGGACGCCGGACCGCAATACCGGATTTTCCAAGGCCAACCCCGGCCGGCTGTATCTCCCGCCGAACCAGGATGCGGTCTACGGATACCAGTCGGTCAATGTCGAAGCGCAGCGCGACAGTTCGACGTCGCTGCTGAACTGGACCCGCAACATGTTGTCGGTGCGGGGGCGCCACGATGCTTTCGCGGTGGGCACGTTCCGTGAGCTCGGTGGCTCCAACCCCTCGGTGTTGGCCTATGTACGACAGCTCGAGGAGGACGGCGGGGCCGGCGGAGACGCCGTGCTCTGCGTGAACAACCTGTCGAGGTTCCCGCAGCCCATCGAGTTGAATCTGCAAGAGTGGTGCGGATATACGCCCATCGAGATGTCGGGCTACGTGGAGTTCCCCAGTATCGGCCAGCTGCCCTACCTGCTGACCCTGCCGGGGCATGGTTTCTATTGGTTCGAGCTCCGCGAACCCGAGCATGATCCGGGAGCACAGCAATGAGTATCGAATTCGGCGAATGGTTGACCCAGCAGCGATGGTATGCCGGTCGCGGCCGTGAATTGACTTCCGCCACACCGGGTCTGGTACTCAGCCTGGGTGATGATCTGGACCTGAACCTGCTCGACGTTTCCTACGGCGACGGCAGCACAGAGCGATACCAGGTGCTGGTGAAGTGGGATGCCGATCCGATCGACGAGTACAGCTCGGTGGCCACCATCGACAGCGTCGAGGGCCGGACCGCCTACGACGCCCTCTATGACCCCGAGGCAGCCCGGTATCTGCTGGAGATGATCGACCGGTCGGCCTCCGTGGGTGAATTGCGCTGCACGAGGGAACCCGAGGCCACCTTGCCGCTGGACGCCCCGCCGCGGGTGTCGGCGGCCGAGCAGAGCAACACCAGCGTGGTGTTCGGTCAGGATGCCGTGTTCAAGGTGTTCCGCCGGATCACCCCGGGCATCAACCCCGACATCGAACTCAACCGGGTGCTGGCGCGCGCCGAGAATCCGCACGTGGCCAGGCTGCTCGGGTCGGCCGAAATCGAGTGGGGCGGTGAGCCATTTGCGCTCGGGATGGTGACCGAGTTCGCGGCCAACTCGGCCGAGGGCTGGGATATGGCCACCGCGAGCACCCGCGATCTGTTCGCCGAGGGCGACCTGTACGCCGACGAGGTCGGTGGCGACTTCGCTGCCGAGTCCTACCGGTTGGGGGAGGCGGTGGCCTCGGTGCACACCTGCCTGGCCGAGCAGCTCGGCACCGCGTCGGCACCGTTCCCCGCCGATCTCATGTCCGCCCGGCTGGCCACTGCCGCCGAGGCGGTACCCGAACTGCGCGAACATGTTTCGTTGATCGAAGACCGCTACCGGAAGCTGGCCGACGAACAGGTGACGGTGCAGCGGATACACGGTGACCTGCACCTCGGCCAGGTGTTGCGCACCCCCGAGCACTGGCTGCTGATCGACTTCGAGGGTGAGCCCGGCCAGCCGTTGCAGCTGCGGCGCAGCCCGGACTCCCCGGTGCGCGACGTCGCGGGCATGGTGCGGTCCTTCGAGTACGCGGCGTACGCACGCCTGGTGGATCTGGCCACCGACGACGAGCGGGCCCGGCAGTTGTCCGCCCGGGCCCGCGAGTGGGCCGACCGCAACAGCGCGGCCTTCTGCGACGGCTACGCCGCGGTGGCCGGTACCGACCCGCGCGAACATGCGGCGCTGCTGGCGGCCTACGAACTGGACAAGGCCGTGTACGAGGCGGCCTACGAGGCGCGTTACCGGCCGAGTTGGTTGCCGGTTCCGCTGGCCTCGGTGGCCCGGCTGATCGGTTGAGAATCGCATCGGTCGCGGATTTCGGCGGGGTATCCGACGTGCCCGCCTAGTAGCGACAATCGAGCGACAATCGCCACACCGGTATCGTGGAGTCTCACCAGTCCCATTGTCGCTCGCCGTTTTTGACACACGGGCACCTCTGGCCTCATGAACATGAGCTGTCCCGTGCCCGCATACGAGCGACTCCGTCGCTGAAAAGTCGCTGCTAGGCGGGCAGGTCGGCACCCCACCCGGGCGCCACTGCGCAGGCGCCGGCTCAGATAGGAACGCTAATCAATTATCTTCTGGGGATGCCTGAACAGCGTGTGCAGCGATCGGCGTCCGGTGGGCTGCTGATTGCCGTACTCGCAGCGGCGGGCATCAGCGTCTCGCTGATGCAGACGCTGATCATCCCGTTGATCCCGCAACTGCCCACGCTCTTGGGCACCAGTGCCGCCAACGCGTCGTGGGCGATCACCGCGACCCTGCTCACCGGTGCCGTCGCCACGCCCATGCTGGGCCGCCTTTCAGATATGTACGGCCCCAAGTGGATTCTCGTGCTGTGCGCTGCGTTGCTGTTCGCCGGATCGCTCATCGCGGCGCTGACCACCTCGCTGATCCCGCTGATCATCGGCCGCGGGCTGCAGGGGTTCGGCGCCCCCGTCATCCCGCTGGGCATCAGCGTGCTGCGCGCCGCCCTGCCGCCCGAGCGGGTGGCCTCGGCGATGGGGTTGATGAGCGCATCACTGGGAGTGGGCGGCGCGCTCGGTCTGCCGTTGTCCGCGGTGATCGCCGAGCAGTTCAACTGGCACGCGTTGTTCTGGTGTGCCGCCGCGCTCGGTCTGGCCTCCGGCATCCTGTTCGTCCTGTTGGTGCCAGACCTGGAGCCGGTGTCCGCCGATCACCGCTTCGATCCGTTCGGCGCGCTCACGCTGGGGATCGGCCTGGTGATGTTGTTGCTGCCCATCTCGAAGGGCGGGATGTGGGGCTGGAGCAGTGCCACCGCTTTGAGCCTGTTCGGCGGTGCGGCGGTGGTGTTCGGGGTGTTCACCTGGTGGCAGTACCGCGCGCCCTCGCCGATCGTGGACATGCGCACGACGTTGAAGCGCCCGGTGCTGCTGACGAATCTGGCGTCGATCGCGGTGGGCTTCGGCATGTTCGCGCTGTCGTTGGTGGGCCCGCAGCTGCTGGAGATGCCCCGCGACACCGGATACGGCCTGGGGCAGAGCATGGTCGCCACCGGCCTGTGGATGGCGCCCGGCGGCCTGGCGATGATGGCGGCCGCACCGGTCGCGGCGCGGGTGGTGGCTGCGCGCGGCCCGAAGGTCGTGCTGGTGATCGGCAGCGTGATCATCGCCGCGGGTTACCTGTCCGGCCTGGTGTTGCTCGGCAGCGCGCTCGGCGTGATGGTGCTGGGCCTGATCGTCAGCTTCGGGGTCGGGTTCGCCTTCGCGGCCCTGCCGGCGTTGATCAACGCGGCGGTGCCGGTCTCGGAGACCGCGTCGGCCAACAGCATCAACTCGCTGGCCCGCTCGCTGGGCACCTCGACGGCGAGCGCGGTGATGACCGCGGTGCTGGCCCAGATGACCGTCGTCGTGGCCGGGCAGGCACTGCCGTCGCCGACCGGGTTCCGTGTCGCGCTGCTGATCGCCGCAGCCGCGGCCGCCGGCGCCGCCCTCCTGGCGCTGGCGATACCGCGAGAACCGGCCGGGCGGACGGCGTCAGAGCGTGGCGATCTCGTAGCTGCTCAACTGGCCCACCAGCGTCCCTAGCTGCTCGGCGGACGTGCCCAGGGTGTGCTCGATGGCGGTCAGCCGGGCGGCGTAGTGACCGACCGGGTATTCGGCGGTGACGCCGATACCGCCGTGCAGCTGGATCGACTCCTGCGCGATGTGCCGGCCCGCACGGCCGATCTGAAGCTTGGCCCGCGCCGCGATCACCGGGTCGACGCGTCCGTCGGCGATCGACATCGCCGCGTAGGTGCCCATGCTGCGGGCCAGCTCGAGTGACATGTACATGTCGGCGGCCCGCTGCGTCAGCGTCTGGAACTTGCTCAGGGTGACCCCGAACTGCTTGCGGGACTTGAGGTAATCGGTGGTCAGCCGCAGCGACTCGTCCATCGCACCCACCGCCTCGGCGCACAGCCCCGCCGAGATGCGCACAAGCGCATGGGAGATGGCGGCGCTGGCGTCGCCGGGCTCACCGAGGGGCTCGGCGGCCGCGGAATCCAGAGTGATCTGTGCGCCGCGCTGGCCGTCGAAGGTGCGGTAGCCCTGACGGCTCACGTTGGCGGCGTCGACCAGGAACAGTCCGGTGCCGCCATCCGGGAGCGCCGCGGTGACGATCAGGGTGTCGGCGACATCGCCGGCGAGCACCGGGTTCTTGGTGCCGCTCAGCGTCCAGCTGTCGCCGCTGCGCGTCGCGGTGGTCGTCACCCCGGCCGCCCCGCGCACGCCGGGCTCGGTGTGGGCGAAGGCCAGGATCCGCTCACCGGAGGCGACGTCGTCGAGCAGGGCACGCTGGGCGTCGGTGCCCACCTCGGCGATGATCGCGCCGGGGCCCAGCGCCCCGTGCAGGACCGGCTCAGGTGCCAGCCGGCGCCCGATCTCGTTGAGCACCACCATGATCTCGATCTGGCCACCGGAGTCCTCGTCGAAACCCAGGCCCAGAACACCGATCTCGGCGAGCTGCTTCCACACCTGACGGTCGAAGCCGGGCTCGGCTTCCACCACCTTGTTGCGCTTTTCGGTGTCGTAGCCGCTCAGCAGGTCACGGGTGGTGTCGGCCAGCAGATTCTGTTCGTCGGTCAGCTGAAAGTCCATGGCTCAACTCACAATCCGAGAATGGTGGACGCGATGATGGTGCGTTGCACCTCGTTGCTACCGCCGTAGATCGACGTCTTGCGGTAGTTGAGGTAGTGCGGGGCGGCGTGCTGAGCCCAGTCCGGTGAGGCGATGTTGCCCGCCTCGTATGGCAGCGCGTCGGCGCCGGCCACCTCGACCAAGAGCTCGGTGGCGATCTGCTGAAGCTGGCTGCCGCGCAGCTTGAGTACCGAGGATGCCGGGCTCGGCTTGCCGTCGGCAGAATCGGAGGTGACCCGCATCTGCGTGAGTTCCAGTGCCAGCACGTCGTTTTCGGCCTCGGCCAGCCGGGCGGCGAACAACGGGTCGGCAATCAGCCCGCTGGCGGTGGCTCGTTCCTTCACCTCGGCGAGACGCACCTTGGTGCGGGCCACCTGGGCGATGCCGGTGCGCTCGTTGCCGAGCAGGAACTTGGCGTAGGTCCAGCCCTGGTTCTCCTCACCGACGAGCTGGTCGGCGGGGACCCGGACGTCCTCGAAGAACACCTCGTTGACCTCGACGCTGCCGTCGATGAGCTTGATCGGGCGCAGCGTGATGCCGGGAGTG
The DNA here is from genome assembly GCF_001953975.1 of Mycobacterium sp. NS-7484. Taxonomy (GTDB): domain Bacteria; phylum Actinomycetota; class Actinomycetes; order Mycobacteriales; family Mycobacteriaceae; genus Mycobacterium. Next base: position 12,844 of record NZ_MBEJ01000097.1, read on the forward strand.
TTCATGTCGATCAACAGGAACGAGATACCGGCCTGCTTCTTGGGTGCCTGCGGGTCGGTGCGCACCAGACAGAAGATCCAGTCGGCGTGCTGACCCAGCGTGGTCCACGTCTTCTGACCATTGACGACGTAGGTGTCGCCGTCGCGTATCGCGGTGGTGCGCAGCGACGCCAGGTCGGAGCCGGCCTCGGGCTCGGAGAAGCCCTGGCACCACCAGATGTCCAGCGCCGCGGTCGGCGGCAGGAAACGCTCCTTGACCTCCTGTGAGCCGAACTCGGCGATCACCGGGCCCACCATGCGGGCATTGAAGGTCAGCGGTTCGGGGACGCTGGCCAACTGCATCTCGTCGAGCCAGATCTGGTGCTGGTTGGGTGTCCAGTCCTTGCCGCCCCATTCGAGGGGCCAGTTGGGCACGGCCAGGCCGTGCTCATGCAGGATCTTGTGCGCCGTGACGATGGCGTCTTTGCCGAGCGGCAGGCCCAGCCGGTTCCGTTCCCGGATCTCGGCGGGGATCTTCGTGGTGTAGAAGGTGCGCAGCTCGTCGCGGAAAGCTGCTTCCTCCGGTGTGAGCGCCAGTTGCATGACCGTCTCCCTCTCGGTGGATCTGACAGCACCCTAAACCATCCGGTTGGTTGGGCCTTAACGGACCAGCCTCCGTAGCAGCGCCGACGCTGTTGCGATGCCCAGCACCGCCGCCGCGATCAGCACGCCGATGTCGAGTACCCAGTTCGTCGGGGTGCCGATCAGCAGCCCGCGCAACGCGTTGACCTCATAGCTGAGCGGGTTGACCGTGGACAGCCAGCGCAACCAGGTCGGCATGATGTCGACGGGGTAGAGCGCATTGGAGGCGAAGAACAAGGGCATCGTGATCGCCTGGCCGATGCCCATCAACCGGTCTCGTTTGCGCACCAGCCCGGCCAGCGTCATCGACAGGCAGGCGAAGAACGCCGCGCCCAGGGCCACCACGGCCATCGCGGCCAGGATGCGCAGCGGATTGACCGTCATCGCGATGCCCATCAGATATGCCAGGGCCACCACGCCGACCACCTGCACCACTGAGCGCACCCCGGCCGCGAATGCCTTGCCCGCCACCAGCGCCGAGGCGGGGGCCGGCGTGACCATGAGCTTGGCCAGGATGCCCGCGTCGCGGTCCCAGATGATCTGGATGCCGTAGAAGATCGAGATGAACAGGGCGGACTGGGCGATGATGCCCGGCGCCAGGAACGTCAGATACTCCACACCGCCGGTGTCGACGAGATGTAACCGGCTGAAGGTCTGACCGAAGATCAACAACCAGAGCGCCGGCTGGACCATGCGGGTGAACAACTCGGTGCGGTCGTGGCGCAGCTTCTGCAGCTCGACCAGCGCGAAGGCAGCCATCCGCATCGCCATCGCACGGACCCGGCGCATCCCGCGCGGGGCCAGGATCAGGGTTTCAGCTGACACGACGGGCCGTCCTGCGGGTCGCGCGCACAGGGCCGATACCGCCGGGCTGATGGTCGGCGTCACTCAGATCCGAACCGGCGTAGTACCGGAAGACATCCTCGAGCGTGACGTCCTCGGCATTCGTGGCCTGCCGCACCAGGTCCTTCAGCTCCGAAGGGGTCCCCAGGGCCTGCAACCGGCCGTGGTGCATGAGCGCGACGCGGTCGCAGAGGGCGTCGGCCTCGCCCATGTAGTGCGTGGTGAGCAGCACGGTCATGCCGAACTCGGCCTGCATCCGGTCGACCTGGACCCAGACGCTGTCCCGGGCGATGGGATCCAGACCAACGGTGGGCTCGTCGAGGATCAGCAATGAGGGACGGTTGACCAGGGCCTGGGCCAACTCGAGACGACGCACCATGCCACCGGAGTAGGTGCCTGCGACCTCGTCGGCCACATCGAGCAGCTGCATCGACCCCAGCGCCTGGTTCACCCGGTCGGCGCGTTCGGTGCGCGGCACGCCGTACAGCCGGGCGAACAGCTCCACGTTCTGCCGGCCGGTCAGCGCCGCCTCGATCGAGAGTTGTTGTGGCACATAGCCGATGTTGTGCCGGATATCCATGGTGCGACGGGTGGCGTCGAGACCGAAGATCCGCACCGTTCCCTGTTGCACGGGCGTCAACGTGGTCAGGACCCGCACCGCGGTGGTTTTGCCCGCCCCGTTCGGCCCCAGCAGGCCCATGGTCTCGCCGCGCCGCACCTGAAGGGTCAGGTCGTCGACGGCGGTGAACGCGCCGTACCGGTGGGTCAAGTTCTCACAGTCGATGGCAGGTTCGACGGTCATTGTTCGCTCTCGTGCAACAGCCGGGTGAGTTCGCTCATCACGTCCAATCCATGTGCCAGGGCGTCGATCTGGGTCTTGTCGAGCTGTGCCAGGGCGGCGCTCAGCGCGGCCCGGCGGGCCGCTCGGGTCTCGTCGGCCAGCGCTTGGGCGGGTGGCGTGAGACGCAACCGGACCACCCGTCGGTCGCCGTCGTCGGCGGTGCGCGTGAGCAGTCCCTCGGCGACGAGCCGGGATACCAGGGTGGAGGCGGTGTTGGGTGCCAGGCTGAGTTCGGCGGCCGATTCCCGCACCGAGATGTCCGGTCTGCGGCCGACCAGGCGCATCAGCTCTCCCTGTGACTGTGTCAAGGTGCCCGAGCCGGCCACCTTGCCGGCTCCGACGTCGAAGCCGCCGCCGGTGGACCGGCGAAGCTGTCTGCGGAACCGGCCGACGACGCTGAACAGCTCACCGACGAGATCGCGTTGGGTGTCCACCCGCCCGAGAATACCTCTGTAACAGAGGTATTGCAGGGTAGAAATGGTCTGAAATGTGCGCGCGGCAAACCCGCTGAGAAGCCGCAGCCGTGGCCGCAGGGTAGTTGCCGCCGCTCTTCGGCTCGTACCCGCCGGCCCGCCCGGCCGGCGACATCGAACGAACGCTCAACGTCTACTGAGGCGGCCACGGCTGCTACCCGTTCAAGGTACCAGACTTCCTGCTTACAGCAGGCAGATCAACGCGATGAGCAACGCCTGGAATTGACGCTCAATCTGATTCGGCTTGGAGTACCAGGACCGCGCGGGCGTCCACGCTTACGGTGTCACCCGGCTCGATCGGATCGGTGATCGAGTTTGCCGAAGTGCTGATCGCCGGAACCCACCGCGCCGCGAATTGTGCCGGTGGTAAAGCAAACTCGATCGGCTCGTAGTGTGCGTTGAAACACAGCAGGAACGAGTCGTCGACGACGCGTTGGCCGCGCACATCGAGATCGGCGATGCCCTGCCCGTTCAAATAGACCGCCACCGACTTCGCGTATCCGGTCTCCCAATCCTCCGTGGTCATGTCCGACCCGTCAGGCGAGAACCAGGCGATGTCGGGCAATACCGCCGCCCCCGCCTCGCGAACCGGCCGGCCGTCGAAGAACCTGCGGCGCCGGAACACCGGGTGCGCGGCACGTAGGGCCGACACCGCACGGGTGAACTCGATCAGATCCGCATCGGCACTGTCCCAGTCGATCCAGGAGATCTCGTTGTCCTGGCAGTACACATTGTTGTTCCCGCCCTGCGTGCGGCCCAGCTCGTCGCCGTGCGAGATCATCGGAACACCTTGGGACAGAAGCAGAGTGGTGAGGAAATTGCGCTGTTGACGGGCCCGCAGCTCGTTGACCGCCGGATCCTCGGACGGCCCTTCGGCACCGCAGTTCCACGACTTGTTGTTGCTCTCCCCGTCGCGGTTGTCCTCGCCGTTGGCCTCGTTGTGTTTCTCGTTGTAGGACACCAGGTCCCGCAACGTGAAGCCGTCATGGGCGGTGACGAAGTTGATCGAGGCGAACGGTCGTCGTCCGGTCTGCTCGTACAGATCGGCCGAACCGGTCAGCCGGGAGGCGAACTCGTCGAGTGTGGCCGGTTCGCCACGCCAGTAATCGCGCACGGTGTCGCGGAACTTGCCGTTCCACTCCGTCCACTGCGGCGGAAAGTTGCCCACCTGGTAGCCGCCGGGCCCGACGTCCCAGGGCTCGGCGATCAACTTGACCTGGCTGACGATCGGATCCTGTTGCACCAGTTCGAAAAACGTGCTCAGCCGGTCCACGTCGTAGAACTCTCGGGCCAGCGTGGCGGCCAGGTCGAACCGGAACCCGTCGACGTGCATCTCGATGACCCAGTAGCGCAACGAGTCCATGATCAGTTGCAGCGCATGCGGATGGCCGACGTTGAGACTGTTGCCGGTACCGGTGTAGTCCATGTAGTACTGCTTGTCGTCGTCGACCAACCGGTAATAGGCGGCGTTGTCGATGCCGCGCATCGACAGGGTCGGGCCCAGGTGATTGCCCTCGGCCGTGTGGTTGTAGACCACGTCGAGGATCACCTCGATCTCGGCCTCGTGCAGGGCCCGCACCATGGCCTTGAATTCCTGCACCTGGCCGCCCGCAGTCGAGCTGGAGCTGTACTTGGCGTCGGGCGCCAGGAACCCGATGGTGTTGTAACCCCAGTAGTTCGACAAACCCTTGTCGACCAAGGTCGAGTCATTGGCGAAGTGGTGCACGGGCATCAGCTCGACCGCGTTGACCCCCAGCGCCTTCAGGTGCTCGATGATCACGGGGTGGGCCACCGCGGCGTAGGTACCGCGGATGTTCTCCGGGATGTCAGGGTGGGTCTGGGTCAGGCCTTTGATGTGCGCCTCGTAGATGACGGTGTCGGCGTATTCGTGTTTGGGCGGCCGGTCCACACCCCAGTCGAAGTACGGATTGATCACCACGGCCTTGGGCATGCTCGGCGCGGAATCGTCGTCGTTGCGGGTATCGGGATCACCGAAGTCGTAGCTGAACAGCGACTGGTTCCAGTCGAAGGTCCCGTCGATGGCCTTGGCATACGGGTCGAGCAGGAGCTTGTTCGGATTGCACCGGTGACCGGTGTCCGGGTCGTAGGGCCCGTACACCCGGTAGCCGTAGCGTTGGCCCGGCTCGATACCGGGAATGAAACCGTGCCAGACGAATCCGTCCACCTCGGGCAGGGTCAGCCGGGTCTCGTTACCCTCGGCGTCGAACAGGCACAGCTCGACCCGGTCGGCGACCTCACTGAACAACGCGAAATTGGTGCCAGAACCGTCATAGGTGGCACCCAGCGGGTAAGCCTTGCCCCGCCACATTTCCAGCTCGCTCGGTTCAGCTCGATCCGCGACAGTCACAAATCGACCATACGGGCCCGAGGCGCTTCCGGCCGTGAGAATGTACGGCGGGACCTTGCCGAAACCGAAGGGAGCCGGCCGTGACCACCGACCCTGAGCTGCCGAGTTACCGCACGCTTCGGATTAAACGTCAAGACGCTGTCGGCATCATCACGCTGGACCGCCCGCCAACTAGCTGATCTCCACTCCGGCGGAACGTAACTCGGCCAATGCGGCGGTCGTACTCCCGGGCGCGACCCCGGCGGTCAGGCCGGTCAGCACCCGGGTCTGCAAGCCGGCCTTGACAGCGTCGGCAGCGGTGGCGGCCACGCAGTAGTCGGTGGCGATGCCCACGACGTCCACGGCCGCGACGTTTCGTCGGCTCAGCCAGTCCGCCAGCGTCGTCCCCGCGTCGTCGACCCCTTCGAACCCGCTGTATGCGGCCGAGTGATGGCCCTTCTTGAACACGGCCTCCACCGCGGCGGGGCTGAAGTTCGGATGGAAATCCGCACCGGCGGTCTCGGCGACGCAATGCCGGGGCCAGGACGTGCGGTAGTCGGGAGTGTCGGAGAAGTGGTCGCCCGGATCGATGTGGAAATCCTTGGTGGCCACCACGTGGTCGTATCCGTGGTCGGTGGCCAGCAGATCGGTGATTTTCTGCGCCACCTCCGACCCGCCCGACACGGCCAGCGAACCGCCTTCGCAGAAATCGTTCTGCACGTCGACGACGATGAGCGCGTGGGCCTGCCTGGACCGCTGCATGCCCCGAGGCTACCCGCCGAACAGCAGGTAGAGCCCGGTGAAGGTATAGCCGACCATCACCAGCATCGTCGCGAGTTGCCCGGTGAGCTGATGCTGCTTCGGCAACAGGCGAAGGGCACGGTCGTGCGCCGCGATCACCCCGGCAACGTGACCGGCCAACACGAAACCGACCTTGAGCGTGGCCAAGACCGACGGGTGCGCCGACAGGAAATAGCTGACCTGCAGATCGTGCAGCCCGAACAGCAGGATCACCGTCTGCTGCCCGCGTTCCACCAGATACGACAGGTAGTGCGCGAATACGTAGCCGATGACGATGGGCACCAGGGAATGCGCCATCAGCCCGGGCAATTCGCTCCGTAACCGGCGGTCGACGCCGCCGGTGGTCCGGGTGGCGGCCCAGAAGGTGACTGCCACCGTGGTGGCGAACACCAGCAGTCCCGCGGTGCGGATCAGGCTGGCCTCGACCGGCGAACCGGAGTGCGCGTCGACGAAATTACGCCACTGGGGCATTGCCGAGAAGCTGTCGAATGCGGTCGAGCCCAGCAACACCGCCAGCAGCACCACCAGCCCGGGGCGCACGGGCAGCGACGGCAGGTGATCGAACGGGTTGCCGATCACGAACCGCCCGTCATGACGACGCAGCGGCGAGAGCTTCGAAGCGGCTGTGCTGTACACCTCGAACGGGTCGGCGCTCTCCAGCCACCGCGGCCCGCAACACAGCCCACCGGCGAACGTCACCACCAGGTAGATCACGAGCCAATTACGAATCGCTGCAAGCGATCCCGGGTCCGGGCTGGCCAGCTCCAACCACACGAACGCGAACAGCCCGGCGGCGGCCGGCCAATAGCCGAGCCGCTCCGGGTAACTCAGACGAGCGGACACCGGAATGAACCGGTACAGCGCGCGCACCGGGGAGATCAGCCGCCACACCGGACCGAACAACACCGAGGCGGCCACCATGCCCACCCACAACAGGACGTAGAAGACTCCCGGCAGCGGGTTGGCGTTCGGCGCCCGGGTCCACCCGGTGAACGCCACCCACCCGGTCAAGGCCAGCGCGAGTAGGCCCACCGTCCATCGGGTCACCGCGGCGTCCACCACCGACGTCACCCAGGTCGGCAGCGCCACTGCGGGCTTGTCCGGATCGAACCGGGGCCGACGCCAGGCCAGTGCTACGACCGCAAAAGTGAACGTCAACGTCCACGCCGCGCCGATCAGCGCGTACGTGTAAGGGATCGGCAGATCAGTCGAGCCGCCCAGACCATGGGCCAGAACCGCGGTCGACTCGGGCGTCACTGCTGCACTTGCACGCTGGCGATCGTGCGGTTGGCGTGATGCAGCTCGATGTCGACGGTGCCCGGCACGTCGACCGTGAACTGGAACTGCTGGCCGTTACGCGGCTCCACCTTGAAGCTGTGCTCGGGGTTGGAGTGCACATGCAGCTCGTCGTCGGTATCGCTGTTGACCCGCACCACGATCGGCTGGCCGACCTTGCCCTGCAGCCGCTCGTTGGTCGGTGTCACCTCGCCGCCCTTGATCGTGACGTCGATGAGCAGCCGGGCCGGAGCGTGCTGCTCGTCGGTCATGTCCGACGGACTCACCGTGGTCGCCGTGGGACTGGCCGAACCATCGGCATTCTCGGTGCTTTTCGAGCCGCCACACCCCGCTGTCACCAGCGCGAGAGCGGACGCCAGAACGATGACACTGCTTTTGAGGTTGATCACGGTGAACCATCTTCGCTTGCGGTGTCCGACTCGTCATCCTGACGCGGCCGGCGCCGGTCCCGCATCGCGACGTACACCACCACCCCGACCACGACGACGGCCGGGGCGAAGGCCGGCAACGCCAGCAACAACGTGTGATCAGCCTGGTACTGAACCTGATCCACCATCATGTCTGTCCGGCGGGTTCCCGGCCCGAGGCCAACTCCTTGGCGTTGATCCGGCCCGCACCCCAACTCAACCCGGCGATCAGGATCAGCGTGCACACCAGGACCACCAAAGAAGCCACGTTGTACAACCAGGCCGGGTGATTCAGATTGCGTTCGCGCTGCAGAATCGTAATCTCCTGCACGAACTCTCGATCGCTGGTTGCCAGGGCCGGGGTCTCGGTGGCGCCGATCCCCGGGTCGGCGGGCAGGTAGATCGGCACCCCGGCCATGGTGGTGCCGTCTTGCACCCGCAGCAAGGTCTTCCAGCTTCCCGACACCGGGATGGGTTGCGTCGAGCGGTAGTGCCCCGGCCCGACGTTGTCCAGCCGGTCGATCACCAGCCCGTGCTGGTTGGCCAGACCACCCTGCCAGGCCAGGATCGACACCCACTCCGGGTTGTCGCCGACCAGGTCGCGCGGGGTGATCTGGACATCGGCCGAGACCATGCGCTGGCCGTCATGCTCGGGGAGGTCGGTCAATGTAATTGTGGCGCGGGCATTTTCCGGTACGTCGGTGCGTAGCCCGTTGGCCACGGCGCCACCGATCACCAGGACCGTGGCCACGACGATGGAGATGCCCGCCGCGGGCCGGGGCAGCGGTTGACCGTTGAGCACCAAGGCCAGCAGCGCGCCACACATCCCCATGGCGATGGCCACCGGGATCGCCATGGCCAACGCCTCACCCCACATGCTGGTGGGCCACGGATAGTGATAGACCGCGCCGATCCACAACGATTCCAGCCACAGACCGAGGGTGGCCACACCGAGGCCGCCGACCGCGCCAAACAGGATGGGCCGCTTGACCAATGGGGTCAGGGCGATGAGCTCGACCACCAGCGCGGGGCCCAGATAGAGCGCGAACCAACTGGTCGGGGCACCAAGGACCGGTCCGACGATGAAAGCGACCGCCCCGCGCAGCACGATGGCGAACGCGGCCCCGATCAAGGCGCCGCCCGGGCCGAGCACCAGCCGTGCGGCGACGGCGGCCAGCGCGGCCGCTGCCGCGATCATCATGGGCTGCAGCACCAACCGGAACTGCTCGACGCCGAAGTCGTATTCGATCTGGAACACCGAGAGCCCGATGAACAGACCGCCGAACGACAGGTAATAGAGGAACTTGTTGAACTTGGTGTCCTCTTCGGCGTCCGGGCCCATTGCCACCCGGCCCTCATGCTCGAGCAGCAGCACCGCGATCAGCGACAACCCGGCGCCCCCGATCAGCATCAAATGCGTTGGCCCCCAGAGTGTGACGTCCTGGCCGAAGATGCGGTGCCAGATATCGTCGAGCGGGAAACCGATGAGCGCGTACAGCCCGCACGCCGCCATCAACACGCCGCCCACCGGGGCGTACCAGCTGCGGGTGATCCGCAGGGCCGCCGGTCCCGGCTTGTCGTAGGGCAGGACGATGGCCATCGAGCCGGCGATGAACAGCAGGAACAGGCCGATCAGGATGAAGTAGTGCGCCGGGTTGGCCAGTGGGCCCGCATCGCGTCCCTTGCCGATGTGCAGGCTGACATCCCAGATGAAGCCGAACAGCGCGCAGATGATCGTCGCGGTGAACAGGAACACCTGCAGCGCCACCCATGGCGGCCGGTGGAATTTACGGCCCAACCGTTCGGCGAAGTTGTTCAGCCACGTGATGCGGCGGTTGCGGTGCAGGTAACCGATCCACAGCAGCGCTACCGTCACGATCATTGCGACCACCGACATGCCGATCACCTGGTCGAGCGCGGCGCCGCCGCCCTCGGTGCCTGCGGCCGCGCTGAGCGTGACCTCCGATGAGCCCATCATGACCTCCGGTCAGCTGACTGTGTTGGTCAGTGATGTTGCCAGAACCAGGCAGGCCGAAACAGACGTTCGCCGTCGACAAAGACATCGACCCGCTCGTCGAAGAAACACACCAGGTCGCGGATCGGTTCCGCCTCGATGAGTGGCTCGTGGTAGGCCCAGAACAGATCGGCCGGCCCACCCGGCAGCGAGTAGTACGTGGCGCGACCCTTGTACGCGCAGTACGTGACGGTGTCGCTCAACTGCAATGTGGTGACGTCCTCACGTGGCAGGTAATAGCGGGTGGGTAGCCCGGTCTCGAATAGCAATGTGGGACGGGAGGATTCGGCCAGAACCCGCCTGTCGAGCTCGACCCGGATGCGCCGTCGGCTGCGTCGGATGTCGATCCGGTGGAACGGATCGTGCGGATGAGCGACGATCGGCTCGTCCTCCTCACGCCATTCGAACGTCGCGAAGTCCAGGATCAGATAACCGGCCAGATCGGCATCGTCGGGCTGATAGGCGGCGGCTGCGCCGGTCTCCTCGCCCGCGATGACATCGAACGCCGTCCCCGGACACGTGTGCGCGGTGAACGGTATCGACGGATCGAGGAAGCCGGGGATCTCGTCGTCCCCGACGTCCCCGCCCGCCGGAACCAATTGTGCCGTCAGCGCCGAACGCGGCACGGCGTACGTCGGCACCACCCGCCGTGGCTCCCACACCAGGATCGCGTCGGTGGTGTCGGCCACGGGCTCGCCACCGAGGCAGACTCGAATTCGCTTGGGAGTGGCCTGATATCGCAGGGAGCCGAGCTGGCTGCCCAACAGATCGGCCATCTTCACCGCCATCGGGCCATTATCGACCCGGAAGGTGCTGCTGTCTGCTACTTGACGTCGACGTAGACCGTACGTTGGGTGACCGCACTCAAACTGTCGGTGCGGCTGTAGTGCGGTCCGGGCCGCACGGCCACCACGGCGGCCTGATCCAACGGTGTGGTGCCGAGGCGATTCACGATCACCGTGTAGCCCTGGGACTGCAGCCGGCTGATGGTCTGTTGGGCATCGCCGGGGCCGTCGGGCGCGGCGCCGGCCGGTCCGGCCAGGCCGATGGCGACGGCGGCCAGACCGCCGATGGCTGCAGTGAGGATTCGTGTGTTCCGCATCGGTGTGCTCCTCCTGTTCTGGTCCGCGGCATTTCGATACGCTGCGGTATATCGGTTTAAACCGGCAGGTGACGGGCCTTTAGTTCCGATGGCAGGAATTGAGCGCCGAGATGACTGGATCTGTGTGAAACCAGGGAAACTGGCGGCGTTACGGCTGCGGCAGCGCGATGGGATCTCGTGTGGCCCGACCGTCGCGGTGGTGGCCGGCGCGATGCTGGACCCGGCGTATCGGGCGGAGTTGCTGGCCCCCGACAGTGACACCTGGTTCGCCGCCGAGCAGGGCCGAATTCACGCTGTTGTCAACAGGATTTGGCCTCGGCGGCTCGGCACCACGCCCGCCGGCATGGCCCGTGCGCTCGGCGCGCACAGTGCGAAACGGGGAGTGACATACCGCTGGCGCCACTTCCGCGGTGCCCGCGACCCGTTGTCGGACGTGCGCGCCGCAGTCACGCAGGGGTGGCCCGTGGCCATGCTCATCGGCGAGCGGGGCATCCCACGGCACTGGGTGTTGCTCGTCGGCGAGGGCAGCGAGGTACTGGAATGCTACGAACCGTCGTCGGGCAAGGTGGTGTCGGTCGATGTCGCGGCCGTTCGGGGTGCCAGGTTGACCGGGCTCGGTTTCCCCCGACCGTTCGCATTTGTCTTACCGTCGAACCATGGCCCGAAAGTATGCGACCGCTGACACCGTAGGGATCGACGAACTGCTCGATTTCGTGCGCCCGCGGCACCACATGGTGCTGACCACGTTCCGGGCCGACGGCTCGCTGCAGACCTCTCCCGTGACGGGCGGGGTGGACGAGCAGGGCCGCATCGTGATCGCCAGCTATCCGCAGCGGGCGAAGGCGGCCAATCTCCGTCGCACCCCGCGGGCGAGCGTCACCGTCCTGTCGGACGAGTTCAACGGGCCGTATGTGCAAGTGGACGGCGCCGCCGAGGTGATCGGCCTGCCCGAGGCGGTGGAGCCGCTGGTCGACTACTTCCGCGCGGTCGCCGGTGAGCACCCCGACTGGGACGAGTACCGACAGGCGATGGTCGACCAGGGCAAATGCCTGATCCGGATCACGCCTACCCACTGGGGTCCGGTCGCCACCGGGGGATTCCCGCCGGCCTGAGCGCTTACGCACGCGTTGCGTCCGCTAGCAGGTCAAACTATAGTCTGGACACATGTCCAGAGGGTTCGGGGTCGACGCGTGAGCGTGAATTCCCAGCTCAGCACGTCTCCGGCCGTCGGGTGATCTGATTATGCGTATCGCGTTGCTGTCCTATCGGAGCAAGACTCACTGCGGTGGCCAGGGCGTCTACGTGCGCTATCTGAGCCGCGGGCTGGCCGAACTCGGTCATGAGGTCGAGGTGTTCTCCGGTCAGCCCTATCCGGAGGGGCTGGACCCTCGGGTCAAGCTGACCAAGGTTCCGAGCCTGGACCTCTACCGCGAGCCCGACCCGTTCCGCGTGCCCAAGCCCAGCGAGATCCGCGACCGGATCGACGCTCTCGAGCTCGCCACGATGTGGAGCGCCGGGTTCCCCGAGCCGCGGACCTTCACCATGCGCGTCGCCCGCATCCTGGCCGAGCGTCGCGACGAGTTCGACGTGGTGCACGACAACCAGAGCCTGGGCTCGGCGCTGCTGAAGATCGCCGAGAGCGGTCTGCCGGTCGTGGCCACCGTGCACCACCCGATCACGCGGGACCGGGTCGTCGAGATCGCCGCCGCCAAGTGGTGGCGCAAGCCGCTGGTCCGGCGGTGGTACGGGTTCGCCGAGATGCAGAAGAAGGTCGCCCGCCAGATCCCCGAACTGCTCACCGTGTCGTCGTCCTCGGCCGCCGACATCGCCGAGGACTTCGGGGTGACGCCGGATCAGCTGCACATCGTGCCGCTGGGCGTGGACACCGAACTGTTCAAGCCGGCCGAGCACCGGGTGAGCGGACGCATCATCGCGATCGCCAGCGCCGACGTGCCGCTCAAGGGAGTCAGCCATCTGCTGCATGCGGTGGCCCGGCTGCGAGTTTCGCGCGACCTCGACGTGCAGCTGGTGTCCAAGCTCGAACCGAACGGTCCGACCGAGAAACTCATTGCCGAGCTTGGTATTTCCGACATCGTGCACAGCTCCAGCGGCCTGAGCGACGAGGAGCTCGCCGCACTGCTCGCCTCCGCCGAGGTGGCCTGCATCCCGTCTCTGTACGAGGGTTTCTCACTGCCCGCCGTGGAGGCCATGGCCAGTGGCACCCCGATCGTGGCCAGCCGGGCGGGCGCGCTGCCCGAGGTGGTGGGCGACGACGGTGCCTGCGCCCGGTTGGTGCGCCCGGCCGACGTCGACGAGTTGACCGCCGTGCTCGGTGAACTGCTCGACTCGCCGTCGGAACGACGCAAGCTCGGTGCCGCCGGACGGCAACGGGCACTCGATGTCTTCAGTTGGGAATCGGTTGCTGCACAGACGGTTTCAGTGTACGAGATGGCCCGTGCCAGGGCAGGAAAGGTGACGCGATGCTGACCGTCGATTTCGACCGTCTCGGTGTCGGACCGGGCACCAGCGTGATCGACGTCGGGTGCGGCGCGGGCCGGCACACCTTCGAGGCATACCGGCGCGGTGCCAACGTGATCGGTTTCGATCAGAGCGTGTCCGACCTCAACGACGTCGACACCATGCTGCAGGCCATGCGGGAAGCCGGCGAGGTGCCGTTGTCGGCCAAGGGCGAGGCCGTCAAGGGTGACGCGCTCGACCTTCCATACCCCGACGCCAGCTTCGACTGCGTCATCGCGTCGGAGATCCTCGAGCACGTCCCCGAGGACGATCGGGCGATCGCGCAACTGGTGCGGGTCCTCAAACCCGGTGGCTCACTGGCCATCACGGTGCCGCGGTGGCTCCCCGAGAAGCTGTGCTGGCTGCTGTCGGACGAGTATCACGCCAACGAGGGCGGACACATCCGCATCTACAAGGCCGACGAGCTGCGCGACAAGGTGCTCGCGCACGGGCTCGAACTCACTCACACCCATCACGAGCACGCCCTGCACTCGCCGTACTGGTGGCTCAAATGTCTGGTCGGCACCGAGAAGAACGACCATCCCGCCGTCAAGGCGTACCACCAGTTGCTGGTGTGGGACATGATGGGGCGGCCCTGGCTGACCCGCACCGCCGAATCACTGTTGAACCCGGTGATCGGCAAGAGCGTCGCGCTCTACTTCCGCAAGCCGGAATCCAACGGGTAGGCGGTGCGCGGTGCGACTGCCTGAGATCCCCGGTGTGCCCGGAGTTCTGACCCCGCAAGACTGCTTGCAGACGGCGAAATCGATTGCCGCGACCCAGGAATCCTCAGGAGCCCTGCCGTGGTTCGACGGCGGGCACACCGACCCGTGGGATCACGTCGAGAACGCCATGGCGCTGACCGTGGCCGGGTTGATCGAGCCGGCCCGTGCGGCCTTCGACTGGTGCCGCACCGTGCAACGCGCCGACGGGTCATGGCCGATCCAGCTGCGCAACGGGGTCGTCGAGGATGCCAACAGCGACAGCAACTTCTGCGCCTACGTGGCCACCGGCGTCTGGCACCACGTCCTGATCACCGGGGACCGGGCCTTCGCCGAGTGCATGTGGCCGGTGGTGACCCGGGCGCTGAATTTCGTGCTCGGCCTGCAGGCTCCCGGTGGTGAGATCTATTGGGCGGAAAGCCCTTCCGGCCCGGTGGAAGAGGCGTTGCTGACCGGCTGCGCCAGCGTATACCACAGCATCCGCTGCGGGTTGGCTCTGGCGGAGTACCTCGATGATCCGCAGCCGGAATGGGAGGTCGCCGTGGGGCGCCTGGGCCACGCCATCGCCGATCATCCAGAGGCGTTCTCCGCCAAGGACACCCACGCCATGGAGTGGTACTACCCGGTGCTCGGCGGGGCGTTGCGCGACGATGCGGCCAAGGCCCGGATCGACGGGCGCTGGGGCGATTTCGTGGTGCCCGGACTTGGTATCCGGTGCGTCGACCACCGGCCCTGGGTCACCGGTGCCGAGACCTGCGAGCTGGTGATGGCCCTGGATGCGATCGGTGACACCCGGCGCGCCCACGAGCAGTTCGCGGCCATGCAGCACCTACGCGAGGACGACGGATCCTATTGGACCGGGCTCGTTTTCGCCGACGGCAAGCGCTGGCCCGAGGAACGCACCACCTGGACCGGCGCGGCCATGATCCTGGCCGCCGACGCGTTGTCGCAGACCACCGCGGCCAGCGGCATCTTCCGGGGCGTCGGGCTGCCGCGTGGCCTCGAGGGTGAGTACGACTGCGAGTGTGTGGCAGGCCGTTAGTCGAGCACTCCCGGCTCACCCGCGCTCCGCTGAAGCACCCGCATCGATCCCATCGCCATGACTTCGTCGAACGCACCGGTGGCCAGCGCCCGCTGGTAGATGTGGAACGGTGCCTGCCCGCCGTCGTTCGGATCGGGGAACACGTCGTGGATGACCAACGCGCCGCCCACCTCGACCCAGCGAGCCCAACCGTCGAAGTCCCGCTGCGCGGCCTCCTCGGTGTGCCCGCCGTCGATGAACAACAGCCGCAACGGCATTCGCCAGCCACGGGCCACCACGGGTGACTTACCGACGACGGCGACCACATGGTCGTCGAGGCCGGCGGCATCGAGCGTGTGGCGCATGGTGGGCAGCGTGTCGAACAGCCCGGTGACCGGATCGACCATGGTGGTGTCGTGGTACTCCCAGCCGACCTGATGCTCTTCGGAGCCGTGGTGATGATCGACGGTGTAGAGCACCGAGTCGGTCTCCTGGGCCGCCGCACCCAACATCACCGTCGACTTGCCGCAGTACGTGCCGATCTCGACCCCGACGCCGCCACCGAGGTAGCGCACCCCGGCGTCATAGAGAGCGCGGCCCTCGTCGGCGGGCATGAAGCCGGTGACCTGCTCGGCAAGGGTGAACAGGCGCTCGGCGCGGGGCGGTAGGGCGGTGTCAGCGGAGCTCATGAATGCACAACCTACCGTTGCTGGCCACCGGCGGTTGTAGTAGCGTCCGGACACGTGTCCGATGCGGCCTTGGAATCGACGCGCCGCCGCCTGAGTGCACGGCAGGCTGACACCGTGGAGCGTCTCGGTCAGGCCGCGCTCCGACTGATCATCCGAGACGGGTTCGCCGGGCTGACCGTGCGTCGGGTTGCCGCCGAGGCCGGGGTCGGCGCGGCGACGGCATACACCTACTTCTCGTCGAAAGAACACCTCGTGGCCGAGGTGTTCTGGCGTCGACTCTCGGCTGCGCCGCCGGCCGCGCACGAGTCGAACGATCCGGCCACCCGCGTGGTCGAGGTACTGCAGCACATCGCGTCGCTGGTGGCCGATGAACCCGAGTTCGCCGGAGCGGTGACCAACGCGCTGCTCGGGAAGGACCCCGACGTGGAGGTGTTGCGCCAGCGGATCGGGGCGGATATCCGCACGCGGCTGGTCGTGGCGCTGGGCCCCGACGTTGATCTCGACGTCATCGAGGCCCTTGAGCTGCTCTACACGGGAACGCTGGTCTGGGCGGGGATGGGATATGACCCCTACGCGGCCATCTCGAGGCGGCTGGAGAAATCAGCTCGCTTGCTGCTCAGCTGAATTCGCCGCCATGATGGCCGTCGACGCGGCCACGGCGGGACCGTAGATCTCGTGGATGTCGCGGCCGTCCTCGACGATCAGAGCGGTCAGCTCACGTAACCCTCCCAGCAGGATGATGGCCATCGGCTCGGTGAGCTGCGGCAGACCGGCGCGCTGGAAGCCGACGCTGCCGCTGAGGTCGATCAGTAGGTCGGTCAGGGCGCGCAGGGCCTCGCGCTGCAGTGGTCGGGCCCGGCTGCCGAGCGCGGGAAGTTCCCGAATCCAACTCAACGTGATGGCCGGGGCGGCGGCGATGTGATCGACATAGGCGCCCACGGCCTGGCCGATCTGGTCGGTCCAGGATGCCTCGGGAACGACAGCGGCGCTGATCCGGTCGACCAGTGCGGCGTTGTTGGCGCGCAGCAGCTCGAGAAAACCATCCTCTTTCGTTCCGAACTGGTCGTAGAACGTGCGCTTGGAGGTACGGGCGTGGCGGACGATGTCGGCCACGGTGGTGTCTCGGTAGCCCTTGTCGGTGATCGCCGCGGCCAGCCCGTCGAGCAACCGTAGTCGGTAGGTCATCGCCTCTCACCCCCTTGCGTTGTCTGGTACCTGGGGGTACCGTACCTCACAACCGCTGGTACCGCTCGGTACCGCAACTGGCTGGAGATGGTATGACCGACGTCGTAGCTGCCGAGAAGGCCCGGATCCCAGCGCCCGCGCGGGTGCCGAAACCGTTGCAGGCCATAGGCTTTGCCCTGGCCAGGCGCTGGGTGGTCAAACAGATCGCGCGCCGTCAGGGTGATGTGTTCAGCCTTCAGCTCCCGGTGTTCGGCCGCACGGTGATGATCGCCGATGCTCAGTTGGCCAAGCAGCTCTTCGCGGCCAACACCGACGACGTCGGCAATATCCAGCCCAATTTGAGCCGCATCCTGGGGTCCGGTTCGGTGTTCGCCCTCGACGGCACCGATCACCGTCGGCGTCGCAAATTGCTCACCCCACCGTTTCACGGCAAGAGCATCAAGAACTACGAGAAGATCTTCGAAGAAGAGACGCTGCGGGAAACGGCCACCTGGCCCGACGGGCGACAGTTCGAGACGCTCGAACCGATGATGCGCATTACCCTCAACGCCATCCTGCGCGCGGTTTTCGGCGCCGACGGCGAACAGCTCGACGAATTGCGCCGCATCATCCCGCCCTGGGTCACCCTCGGTTCGCGGTTGGTGGTGTTGCCCACCCCGACCCGCACCTACGGACGGTTCAGTCCGTGGGGCCGATTGGCTCGATACCGCAAGCAGTACGACGACGTCATCGACCGACTCATCGACAAGGTCGAGGCCGACCCGGACTTCGACCAGCGCGACGACATCCTGGCGCTGCTGTTGCGCAGCACGTACGAGGACGGATCGGCCATGTCCCGCAAAGACATCGGGGACGAGCTGTTGACCCTGCTGGCCGCCGGGCACGAGACGACGGCGTCGACCCTGGGCTGGGCCTTTGAACGGATCAGCCGGCACCCGCACGTGCTGGCCGAGCTGGAGGCCGAGGCGGCCACCGACGGCAATGAGTACCGCCAGGCCACCATCCTCGAAGTCCAACGCAACCGGACCGTCATCGACTTCGCCGGCCGCCACGTCTACGCACCGTCGATTCGACTGGGGGACTGGGAGATTCCGCGCGGGTACTCCGTGATCGTGGCGATCTCCCAGATCCAGGAAGCGGCCAAGGATTTCCCGGATCCCGACCGGTTCGACCCCCGGCGTTTCCTCGGCAACCGGCCGGGCCTCGGCTGGATCCCCTACGGCGGCGGCACCCGACGCTGTGTCGGCGCAGTGTTCGCCAACGTCGAAATGGACGTCGTGCTGCGAACGGTGTTGCGGCACTTCGCGATCGAATCCACCACCGCCCCGGGTGAGAAAGTGCATTCCCGCGGAGTGGCCTACACCCCGAAGTCCGGTGGACGCCTCACGGTGCGCCGCCGGGCCGCCCCGCTGGGCGCCTGAGCCGTCAGCTCGCGGTCTGGCGCTTGGGAAGCTTCCACCCCGCGCGCGGGAAGTGGCAGGTGTACCCGTTCGGGTAGTGCACCAGGTAGTCCTGATGCTCGGGCTCGGCCTCCCAGAAATCACTCGCCGGCGTCACCTCGGTGACCACCTTGCCCGGCCACAAACCCGAAGCATCCACATCGGCGATGGTGTCCAGTGCGACGCGCTTCTGCTCGTCGTCGAGGTAGAAGATCGCCGACCGGTAGCTGGTGCCCACGTCATTGCCCTGCCGGTCCTTGGTGGACGGGTCATGGATCTGGAAGAAGAACTCCAGCAGTGCTCGGAAATCTGTCTCGGCCGGATCGTAGACGATCTCGACCGCTTCGGCATGTCCCGGGTGATTGCGGTATGTCGGTTGGTCGTTACGGCCGCCGGTGTACCCCACCCGGGTCGAGATCACGCCGGGTTGCTTGCGGATGAGGTCCTGCATGCCCCAGAAGCAGCCGCCGGCCAGGATCGCTGTCGAATAGTTGCCCATACATCCCATTGTGCTCCGCGCCGACTTTCTCGGCAGAGTCCTCGACAAAGCCTGGTAGAACGTGTTCTAGTTTTGGGGTGACGAGCAGGTCCTTCAGCCGCGATGAACTCGCCGCCGCCTTCGAGACGTTCGAGCAGACCGTGGATCGAGCCGCGCAGACCAAGAACTGGGACATCTGGGCGGACCACTACACCGTCGACGTCGACTACATCGAGCACGCCGTGGGCACCATGAAGGGCCGCGAACAGGTGCGGCCGTGGATCTGGACGACCATGACCACCTTTCCCGGCAGCTACATGACGGCGTTCCCGTCGCTGTGGTCGGTGATCGACGTACCGACCGGCCGGATCATCTGCGAACTGGACAACCCCATGCGCGACCCGGGCGACGGCACCATCATCAGCGCCACCAACATCTCGATCCTGACCTACGCCGGCGACGGCCTCTGGTCACGTCAGGAAGACGTCTACAACCCACTGCGATTCGCCTCCGCGGCCCGCAAGTGGTGCCGCAAAGCTGCCGAACTCGGCACGCTCACCGATGAGGCCGAGGCGTGGATGCAGAAGTTCGGAGGCTGAGCACGTGAGCGCGAAGCTCGTCATCGGAGCCAACGGATTCCTGGGCTCGCACGTACTACGGCAACTGGTCGGTGCCGACGACGGTTCCGAGATCCGGGCCATGGTGCGGCCGGGTGCCAACACGATCGGGATCGATGACCTCGACGTCAGGCGGTTCGAGGGCGACGTCTTCGACACCGCGGCGCTGCGTACGGCGATGACCGGCTGCGACGTCGTCTACCACTGCGTCGTCGACGCCCGCGGGTGGCTGCGCGACCCGGCCCCGCTGTTCCGCACCAACGTCGAGGGCACCCGCAACGTCCTGGAGGTGGCCGCCGGCGTCACGGGGCTACGCAAGTTCGTCTACACCAGCAGCTACGTCACCGTCGGACGAAAGCGGGGCAGGCGGTCGACCGAAGCTGACGTCGTCGATATCGCGAAGGTGACCCCGTACGTCCGCTCGCGGGTGCAGGCCGAGGAATTGGTGCTGCACTACGCGCGTGAGCGCGGCCTGCCGGCCGTGGCGATGTGCGTCTCCACGACCTACGGCAGTGGCGACTGGGGTCGCACCCCGCACGGGGCGATCATCGCCGGCGCGGCGTTCGGCAAACTGCCGTTCGTGATGAGCGGCATCGACCTGGAGGCCGTCGGTATCGACGACGCCGCCAGGGCGCTGTTGTTGGCTGCCGACCGTGGCATACCCGGTGAGCGCTACCTGATTTCGGAGAAGATGATCAGCAACGCCGAGGTGGCCCGGCTGCCCGCCGAGGCCGCCGGCGTCGCGCCGCCGCAGCGCTCGATCCCGCTGCCGGTGTCCTATCTGCTGGCCGCCGCCGGCACGATCAAGGGCACGTTGCGCGGCACTGACGAACGGCTCTCACTGGAATCCCTGCGGCTCATGCGGGCCGAAGCCGAACTCGACCATTCCAAGGCCGTGCGTGAACTCGACTGGCAGCCAAGGCCGGTGGAGGAGTCGATCGCCGAAGCGGCCAAGTTCTGGGTCAGCCTGCGCGCGGCCAAACGCGCACAGCGCGGCAGCTGAACACCACGCCGTGCAGCGTAAAGCCACTGGGCGACAGGCGCATTGCGGCCTAGCCTGGCGCTATGACCGACAAGCTGAAAGTCGACCTCTCCGGTGCGCCGCAGACCATGCTGGCGACCTTCTACGCCAAGGCCCTCGACGCCGGGATGCCGAATCCGATCCTGGGCGACCGGCTGGCCAAGCAGATCGCCGATCGCATCGACTACGACTGGAGCCGCACCTCGATCACCGAGGCGACGTCACCGTCGGTGACCACCCGCAGCGCCCACTTCGACCGGTGGACCCGGCAGTTTCTGGCGGTGCACCCGGAAGCAGTGGTGCTGCATCTGGGCTGTGGACTGGACGGCCGGTTCTTCCGGTTGCAAACCGGGCCCGGTGTCGAGTGGTACGACGTCGACTATCCCGACGTCGCGCACCTACGCGAGCAGCTCTACCCCTCGGCCGAGCACTATCACGTCGTCGCCGCGTCGGTGACCGACCCGGCCTGGCTGCGCGACATCCCCGCCGACCGGCCGACGTTGATGCTCGGCGAAGGTCTCACGATGTACCTCACCGAAGCCGACGGAGTTGCCCTGCTGCGTCGTATTGTCGACGGATTCCCTTCTGGGGAACTGCAATTCGATGCCTTTAATACTCTGGGTGTCAAGTCCCAGTGGAGCAACACCGTGGTCCGGCGATCCGGGGCGAAACTCCACTGGGCGATCAACAGTGCCGAGGACATCCTGCGGGCAGTACCGGGCACGCGGTTACTGGCCCGCACATCGCCTTTCGACGATCCGGTGTTCAACACGCTGCCCTGGTACTACCGACTGATGCTCGCGGTGATGAAACCCGTTCCGGTGTTGCGGTACATGGCGCAGTATCACCGCTACGCGTTCTGACGCTCAGTCCCTCAAATCACCGACCGCTGTGGCGCACGGTGTTGTCCGCCTTCGGCACCATCGGCTTGGGATGGATCTGATCCAACCAGTCCAGGTGGTCCACACCGGAAGAGATGGTGACGGTGCTGGGGGCTGCGACATGAGCGGGCTCGGCGGCCTGGGCCGGTCCGGCCAGACCCAGGACGGCTGCGCTCAGTCCGCTTGCGGCGATGACGGCGAATCCGAACTTCTTCATATCCCTGCTTCTTCCTGTCTTGACCGGCGTCGGTTCTGGTGACCTTCGTGCCGGTATGACTGTCCAAACCGACTGGCCGGCCCGGCCATTTCCGGTGGCAGAAATTGATCCCCGATTGGCAGAAAGAAATATGTTCTGGGATATGCCCTGGCAGAATCCTGCGGTGCCCAAGACGGTGAACGGCAAGGTGTCCCACTGGTTCGACGAAATACCCGCGCCCCGCGCGGCCCTTCCCGGCGACCGCGACGCCGACGTGTGCATCGTCGGCGCCGGCTACACCGGATTGTGGACGGCCTATTACCTGGCCCAGGCCGAGCCATCGCTACGGATCACCGTGCTGGAGGCCCGTTTCGCGGGCTTCGGCGCCTCCGGTCGCAACGGCGGCTGGCTGTCCGGTCTGGCTCCCGGCGACCGGCACCGGATGGCCTCGCAGCATGGGAGGGAGCCGGTGCTGGCCTGGCAACGGGCACTGAACGACGCTGTCGACGAGGTCATCGCGGTGGCGGACCGCGAAGGCATCGACGCCGGTGCGGTCAAGGGCGGGACCATGGAGATCGCGCGTAATCCCGCTCAGGCCGCCAGGCTGGCGGCTGCGGTGGCCGAAGAACGATCCTGGGGGCTGGATGTCACCGAGCTGACGAAAAGCCAAGCCGCCGAGCGCATTCGATTTGACGGCCTGATCTCTGCCTACCACACCCCGCACTGTGCCCGCATCCAACCGGCCCGGCTCGTCCGCGGGCTGGCCGAAGCCGTCGAGCGGCTTGGTGTAACGATCTACGAGGACACCCCGGTCACGGCGATCGCCGGTGCGGTGTCCTCTTCGCGCGAGCGCTCATCGACGGCGTGCGCCGTCACCACCCGCGGAACGGTGCGGGCGCCGATCGTCCTGCGGGCCACCGAAGGGTTCACTCCTTCGCTTGCCCGGTTCCGCCGGACCTGGCTGCCGATGAACAGCTCGATGATCGCCACCGAACCGATCCCGGCGGCGCTGTGGGACGAAATCGGTTGGCACGGAAGGGAAACTGTGGGCGACAGCGCACACGGGTTCTTCTACGCGCAACGCACTGTCGATGACCGCATCGCGATCGGGGGTCGTAGCGTTCCCTACCGTTTCGCCTCACGCACCGACATCGACGGTCAGGTTCCGGCCCGCACCATCCGTCTGCTCACCGGCGTGCTGCACTCGATCCTGCCGCAGGTGCGCGATGTGCCGATCGCCCACGGGTGGTGCGGGGTTCTGGCCGTCCCACGGGACTGGCAGGCGGGCGTCTCGCTGGACCGGGCCAGCGGGCTGGGCTGGGCAGGCGGATACGTCGGACACGGGGTCACCGCGACCAATCTGGCCGGCCGCACCCTGGCCGATCTGGTGCTCGGGCGCGACACCCCGATCACCGAGCTGCCGTGGGTCGGTCACCGATCACGCAACTGGGAACCCGAACCGCTGCGCTGGCTCGGCGTGCGTGGCCTCTACGTCGCATACCGGCTGGCCGACCGGCACGAGGCGCGGGGGCGGGTGACGACGTCGCCAATCGCCCGTTTCGCTGACGTCATCACCCGCAAACCGCACTGACGTCGGTCGCTGATGTGCGGAGAAAGCGCTGTGGTTGTCGGTCGGTGGTGGCATAATCGAACATGTGTTCGACACTGATTCCGATGCCGCTCTCATCGACGCGATGAGCGCGGCGGCGCGGGCAGAATCCGCGGCGATCGCCGCCGGCTGGCCGCCATCGGTGCGTTGGACACCCGCCGCGAACACGAACTGGCCGAAACGGTGTACTGGCGCACCGACCC
>NZ_MBEJ01000098.1 GCF_001953975.1 Mycobacterium sp. NS-7484
GCCACGGCTCGTGGGTGGGCGCGGGGGTGCGTACCTCCGGCGTGGTCCCGGTGGCGGCCTCGGCCAGTGCGACGGCGAAGTCGTGGCAGGTGTCGAAGCGGTCCTTGGCGTCCTTCGACAACGCTTTGGCCATCACCGAATCAAAAACGGCCAGTTCGGGTTTCGTGTCACCGAGCTTCGGCGGCGGGGAATTGAGGTGGTGGCTGATCACCACGGCCGGGTTGCTGTGCGCGAACGGCGGGGCGCCGGTGAACAAGCGGTAGGCGGTCGCGGCCAACGAGTATTGATCGGCTCGGCCGTCGAGCGGTTGGCCCATCAACTGCTCGGGCGCGGTGTAGGACATCGAGCCCACGGTGATGTTGGTCGAGGTGAGCCCGTTGACCTCGTCGGAACGGCGGGCGATACCGAAGTCGGTCAGCATGATGCGACGCTTGGTGCCCTGTTTGCTGGTGATCAGGATATTGGCGGGTTTGACGTCGCGGTGCAGCAGCTTGCGCTGATGCGCGTAGTCCAGCGCGTCGCCGACGGCGGTGACGACCTCGATGACGAGCTCGGCCGGCATGCCTGACGGGTACTGGTCGTGCAGCAGCCGGGCGGCGTCATGCCCGTCGACATAGTCCATCGAGATCCACAACCGGCCCTCGAACTCGCCGCGGTCGTGCACGCCGACGATATGTGGATGCCACAGCGTGGCTGCCATGTCCGCCTCACGGATGAACCGCTGGCGGAATTCGTCGTCAGAGCTGACGGTGATGGGCAGCACTTTGAGAGCGTCCTCGCGGGGTAACCGCGGGTGGGACGCCAGATAGACCTCGCCCATGCCTCCAGTGCCCACCAACCGCACGATGGTGAACCCTGCGAATTCCTGACCGCTAGCCAACGGCATGGAGCGCAGACTACCTGTCGGAACGTCTGGATCACGACTATGGCGGGGGTGTGGCCCGCGCGCGGCGGGCATCTGTTCTGACGGGTGGCGATGTGCGCGGGCGGGTTCAGTCGTAGCTTGGAGTGGTGAGCCAACCCAAAAACGATGGTCGCCGGCCAGCCGTCCCCGGTGATCTGCCCCGTACCGTCGGTGAGCTTCGTGCCTCCGGCCATCGTGAACGGGGCGTCAAAGCTGAGATCCGCGAGAACCTGCTGGCCGCCCTGGCCGACCGTCGCGACATCTGGCCCGGGATTCTCGGTTTCGAGGACACGGTGATCCCACAACTGGAGCGCGCCTTGATCGCCGGGCACGATGTGGTGCTGCTCGGTGAGCGCGGCCAGGGCAAGACCCGGCTGCTGCGGGCATTGACCGGACTGCTCGACGAGTGGACGCCGGTGATCGCCGGCTCCGAGCTGGGCGAGCACCCGTTCAGCCCGATCACGCCCGAGTCGATCCGCCGGGCCGCCGACTCCGGTGAGGACCTGCCGATCGAGTGGCGCCACCGCAGCGAGCGCTACACCGAGAAGCTGGCCACCCCCGACACCAGCGTGGCCGATCTCGTCGGCGACATCGACCCGATCAAAGTGGCCGAGGGCCGCAGCCTCGGTGACCCGGAGACGATCGCCTACGGGCTGATCCCGCGGGCGCACCGCGGCATCGTGGCCGTCAACGAGCTGCCCGACCTGGCCGAGCGGATCCAGGTGTCGATGCTCAACGTGATGGAGGAGCGCGACATTCAGGTCCGCGGCTACACGCTGCGGTTGCCGCTCGACGTCGTCGTCGTGGCCAGTGCCAACCCCGAGGACTACACGAACCGCGGCCGGATCATCACCCCGCTCAAGGACCGGTTCGGGGCCGAGATCCGCACGCACTATCCGCTGGAGATCGACGACGAGGTGGGTGTGATCCGCCAGGAGGCCCAATTGGCCGCCGGGGTCCCGGATTACCTGCTCGGCGTGCTGGCCCGGTTCGCCCGCAATCTGCGGGAATCGAGTTCGATCGATCAGCGGTCCGGGGTGTCGGCGCGGTTCGCGATCGCTGCGGCCGAGACGGTGGCGGCCTCGGCGCGGCACCGCTCGGCCATCCTCGGCGAGGACGATCCGGTGGCCCGGGTGGTGGACCTGGCCAACGTGATCGGCGTGCTGCGCGGCAAGTTGGAGTTCGAGACGGGCGAGGAGGGCCGGGAGCTCGCCGTGCTGGAGCACCTGCTGCGACGCGCCACCGCCGACACCGCACAACGGCTGCTGGGCGGTATCGACGTCGGCCCGCTGGTGGCCGCGATCGAGGAAGGCTCCCCGGTGACCACCGGTGAGCGGGTGTCGGCCAAGGACGTGCTGGCCGCGCTGCCGGATCTGCCGGTCATCGACGCCATCGCCTCCCGGTTGGGTGCGGTGTCGGTGGGTGAGCGGGCCGCGGCGGTCGAATTGGCCTTGGAGGCGCTGTATCTGGCCAAGCGCGTGGACAAGGTGTCGGGGGAGGGCGAGACGGTCTATGGCTAATAGCGGCGGCCGGGGCCACCACGCACACACGTCGCGGTATTCGCGATACACCGGTGGCCCCGACCCGTTGGCACCGCCGATCGATCTGCGCGACGCGCTCGAGCAGATCGGTCAGAGCGTCATGGAGGGCAGCTCGCCGCGTCGCGCCCTCTCGGAACTGATGCGACGCGGGACCGAAGGCATGCGCGGCACCGACCGGCTGGCTGCCGAGGCCAACCGCAAACGCCGGGAACTGTTGCAGCGACACAACCTCGACGGCACGCTGCAGGAGATCAAGAAGCTGCTCGACGAGGCCGTGCTGGCCGAGCGCAAGGAGCTGGCCCGCGCACTCGACGACAATGCGCGCTTCGGCGAACTGCAACTGGAGGCGCTGTCGCCGTCACCGGCCAAGGCCGTGCAGGAACTCGCCGACTATGACTGGCGCAGCCCCGAGGCGCGCCAGAAGTACGACCAGATCAAGGATCTGCTGGGCCGTGAGATGTTGGACCAGCGGTTCGCCGGCATGAAGGAGGCGTTGGAGAACGCCACCGACGAGGACCGGCAGCGGGTCAACGACATGCTCGACGACCTCAATGACCTACTGGACAAGCACGCCCAGGGGAAAGATACGGCCGAAGACTTCCAACAGTTCATGGACAAGCACGGTGAGTTTTTCCCGGAGGGCCCGCAGAACATCGACGAGCTGTTGGATGCGCTGGCCAAGCGGGCCGCCGCCGCGCAGCGCTTCCGCAACAGCCTGTCCGCCGACCAGCGCGCCGAGCTGGATGCCTTGGCGCAACAGGCCTTTGGTTCGCCGTCGCTGATGAATGCGCTCGACCGGCTCGATGCGCACCTGCAGGCCGCGCGTCCCGGTGAGGACTGGACCGGTTCGGAACGGTTCTCCGGGGGCGATCCGCTGGGGATGGGTGAGGGCGCGCAGGCGATGGCCGACATCGCCGAGCTGGAGCAACTCGCCGATGCGCTGTCGCAGAGCTACGCCGGCGCGACGATGGACGACGTCGACCTCGAAGCGTTGGCCCGCCAACTCGGCGACGACGCCGCGATCGACGCCCGCACCCTGGCCGAGCTGGAGAAGGCCTTGGTGAACCAGGGGTTCATCGACCGTGGTTCCGACGGGCAGTGGCGGTTGTCTCCCAAGGCCATGCGACAGCTCGGTCAGACGGCGCTACGTGATGTGGCGCAACGACTTTCCGGTCGGCACGGCGAGCGGGACACCCGTCGGGCCGGGGCGGCCGGGGAGTTGACCGGGGCGACACGGCCCTGGCAGTTCGGAGACACCGAGCCGTGGAACGTCACCCGCACGGTCACCAATGCAGTGCTGCGCCAGGCGGGTACGGGTCTGGTCGAGCGGCCGATCCGGTTCGCCGTCGAGGATGTGGAGATCTCCGAGACCGAGACCCGCACCCAGGCCTGCGTGGCGCTATTGGTCGACACCTCGTTCTCGATGGTGATGGAGAATCGTTGGTTGCCGATGAAGCGCACGGCGCTGGCCCTCAACCATCTGGTGAGCACCCGGTTCCGTTCAGATGAGTTGCAGATCATCGCCTTTGGCCGCTATGCCCGTACTGTCACCGCCGCCGAGTTGACCGGGCTGGAGGGCGTCTACGAGCAGGGCACCAACCTGCACCATGCCCTGGCGTTGGCGACCCGGCATCTGCGTCGTCACCCCAACGCCCAGCCCGTCGTGCTGGTGGTGACCGACGGCGAGCCCACCGCACATCTGGAGGCGTACGGGCATGGGGCTGGGCCCAATTCGGCGGCGCCGTCGCCGGAGGTCTTCTTCGACTACCCGCCCCACCCGCGCACCATCGCCCACACCGTGCGGGGTTTTGACGAGGTGGCCCGACTGGGCGCGCAGGTGACGATCTTCCGGCTGGGGTCCGATCCGGGCCTGGCCCGGTTCATCGACCAGGTGGCCCGCCGGGTGCAGGGCCGCGTGGTGGTGCCCGGTCTCGACGGCCTGGGCGCCGCGGTCGTGGGCGACTATCTGCATTCGCGCCGACGCTGAATCGCGCCGCGTTCGACGCAGAGTGCGTTCGCGTAGTGTCTGTCTGCGATGGGGGACATGACGCGTGGTGTGGTTGCGGTGGCAGCGGGGCTGCTGCTCAGTGGGTGTACGCAGCTGACCGACGGCACCCCGACCGCTGGATTCGAGCCCGGGCACGCCGCGGAATCCTCCGGCGCGCCGGCGTACAAGCCGCAATCGTGCGAGCAGGTGCATTCTGATGCCTGGATCGAGCTGTCCGGGATCGGGCCGGACGATCCCCGGGTGCGGATCGCGCAGCCGCCGGGCTGGGAGCCGGTTCCCGAGTTGGCCACGGGGCCGGTCAGATTGGTGCTGCGCAACGTCTCGCTCAGCGACGGCGTGACGAATCCGGCGCTGTCAGTTGCCACCGCCGATGCCACAGACGGCGACCGCCCACCCAGAGACCTGTTGAACGACAGCATCAAGGGCTTCGAAGCCGGCGGCGGGCAGAACATCAGCCCGGTGCCGGCCGAGGTCTGTGGGTTCCCGGCGTTGATGGCCAACTACACGGTTCCGCCTCAACATGAAGGCGGCAAGACGGTCTATGTGACCGCGGTGTCGGTGATGGTGCCCCTGGGATCGCGAGTGTGGAACCTGGTGGCGATGGCGCAGAGCACCGCTCCCAACAACGAGACCTACATGAAGGACGTGCAGGTGATGCTGGCCGGCCTGCGCATCGCCTTGCCCCGCTGAACCGATATTTGCTGACATCGCTGTTTGCCGTCCGGTAGCTTCTGCTCATTCGGATCGGGCGGAGAGGCGGCGGCATGGCACATCGCTGGGGCGGACGCGCATTGCCGGCGTCCCTGTTGGGCGGTACGGCGCTGGTGATGACGGCTGCCCTCGGGGCGACGCAACCGGTCACCCCGGTGCAGCTGGCCGCGCTCATCATCGGCGCGAGTTCGACGAATCCCAGCGGCGACGGCGTCGCGGATTTCTATGGCGGGCTTTACCGGCAGGGCCACGACGAACCGGTCGTCGCGAACTTTTTCACGGGCCCGTTCGGGGTGTACCGCGCCATCGAGAACCACAGTGCAGAAGACAACGTGGTGCTGTCCTCGGGCTGGGGTGCGGCCAATGTGAGCCTGCTGCTGAGTTACGGCACGCTGACGCACGATCCCGTGATCGGCCAACCCCAGTTGTATGTGCTCGACAACAACGTCGCGAGTCCCAACGGCGGATTCGGCACGCGGTTGCCGTTTTTCGCAGCGATCGGGGTGAATCCGATCCCCACCCCGACCGACCCGGGCGTGCCGGTGGTCAACGTGGTCTACGAGTACGACATCAACTCCAACATCCCGGCCTATCTCTGGAACGCACCGGCGATGGCGAACTCGTTGATGGCCTACCTGGACCGCAGACTCAACCAGGACACTCTCGATTTCCCGATCGACGCGCAGGGCAACGTGCGTGATTGCGATACCGCTTGCCAGGACGAACTCGCCGCCGGGGGGACCATCGTGCGCCAGACTGCCAGCGGCACCGTGCGGATCAGCAAGGTCGACGACACCACCTACGTCGGCTACGAGTCCGAGAACCTGCCGCTGGTGTCACCGCTGCGGGCACTGGGGGAGCCGGGCAATCTGGTGGCCGACGCGGCCACGCCGGCCCTGCGTGCCGTGGTGGACTACGGCTACCCCGACAATGACCCGCTGGCCAACCCGCACAAGTACGCCCCGGCCCGGATCATCCCGACGCGCCAGGAAACGCAGCGGTTCGTCACCGACTTCACCGCCGGAGTCGAGGAAGGCGCGAACATTCTGCGCCGGGGCTCGGTGGCCGCCCCGTCGGACGCCCCGACGGTGCGGACGACGACGTCGACGCGTCCGTCGCTGCGCAAGAGCCTGGACTTCTCCCCGAAAGCCGGCCACGACCGAACGGGTGCGCACCGGGTCGGCGTGGCGCCGGGCAGAGCCCGGGTCGACGGAGTGCGCGCCTGGGCCAAAAAGTTGCGCGGCCAGAGCCCGAGCACCTCGGCATCGGAGTCCGCATCAGCAGATGGGCCTTCGACCGACAGCTGAGGTGTGAACGGCAGGTTATTCGTTTGCCGCTCGATAGTTTGATTCATTGCGTTGGCAATAAATTGGCGACGATGGTCGATGGATGTTCAAGTCATCCGGCATTGATGCGGCCGTAACGCGCCATTAGTAGGCCGTTTCCCGAACTGCCTATTCAATTCATTGCATCGGCAATAAAATTGACGCATATGAGTGCCGAGTCGCCCATGAAAGTCTTGCGCTGGGCAAATGCTTCCTACGATCTGTACGGCTGATGACCAGCGATGATGCTGCCATCTGTTAATGGCGGAATGGCAGGTATGTATCGCTACATTCGGTCGGTACGGGTGGCTTTATTGACCAATGATTGCCGCCATTTACAGGTTGCGGCAACACGGACCGGGCCATAGCATTCTCAGCAGTTTCTAAGTAGCCGCGGCGCTCGCGCGGATTCTCGGAATCGGCCGTTTTCGTCCTCTCGATATAAGGGGCCCATCACATGGCTGTACGTCCGCTTGTCAACACCGGTGCCGCATTGCTGAGCGCGGGCGCCCTCGTCGCTGCCACTCCCGCACTGTTCGTGCCCCGCGACGAGGTCACCATTGCGGCACCTACCGTCACCACGACAAAGCTGACCCAGGAGCAGATCAATCTGCTCGCACTGTCGCTGCAGGGCGCCTGGCAGTCCTTCACCCAGGGCTACGGGGGCATCTGGTTCCCGGGCACGAATGAGGATGGCGACCCGGTGCAGGGTGACTGCACCCTCGAAGGCGCGGTCTGCCAGAAAGGCTTCACCGGGCTGGCGTACTACCTCAGCGACAACATCCTGCCGTTGGGCAACCTCGACAACATCTTCTTCGAGGGTGGTTTCACCGAGCTGGCCCATCAGGCTGTGCGCACCATCGCCGTGGCGATCGACGCCGTCGACCTGACCGGCCGGCTGGATCTGACCCGGCGCGTCGACGACTTCTTCGAAGGTGGGACAACGCAGCTCGTCGGCAATCTGCTGCTCGACAACCTTCCGCAGGACGGCTACGCCTACGGCCTGACCAACTCGTTCTTCTTCGGATATGGGGACAACACCGGCGTCTACGCAGCGTTCACGTATGTGGTGGATGCCATCGCCCAAGGCGATCCCACGCCGACACCAAACCTGATCAATCCGTTCACCTCGGAGGTGCAGATCCAGGAATCGGAGGAATCGGACGTCGACACGACGCTGTTGGCAAAGAAGGAATCCGGGATCACGTCGACCAGCCTGCCCGGACCGGGCTCTCTGCTGAGCTTGACGACGCCGAAGCTCGCCTCACCGCTGCAGGGCCTGAAGTTGTCGTTCAAGACTCCTGCGGTGGACGAGTCCAAACCCGTCAACGATCTCGACGTCACCAAGCAGGACGTGGACAAGGGTGCGGTCGACGGAACCGTCGAAGGCGGGACAGGTACCGAGAACCCGGTCGAAGGTGGCTCCGGAGCCAACCCGGCCGGCGTCGAGATCAAGACACCCGAACCGCCGAAGTTCCTGACGCCCAAGGCGCCCGAGTTCAAGGCTCCCGATTTCAAGCTCGACCTCAAACCCAAGGCTCACATCACGGCCAAGCAGACTGCCGACGAGGATGGCTCGGGCACCGGTTCGGGAGGCTCGAAGGTCGGCGTCGACACCACGGGCGGCAACAAGGTCACGCCACCCGTCCTTTTCGGCGATGGCAGGCCCAAGGGTGAGACGAACGGCAGCAGGTTCCTGAAGAACCTCGAGAAGGCCGTCAAAGGTGCCACCGGCGCGGGCAAGGACACCGGGTCTGACAGTGGCAAGGCGGACGGTGGGGAGAAGTGAGTCCGCTGAGGATCGTCTCAGTGTTCCTTCAGGGTCCCAAGGCGGCGTCGATGTTCGCTCGTGGCGAGCTGCTGCGGTGAGGTTTTGTTGGGTGAGCGTTCGGCCATGACTTCCACTGGGGTACCCGACTGTCCCCGACGGGTGCCCCAGTGGCTCGACATGGGTTGCCAGGCCCGGTGACTTCCGCGCAGCGTGATGCTGGATCCTCGGCGGAGCCAGCTTTCAGCGGGCACGCCTGACGTAGGGATATGACGCGGAGCGGGCGCACCCAACACCCCGAACCGAGTCCGCCGCCGGTAAGAGTGTGCCGCGCCTCGATCGCGCGGTCATAGACCACGGATTCCACGGGCGCCCACCCGTGGTTTTGGGCTCAGTGCGTCCCATCGCAACGGAATTCGTATTTTGCTGTTTGTGCGCGTGTCCGAATTGGCCGCGTCGGCGCCGAGCGGTTTGTCGGAGACGCCCCGCAAAAGCAGCGCTGCGGTGTTCTCGCGACGGCTCTGGCCCGCATAGATACAGGTTGCGGGGCGCCGTGGGGGGTCTTACCCTTCTCAAGGACTTTTAAGGTTTCAGGCAGGTACCGGCACGGGTTCTCAGGAATCCACCACGTTCAAGACAAGGGGCCACACCCATATGGCAGTTCGTCCGCTCCTCACCACCGGTGTTGCACTCGCGAGTGCTGGTGCCATCATCGCGGCGACACCGGGGTTGATGACTCCGCCGAACATCGCGATCGCCGCCAGCGATGCCGCCGAGGCGACCCCGAAGAAGTCGGTGACCGTCAATCAGCTGAATTTGCTTGGACTGAGCGACATTGACGTCCAGACCATTTCCGACATCTTCTTCCGGGTTGATAGCTGGGGCGGCATCGTCGGCGGAACGTTCGACCCGTACTACGGTGGCGATAACTACGGCTCGTATCTGACGGGACCTCTGTACGTCAAAACAGGAGTCGACGCGGCCGGCAACGCCGTGTACGCCCAAGCGGTGGACGCAGACGGAAAGCCTCTTTCCATAACAAAAGTGGATGCTGCCGGTAACCCGGTGGTTGGCGACATTCCTATCTATGTCAAGACCGGTACAGACGAGGCCGGCGACCCCATTTACGAAGAAATCGAAAACCCCGTGTTCGACACGGCAGACCCCATCGCGGGCGATATCTACCGCGACGGGCTGGTTGGCCTTGCCTACTACCTGAGCGACCAAATACTGGATGAGATCGCGTATTCCGGCATTCCGCTGATCTCGAATGCCGCCGACTTCGTCTACAACAACGTCAACCCCTACTTCTTCGAGGCCGGCATCGAAGAGACCATCCGGGTCGTCGCCTCTGAGCTCACCGGCGGGATCAACGGGCCCGTGGGGCAGGCGCTGGAGACCGCGGAATTCCTCTCGCACAATTGGTTGCCACTAACCGGGCAGCTGCTCACCCTGGCCGCGAGCGGTGTTCCCTTGGCTGGTCCGGATTTGGCCGCTGCCACCAGCATCTTCTTCTTCGGTGGTGCGGTCGTGGAGGACGGCAAGGAGTACAACCAGGGCATCGACGGCATCATCAACTACGTCGTAGACCGCATTCTCGGCGCGCCGGCGCCGAGCTTTGACACCGACGAAGACACCGAGTCGAACACTCTCGTCCAGACCCTTGCCGCCCAGGACGAAGTGAGTGACGCCCTGAACGCCAAGAGCGGCATCGCATCGCTCGTCTCGGCTCGTAAGGCGTTGCCGTCGCTGGACAAGCTGTTCAATATCGACCTCGAGGTCGAGGAAGAGGCTGCGGAAGACGGCACCACGGTCGACAAGACCGATGGCAGCGCCGTGGCGGTCACTCCGGTTGCCGAGGTTTCACAGCCCGAGGCGCCGAAGCTTGAGTTCCCCAAGCTGTCGAACCTGAAGCTGGATTTGGCCCCCAAGGCTCCGGTCAAGGAGATCGCAGCGGACGAGGAGCTCAAAGAGACTGCGCCCGAGGGCGATTCCGGAGAGGCCGAGGAGAAGTCCGGCGAGACGGACCCGAAGTCCGGCCAGACCGAGGAGAAGTCGGGCCAGACGGAGGAGAAGGCCGGCGAGACCAAGTCTTCTGACACCGCGGCCACGACCGGGTCTGCCAACAAGTTCACCCCCAAGTCGCGTACCACGGAGCGCAAGAAGACTGCGGGTGAGAAGTTCGTCGAGAAGGCCACCACGGATCTGAAGAACGCGTTCAAGCCGAAGACGAAGGCCGGCGCGGACAAGGCCGGCAAGT
This sequence comes from Mycobacterium sp. NS-7484, assembly GCF_001953975.1. Taxonomy (GTDB): domain Bacteria; phylum Actinomycetota; class Actinomycetes; order Mycobacteriales; family Mycobacteriaceae; genus Mycobacterium. The sequence goes on from NZ_MBEJ01000098.1 coordinate 10,518, forward strand.
CGAAGAGCGATACCGGCTCCTCCGCCGCGTCGGGTTCCAGCGACTCCGGCAGCGACAGCGGCAGTGGCAGCAAGGACAAGAAGGACTAGCGTCACCTAGATCCATGCCGACGGCCCTCTCCAAACTGGAGGGGGCCGTTGCTTTTTCACGAGCCCGTGGCTCCTGCACGCTGACGGTCAGTTCTCGCGGTCGTGGGCCGAATTGCGTTGAACAACGTCGCTTCGATTCGCGGTCGGGCCACCGGCGTAACCGCCGGCTGGGCTGAAACCAACTTGGCCCGCCCGATTGACTTCAGGTGTTCTGGTTGCGACGTTTCTTGCGTTTGATGCTGACGCTGCCCCAGAGGGAGAAGCCGCGGATGTGCACACGCGGCGCGCCGGCCGAGCCGTCGCCGTTGACGTTCCGATCGAAGTTCCCCATCACGCCCACACCGTCCACGTCCACGTTGACCTCGGGCGGCACCAAGATGGTCTGCCCTCCGAAGATCGAGTAGGTGCGGACTTCGACGTCGGGTGCGGTGAAATCGGCATACCGCAGGTCCACCACTCCGCCACCGAAGAGAGCGAACGTCGTCAACTTCTTCGGAACGTTCCATCGGCCACGACGCTCGAACCCGCTCATGATCGCCAACAGCAGTGTGGAAGGTGCCGGGCGACAGGTGGCGGCCGAACAGTTCACGGCGCCGGGGAGATCACGGCTCAGCCGAGCCAGATCGTCATAGGTTTGCGCCGCGTAAGCCTTTGCCAGCCGGTCCTCGTATTCGGTCATCGGCAGCCGGCCCGCCGCGGCAGCATCGGTGAGGAGCTGCGCCACCTGGATCCGGTCGGTGTCGGCAGCCCGCATCGACCTGCCCTGCGGCGCTGAAGTGCTCATCGTTGTCGAGCCTACGACGATCACTGTCACATGCAAGGCCGGAGGCCAAACTGTGTCGTCGCGGTTGCGGTGGCGCACCGCGGTTCGGCGGCGGGGATCTATCTGGTTGTGGCGAGAAAGTCCTGGAACGATACGCCTTCGATCGCATTTTGCGGCGCCAGATTTGCTCCTGATCTGTAACCCGCGACGATGCGACCGGGAATGGTGAACCTCGCCACTCGCCGATGGCTTTTATGTGCGGACAGGTACATCTGTCCCAATTCCGGGTGACTGTGAACGGTGGGCCCGCCGATGTCGGACACCCGACCGGACGGCTCTGTATCGATCAACGCGACCAGTCGCGCAGCCACGTCGCGGGTGTCGATCGGCTGGAAGCGGATGTCGCGCAGCGCCCAGAGAAAGGGGGAGAAGCGCTGCAACGAGAACGTCTTTTCGATTAGCTCGTGAAACTGCGTCGCGCGCAGAATCGTGTGCCCCACGCCGGACGACCCGAGCACCTGTTCGACGCGCAACTTGGTCTTGTAATAAGGCAGCGGAATGTCCTCGATCCCGACGATCGAGATGTAGATGAGGTGCCCGACGCCCATGCGTCGGGCCGCCTCGATCAGATTCCGCGTCGCTTTGACGTCCTTGTCGCCGGTGGGTTGCGTAGCGCAATGGACGACGACGTCCACGCCGTCGAGCGCGGCATCCAAACCGTCGGACGACAGCAGGTCGGCACGGTGCCAATGCACGCTCGTGTAGCCCACCCGGTCCCGGCGGCTCAGCGCCCGGACGTGATGACCGGCATCGGTGGCCTCCGGCACCACGTGATGACCGAGCGTGCCGGTCGCGCCGGTGACGAGCACAGTGCGTGGCATGTCCGCCACGCTACCGACGTGTCTCGGGGCTGTCAGCGATTATGCGGCCGCTTTGGCTGACTTCTCTTTCTGCGCGGCCTTGGCCTTCTTCACCTTCTTCGGCTGCTTGACGTCTTTGGTGGCGTCGTCGACCGCGCCACGCACCTTGGCGACCGTCTCCTTGACCGACTTCTTGACGGGGTCATTGGCGTCGGCGGCGTGGCGGGCCTTTGCTTTCGCCCGGGCGTTCTTCAACGAATCCTGGTCGACGCCAAGATCTTTGAGGAGCTTCTTGGGCGGTGCGGGCTTTGCGTCGGTGTCGGGCTTGTCGACGTCGGTCGCGTCGGTGCCCGCGGTCGGCGCCTCGACGCTCAATGTGCGCAGTTGGCTGCCGCTCGAGGAGGTCGACGTGATGGCCTGCGGGGTCGACTGCTTGTTGGCGGTGGATTCATTGACCTTCATCATGTTGTCGATGGCGGATTCCATCTGCTTGTTGACGTCGTCAAGAGCCTTGGTGACCGGCGACAAGCCCTTCTCGACTGCGTCGAAGACCGGGTCGGCGCCCTTCTGAATCGCGTCCAGGGCGTCATTTATGGCGTTGGAGATCGCGACCGCCGCGGCGTTCTGCACGACCGGCTTGAAATCGGTCCCCGGCAGCTTCGGCGTCCAGGCCTCCGGATTCAGCGCATGGTCCTGGATGCCGTCGATCAGGGCGTTGAAGATCATCTGGTTGGCGGCCAGCTGTTGTGTCGGCGTGAGCGGCGAATGCCACAGGTAGGCCTGCTCACCGGCCTCGGCGAACGTGCGCTCCAGGGTTTCCGGGTTGACGTCCTGGTAGCCCATGTTGACCATCTTCCGCAACGCATCTTCGACGCTGTCGGTCAACGGTGTCGGGATGTCAACGCCTGGAACCAGATTCAACAGGTGCGGCGCCATCCGGAACGGCTCGAGCAATGGGAGATTGCCTGAGTCATACGTGATGTACGTGGCGGTGCCGGGGAATTTGGTGGCGTCGGCGAGATCTTTTAAGGCTTTATCGAGGCCCAGATCGAGGAAATCGATCTTGTCGGCCACCTTGACGATGTCGTTCCACAACGGTACGAGTTCGAGGCCCTGGCCACCGGTGGGGTCGAGCATCACCTTGGTGCCATCAAGTATCCCGCCGAGCAACTGCGGCAAGACGTGCTCGCCGATGTTGTTCTCCTCGCTGGGGAGCAGATAAGTCAGGAACACTCCAGCTGCGGCTGAGTTGGCCCAGGCGAGTGGATTCAGCGTGGTGGGTACATCCGAGAGCGGGTTGTAGGCCCACGTGATGTCCAGGATGGAGGTGTTGAGCACCTTCGTCATGTCGGCATTGGTGTAGCTGCCGGCGTCCGGTGTGGTGAGGTCCAGTCCAAATTGTTTGGTGAAAGGCGTTGCAAGCGCGAATAGTCCGCCACCAGGACGGCTCGGGTTGTTGACGAAGATCAACCACTGGCCGGTGACACCGACGCCCCAGTCTGGATCATTGGACTGGACTGCGTTGATCATGTCGCGGTAGGCGAGCGACGTAGTGAGCCCGCCCAGACTCTCCGAGAAGATGATCGCGCGGCGCTGGTTGAGTATGGGTGCCTTTTCGATGATGCCGTCGAGTAGGCCCCGCAATGACTTCCAGACATTCGGCCCAACAAGTGAACTGATTGGACCGCCGATCATGTCGAGTAGTCCAGACCCTGTGTACTTCAAGCCGTTGACTGCGTCGTACACGTCGCTTGGCAGCGGACCTTTCACGCCGGCCTCGATAGGCGAGATCTTGTCGAGTAGGTCCAGCAGTTGGCCCACGGCCCCCGCAACTTCGCTTCCACCGAGCAGGCCGGCAGCCGCTTCCACAACGGCAACAGGCGTGAGTCCCAGGATCTGGGCTGCCCAGAAGACAGGTCCCACCCCGTAAATGCCGACTACGTCGGGCACCGCGGGCAGGCTCGGCACAATCGCCGCGGTCAGCTCAACGTCCGCCTGGACGCCCCGGTTATGCGCGGCAAGCGCCTCGGGTGCGGCCGACGCGACACCTGCGGTCAGTGCTGCGGTGGTGGCGACGACGGCCGCTGCGGTGGCGGCAACCTTGGCCTTGTGCAGCCGGGGAGGGGTGGGCTGAGACGTCAATGTCGCCGCCTTTGGGGTGTGATGTGGCCTACAGTGCCCGCACACTGTAGCAATACGTTATTGGCCGGATGCAAATTTGCCAAAGTAACCATCACGCGCGTAAAACGTCTGGTCACGGCCGCGGAATCCGTTGTCGTTGCGTCCGCGATCGGTAGTCTGCCCGGCCGTTTCGAGCCGTCTCAAGATCGGTTACGTGCGCACTTCGGGCGTCGATGCCGGTGGCGATGTGATTGCGGAAATCGCATCGCGTCGACAAGTTCAAAAAACTTTGACCTCGTTTGCCACTCTGGTCACAAATCGACTCCCCTTGTCAGACGTTCGAACTAATGTTCGAGTCATGAGTAGCGCATCGCTGGGACGTCAGGAATTACTGGCGTGCTACGAGGAGTACGAGGCGTTGGCCGCCAAGATCGCCTCGGCATCCCACGATGGGCTCACCCTGACCGACCTCCAACACATCGCCACTCGGCGTGAGCGGATCGCTCGTGCCCATGCGTCGGTCGACCACAAGATCATCACCAACATCGCCGAGGAGATCACCCCGCAGACGGCGGGCCACAACTCGCTTCGCGACATATTGGTCTATTCGTTGCGGATCAGTAAGGCCGAGGCGAATGCCCGGATCGAGGATGCCAAGGTGCTGTCTCCTCGCCGTGCCATGACTGGTGAGCCGCTTCCGCCGGTGATGCCCACTACCGCCGCTTCCCAGTCTCGCGGTGACATCGGCATCGATCATGTGCGGATCATCCGGAAATTCTTCAAGAAGCTGCCCGCCGGGGTCACCGCCGAAAATTGGGACAAGGCCGAGGAATTGCTGGGCAGCTCGGCGGCCAGGCTGACTCCTGAAGCGCTGCAGCAGGTTGCGAATCGGTTGCGGATGACCATCGACCAGGACGGCCCCGCGCCGCGTGACGACGTGGCGGCACGCAACCGTGGCCTCGTATTCGGTGAGCAGGACAGCGATGGACTGACGAAGGTCCACGGGTACATCGATGCCGAGTGCCGGGCGTACTGCGAGGCGTACAACGCCAAGTTGGCGGCACCGGGCATGTGCAATCCGGACGACGAAAACCCCTGTGTCGATGGCGAACCTGACGAGGAAGCGGTCAAGTGGGATCTGCGCACCAAGGCGCAGCGCAACCACGACGCTTTCAAGGCCATGTGCCGCGCGGTGCTGATGTCTGGGACGCTGGGCCAGTACAACGGATTGCCGGTCACATTGGTGGTCACGGCCACGCTCGAACAGATCTGCTCGGGTGAGGGCTGGGCGATCACCGGGGGCGGCAGTCTGGTGCCGATGGCCGACGCGATCCGGATAGCCAGCCACGCATATCACTATCTGTGCATTTACGAGTCGCACTCAGAGGTGCCGCTATACCTCGGCCGCACCAAGCGAATTGCCTCGCCCGGGCAGCGGCTCGCACTGTTCGGAATGGAAGGCGGCTGCACCCGGCCGGGCTGCACTGCCCCTGCGGATTGGTGCCAGGTGCACCACCGCGAAAAGGATTGGGCCGACGGCGGCCTGACGGACATCGACCAACTCACCCTGGCTTGCCCGGCCTGCCACCGGTTGTTGAGCAGCAAGGGCTGGCGGACGAGAACCGGCAAAGACGGTCGGACCGAATGGCTTCCGCCGCCGAGCCTCGATACCGGTCAGCCCCGGGTCAATGACTGCCACCACCCGGAGCGCTATCTCTTCGAGCGCGACGCCAGCTAGACGCGCGCGCTGCCTATTCAGGATTCCACCGTGTTTGTTGGGTCTCCTCGTGGGTGTCGTTTTTTGGGTGCGCTGTAGCGCCGTTTGATTCGAGACCAGTGCGGCTCGCGAATAGTGCGGATTTCGATCTGTCTGGCGCTGTCCGAGGCAAATGTACGCAGACCGAGATCGTCTCACCCGAGTTGGGTCATTTGCCTTAGTGCCTTGATTTCTCGGATGCCAGTGCGTCGAGAATGGTTTTGACCTCGGCGTTCAGGGCGGGTGGGAAGGTGGCGATGACGCCGTTGAGGTCGATGGTGGCCGAGCGCAGGGGCTTGAGGGTGCGCAAGAACCGTCGTAGTGACAGGCCGGTTCGGGTCTGAACTTCGCGGCTCAGCGCCAGGGCAGTGAACACGATGGTCAGATGTGCTTCGATGGCGTCGCGGGTGCGGGCGAACATGGGTCTGGCGGCGAGGTCGGATTTGGACATCCGGAAGGACGCCTCGACGTGCCAGAGGTCGTGGTAGCTGGCGATCACTTCGGTCGCGGGCATGCGTGCAGCGTCGATGTTGGTGACGTAGCCCTTGAGCCCGACCAAGCGCCGCGCCCGCTGCAGAGAGGCTTCGTCGATTTCTTGGGAACCGTTGCGGTTCTTGATGAACCGCGGTGTCCGCGCGGCCTTCTCGCCAGCGACGACCGCGCGGGCCTTGTTCTCCTGCAGATTGAGCGTCTTGGTGTCGCGCACCGCGCGGTTGGTCGAATATGCCCACACCGTGCGCCACGACTTGGTATGGATGGCCGGATCCCAGACGGGCTCAGCCTTGCGCTTGAGGTCACTGGTTTTCGGCGTGGTGCCGCGGTGATCACGTGGGGTGATGGTGTCGATGATCTGGCCGTCAGCGAAAGCTCACCATGCCAATGAAAACGGGATGCCAGATCATTGGGCGCCTTGGTGACCCTGGGTCCGACGATGAACCGTAACCCTGCCTCGTCGAGTTCGCGAAGATTGCCGCTGGCGAGCATGCCGGCATCGGCGACGACGACCATGTCGGTGATCTCGTGGCGTGCCTGGAACGCTTTGACGATGGGCACGATCGTCAGCGTCTCGGCCTTGTTGCCTTCGAAACAGCCGATCTCCAACGGGAATCCGCGCCGGTCGACCAGCAGCCCGACCACGATCTGCGGGTCCACTCGGCGTTCCTTGGAGTACCCGACGCGACGTAGCTGGTCTTCCTTGTCGGCCTCGAAATAGAGCGTGGTGACGTCGTAGAGCACCAGGCTGACATCCCCGGCGGTACGGGCATGAGCGAAGCATGCTGCGGCGATCTGGTCGCGGTAGCCACCGCCGCAGGCACGGCGCAGGGTGCGTTTGCGTGTCGACAGGGACGCCGAGGTGCGGCCCAGCTCGGCCAGGACCCGATCGACGTCGAGCAGGCTGGTCGGTTCCACCACCCGGGCGATCACCAGGTCACGGAAGACCTCGTCACCGACCGCATCAAAGCCCAGGCTGGCGTATACCCCGGCCAGGGCCTCGTAGAGCAGAGCGCTGCTGCTCTTGAGCACTTGCGGACGTACCACCAGCTGTCGCGGCAGCGGTTCGTCGGTGAACAATGCTTGGTCTGGTGGCCGAACCATATGGGCGCGAACGGCTTTCGGGGTGATCCCCAGATCTAACTCATTCTGGGTGCCATCGGCCAGCAGTCGGCGGGCCTCCTCGATGAGCAGACCCAGCTCGGCGTCATCACGCGCAGAGCCCACATGACGAACGATCCGGCGGCGGCCGTCCACGGATTCGGCGATCTGGACCGCCGTCGCGCCCGAGGCCGTGCGCACTCGCCGAATCCAGACCATCCAGGCAGCCTACTGATCCAAATTAGTGCCTAGCAGGTACACTAAGCTCAGACATCACCGCAGGTCAACGCGCCGTCACTCTCGAAAACTGGCCAAAGTGACCCAACTCGGGTCTCAGAAACCGATTACGAAGCCCTAGGTCCTGCCCGGTGGATGTCCACTCGAGCCTAGTGTGCGCACTGCTATGTCATTCCAGCGGTTTATCATCCACTTTGAAATCGTAATTTATCTTCGAATCATTGACTGATTTGGTAGTAGCGGTTACTCCGGCGCGGAGACCGTCTGTCGTCGCAAAGGAAGCAATGCAACGTTGTGTTTCGCCGACGACACCCTGTAGCGGACCTTCGCACGCGACCGACTTTATTGGAGCGCCGGTTTTTTCGGTAATGGCTTTCTTCAAGCCGCTTTCAAGTTCGGCTTGCGGAATGTTCGGCACCGTACTCGCCGAGTCGCCAGTTCCTCCGATGGTTACAGAGCATCCCACGACGCTCAACGCCATACCGGCGGCGACGGCGACGGATGACATAAGCAGTGCTAGCCGAGAAGTGCCAGCAGGACCCATCATTTCTCCGATCTGGTATGAGGCCGTCTACCTCTTAGACTGCTGTTCAACATCTAGTCGTGTGAGCTGCCCGGGTTGTCAACTCTATACGAGTAATTTCGAGTTTCACCTGCGGTCGCGCGGCGACTCGACGATCGGCGGATCCGCCGGTCATCGCAGATGCATCCGGTACGCGCTAGAGTGCCACCACAGTCCCGCGTTTAAGGCGTTCGAGCATTTCACTCGATTTATACTTCGGGGCGCGCATGATGATGACGTTCCCCATGGGGAGGCTACGGTTGTCTGGTTCTAGCGTATCCAAATCTTGTTAACTTGTTAGTATCTGTATCGATTTCAGGAATTCTCCGAATTCGCTTCGACAGGACGCGTATTGCTCTTCAGCTACAGTGAATACGATCTCTAGGATATGCGTTCCGCCGGTGAATGTGGGCGTTGCGATTGTCATGCGGACCAGTCTTGCGACCACGCCGCTCACGAGGGTGAATCGCATCTCCTGACCGTATTCCGCAGGCGCATCCTCGGCTATCCATTCCGATCTGGTGACCTCCAATCCGATTGTGCTTCCGCGCTTACGTTCGGCGTACTCGAGTGCGACGTCGCTCAGGTCGACTGCAGAATCGCTGAAGTACTCGGTAACGACAATATTCGGTGTGAGCCGACTATCGGGGTTTGCATTTCGTAATAGAACGGTGGAGGCGTGATCTTCCCCGACTGCGGCTGGAGCCACGCTGGACCAGCCCTCTGGAACTTCTGAATCGAAGCGGATGCGATGCTTCATAATCCCGCTATTCCAGGAACCAGTCCGCCAGCCGCTTCAAGTGGCCGGTTAGTTCTTTGGGGTCAATTGTTATATCGAGCAAGCCGGTCCCGCCGAAACCCCAAGCTCGACCGTAATGTCCACCTATGCTGAATTTGCCGTCATCTGTCCGGCCAAAGTGGAAATCGCTGGCTGCGCCGGCGCCCGCGATCTCAGTGACACCAGCGGTGATATGAACTCCGTACCCATTGGCCTCGAATTTTTGCGACGAGTGTGCACCTATTGCTGTATCGGCGCCCAATTGGCCTCCGGACGGAGAAGCGGCCCCGGTTAGATTTCCCCTTGCGCCAAGTGCCCCATCTGCGTGGCCTTTGATCTCGACTGGGCCGAGGTTTTTCGAACCATTCACCTCGCCCTCGGCGATACTTGCTCGCCCTTGGGCGGAACCCGTGGCTCCGTCTTTACGTATTTCGTAATTCGCTCCACCATGCGCGCCGAGGACCTCGAGACGCCAGTCGTATTCGCCGCCAGGCCCTTTTGCGCCGCCGACCTTATCCCATACGGCACCGCCGTGTTCACCCGTTTTGCCTTCAGCGATGAGCGGACCCTTCGGTTTGTCCGCTTTGACATCCTTGCCCCACTCGCCGACCTTTGTGCCCGGTGGAGGTTTTTCATGCCGGCCCTCCGCTGGCTTGAGGATGTCTTTGCTTTGCGGCGTGCCTCGGGACCCTTCAATCGATTTCACCTTCTGCTTGGGTACCGGCAGACCGCCAGGCGACGCTTCATCCTCTCCGGCATCCGGCTTGCCGTCCTCAGGATTCAACTTGAACGTGTGGTCCACCAATTGGATCAATCCGTCACGTCCGTCATCCTCGCCATCAAACTTTATTGTTTCGAGCTCGACCGCCTTGTCTTGAAGTCGTCTACCCACCAACGTGGCGGTCTCGACGAGTTGTCCGGCCGTCCAGCGAATATCCTCGGCGTGCTCGTTCGCTTCGGTCTGGCGCGCACGCATCGAGAAGAAGTCGACCCGCTTGGTATCGGTGATAGTCAAGTCCTCATCGACGCTGAATCCTGCGTCTTCAGCGGCGGTGATCGCGGACACGGCTTTGTCCTTGGCCGCCTTGATGTCGTGGCCACCATTCTCGGCTAGGTCGGCGGCCGCCCGCAGCAAGCCGCTCTGACGGCCGACCACGGTGCAATCAGACGTCACTCGGTCGAATGCTGCATCTTTGGCGTCACCCGTCCAGGTGGTGCCGCCCGGCATTGCGATGTTCTGACGGTGCCGGGAGAAAGCGTTCTCGGATGTGGTGGCGGCTGTTCGCCAATTCGTCGCGGCGTCGGCGAGATGCGAAGTAGACCAATCTTCAATCTGCGTACGAGTGGGCAAGACACCCGACGAAATGGCAGCCGCCGGACTCATACCGTCACCGAAATCTCACCCGCGCTGCTGCTATCGGTGTCGTCATAGTGCGCAGCGCCCGTCGCGAGATCGCCAGCCTGCCCTGACACCCGTCGAGCCTGACGTGCTCGCACCGAATTCAGCGCCGCATTGACTGCGTTTACTCCGGCGGCACTCGGATCATCACCACCAACGCATTGGTCTACTGCTCCCGTGATCAACTCTGCGGCGAGGGTCTCGCTATCGCCGGCCGCGGCCCGCAAACCGCTTGCACTCACTTCCAGCCCGTTTGCCATATCAATCCCCCCAACTGGCTAAGTCGGATCTGGACAGCCTAGCAGCGCGCAAGGCTCCCAGCCTGGTCCGTTCGACGTAGCGCCACTCCGGCGTCGAGTGATCGCCGATCTTCGAGGCCAATGCGATCGCCTGGCGTGCGATTTAAGACAATGGAAGACCGGTGAACCAAGCACTAGCGATGAATACGCGCCGATCCGGACAGCGCGTATCGGGTGTGCGGCGGACATCGACCAACTCACCCTGGCTTGCCCGGCCTGCCACCGGTTGTTGAGCAGCAAGGGCTGGCGGACGAGAACCGGCGAAGATGGTCGGACCGAATGGCTTCCGCCGCCGAGTCTCGATACCGGTCAGCCCCGGGTCAATGACTGCCACCATCCGGAGCGCTATATCGCTGGCCTGGCTCCGCAAGGCTCTGGCGCAGCCTGACGCCGACGGCCGTCGCCCTCGGGGCGCCGCCGCCGGCTGCCGCACGTCAACTTTTCGCGTAGGCCGAGAAGTATTCGATGAGCATGGCGCGTGCCTCCCGGATGATCGCTGGGTCGCCTTCGGGTTCATCGCTGAACGCCAGCTGAACGAGCCGTTCGAGAGCGTGGATCGCAACGCGGCACTGCAACTCGGAAAGGTCGGCGAAAAGCGGTGCGTGCTTGCGGAATTGCGTCAACGTCATGGCAGCGATCTCGCCGATCGCGATGTTGTCCAGTTCTCTGACGCGTGACGTGAGATTCTGGCGCACCCACAGCTCACGTATCAGCGGAATCCGGTGTTCGGCCGCGTAGTAATCGACGATGGCGTCGACTATCTCTGTCCAGTCGTCTCCTGGGCGACCGCGGAGCGCAGAGTCGATCCCTGCGATGGACTTTTGGATGTTCTGGTAGGACAGCTCGTCCAGGACACGCTCCGGCGTCTCGAAGAAGGCATAAAAAGATCCGCGGCTGATGCCTGTTCTTTCCAGCAGAAAGGTCGGCGATCCGACAACCGCCTCGTAGCCAACTTCTACGACCACTTCAGCGGCCGTGGCGAGGATATGCTCGACCAGCGCCCGTGATCGCTCCTGCAGAGGCTTTTTGCGCAAGCCCCCGGCAAGCTCGTGGTTCCACGGGCCGCCGACCTTCGCCCCTGCCCACTGGGCCAACCTTCGTTCCTTTCGCTCGAGGATTAAGCGAACCGTAGCAGCAACGCGACGCCAGTCACCTTACTGACGACGGCGTGGGGCTCTCGGTCGCGTGAACTTCCTCGCGGCCGTGCCGTGTGTCGCTGGGCGACGCCGATGAGAGCTACTGCGGTAAGGCCATGGGCGCGCGGCATTTCGCCGCTGGTAACCCCTGTGTAAACAGGTCGCTCTGACCATGGACAGGAGGGGGCGGAAGGATTATTTTTGCGAATACGCGACTAACGTCGCGTCTTCAATCTAGATTTTCGGTCAGCTTCTCGTCGTGTACCTGCTCTGAAGGTGAATGAATGGTCGACGATCACATCGCCACTGCTGCAACAACTACTGGGCCGTCATTGCACGATGCCCGCGGCCCGGTCCCACCCCGGCGGCGACTAGCTCCGGCGCGGAATGTGTTGGCTCACAGCAAGTTGCAAGGATATCCAAAGCTTTGGAAGCGCCGGCGTCGCACCGACGCCAGCCAAGCCGGATCTGGTGCTTGCCGGTATTCGGCGCGGGCGCCGGCCGAATCGACGACGTTTCGCACACCCGGCCAACCTCAACTACCTTTCCCGAAGGAGACACCACTATGACCGATAGCACGTTGGCGGCAGACCCGCCCAGGAAATCGCCGCCCGGCGATTCCGCGACCTCTGGCGGCCTGTCTGGGCAGATGGGCATCAGCTCATTGATGCTCACAGTTCTGGCGTTCTCGGCCCCGATTGCCGCCGTCGCCGGCTTCATCCCGTTCGCGATCATGTTCGGTGGTGAAGGTGCCACTCTTGTGTTCGCGGCCGCGTCGGTATCCCTGTTGTTGTTCGCAGTGGGCTACGTGACGATGGCCAAAGGCTTGCCGAAACCAGGGTCGTTCTACGCCTTCATCAGCGCCGGGCTCGGCAGGGTCATCGGACTTGGATCGGCCTTCCTGGCCGTGGTTTCCTACCTGTTGTTTCTCTGTGGGTGCTTCGTCTTTATCGGGCTCACCGTCACCGAACTCGTTTCGAGCGTGGGCGGTCCGACCACGCCGTGGTGGCTTTGGGGTCTGGTCACCTGGGGCATCGTAAGCATCCTGTGTTACTTCCACATCGAGGTATCAGCGAAGATCCTCAGCGTCGCGATGGTGCTGGAAGTCGCGATCGTGATGGTGTTCAACATCGCGGTGCTCGTGCACGATGGCGGTCCTGACGGATACTCGGCCACTCCGATCAACCCGGCCACGCTGGGTAATGGCGACATGGCCGTCGCGTTGCTGTTCGCCATCATGATCTTCCTCGGATTCGAGGCGACCGCCTTGTTTCGCGACGAGGTGCGCAATCCAGACAAGACCATCCCGCGGGCAACCTACGGCGCGGTGTTGTTCGTCGGCACCCTGTACACGGTGACCTGCTATCTGCTGACCACTGCATATGGATCGGGCGCCGTCCAGGCGGCTACTGATGATCCGAAGATGATGTTCCCCAGCGCCATCGGACACCTCGCCGCGCCGGTCTTCACCCAGCTCACGTTCATCTTCATCGTGACGTCGGAGATAGCTGCTGCCATTTCCGTACACAATGTGACCGCTCGCTACATCTTCAATCTCGCTGCGGACAAGGCGCTTCCGACGGGACTTGGACAGGTTCATCCTCGCCACGGTTCGCCTGCCCGCGCTGCGGTGGCAGTAGCCATCATCACTCTGCTACTGACCTCGATCGTCGGCCTGACCAACCTGAAAGGCGAGGGCCTCGATGCCCAACTGTTCGGCCTCGGGACGGTCGGTGTCTTGATTCTCATGGTGTTGGTCAGCATCGCGGTGATCGTGTGGTTCGCCCGAAAGGGTGTTCCGGTCGGCGCCAACAGGTTCAAGTGCTTCATCGCGCCCTGCGTCGCCATACTGGCGCTGGGAACCACTGTGGTTATCGCCGTACTGCATTTCGATCTGGTCGTCGGCGGCGCACCCGGTCAGAACCTGGGATTGCTGGTTGTGCTTGCGGCCTCCCTGGTGGTGGGATGCGCTCTGGCGCTCTACTTCCGCTCAACCCGCCCTGAGATCTTCAAGGCGCTCGGTCGGGCTGAGGCCGAAAGCTGAACTGGTAGAAGGAATAAGGCCAGAAAGCGTGGGCCCGATTCGATATCGGGCCCACGCTTTCTGGTTCGTTGCTCGCGGCGTGTCGTCAGTGGCCGCGAGTCACCCATTCGTCGTAATGCACGATCTCGTCACCGATGGTCGTGGTGTCTCCGTGCCCGGTGTAGACCACCGTTTCGGCGGGGAGCAGACCGAGGCGTTTGGAGATTGATCTCAGGATGGTGGGGAAGTCGGAGTAAGACCGTCCGGTGGCGCCGGGGCCGCCCTGGAACAGCGTGTCGCCGGAGATCACCGCGTTCAGTTGCGGAATGGACCAGCACACTGATCCGGGCGAGTGTCCAGGGGTGTGGATGGCGTGCACATCGATACCGCCGGCGACGATTGTGTCACCATCTCTGACCGGCCAGTAACGGCCATTCGGATGAGTCATCCGCCACAACATGGCATCGGCCGGGTGCAACAGCACCGGGGCGTCCAGCTCCTTGCCGAGCTCGGGGGCGACGGTGATGTGGTCGTTGTGGCCGTGGGTGCAGACCACCGCAACGACGTTACGGCCGCCGACGGCGTCGATGATCGGCGCGGCGGTGTGGGCGGCGTCGAACACGATGACGTCACTGTCGTCGCCGACGAGCCAGATGTTGTTCTCGACGTCCCAGGAGCCGCCGTCGAGCTCGAATGTCCCACTGGTGACGACTCGTTGGATCTGGAAGGTTTCGGTCACTTCAGCACCACCACGGAGCGCAGCACTTCGCCGGAATGCATGCGGTGGAATGCCGACTCGATATCTCCCAGGCCGATGCGTTCGGAGACGAACTTCTCCAACGGCAGCCGGCCCTGCAGGTAAAGGCTGACCAGGGTGGGGAAGTCACGCTCGGGCAGGCAGTCGCCGTACCAGGAGGACTTCAAAGAACCACCGTGAGAGAAGAAGTCGACCAGTGGCATCTCAAGTTTCATGTCCGGAGTCGGGACGCCCACCAGGACCACGGTGCCGGCGAGATCTCGGGCGTAAAACGCCTGTTCATACGTCGCCGGGCGGCCCACCGCGTCGATCACCACGTCGGCGCCGAATCCGTCGGTGAGGTCCTGGATCGACTTCACGACATCTGCATCGGCGGCGTTGACTGTATCGGTGGCTCCAAACTCGCACGCCTGGGCCAACTTCCGCTCATCCAAATCTACGGCGATGATCTTCTTGGCGCCGGCCAGGGCGGCACCGGCGATCGCGGCGTCGCCGACACCGCCGCAGCCGATCACCGCGACCGTGTCGTCACGGGTCACC
>NZ_MBEJ01000099.1 GCF_001953975.1 Mycobacterium sp. NS-7484
CCGGGAAACCTGCCATCGGGATGTCACCGGTCACCAGGTGGTGATCGGAATGGCACATGCCCGCGGCTTCCATCTGGATCTTGACCTCGTCCTTGACGGGGTCACCGATCTCGATTTCCTCGATCGACCATGGTTGGTTGAACTCCCAGATGAGAGCGCCTTTTGTCTTCATGCGCATGTGCCTTCCACTAGAGCCGTGACCACAGACTAGAGCCAATAGTTGCGTGGGTCACACCCACCCCCAAGCAACTGCTTGGCTGGGAACTACCAGATCTTGACCGGCGCTTCGCCCAGCGGGTAGTAGCCGGGCAGCTTCTCCCCGGCGAGGCTGCGCTCGATGCGCTTCTGCATGGTGGGCGTCAGATCGCCGGACTCGATCAGCTTCAGGAATGCCTTCTGCACGTGGCCGAAATCGAAGAAATCCCGCTGCCATTCGATGAGCAGTTGATCGTTGAGCCGGAACCAGCTGCCGCCGATACCGTAGATCTCGTCCTTGCTGCCGTCGCTCTTGTTGGCGATCTGCTTCCAGAAGCCGACGATCTCGTTCTGCTTCTCGTCGATCAGCACCCGCTGGTACTCGTAGACCCAGTTCTCCAGGCCTTCCATCTCCAGACCCAGTGCCACGTCGCGGATCTCGTCGCGCCCGACGCACATCACGTCTTCCTTGGGGCCGATGTTCCAGCCGTAGGTGGCATCTTCGGTGTAGAAGTCGGCCAGCGGCTTCCAGTCACCGGCCTTCTCGGCCTCCTGGTTGGCCTTGAGCCAGCGGTCGGACCAGGCTTCGAGCTCGTTTCTTGACGCCATTGGCTTTTCCTTTCAGTCGTTCTCAATGATTGAGAGTGCTCGGGTAGGACACATTTCGACGGCCATCTCCACGGCGTCGCGGAGTTCGTCCGGTGGCTCGTGATCGAGAATTTCGACGATGCCCCGCTTGGGCACCGAGAACACGTCAGGAGCCTCCAGCTCGCACATGGCGTGGCCCTGGCACAGATCGGCATCGACCTCGACGCGGTAGCAGCCCATACCTGCTCTCCTAGACGCGCTTCCGGTAACGCACCTTGGCCGGGCGGGCCAGTTGCACCACCATCTTCGAATGGTCGTTGCGGTAGCTCTCCGGTGGCTGTGCCATCTCGAACTCGTACTCGCGCAACAGAACCGAGAAGATCGCCTTGATCTGCATCTGGGCGAATGCGGCCCCGACGCAGCGATGTTTGCCCGCCCCGAACGGAATCCACGTCCACCGGTTGATCAGATCTTCCTGGCGCGGCTTCTCGTACCGATCCGGGTCGAAGGCATCCGGGTCGGGGAAATCCTCGGGGATGCGGTTGGAGATCGCCGGGGAGGCGGCCACCATCTGCCCCTTGTGGATCGGGTAACCGGCCACCTCGAACTCGTCCTGGGCCACCCGCATCAGGATGATCAGCGGCGGATGCAGGCGCAGTGTTTCCTTGAGTGCGTTGTCGATGTTCGGGATCTGGCGCAGCGCATGGAAACTCACCTCCTGTCCGTCGGCGTACAGCTCGTCGAGTTCGTTCTGGACCTTGGCGTAGAACTCCGGGTGGCGCAGCAGTTCGATCAGCGTCCACGAGGAGGTGCCCGAGCTGGTGTGGTGGCCGGCGAACATCAGCGAGATGAACATGCCGGTGACCTCGTTGGCCGAGAAGCGCGGATTGCCCTCCTCGTCCTTGATCGACACCAGCACGTCGAGCAGGTCACGATCGCTCTTGTCCGTGGGCGGGTTGGCGATTCGCCCGTTCATCACTTCCTGCACGAGCTCGACCAGGTTGGCCCGGGCCTCATCACGGATTCGGAAGCTCTCGATGTCCAGGTACGGGTCGACGTAGCACAGCGGATCGGTGCCGCGCTCCAACAGGTGGTAGTAGTTCGCGAACCGGGAGTCGAGCTGGTTGCGGAACTTCAGACCGATCAGGCAGGCCGTCGAGGTGTAGATGGTGAGTTCGGCGAAGAACTCCAACAGGTCGATTTCTCCGCTGTCGCCCCAGTTCTCGATCATCCGGCGGACTTCGTTTTCGATGGTGGCGGCGTGACCCTTCATCTGCTCACCGCGCAGTGCGGTGTTGTGCAGCATCTCGGCTCGCCGCTCGGGGTCGGCGTCGAACACCACGCCCTCACCGAAAATCGGCGTCATGAACGGGTAGGCCTCGGCCTGGTTGAGTTCGCTGTCGCTGGAGCGGAAGAAGAACTCGTTGGCCTCGGCACCGGACAGCAGCACCACCTGCTTGTCGGCGAGTTGGAACCAGCCGACGTCGCCGCACTCCTCGCGGATGCGTTTCATCAGGCCGATCGGGTCGGTGCGGAATTCCTCGAGGTGGCCGTGTTCTTCCTCGCCACCTGAAACCCGTTGAACTTCTTTCAGTGCAGTCACTGGTTCGGCATCCCTTCTTCGCCCAGCGCGAGCTTCTGGCGATCCTTGACATCGGCGAGCGGAGCTTCGGGCTGGAGTTCCATGTTGGCGATGAAGCCGCCGCGGGGTGTCTCGGCGACAAAGGTGATGGCCCGCGCGAGGTCATCGGCGCGCAGGAAGTAGTCGTGGCGTGCCTGGCCCCACTTGGCCCAATCCTCAAGGGCCGGGCCGATCAACTCGGCGGGCAGGCTCCAACCCATCGCGGTCTTGGTCGGACCGGGGTGCACGATCGAGGCGCGCACGCCCGTGCCTTCCAGCTCCATCTGATAGTTGTTGACCATCGCGACCAGAGCGGCCTTGGCGGCGCCGTAGGCGCCCATGTGCGGGCGCTGGCGCAGGGACACATCGGATCCCACGAAGATCAGATCGCCGCGCCGGCGTTCGATCATGCCGGGCAGTACCGCGGTGGCCAGCCGGTTGGCTCCGATCAGATGGATCTGGATCTGGGAGTCGAACTGCTCGGTGCTGATCGAGTCGAGCTTGCCGAAGTAGGTGTCGCCGGCACCGGCGACCAGTACCTCGATGTCGCCGAGTTCGGAGGTGGTCTGCTCGACGGCGGCCTTGACCGAGTCGGGGTCGGTCACGTCGAGGTGCACGGGGATGGCCTCACCGCCGTCGGCGCGGATCTTGTCGACGATCTCCTGCAGTTTCTCCACCCGGCGAGCACCGAGGGCGACGGGAAAGCCGTTGCGGGCAAGCCTGATCGCGGTGGCTTCGCCGATTCCGGACGAGGCGCCGGCGACCAGGGCGGGACGACGGTCGGGGAGGGGATCGAAACGGGGCATTCGGAGAGCCTTTCAGCGGTGGTCGAGGGGTTCAGCGGGGCTGGACGGTGATCGGGAGGTGAGCGAATCCACGGACACTGCTCGAGTGGACTCGGACGGCGTTGGCCTCGTCGACCTCGTATCCGCGGATTCGCTTGAACAACTCGGTCAGTGCCACCCGGGCCTCCATGCGCGCCAGATGCGCGCCGAGGCAGAAGTGGGCGCCGCTGCCGAAGCTCACCAGTTTCGGACCGATTTCGCGATCGATCCGGTATTCGTCGGGATTCTCGAAGACACGTTCATCGCGGTTGGCCGAGCCGATCAGCAGTACCAGTACATCGCCGGCCGGCACCGTGGTGTCGTAGTACGTCTGGTCCTCGGTGACCAGCCGGGCCAGGATCTGGCTGGAGGCGTCATAGCGCAGGGTCTCCTCGACCCACGGCACGATCAAGGCGTGGTTGTCGAACACCGGAGCCAGCTGATCCGGGTTCTTGAAACCCCAATATGCGGCATTGGCAAGCAGTTTCGTCGTCGTCTCGTTGCCGGCGACCACCATCAGGAAGAGGAAGGCCATGATCTCGTCGTCGGTGAGCCGGTCACCGTCGATCTCCGCTTCCACCAGTGCCGATGTCAGATCGTCGGTACGGTTCTTGCGGCGCTGCTTCACCATGTCTGCGTAGTAGACCAGCAGTTCCCCGGAGGCGGCGATCGCGGATTCGGGGACATCGGCGACACCGTCCTCGCGGTGCATCACGCCGTCGGCCAGTGCCCGGATGCGGACCCGGTCCTCGTCCGGGACACCCATCAGTTCGGAGATGACGTCCATGGGCAGCTTGCCCGCGAAATCGTCGACGTAGTCGAAGGTGGTGTTCTGCAGTGCCGCGCCGAGGTGTTGGTGAGCGATCTCGGTGACGCGGCCCTCCAGCTCGCGGATGCGCCGCGGGGTGAAGCCCTTGGACACCAGGGTGCGCAGGCGGAGATGGCCCGGATCGTCGAGGGCGAGGAACGACATCACCCGGTGGGCTTCGTCGTTGCGGGAAATCGGGTCCAGGGACACGCCGTGCCGGTTGGACAGCGTGACGCTGTTGCGGAAACCGGCGACCACGTCCTTGTGCCGCGACAGCGCCCAGAACTTGAGGTCCTCGTTGTGATAGATCGGAGCCTCGTCCCGCAACCGCTTGTAGTACGGGTACGGGTCCTCGTGGAAGTCGTAGTCGTACGGATCGAGGATCGGTTTGACGATGTCCAAGCTCATCAGTGCTCTCCCAGGCTCATGCTCATTTGTCCTCTCCGAGGACGAGGCCGACGACGTAGGTCAGCCGATCGGCGATCTGGCGGTAGGTGAAGGCGCCGCTGCCCGCGTTGACCAGGGCGCCGAAGAACGTCATCTCCAGGGCGGAGACGATGCGGGAATCGGCATCCGGCCCGACGGCCGAGCGGATGCGTTTGTGGATCTCGGCGCCGATGCGATCGCGCACCTTGCGGACCGCGGGGTCGGTGCCCCCGCCCAACAGAGCGGTGGTGCACGCGGCGGCCACTTCGGGCTCGTCGGCGACGACGAGGGTGAGTGCCCGCAACGCCTTGTCGACTCGCGTGGTCATCGAGTCGTTCACGTCGGTGAAGTACGGCACCTGATTGACCAGGTCCAGGTACATCTCGGCGATCAGATGGTTCTTCGACGAGAAGTACGTGTACGCCGTGGCCGGCGCGACCCCGGCGCGCGCGGCGACCGCACGCACCGTCAGATCGGCATAGGACGATTCGCGCAACATTTCGATGCCGGCGGTCAAGACCTTGCGGAAGGTCTCTTCCTGACGACGGTTGCGCGGGGACTCCTTGCTGGCCTCCGGAGCTGGTTCTGTGACTGCGGACACCGCATCGCTGGACACATGTCCAAGTTATCCGACGATGGCGAGGTTGAGCAAGTGTGGATTGGCAAAGGCCCCGGTGAGCTGCGTGTTCTGCGGCGTTATCGGTTGGGGACGGATGCGCCCTTGCGGCCCGACATTGTCTGCGGCTATCGTTCGAGCCGAGACAGCCGGACAGTTGTCCAGAACATTCTGAGTGGAGTTCACCCATGCCGGTACTGGCCGATCGCCAGAGTCAACTGCTCATCGACGGCAAGCTCGTCGCCGGGGGCGGCGGAGTATTCGAGACCGTCAACCCCGCCACTGAAGAGGTGCTGGGCGTCGCTGCCGATGCCAACGCCGAGGACATGGGCAATGCCATCGAAGCGGCGCGTCGCGCGTTCGACGACACCGACTGGTCGACGAACCACGCACTGCGGGTGCGCTGCCTGCGGCAGCTGCGGGACGCATTACGCGAAAACGTCGAGGAGTTACGGGAACTCACCATCGCCGAGGTGGGCGCCCCACGCATGCTCACGGCGGGCGCGCAGCTGGAAGGCCCGATCGACGATCTGGCGTTCTCCGCCGACACCGCCGAGAACTACGAGTGGCGTACCGATCTGGGGCATGCCACCCCACAAGGGATTCCGACCAATCGCGTGGTGGCCCGTGAGGCCGTCGGCGTCGTCGGCGCCATCACCCCGTGGAACTTCCCCCACCAGATCAACCTGGCCAAGGTCGGCCCGGCCCTGGCCGCGGGCAACACCCTGATCCTCAAGCCGGCGCCCGACACCCCTTGGGCGGCCGCCGCTGTCGGTCAGATCATCGCCGAGCAGACCGACTTCCCGGCCGGCGTCATCAACATCGTCACCTCCAGCGATCACTCGGTGGGCGCTCTGCTGTCCAAAGACCCTCGGGTGGACATGGTGTCGTTCACCGGCTCCACCGCGACCGGACGCGCTGTGATGACTGATGCGGCGCTCACCCTCAAGAAGGTGTTCCTGGAGCTCGGTGGTAAGTCGGCGTTTTTGGTGCTCGACGACGCCGACCTGGCCGGTGCCTGCTCGATGGCCGCCTTCACGGTGGCGATGCACGCCGGGCAGGGGTGCGCGATCACGACCCGTCTGGTGGTGCCACGGGCGCGCTATGACGAGGCGGTCGAAGCGGCCGCGGCGACGCTCGGCGGCATCAAACCGGGGGATCCCAACAGCAAGCGCACCGTGTGCGGCCCGCTGATCTCGGCACGTCAACGTGACCGCGTGCAGTCCTACCTGGATCTCGCTCTGCAGGAGGGTGGCCGATTCGCCTGCGGCGGTGGGCGTCCCGCCGATCTCGACACCGGGTTCTTCATCGAGCCGACGGTGATCGCCGGTCTCGACAACAACGCCCGGGTGTCCCGTGAGGAAATCTTCGGCCCGGTGCTGACGGTGATCGCGCACGACGGCGACGACGATGCGGTGCGGATCGCCAACGATTCGCCGTACGGACTGTCCGGCACGGTGTTCTCCGGAGACGACGCCCGAGCCCAGGCGGTGGCGTCCCGCATGCGCGTCGGCACCGTCAACGTCAACGGCGGCATCTGGTACTCGGCAGATGCCCCCTTCGGCGGATACAAGCAGTCCGGGGTCGGCCGCGAGATGGGCCTGGCCGGCTTCGAGGAATACACCGAAATCAAGTGCATCGCGACGCTCGCGAACTAGGCGAACAGAGGAGAACCGCAGTGGGACAGTTCGACAACAAGGTGGCGATCGTCACCGGGGCCGGTGGCGGTATCGGCCAGGCCTACGCCGAGGCGCTCGCCCGCGAGGGTGCCGCGGTGGTGGTGGCCGACATCAACACCGAAGGTGCGCAGAAGGTCGTCGACGGCATCAAGGGCGAGGGTGGCAACGCCCTGGCGGTGCGCGTCGACGTCTCCGACATCGACTCGGCCAAGGACATGGCGGCCCTGGCGCTTTCGGAGTTCGGCGGTATCGACTACCTGGTGAACAACGCCGCGATCTTCGGCGGGATGAAGCTGGACTTCCTGCTCACCGTCGACTGGGACTACTACAAGAAGTTCATGAGCGTGAACCTCGACGGTGCGCTGGTGTGCACCCGCGCGGTGTACCGCAAGATGGCCAAGCGTGGGGGCGGCGCGATCGTGAATCAGTCGTCCACCGCGGCATGGCTGTACTCGAACTTCTACGGTCTGGCCAAGGCCGGCGTCAACAGCCTGACCCAGCAGCTCGCCACCGAGCTCGGCGGGCAGAACATCCGGGTCAACGCCATCGCGCCGGGCCCGATCGACACCGAGGCCAACCGCACGACGACACCTCAGGAGATGGTGGCCGACATCGTCAAGGGAATCCCGTTGTCCCGCATGGGCCAGCCGGAGGACCTGGTCGGCATGTGCCTGTTCCTGCTCAGCGACCAAGCCAAGTGGATCACCGGGCAGGTCTTCAATGTTGACGGCGGACAGATCATCCGATGACGACTCCGCAAGACGTCAAGTACGGCTACATCGGTCTGGGCAACATGGGTGCCCCGATGGCCAAACGGCTGGCCGAGTGGCCGGGCGGATTCATCGTCTACGACGTGCGCGTCGACGCGATGACACCGTTGGCCGAGTTGGGCGCCACCCTGGCCGATGACGTGTCCGACGTTGCTCAGGCCGACATCATCAGCATCACGGTGCTCAACGACGAGCAGGTGCGGTCGGTCGTGGCGGAATTAGCCGGAAAGGCCAAGCCGGACACCGTGATCGTGATCCACTCGACGATCAGCGACACCACCGCCGTCGAACTCGCCGAGCAGTACAAGCCGCAGGGTATCCACATCGTCGACGCCCCGGTCAGCGGTGGCGGCGCAGCGGCCGAGAAGGGTGAGCTGGCCATCATGGTCGGGGCCGAGCGGGCCGTCTACGAACGGATCAAGCCCGCGCTCAAGCAGTTCGGCTCGATGGTGATCCACGCCGGTGAGCCCGGTGCCGGTACCCGGATGAAGCTGGCCCGCAACATGTTGACCTTCACCTCGTATGCCGCGGCCTGTGAGGCGATGAAGCTGGCCGAGGCGGCCGGGCTGGACCTGGGTGCGTTGGGCCGGGTGGTGCGGCACACCGATGCGTTGACCAGTGGGCCCGGTGCGATCATCGTGCGGGAGAACATGGCCGAACTCACCCCGGACCACTGGCTCTACGACGCCTTTACCCACACCCGGGGGCTGGGGGAGAAGGACCTGAGCCTGGCGCTGGGGCTGGGGGACGTTGTGGGAGTGGATCTTCCGTTGGCCCAGGTGGCCTTGCAGAGGTTGGCCGACGGCCTCGGCGTACCGCACAAGAACGACTAGGAGCTTTCGATGGACGAGTTGCGCGCCAAGGGTCTGGCCAAGATGAACGAGGTCTACGGCTGGGAGATGCCCAACATCGAAGGCGATCCGTACTTCGATCTGACGGTTGACCATCTCTTCGGCACCATCTGGAGCAAGCCCGGCCTGTCGATGCGGGAGAAGCGGTTGATGACGCTGTCGGCGGTGACCGCGGTGGGTTCGCAGGATCTCGCCGAGATCCAGGTCAACGCCGCGCTGCTCAACGGTGAGTTCACCGAGGAGGAGCTCAAGGACATCGCGATTTTCCTCACGCAGTACCTCGGCTTCCCCCTCGGGTCCGGCCTCAACGGCACGGTGTCCAAGGTGGTGGCCAAGCGCCGCAAGGCGGCTGAGAAGGGGCTCGAGGAGGACCGGCGCGCCAACGTCAACGCCGCAGTCAAGATGAACACCGGGAGCGAGCTCGATGACAAGTAGGTACGCCTCGCTGACCCGCGAGCAGCTGGTCACGCTGGTGCCCGAGCTGTTGCTCATGGGGCAGATGATCGACCGCTCCGGGATGGCTTGGTGCATCAGTAATTTCGGCCGACCGGAAATGCTGCAGATCGCGATCGAGGAGTGGGCGGCATCCAGCCCGATCTACACCCGGCGGATGCAGAAGGCGCTGAAGTACGAGGGCGTTGACATCATCACCATCTTCAAGGGGCTGCAACTCGACATCGGGGCCCCGCCGCAGTTCATGGATTTCCGCTACACCGTCCATGACCGCTGGCACGGCGAGTTTCACCTCGATCACTGCGGGGCACTGCTCGACGTCGAACCGATGGGCGAGGACTACGTGCGCGGCATGTGCCACGACATCGAGGACCCGACCTTCGACGCTACCGCGCTGGCCACCAACCGAAAGTGCCAGGTGCGCCCGATTCACCGGCCGCCCCGCACACCCGCCGATCGGCACCCGCACTGCGCGTGGACCGTCATCATCGACGAGTCCTACCCCGAGGTCGACGACATCCCGGCACTGGAGGTGATCGGCCGGACGCTGGCTGCCCAAACGGTGTTGGATCCGATCGATACTTCCGACGAGGGCGCGGCCGACTACTCCGGACCGCTGTTGTCGGACTTCGATTTTGCGGCGTTCTCCCATTCGGCGCTGGTCCGGATCGCCGACGAAGTGTGTCTGCAGATGCACCTGCTGAACCTGTCGTTCATTCTTGCGGTCGGCGCGCGAGCCGGGGCCGACACCGCGCTGGCCACCGATATCTGTACCAAACAGCTGATCGGCGTGGCCGGGCTCGGTGCCGAGCGGATCCACCGGGCACTGGACCTGCCCGGCGGAATCGAAGGGGCGGTGCGGGTGCTGGAGCTGCATCCGCTGTTCAATCCGGCGGCTTACGTCAGTGCGGAGTTCGGACCGGACACCGTCTCGGTGCGGCGTTCCCCGGCGCATGAGGATGGGGCGTGGGTGGCGTTGACCGGGCCGGCCGAAACCCGGCCGCTGCGGGCCATAGTCGCCGCTGTCGACCCGCACCTCGACGTCGAGGTGATCGGAACGGATACGGAATGGACCGCCCGGGTGATCGAAACCGAGACCGCGGCAAAGGAATTGGACGAGGTCGCGGTGACGAAGTTCAGCGGTGGGGCGTCGTTCGTGTTCGAGCCGAGGAAGTCGCTGCCGCTGACCGTGGTGTGAGCAGCGGCGTCACGATTTCGCCCGCTCCACCGAGATGCCGGTCAGGCACCGTTCTTTCTCACGGATGCCGAAGTTGAGGTTTCCCCAGTCGTAGGCGACCGACCACACGAACTCCTCCTTCGGCGAATGGCCGGTAGGGAGGTGAGTGTTCTCGGCAGTGGGATAGTGGGACCGCACCTCTTCTTCGGTGATGCACGACGATGGCTAGCTTGTCGGCACTGTGAGCAGGAGAATGCCACCGCCGGAGGGCTTCAAAATCACGTCGTACGGAAAGGTCACGCGGTGGTCTTCAGGGCGGAGGAAATCGGGGCTGATACCTGCGGCTTTGACAGGTTTGTCGTTGAGTTCGAAGACCAGCAAGTTGGCCTTGGAGTTCAAGTACTTGCTCTTGATAACCGGCGCGCCGACGACCTTCTCGATGTATTCCCGTTCGGAGGACTCGTTGAACAGGTGGACTTCGTCCCAGTCCCAGCTGGTGAAGTCGCTGAGTCGGCCGGACTTCTTCTCGTGCAGAAGGCTTTTTAGGCCATCGTTGAGCTTCTGATCGTTGTAATCGATGTCCATCGACGGCCGCAGCGCCTGCCGGGCCAGGTCGCAGCCAGCTAGGGAGACGCAGAGTAACAGCGCAATCAGCATCGCCCATACCATTTTTGACCTCATCAGGAGAGCCCGACTCTCGTGTTCGTCCGGCTACGGTGCTTCATCGCTAGGCAGCTAGCCGGTCGGCGCGGTCACCGTGAGATATCCTCCGCCTCGCGGGTCCAGCAGCGCGTCGGCCGGGAAGCTGACGCGGTGGTTGTCACCCTTCAGGAAGTCTCCGGGAATACCGATGGCCTTGACCGGGTTCCCGCCGTTCTCGAAGATGAGCAGACTGGCTTTTGACTCGAAGAAGTCACTTTGGATGACTGGCGCACCAACGGTTTCCTCGATGAATTCGCGCTCAGTGTATTCGTGGAACAGATGGACTTCGTCCCAGTCCCATGAGGTGAATTCGCGGAGCTCCGCCTTCGTGTTGGTCTCGACAAGATGTGCCAGACCTTTATTCATGCGCTGATCGTTGTAGTCGACATCCATCGATTGCCTCATTGCTTGCTGTATCAGTCCACAACCTGTCAGGAGAATGCCCAGAATTAACACGCTGAGCGCGGTGCGCATCGACGACAACACGGCCAAGTCAATACCCTCCTGCTGATGTCCCGTAGCCTCCCGGCTGGCCCGGGTCATAAACTCCACCCGGTCCGGCGCCGGTTGGATTCGGCGCCTGCCCGGGAATGGTGGACTTCGATGTCGTGCCCGCCCCGCCCTCGGGGACGGTATCGCTCCAAGCCAATCTTTCGCCACCGCTGTTCGGCGCAACCACGACAGTATCGCCTCGATTCACTGCTTTTTCGACCATGTCTGCCAACTGCGCCGGGGTGGCGTTGGGGTTGGCTGTGGCGATATTTCTGCCGATTTCGTTGTTGTATAGGTCCATGGCCTCCGCGGTCGAAGGGTTACTGGGGAGTCGCTCGTGAGCCGTCGCGAAGTCCTGAGTCCATTCAGCACCAAATCGTTGTGTCATCAGAGCGTTCCAATATGCATGCCGGAAGGCATCTGTGTGATTGTCGGCCGTATCGTTGGGACCGTTTGGGGGAGGGAAGCGGGCTTTGGCTTCAGCCTCTGCCGCTTTCTTGGTCTGGTTCAGATCCCAGAGAGCTGCCGGACTGAGGTTTTCCAACATCCGCGATTCGGTAGCGGTCACATGCATGGGTTTGGTAGCCATGTTGTACGGCCAACCAGGCTCCCAATCGAGAGCTCCGTCCGGATCCTCGTCCACCTGGTACTTGCGCTTGATCTCGTCGAGTGGATCCACCGGCGGGGGAGTGCCTTCCGGCACACCGGCGCCCGCCTTCTCACCGGTCAGCGCGTCGTATTCCTTGCGGATGTCCTCGATGCGTCGACCGATCTCATCCATCTCTCCGGTTGATTGCGTGATGACGTCGCTGATCTGTCCGATGCCCTTGCTGGCGAGGATCACCCGCATGATCTCGCCGGTCTTGCCGGGCGGAATCGTCGCGTCCATGCTGCTGACCCAGCTCTGGGTTTGTTCGAGATTCTGCCGACCGGAGCTGACCACGTCGGCTGCCCGGCTGACCTCGGCGGCCATGCGCTGATCAAGATCCGCGAGCTTGCCGTAAACAGCGGCATGTTCGGCGTTCTTTGCCGCGTAGGCCTGCGAGGCCGTGCCCTGCCATCGGTGGTCGGGTGCTGCGGACTCGATGGTCGATTGCATCTCGCGCAGGCGCGCACTGCCGTCGAAGGAATCACCCGTCGTTGGGGTCCCCTCGCCGAACGTGGCGCGCGCCTGCGACCACGTTGTGTAGAACGCATCCAATGCGCCCATACTTCACCGCCCCGCTGGATCGAGAAACCCAGTCTAAGTCGCAGTCGCGGGCCTCTCGGACGCCAATCGCCCGCTGACCACGGCCGAGCCGACCCACCGGCGAAGGTAGCTGCGTAGCGCCTCGCCGGTGCGCGGCGGACGGCCCGGATCGATGACGAAGGACTGGATGATGCGGAGCAGGTGTTCGGCGAGCTCGTCGAGTTCGGCGTCGGTGTAACCGAGTCCGGCCCAGTCGACGTCCAGCTTGCGCATCAATGCGCGGGCAAAGTCGACTGCGACATCGGAGGTGACCGATTCGGTGTGGGCACTGGCTCGCCCGGGCGCGACGAGCAAACCGATGTGTTTGTCCTCGGGTAGCCACTCCAGTGCGGTGGCGATGGCCTCGGCGACCGCTTCGACCGGGTCGGTCACACCTTGCAGGTGGGCGGCCACCCGGTCCAGGAAGTCGCTGGCCGCGTTCACCGCCGACGCCACCAGCAGGGCGTCGGTGCTCGGGAAGTAGCGGTACACGGTCTGGCGGGTGACGCCGAGCGTGCGGGCCACGTCGGCGATGGAGAAATCGGCGCCCCGCTCGTCGATGGCGTTGCCCGCGGCGGCGAGGATGCGGGCAATCGCTTCCTCGTCACTGGCCGGCGCGGAGCCGGACCACCCGTGCGTTCGCATGGGCGAATCTTAAAACAACCAAAGGCACAAACCGCCGGTCAGCGGTGGTAGGCGACCGGAAGCTCCTTGATGCCGTTGATCCAGCCGGACCGGAGACGTTGCGGCTCACCGAGTTTGGTGATGTCGGGGATCTGGTCGGCGATCTGGTTGAACATCAGCTTGATCTCCATCCGCGCCAGGTTCGCGCCGATGCAGAAGTGCGCACCGTTGCCGCCGAACGCCAGGTGCGGATTGGGGTTGCGCAGGATGTTGAATTCGAAGGGGTTCTCGAACACTTCTTCGTCGTAGTTGGCCGAGCTGTAGAACAGCCCGACGCGCTGACCGGCCTTCACGGTGACGTCGCCGACCTGGATGTCGGCCAGGGCCGTCCGCTGGAAACAGTGCACCGGGGTGGCCCAGCGGATGATCTCGTCGACCGCGGTGTCCGGGCGTTCACGCTTGAAAAGCTCCCATTGGTCGGGGTTTTCGAGGAATGCGTTCATGCCGTGGGTCATGGCGTTGCGGGTGGTCTCGTTGCCCGCCACGGCCAGCAGGATCACGAAGAACGCAAACTCGACCTCGGTGATCGCCTCTCCACTGGCGTCGGCTTGCACCAGACGCGTCACGATGTCGTCGGCCGGGCACGCGCGACGCTGCTCGGCCATGGTGTAGGCGTAGCCCATCAGCTCGGCGTTGGCCATCGTCGGGTCGGCGTCGAAATCGGGGTCGTCGGTGTTGATGATGGCGTTGGACCAGTTGAACACCTTCTCGCGGTCTTCCTCCGGGACTCCGATCAGGTCGGCGATGGCCAGCAGCGGAAGACCCACCGCGATGTCGTCGACAAAATTGCCGGTGTCCTTCTGCGCGGCCTTGGCGACGATGTCGCGGGCCGCGACGGCCAGCTTCTCCTCGAGCACCGCGACCGAGCGCGGCGTGAACAACCGGGACACCAGCTTGCGCAGCCGGGTGTGCTCCGGCGCGTCATGGTTGATCAGCAGCGCCTTGGTCAGGTCGAGTTGCTCCGCGGTGACGCTGTCCGGCAGTCGCATCACTGCGCCTTTGGCGTTCGTGGACCACAGGTCGCCGCCGTTGCGGGAGATGGTCTTGATGTCCTCGTGACGGGTGATCACCCAGTAGCCGCCGTCGTCGAAGATCGATTCGCCCTGCTCGTTCCACCACACCGGGGCGGTCTTGCGCAGCTGGGCGAACTCGTCGACCGGGATTCCGCGGAGTAAGACGTCGGGATCGGTGAAGTCGTAACCCTGCCCGAACGGGCAGGCGCTGAGTGTCGTCAAGCCAGGTCTCCTCGTGTGACTGCGGACACGTTCTACCGACGACCATACACTGCTACGTCAAGTGTATGCCCGTGGGTTTGCCGCTACGCTACGTCCGTGCGCGTCCTCGTTATCGGATCCGGTGCCCGTGAACACGCCCTGCTGCTGGCTCTGCGCCGCGACCCGCAGGTGGAGGAGCTGGCGGTGGCTCCCGGCAACGCCGGCACCCAGACCATCGCCGATCAGCACGACGTCGACATCACCTCCGGTGCGGACGTGGTGAAGCTGGCCCAGCGCCTGGGCAGCGACTTGGTGGTGATCGGTCCCGAGGTTCCGCTGGTTCTCGGCGTGGCCGATGCGGTGCGGGCTGCCGGGATCGCTTGCTTCGGCGCGAGCAAGGACGCCGCGCGGATCGAGGGCTCCAAGGCTTTCGCGAAGGACGTCATGGCCGCGGCCGGGGTGCGCACCGCCGGTAGCGAGATCGTCGACAATCCGGCTCACCTCGACGCCGCGCTGGACCGCTTCGGTCCGCCGGCCGGGCAGGCGGCCTGGGTGGTCAAGGACGACGGGCTGGCCGCCGGCAAGGGCGTGGTGGTGAGTGCTGACCGTGACGCCGCCCGGGCGCATGCCGCCGGCCTGCTGGACTCCGGGCATCCGGTGCTCCTCGAATCGTTCCTGGACGGCCCCGAGGTATCGCTGTTCTGCGTGGTCGACGGCGCCACCGTGGTGCCGCTGTTGCCGGCCCAGGACTTCAAGCGCGTCGGCGACGGAGACACCGGGCCCAACACCGGAGGCATGGGTGCCTACGCCCCGCTGCCCTGGCTGCCGGACTCGGTGAAAAACCAGATTGTCGACGAGATCGTCAAACCCGTTGCCGCAGAACTGGTTGCGCGGGGTAGCTCATTTTCCGGTTTGCTCTACGCCGGCCTGGCCATCACCTCGAACGGCCCGGCCGTGGTGGAGTTCAACTGCCGCTTCGGTGACCCGGAGACGCAATCCGTTCTGGCCCTGCTGGATTCACCGCTGGGGCAGCTGCTCAAGGCCGCGGCCACCGGGCAGCTCGCCTCATTCGGCGACCTGCAGTGGCGGGACGGCTATGCGGTGACGGTGGTGGTGGCCGCGGAGAACTACCCGGGCCGGCCGCGCGTGGGCGACGTGATCACCGGATCCGAGGCCGACGGTGTGCTGCACGCCGGCACCGCGCGGCGCGACGACGGCGCCGTGGTGTCCTCGGGCGGCCGGGTGCTCTCGGTCGTCGGCACCGGACCCGATCTGCCCGCCGCCCGCGATGCGGCATACGCGCTCGCCAAGTCGATTCGCCTGCCGGGCAGCCACTTCCGCAGCGACATCGGACTGGCCGCCGCGGAGGGGCGCATCACCCTCTGACAGCCCGACTTCGGCCGAGCCGGAACGCATTCGCATCTTCGATGCCGATTGCCTGGGTTACGCTGTCGCCGTGACGTACACGAGCCCGAAGCGAATTCGCGTGGCCAGGAAACTCACGGCCATACCGCGGGTGGGTGACACGCTCGGCATGATGCTCGACCCAACGCTGTACCTGGTTGACAAGTACCTCCACCACGGGCCGGTGTCGAAACTGAAGACGCTCTACCAGACCTACACCGTGCTGGCCGGTGTGGAAGCGGCTGCCTTCATGAGTAGCCGCGAGGGTAGGGAATGCCTGAGTGTCGGTGACTCCTGGCGTTTCGTCGAGGAGCAGTTCGGCGCCAAACAGTCGCTGGTCACCGTGGACGGTAAGCAGCACAAGGAGTTGCGCGGCATGCTGCAGCGCGGCTACTCGCGGGACGCCATCATGGGCCGTTATCAGGAGGCGGTGGCGCTCATCGACGCCGCGCTGGCGAAAGAATGGGCGGCCGGCTCCCGCGTCCGGGTACTGCCGTCGATGCAGGCGCTGTCGATTGCGCAGGTGGGAGTGTTCGCAGCAGGGGTCCAGCCCAACGACGCGTACGTGGCCGACGTGGGATTCGTCGCCAGTCAGGTACTCAAAATTGCTCCGGTACAACAAATCCCGAAGACGTTGCTGAAGCGACGCAACTTCCTGACGGCTCGGGACCGCGTCGTCGAGATCGCCAAACATGCGATCGACCATGCGCGCAGCTCTGCGGGACATCAGGGTACGGCGAAATCGACCCTCATCGCGGACATCGTGTCGTCTCATGCTGACGAACAGGATCCGGTCAAGCGGCAGAACATGGTGTTCAATGCGGTACTTCCGTACTTCGCCGGCGTGGAGACAACGTCCGCGACGGCCACCTATGCGCTCTACCTGATTCTCAAGCACCCAGATGTTCTCAAGCGCATCCGGGCCGAAGTTGATGAGTTGTTCGCCGGGGAGATCACGCACGACCGGCTGTTTGCCGTCACCCCGACGCTGAACGGCGCCATCATGGAGGCGATGCGGATGCATCCGGTCGCCGCCACGATGGTGCGGGTGGCGACCAAGGATTTTGAGTTCAAAGGTCACCAGATCCGGCAGGGCGACAAGGTTTTCGTCGCGACCTCGGTGTCGCACTTCCTCGACGATTGTTTTACCGATCCGACGACGTTCGACGTCGACCGTTACCAGGGCCGCAACAGCGAATACCGTGTCCCCGGCGCGTACTCACCATTCGGGCGTGGGCCGCATATGTGTATCGGTAAGGGCCTGGCAGAAGCCCTGATGCAGATCTCGTTGGCGCGCCTACTCCACCAACGGGACTTGCGGTTGAAGCCGGGTTACCACATCAAGAAGCGATTGGCGTCCACCACGCCGTCGCAGCGGTTCTTCGTCGACGTAACGAACCGCGACAGTTAGCCGGTCGGATCGAGGCGGAAGATCCTCAACTCGCGCTGCGCCCGTTGCTGACACTGCCCGTAGTAGGGCGAGATCTCGACGATCCGTTGCCAGACGCCCCCGCGCTCGGGGCCTTCGACCGGTGTCGCCGAACAGCGCTGCTCGCGCCCCTGCACGTTTATGGTGCAGTCGCTGTCGCGCAGCAACCAACCGGTCCACAACGGATGTTTGGGCCTACCCCAGTTCGTGCCGATCACATACACAGAGCCGTCGATGGAGACGTATTGCAGTGGCACCACTGCGGTTTCTCCATCGCGACGGGTGACCAGCAAGGTGAGCGACGGTATCCGCGAAACTGCTGTGGTGGTCCACTTCCCGCCGGTGACCCGATAGAGCAGCCGGTCCGACACCACGGTCAGTTTGCGAATCGGCCAGGCCGCCCTGCGGTGTCCGATCGCCCGGACCCGATCTCGGACCAGGCCGATCGCGCCTGCCCGGGCACCCGTTGCTTCCGTCCACTCGCCGTGCCTGGAAATATCCTCACCCCTCGTTCGAAATCGCCCCTGCCCCAGTCGGGTTCTGCGATGATACGTGACCCGATATAGTGCGTACTTCGCACGTGAGCCCCTGTTATCGTTCCGGCTATGGAGCGCCTGACCGGTCACGACGCCAGTTTCCTCTACATGGAGACACCGACGCATTTCCACCACAGCACGGGGCTCCTGATTCTGGACCCCTCGCCGATGTCCGGTGGCTACAGCTTTGCGGCTATCCGACAGTGGCTGGCGGAGCGGGTCGCCGACATTCCGCCCTACACCGAAAAGGCCTACAACCCTTGGTACAACCTGGGCCAGCCAGTCTGGGTGGCCGACGAATCGTTCGATCTGGATCGGCATCTGTTCCACCGGAGCCTTCCCGCGCCCGGCGACCGGGACCAACTGGCCGACCTGGTCGGCAAGATAGCCGCGCAACCGCTGGATCCGACCCGCCCCCTGTGGGAGATGTGGGTCATCGACGGCCTGGCCGACGGCACCGTCGCGGTTGTGGTCAAGCGGCATAACGCGAGCCTCGACGGCGTTCGTGGGAACTCACACATGGGCCAGTTGTGCGGGAACGAAGCAACCGAGCTCTCGGTACTGCGGATGGCCGGACCCGCAAGGCCGGCCGCGATCGCCGGTTCGGGTCTGCGCGAGTTCGCCGCCAAGCCGGTCAAACTGGGCCGGATGATCGGCAAATCGTTGATCGCCAAGGTGACTCGGAGCACCCCTCAGATCCCGGAGGGCGTGCCCCACTCCCTGTCGGCACCGCGCACATCGTTCAACACCACGCTGACCGCGAACCGCAATGTCGCCTGGGCAACCTTCGCGATGTCCGATGTGCAGGAGGTCAAACGTAAACTCGGCGTCACCCTCAACGATGTAGTTCTGGCGCTCACCTCGACCACACTGCGCAACTACTTGCTGAGCCGAAACGAATTGCCCGAGACGCCACTTCAAGCCTTCGTTCCGGTAGCCGTGCACCACAAGCCGGGCCAGCACGGGCGCAACCAGACAACCGGTCTGCTGACCAGCCTGCAGACCGGGATGTCCGATCCGGTTGACCGGGCGCTCGCGATAACAGCTGTCACCGAGGCGGCCAAGCAACACGCGGAGGCGCTGGGGCCCAGCCTGTTCCATGACTGGTTCGAGTTCGCCGCCCGATACTGGGGTACCTTCCTGCGGCTGTATTCCCGGTTCAGGCTGGCCGATCGGCATACCGTGATGCAAAACGTGGTGGTCTCGAACATGGGTGGGCGGCACCGCGATCTCTACTTCGGGGGCGCCCGGGTGATCGACTTCTACCCGTTCGGTTCGCTGTTCGACGGCAGCGCCCTTTTCGTCGCGGTGGCCAGCATCGAGGATCGGCTGAACATCGGCCTGCTCGGCTGCCCGGAGATCGTTCCCGAGCTGGACGGAATCGCAGCCGGGTACGTCGCCGCCTTCGACGAGCTACGTGACGCGCTTGACCAGCGCGCCGAGCTGACGGCGAATTCCGAAGGAAGCGAACGCCGCGATATTGCGAACTAAGTTGGCGTAGACCGTGACCACCGTAAAACCGTCGAAACCGCGGTGCAATCGGTCCACCACTTGCGCCATCGCACCGGCCGGCGGGTAGATCGGGGGGAAGAACCGGCCGCGGCCGAGGATGACGCCACAGCGGCGCAGGATCAGATCCTCGATCGACTGGTCGATCATCTCCGAGAGCACGGTGTTCTCCCGGAACGGGAAGTACCGTCGATCGATGTCGATCCGCACGTGGATGCCGGCCCCTTCGACCGAGCGGACCAGCGGTGATGTCGCGGCCAGCGCCTCCAGACCGCGCAGCAGGGCTTCCCGTTCGGTTCTCCGCTGCTCGTGCGCCGCGGGATTATCCACCGCCCGTAGGGCATTGACCGCGATGTGCGCCCCCAGGTTGTTGCGGTAGCGGGTGCGCAGTCGCTGCACCGCCTCGACGTCCGTGGCCTCGGCAGCTGCTACCACCTCGGCCCGTGCGAGAGTGGCTGCCACCGGAACGGTCATGTCCGACAGCGGTTTCGCCAACGTCACGATGTCGACGAGGCCATCCAGCACCGTCTCGTGGTAGAGGAAGGTGTCGGCGCTGCGCCACACCCCGGTGAGCACCTCGTCCACTCCGACGACGAAGCCCTGCTCCGCCTTGGCTGCCGCGACGACCTCCAGCAACTCGGCCGGGATGATCTCGCACGTGGTGCCCTGAATCAGTTCGCACCAGAACAAACCGACCTGCGGATCGTCCAGCGCTGCGCGCAGGTCGTGGGCCGCGGTGGCGGCGAACGGATCGATGAAGATCACGTCGGAGTAGTACGGCTCGAACGCCCCCGGGATGCTGGCCGAGCGTTGCGGCCCGTACCGGCTGACGTTCAGAGTGGTGATGGTCTTGCCGGAGAAGTTGCCGGAGAAGGTCACGATCCGGGGTCGGCCCGGGCGTGCCAGCCGGGCCAGAACCAGGGCGTTCTCCACGCTT
Organism: Mycobacterium sp. NS-7484; assembly: GCF_001953975.1. Lineage (GTDB taxonomy): Bacteria > Actinomycetota > Actinomycetes > Mycobacteriales > Mycobacteriaceae > Mycobacterium. The sequence continues at coordinate 20,144 of NZ_MBEJ01000099.1, forward strand.
GTCGCGCCACTGACCGCGGGGAACATGTCGTCGAACCCGCTTCTGTCACAAAGGTAGTCAGCGAGCTGACCGACATAGTCGGTACTTTGGTCGTGTGCCGCCAGCGCCTTTTCGAGATCGGGCAAATTGTGCCCGCGCAGGTTCGCACCGGTGCCACACGCACAGTCCAGCAGCGACCGGCCATCTCGCAGGCTGATTTCCATGCCGTCGGCACGGTCGAAGTCGAAGTCCAAACCGAAGGCTTCCATCATGTCGCCCGCACTTGGGTTCACATAACGTCTGAAGTACTCATTGCGGACCTTGCGGTCGGCTTCGATCGCGGCGAGCACCCGTTCCTGGTGTGCCGCGACGTAGCCCTTGCTGCGTAACGTGTTGACCACCAATGTGAGTGCGGTGGCGCTGGCAGCGAAGGTCGAGGTCTGGGCCATCGCGTCGACCGGGTTGTTCCATACCCGGTAGGCATCGGGGGTCATGACGTAGCAGCCGAACGGGATCTGATTGTCGGTCAGGTTCTCGCCGTACACATACACGTCGGCGTCGAGTGTCTTCGGCCGTTCGCCGACAGGCGGCAGCGGTTGTGCGTCACAGAGAATCCGGATGATCCGGCGTTCGGCAGCGGCCGTCAAGAGGTTGTCGACGTCGGGGTCGCTGTCATTCAGGACCAGCACCGCCGACCAGGGCCGGTCGGCGAGCGCGGCGTGGGCGGCAGCGGCCGTGGGCACAAAGCACAGGTGCCGCGCCAGCGCGTGTTCACCGCCCTCGCCGAGCGGGTCGAAGTAGTGGCGGAGGCGATCGTCGTTGTTCACCACCAAGATCCAGCTGTCCGACGCCCGGAAGTCATCGACTTTACTGGTCTGACGCACCAAGCGGATCGCTCCGGATATCGCCTCTTCGAGGGAATTGCCGAAGTAGGTGACCCGGTCGGCACCCGGGCTGTGCATCGAATCCAGCAGGTAGCCGACCTGTGCACACTCGATGGTGATCGCCAACCCCGCGAAAAGGATGTTCGGCCGCTTGCGGCGGTTGAGATCGCGAATGGTCGTGATGGTGGACTCGGTGGCCGGCGTGTAGCGCTGGTCCGTCAACGCAAACTCCTCAGTTGTCATCGGTCTACCGCCTCGCGCCGACGAGGCTCGGGTGCCGCACCCCGTCGATATTCAATTCGAGGTTCAACGCCAGGTCGACGCCGTACGCAAAGTTCTTGGTGAGTGCGAAATCGCTGTCCGGCACGGAGAACATTCTCTGGTTGACGATTCGCGCAACCGTCAACGGAATGATCACCTCGGCGATTCGCTTGCCCAGACACAGATGGTGCCCACGGCCGAACGGCGAATACGCGCCGGGCTGTAGGTGTTCCTTGCGCCCATCCAGGTAGCGGTTGGGATCGAACCGATACGGGTCGGGAAAGTACGACGGCATGAAATGCGGTACGCAGGTGGCTATCATCACGCGTTCGCCGGCCCGGATCTGGTGGCCCTGATAGCTGAAATCGGAACGCGCGTGGCGCATCAAGGCCGGCACTGACGGGTAAAGCCGCATGGCCTCCTTGACCACGGCGTTGAGCACAGGCGTGGTCTCGAAGAGCACTTCCTCGTTGAGCTCGCCGCCGCTGAACAGCAGGTCGGCCTCGGGCTGAATCTGGTCATAGAGGTCGGTGCGCTGAGTAAGGATGTACAGAATCGTTGCGATGGTGTTGGACGCGGTGTCCAACCCGGCCATGAACGGAACGAACAAGTTCAGCGGGAGCTCATAGTCCGTCATCTTGTCCGGATTTGTGCGGTTGGCCTCCACCAGGTCATCGAGCAGGCGTCGGCCGAACCCGTCGATCTGGCCTTCGTCGGAGCGAGTTCGGAACGCAGCCAATAGGTCCTGCGCGATCGCGTGCATCCGCGCCTTTGCCGACCGGTACTGTGGCAGCTTCAACATGAAGTTGGGCCACCGGCCCAACAGGCATACATTCGTCGACCAGTGCACCAGGGTTCGTAGCTGGTCGACATCGTCGAAGAACAACCGGTCCGATACGGCAATGCTGATCTGCCGAATGACAATGTTCTGCACCGACTTAACCACGGATGCAACGCTGTTCGGTCGCCATTCGTCGTCGAGCCAGTCATCGATTGTCTCGACCAATCGCTGGTAGCGGCCATCGAGTGCATGCCGCGAATACCCGCGCCGCATGATGTCGCGGAACCAGGCGTGCAGGTCACCGTCGTCGCTCACCACGGATTTGTCGGCCCCGTACTCGGCGATCATCTTCGACCAGGATGGCTTGGACTCCAAGCTTGCTCGGCCTTCGGCCGAACCCAAGAACAACGCCGCGTCCGGCCCCGCCAACACCACGTAGCGGTTGTTGAGTGCCCGGACCCGAAACACTGGGCCGTGCTCGAAGTAGCTCTTGGCCAGGAACTGAGGCAGTTCGTGGTACATCGACAGGGTGTTTCCCAGCAACGGCATGCCTCTGACCTTGGGCATAGAGCACGGTTTCGTCATCAGCCTTCCCTGCCAAATTGGCGCCAGGTCGACGCGCAACTCACGCGCGTCTGAAACGCGTGATCCGTTGGGCCGGTTCGGAGTTGGCGACGCCTGCGCGCGGCATCGCCCGTGCACTGGCCCGTTGACGCCGACGTGCGCTCGACGATTGGTACGCCGCCGTACTATACAGTACGGCGGCGTACCACGGGGTGACTGATCAGGCCACCAGCAGCGGCGCCATCCAGGAGATCTCGGCGGGCAGCTGGGAACTCCAGAAGCTGCCGTCATGCCCGCCGGGAGAGAAGCCGCCGGCCGGCGGGTTGGGCAGTTGGGCGATGAATTGCTTGGTGGCCGAATAGAACGGATCGCTGTTACCGCAGTCGATCCGGATAGGAATCGAGCCCAACGCAGGCTGGCCCCAGACGCTGTTGGCGGCGTAATCATCGGCACTGTCGAACGCCCCGGGCGCCGCGGCTCCCGAGGAGGTCCACAGCGCGGGGCTGACCGCGCAGATCGCCGCGGTACGAGCCGGGCCGAGCCGCGACCCCAGCAGCAACGCGCCGTAGCCGCCCATCGACCAGCCCAAGAATCCGACCCTCGAGGTGTCCAGGCCCTGATCGGCGAGCATCGGGATGAGCTCGTCGAGCACCATCGCGCCCGAATCCTCCCCGGAAGCCCGTTTGTGCCAATAACTTCCACCGCCGTCGACCGCGACCACCGCGAACGGCGGCAAACCGGCCGACACCGCCTCGGCCAGGCCCTGCTCCACGCCGCCGGCCATCACACCCTCGGCGTCCTGTCCCTTGCCGTGCAGCGCGATCACCGGGCGCAGCTTTTCGGTCTGCCCCGGCGGGCGGGCAATGGCCCAGTTGGTGGTGACCCCGCCGCGGGCCGCCGAGACGAACGAGCCACGGGTGAACGTGGGCGCGGGGGCGGGGGCGGCGATCGAAAGCGGGGCAGAGGCGAGGGCAATGGCCCCGGCGGTGCCGGCGGCCGCACCGACGCCGAGGCGCAGGACTGCGCGACGGCTCAAGTTTGGCATGGGGGCCATCTTGCCATCGCGCCACAGTGGCATCGGCCGATGGCATTCTCGCGTGCGCAGATGAGCGAAAAACCTGAGTAGAGCCTGATGATTGGCCGAAAGCCCGATGTGACGGATGCCCGACTGGCACGATGCTAAAGGTGACGGCAGCGGTCACTCCTAAAGGGGAGCGTCGGCGGTACGCCCTCGTCAGGGCGGCCGCCGAGTTGCTCTGCGAAGGTGGCTTCGACGCTGTCCGCCACCGCGCGGTGGCGCGTCGCGCCGGTTTGCCGCTCGCCTCCACGACGTACTACTTCTCGTCACTCGACGACCTCATCGCCAAGGCCGTCGAATACATCGGAACCAGAGAAGCCGAACAACTCAGCGCCGGGGTTGCCGCCCTGTCGAGACGGCGTCGTGGTGCCGAGTCGACTGCCGACATCCTCGTCGACCTGTTGCTCGGGGAATCTCCGGAGCGTCGCGGTTCCGAAGAGCTGATCTCGCGCTATGAGCGCTACATCGCCTGTGCCCGGCAACCCGGTCTGCGCGACATCCAACGCCGTATCCTTCAGCAGCGCGCCGATGCTGTGGTCGAGGTGGTGGAACGGTCGGGTCGTTCCGTCCGCGCCGAATTGCTCACCGCTTTGGTGTGCGCCGTCGACGGAGCTGTGGTGGCATCGTTGGTGGACGAAGGTGACGGGCCCAGAGCCAGCGCCCGCGCCACGCTGATCGACGTGATCGACGTGCTGGCGCCCGTCGACGACGGGGCGGTACGCGTCTGAGCACTGAAGGAGAGGGAATGTCGCAACCCGTAGCCTCGGAGGAGCCACAGCTCAGGCGGGTTATGGGGCCCGGTCTGCTACTGCTGTTCGTCGTCGGAGACATTCTCGGCACCGGGGTCTATGCGCTGACCGGACAGGTCGCCAAGGAGGTCGGCGGTGCCGCCTGGCTGCCGTTCCTGGCGGCCTTCCTGATCGCCACCATCACCGCGTTCAGCTACCTGGAGTTGGTCACCAAATATCCACAGGCCGCCGGCGCCGCGCTGTACACGCACAAGGCTTTCGGGATCCACTTCGTCACGTTCCTGGTCGCCTTTGTCGTGATGTGTTCCGGAATCACCTCGGCCTCAACAGCTTCGAGGTTTTTCGCGATCAGCTTCTTCGACGCGTTCGAAATCAACTTCGGCGAGTTCTACGCCGAGCACCTCGCGACCTTGAAGACGGTCGGGGTCATCCTCCTCGCGCTGCTGTTCATGGCGATGATCGCGGCGGTGAACCTGCGCGGCGTCAGCGAAAGCGTCAAGCTCAACGTCGTTCTCACCCTCATCGAGATGACCGGCCTGGTGATCGTGGTCGCCGTCGGGCTGTGGGCCATTGTCAGCGGGGTGGACGTCGACTTCTCCCGCGTCGTCGCATTCGACACCGCCGGGGAGAAGAACGCCTTCATCGCGGTCACCGCGGCGACGTCGCTGGCCTTTTTCGCGATGGTCGGATTCGAGGACTCGGTCAACATGGCCGAGGAGACAAAGGATCCGGTGCGCATCTTCCCCAAGGTGCTGTTGACCGGGCTGGGCATTGCCGGCCTGGTCTACGTGTTGGTGGCCATCATCGCCGTCGCGCTGGTGCCGGTGGGGTTGCTCGCCGAGTCCGACTCGTCGCCGCTGGTGAAGGTGATGGCGGCGGCCGCCCCGGGGCTGCCGTTCGACAACATCCTGCCCATCATCTCGATGTTCGCCGTGGCGAACACCGCATTGCTCAATATGCTGATGGCCAGTCGGTTGATCTACGGCATGGCCCGCCAACACGTGTTGCCCCCGGTGCTCGGGGCGGTCCACCCCAAGCGGCACACCCCTTGGGTGGCAATCGTATTCACCACCGTCATCGCCTTCGGGCTGATCTTCTACGTGTCGGCCTTCGCCAGTGGGGATACCGTCGCCATCCTCGGCGGGACCACGTCGCTGTTGCTGCTCGCGGTATTTTCAGTGGTCAACGTCGCCGTGCTGGTGCTGCGGCGCGATGTGCGAAGAGCGGGTGGGCATTTCAAGACCCCGACCGCGTTGCCCGTCATCGGTTTCATCGCGTCGCTGTATCTCGTGCTGCCCACCTCGGGGCGGCCGGCCGTGCAGTATGTGCTGGCGCTGGGCCTGGTCGCCACCGGTGTCGTGTTGTTTTTGATCACCAAGCTGATCAACCGGCAACTCGGAATCCGTGGGCCGGGCATCACCGACCCGACCCACCTGGCCGAGGCGCCCTAGGACTCGTCGCCCAATTTCTCGATCCGGTTCTGCAACAACGCGACCCGATGCGCATTGCCGTCCAGGCCCAGGTACCGGTCACCGAACACGGCCAACAACGCGTCGTCGAGGCGGCGCACCGCACCCGGTGGGTACCGGTAGTCCATCAACCGGTTGATCTCGTCGGTGTCCACCGAATCCAGCACGCCGGTCAGCGCTTCCAATGAGGTGATACCGAGCTCGAGCAGCAGCCCCGAGATCCAGCCGTAGTGGTCGGTGCGCGACCATCCGGCGTCGGAGAAGCGGTGACCGAGGTAGGTGGCCAGCACGGGGGTGGGGATGCGGGAATCCGAAGAGGGCACCGCGAATTCCGGATCTGCCTCGTCGGACATGGTGAGCCGCAAGCGCTCCCGGATCTCGGTGAACTCACGGTCGGCCAGCTCGAGAAGCCCGGCGGCCAGGGTGAAGCGGCGGTCCAGCTCGCTGACATGCTCGGCCGGTATCGAACCCTTGTATCGCACATCGTGCTCGAACTCGGCCCAGGCGTGTTGCAGCACTGTCCGCACCTGAATGGACGCCGGATACTGTTCGCCTTCCACCCCGAACAGCAGATGCCGGCTGGCATATCCCCACCGGCCCTGACGCGCAGTCTGCAGACCCATGTCGCGGTCGTCGAGCAACCGCATCTCCTCGGCCAGCAGGTTGGCCACCGCGTCGACATCCTCACGCAGATAGGTGATGACCCGCAGACCCACCTGGTCGGTGATCTCCACCAGCGGATTGGTGTACAGCCGGGTGCCGTCGGGGGCGCGACGGTCGGCCTTGGCGGCGAACGACTCGACGCTCTTGGTGCGGGCGGTGATGCTCAGGTAGTTGATACCGGCCTCGTCGAGCAGGCCGGTGACAAGTTTGAGGTAGCGCTCGCCCGTCGCCACCAGATCCGGGCGTTTGGCGGCGTACTCGGCGATGGCCGCCGTCAGCGCGGGTTCACGCGCCGGGGTGGGGCGAATCCGCAGCAGCCGGTCGGTGGGCAGAGACGGCGTGAGGATGTAGCCGGAAGCGACGTCGCCGTAGATCGTCACGTCCTCGGGACGGTGGTACCAGTACAGCGCGATGTAGGCGCACAGCAGCGCGTCGACCGGATCTTCGTCGCGGTCGAGCTGGCCCGGGCGGGTGGCGGCCTCGATCCGCTTGCGCAGCTCGACCCAGCCGACGTTGCGGTTGGCCCGCAACCGCGGCCTCGCGGTGTCGAGGTCCTCGATGAACGTCATCAACCGCAACAGCTCACGCTGACGGTCCTCGAACGCACCGCGCTTGTACTTCAACGTCTTGTCGACGCCGAACAGCACGACGCTCGCCGGGTGCGGATAGACCTCGATCGCGCGTCGTCCCGACGGGGAGGACGGATCCACGTCCAGGCCGAGCGCCGACGCGATCCGGGCGGCACGCGGATGCTTGAACTCCGGCCGCTCGGTGAACGCCGGGCGTGCCCCCGCGTCGAACCGCTGAAAGTCCCGATTGAGCTCGCGCTCACACGGACGGTGGCCGGTCGGGTTCTTCACGATCAACGGCGCATCGATGGCCACCAGGCAGTCACCACTGACATACGGCTCGATGGCCGCGGCGATATCGTCGTCGCCCTGCGCCACTCCGATGTGGAGGACCCGGCCATCGGAGTCGATGACAGCGACACCCGTCTGATTCCTCTCGCCCCACGCGAGGTCGAGCCCGACGAAGTACATCCGTCCACTGTCTCATTGGTAGGTCGTAAGCTGTGTGTTCGTGACGATCCCGAATGTTCTGGCCAACCGCTACGCCAGCGACGAAATGGTCGCGATCTGGACGCCCGAGGCCAAGATCGTCGCCGAACGCCGGCTCTGGCTGGCCGTGCTGCGTGCCCAGGCCGAGCTGGGCGTCCCGGTGCCCGACGGTGTGGTCGACGACTACGAACGCGTCCTGGAGAACGTCGACCTCGCGTCGATCGCCGCCCGCGAGCGCGTCACCCGACACGACGTCAAGGCCCGCATCGAAGAGTTCAACGCGCTGGCCGGTCACGAGCACGTGCACAAAGGCATGACCAGCCGCGACCTCACCGAGAACGTCGAGCAATTGCAGATCCGGCGCTCCCTGGAGCTGGTGTTCTCCCACGGCGTGGCGGTGGTCGCCCGGCTGGCCGAACGCTCCGTCGTCTACCGCGACCTCGTGATGGCCGGCCGCTCGCACAACGTGGCCGCGCAAGCCACCACGCTGGGCAAGCGGTTCGCCTCGGCGGCCGAAGAAACCCTGGTGGCCCTGCAACGGCTGCGTGAGCTGATCGACCGCTACCCGCTGCGCGGCATCAAAGGGCCGATGGGCACCGCCCAGGACATGCTCGACCTGTTCGACGGAGACACCGCCAAACTTGCCGAGCTGGAACGGCGCGTGGCCCAATTCCTGGGCTTCACAGAGGTTTTCACCAGCGTCGGACAGGTCTACCCGCGTTCGCTCGACCACGATGTGCTCTCGGCGCTGGTGCAGGTCGGCGCCGGGCCGTCCTCACTGGCCCACACCATCCGGCTGATGGCCGGCCACGAGCTGGTGACCGAGGGCTTCGCGCCCGGTCAGGTGGGCTCGTCGGCCATGCCGCACAAGATGAACACCCGCTCGTGTGAACGGGTCAACGGCCTGCAGGTGGTGCTGCGCGGCTACGCCTCGATGGCTGCCGAACTGGCCGGCGCGCAGTGGAACGAAGGCGACGTGTTCTGCTCTGTCGTGCGCCGCGTGGCGCTGCCCGACGCGTTCTTCGCGATCGACGGACAGACCGAGACCTTCCTGACCGTGCTCGACGAGTTCGGCGCCTACCCGGCCGTGATCCAGCGCGAGCTGGACCGCTACCTGCCGTTCCTGGCCACCACCCGCATCCTGATCGCCGCGGTGCGGGCCGGGGTGGGCCGCGAGACCGCGCACGAGGTGATCAAGGAACATGCCGTCGCCGTCGCCCTGGCGATGCGCGAGCAGGGGCGCGAGCCCGACCTGCTCGACCGGCTGGCCGCCGATCCGCGACTGCCGCTCGACCGGGCCGGGCTGGAAGCCGCGCTGGCCGACAAGCAGGCGTTCAGCGGAGCCGCCGGCGCCCAGGTCGACGGGGTCGTCGCGGCGGTCGACGAGTTGGTCAGCCGCTACCCCGAGGCCGCCAAGTACACCTCGGGCGCCATCTTGTGAGCTCGTCGTGAGTGTGGCGGCCGACCTCACCGATCTGGACAACTTCGCTGCCGGATTTCCGCACGAGTTGTTCGCGGTACACCGCCGCGAAGCGCCGGTGTACTGGCATGAGCCGACGGAACACACGCCCGACGGTGAGGGGTTCTGGTCGGTGGCCACCCACGCCGAAACCCTTGCGGTGCTGCGCGATGCGGAGACCTTCTCCTCGGTGACCGGCGGCTCGCGCCCCTACGGCGGCACGCTGCTGCAAGACCTGTCGATCGCCGGGCAGGTACTCAACATGATGGATGACCCGCGGCACGCCGAGATTCGCCGACTGGTCAGCTCCGGACTGACCCCACGGATGATCCGGCGGGTGGAAGACGATCTGCGGGCCCGCACCCGGCGGTTGCTCGACGGGATCTCCCCGGGTGAGCCGATCGACTTCCTGGTCGACGTGGCCGCCGAACTGCCGATGCAGATGATCTGCATCCTGCTGGGGGTGCCTGAATCCGAACGGCATTGGTTGTTCCGGGCGATCGAGCCGCAGTTCGATTTCGGTGGTTCGCGTACGGCGACCATGGCGCAGCTGTCGGCCGAAGAGGCCGGGTCTCGGATGTACACCTACGGCTCCGAGCTGATCGCCGCCAAGCGAGCCCAGCCGACCGACGACATGCTCTCGGTGGTGGCCAACGCTTTTCGCGACGACGAAGCCGCCTCTCTTTCCGATCTGGAGTTGTATCTGTTCTTCAGCCTGCTGTTCAGCGCCGGTGCGGAGACCACACGCAATGCCGTGGCGGGCGGGCTGCTGGCCCTGATCGAGCATCCTTCGCAACTGGAGCTGCTGCGCGCGGATCTCGGGGTACTGCCGACGGCCATCGAGGAGATGGTGCGTTGGACCTCGCCGTCGCCGTCCAAGAGGCGGACAGCCACCCGAGCGGTGTCATTGGGTGGCTGCGACATCGAAGCGGGGCAGAAGGTGCAGGTCTGGGAAGGTTCGGCGAACCGGGATCCGCTGGTGTTCTCCGATCCAGACCTCTTCGACATCACCCGTAAACCCAACCCGCACTTGGGTTTCGGCTACGGCATCCATTACTGCCTGGGCGCCAACCTGGCCCGGCTCGAATTGCGGGTGTTGTTCGAGGAGCTTTTGAGCCGGTTTTCGTCGGCTCGTCTGGCCAAGCCCGTCGAATGGGCCCGCAGTAATCGGCACACCGGCATCCGACATCTGGTGGTGGAGTTCACGGCATGAAACCCGTGGTCTTCGCGGCGGTCATGGCGACCGGCATCGTGTCGATCTCCGCCGCGGACTATGGCTTCAGCATCGTCAGTCAGCCCCTCGCGGTGCTGGCCGTGGTCGCTCTGGGGGTCTTGATGTACGCGGCTGCGGTCCGCCGGCAGACCTTCGACTGGCAGGACCTCGACACCGTGATCGGGCTGTTCACCTATGTGGCGGCCTGCGCGGTCCTGGCTGCCCGGTTCGCCGAGTACGCGCCCGCGGTGTGGATTTTCGGCGCGCTGGGTCTTTCGGGCTGGCTGTCGCTGATGCCGATGGCGCTCACCCGCATGCGCAGGTTGGGCATCGCCGCGCTGCGTGGCCGGGCCCGCGGCACCTGGGAACTGGTCAGCGTGGCGACGTCCGGACTGGCGATCGTCTTCATGGCCGCCGGAATCCTGTTCTGGGCGTTCATCTTCTGGCTGATTGCCCTGGGCCTGTACGGCCTGATGACCGGGCTCATCGCGTGGCGGGCCATCGGAGAGCCGGAAGTCCGCCGCGATGTCCCGGCCGATCACTGGATCCTGATGGGCGGCGCGGCGATCGCCACGTTGGCCGGTGAGCACATCCACGCCGCGTTGCACCCCGGCCCGATCGCCGATGCGGTGCTCGTGGTCACCATCGCGACGCTCGTCGTTGCCGCCGTGCAGATCGTGCCGCTGGCGCTCACCAGCTGGCGCCAGATCCTCGACTGGCCGGCCGTCTTCCCGCTGGGCATGTTCTCGGCCGCTTCCTACGCCGTGTCGATCGAGACCGGTTGGCACCCAATGGTCGTCGTCTCGCACGTGTTCTTCTGGATCGCGTTCGCCGCGTGGCTGGCGGTCGCGGTCGTGCTGATACGCCGCGTTGTTCGCCTAACCTCAGAACATGGACTCAGGCCACAATGACCATCTGAGAGTCTCAGACGCCGACCGCGCCGAGGTGGGACACCTGCTCGAACGGGCGGTCGCCGAAGGCATGATCACGCTCGACGAATTCACCGAGCGTTACGACAGCGCCCTGGCCGCACGGACCCGCGGCGAGCTGAGCGTCGTGGTCGCCGACCTGCCGATCGCGGCCTCGTCACCAGGTCCAACTCGCCCGCCCGAGGAACTCCGCGGCTGGATGTCGTCGGTCGTGCGGCGCGGCCAGTGGACGGTGGCGCCTGTGTTGCGTCTGCACACCCGGATGTGCAGCACAACCCTGGACTTCACCTCGGCGGTTCTTCCCGGGCCTTTGGTGGAGATCATCATCGACGATTACTGCAGCTCGACGGAGCTCATCGTGCCGCCCTCGGCCACGGCCGACCTCAACGGCGTCAACGCCATCGCGGGCAGCGCCACCGTCAAGGTGCGCACCAGCCCGCCATCGGATCACCTGCACCTGATCGTGCGCGGGCGGGTACGGATGGGCAGCGTCACCGTGCGGCACCCGTTCGGAAGCTGGCTGAAGCGCCTCAGCGGTACCCGGTAGCCGATCGGATCTCGGCGATCACCCGCTGCGGATACTCGGTGAGATCCAGCCAGGTGAACCGCAGCACCTGCCAGCCCGACAGGGCGATGTCGTTCTGTTTGACCCGGTCCTTCTGGAAGGCCTCCGGATCATGGTGAAACGCCCAGCCATCGGTCTCGATCGCGAGCTTGGGGATCAGAAAGGCGACGTCGATCACGTAACGGCCCAGGCGGTAATTGGCCTTCCAACCGGTGATCTTCGCTTCCCGAAGGAGCTTGATAAGCAGGCGTTCGGCTTCGGATCGGGCCCCGTCGGCGGCGGCGTGCAGCAGTATGCGGGCCGCGGGGGAGCCGTGGCGGCCTTTGTTGCGCATATGTGCCCGCCACAGGTCACGTAGTTCGGTGTGGCGCTGCAGGGCAGTGTCCATGAGTTTGGCGCCGCCACCCTTTCGGGCGGCGGCTTCGACCACGGTCAGCGGTAGTGCGGTGACTCGCAGTCCGCGGTGTTCGACGATGTCGGCGGGGTCGAGGTCACGCCGGCGGAGTTTGACGCCGTACCGCTGCCGGAAATTGCTGACCTTCGGGACGGTCACCTCGATTGTTTCGGGTGCGAATTTCGTGACCCCGAGCCACCACGCTGCCGCGAGGCCGCTGGCCGTTGCATGGGAGCCGAGCGACCAGACCGCCACTCTGGTACGTGCGGCATCGGTGAACGGTCGATCGTCGGCGAAGTAGACGCCGCGTGAACAGCGGAGCCACTTACCCGAGCGGACTCTGCGGTACACCGCCTGGCGTGACAAGCCCGCCTCGGCGGCTTGAGCAAGTGTGATGACGCCGTCGTGGGCGCGCAGATAGTCCTCAAGCATGCAGATACGACGGCGTCGCCCGTCAAACGGTTCCCCCACGAGTGATTTGTGCACCTCCGGTAACGGTGAGCGTTACGAGAGGTGCACAAATCACTCGAGGCGGCGCAGACGCATGCCTGCTGATCGCAGCTCGAGCGCCGCCAGGCCGCGAATGGCCCGCTGATCTTGACTGCGCCAGGCGCCGACGGGGTCGTCGGACACCCGGGTCAGCTTGGCCAGTGGCCGGTTGGCCAGGGCCCGCAATGCCAGCAGCTGCTCTCCAGCGGCGGTCGAGGCGAGCGTGATCGCCGTCCACTTGCGCCGGAAGAACCGCACCCGCAGATACAGCCACGGCATCGCGACGAACAGGATGGGCGCGGCGGCCACGGCCAGCGCCAACACCCAGGCCAGCCAGGTCGCGGTGTGGTCCAGGTTCGCGCCGGCGCCGGCGATGTCGAGGGCCGCGTCACTGGCGGCGCGCAGCGGCTTGCTCAAGGTGTCGCCGATCAGGGGTACGTGGTCGGTGCTGTCGCCGGCGGAGCCGAGGTTGTCGGCAACCCCGTTGGCCCCGTTCTCGACCTGCCTGCCGACCGCCGCGATGGTGGACACCGCCGAATGCACGGCTGTGCCGACCAGGATCCACACCGCGGTCCACGTGATGACGGCCACGTCACTGAACAACTGCGCCAACAAGCGGCCGGGTCTGCTGGCATAGGGCAGGTACCGCGATCTCATGGGACCGATCCCAACACATAGGCTGGTCCAATGCGCCCCGCTCTGTCCGACTACCAGCACCTGGCCAGCGGCAAAGTCCGCGAGTTGTACCGCATCGACGACGACCATCTGCTCTTCGTGGCGACCGACCGCATTTCGGCATACGACTACGTCCTGGACTCGGAGATCCCGGACAAGGGCCGGATCCTGACCGCGATGAGCGTGTTCTTCTTCGATCTGATCGACGCGCCCAATCACCTGGCCGGGCCGCCGGAAGACGAGCGCATCCCGGCCGAGGTGCTGGGCCGTGCGCTGGTGGTGCGCAAGCTCAAGATGTTGCCGGTGGAATGTGTGGCGCGTGGCTATCTGACCGGGTCCGGCCTGCTCGACTACCAGGCCTCGGGGACGGTGTGTGGGATTCCGCTGCCGTCCGGCCTGGGGGAGGCGAGCAAGTTCGACGAGCCGCTGTTCACCCCGGCCACCAAGGCCGACCTCGGGGACCACGACGAGAACATCTCGTTGGCTCAGGTCACCGACCTGGTGGGGCCGGAGCTGGCCGGCCAGTTGAAGGACCGCACGCTGCAGATCTACATCCAGGGCGCCGACCACGCGTTGACCAAGGGCATCATCATCGCCGACACCAAGTTCGAGTTCGGCGTCGACGCGGACGGCACCGTGGTGCTCGCCGACGAGGTGTTCACCCCGGACTCCTCCCGGTACTGGCGCGCCGAGTCTTATCAGCCGGGTGTGGTTCAGGACAGCTTCGACAAGCAGTTCGTCCGCAACTGGCTCACCGGGCCGGAATCCGGTTGGGACCGCCATGGCGATACCCCGCCGCCGCGGCTGCCCGAGGAGATCGTGACGGCCACCCGGGACCGTTACATCGAGGCCTACGAACGGATTTCCGGTCTGCGGTTCGACGATTGGATCGGCGCATGAGCGACGTGAAACCGCCCACCGCCAAGCGCGGCAACCACCGTCGCGAGCATCACGGTGACGTGTTCATCGACCCCTACGACTGGCTGCGCGACAAGGACGACCCCGAGGTGATCGCGCACCTGGAGGCCGAGAACGCCTACACCGAGGACGCCACCGCGCATCTGGAGCCGTTGCGCCAGAAGATCTTCGACGAGATCAAGGCCCGGACCAAGGAAACCGATCTGTCGGTGCCGATGCGCCGCAATGGCTGGTGGTACTACGCCCGAAGCTTCGAGGGCAAGCAGTACGCGGTGCACTGCCGGTGCCCGATCGGTGATCCCGACGACTGGACCCCGCCCACGCTCGACGAGGACACCGAGATTCCCGGTGAGCAGGTGTTGCTCGACGAGAACGCGGAGGCCGACGGCCACGAGTACTTCTCGCTCGGTGCGGCCACGGTCAGCCTGGACGGCAACATCCTGGCCTTCTCGGTCGACGTCTTGGGCGACGAGCGATACACCTTGAAGTTCAAGGACTTACGTACCGGCGAGCTGTACGACGATACCATCGCCGGAATCGGCGCCGGTGGCACCTGGGCGGCCGACAGCCGCACGCTGTACTACACCACGGTGGACGCGGCCTGGCGGCCCGACACCGTGTGGCGGCACCGGCTGGGTTCCGGCCTGCCGGCGGAGAAGGTGTATCACGAACCCGACGAACGGTTCTGGGTCGCGATCGGGCGTAGCCGCAGTGACAAGTACCTGTTCGTAGCCTCGGGTAGCGCCGTCACCGCCGAGGTGCACTACGTCGACGCCAACGATCCGACCGCCGAGCTCACCACGGTGTGGGGTCGCCGTGACCTGGTCGAGTACTCCGTGGAACACGCCGTGGTGGGCGGTGAGGATCGGTTCCTGATCCTGCACAACGACGGTGCGGAGAACTTCATGCTGGTGGACGCTCCGGTCAGTGACCCGAGCGATTTCCGTCCCCTGATCGAGCATCGTGCAGATGTGCGGTTGGACGGCGTCGACGCCTTCGACGGGTTCCTGGTGATCAGTTACCGCAGTGAGGCATTGCCGAAGATGGCGTTGTGGCGGCTGACCGCGGAGGGTTACGGAAGCCGCGAAGAGCTGACCTTCGATTCCGAGTTGACCGCCGCCGGGATGGGCGGTAACCCGAACTGGTCCACACCCAAGCTGCGGATCGGCGCCACCTCGTTCGTCACCCCGGCCCGGATCTACGACCTGGATCTGGCCACCGGGGAACGCACGTTGCTGCGCGAGCAACCGGTGCTGGGCGGCTACCGGCCGGAAGACTATGTGGAGCGCCGGGATTGGGCGACCGCCCCCGATGGGGCGCGAATCCCGATCTCGATCATCCACCGGGCCGGGCTGCAGTTCCCGGCGCCTGCACTGCTGTACGGCTATGGGGCCTACGAGTCGTGTGAAGACCCGCGGTTCTCGATCGCCCGGCTCTCCTTGCTGGACCGGGGAATGGTGTTCGCCATCGCGCATGTGCGCGGAGGCGGGGAGCTGGGCCGGCCCTGGTACGAGCACGGCAAGCTGCTGGAGAAGACCAACACGTTCACCGATTTCATCGCGGTGGCACGCCATCTCATCGACAGCGGGTTGACCCGGCCGCAGAATCTGGTGGCCCTCGGCGGCAGCGCCGGCGGCCTGCTGATGGGTGCGGTGGCCAACATGGCCCCGGAGTTGTTCGCCGGAATCCTGGCCCAGGTGCCGTTCGTCGACGCGTTGACGACCATCCTGGACCCGTCCTTGCCACTGACCGTGACCGAGTGGGACGAATGGGGAAATCCCTTGGAGGACCCCGAGGTGTACCGATACATGAAGTCCTACACGCCCTATGAGAACGTGACGGCGCAGGATTATCCGGCCATCCTGGCGATGACCTCGCTCAACGACACCCGGGTCTACTATGTCGAGCCGGCCAAATGGGTTGCTGCGCTGCGCCATACGAAGACCGACGGTCATCCCGTGCTGCTCAAGACGGAGATGGTGGCCGGTCACGGCGGACTGTCTGGCCGCTACGAGCGGTGGAAGGAAGCCGCCTTCCAGTACGCCTGGTTGCTAGCTGCCGCCGACCGCGACAACTACGGCCGCGGCCAGGTAGACAGCCTCTTCGGCGGTCCGAGCACTTAGCCGCGAGGTCATCGACTTCGGTGGGTTCGGCATCCGGGCCGCATACACATTTGCCGGAAACATGGCCAGCATCAACACGAACAGGCACACCGCCGCTGCCACCCGGGTCGGCGGGTAGAGCAGGCCGACGGCACCGGCCAACTCGAGAACGCCGGTGACGGTCACCAGCAGCCCCGGCGCGGGGAGGGCGGGCGGCACGATCGCGATCATGTCGCGCCGCAGCGGATTGACGAAGTGGGCGACGCCGGTCATGACGAACATCGCCGCCAGCCCGACCGCGATTGCGGCGGGCCAACTGTCGAGACAGTCCACGCCGAGCAGGCCGATCACCCGGCCTGCCACGCTGCCGAGGATCAACGTCAGAAAGACGGCCATCGCCACTCCCATCTTGTCAGTGTCTAGATCCACACGCTACGCTAGATCTAGTCGATGTCAAGATCTCGGACTACGATGGCCCGCATGGGCTATCACCACGGCGATCTGAAGACCGTGATCTTGCAGCAGGCCGCGACGCTGGTGGCCGAGCGGGGTGCCGACGGGATCTCACTGCGCGAACTTGCCCGCGCGGCAGGGGTTTCGCATGCCGCGCCCGCGCACCACTTCACCGACCGGCGCGGGCTGTTCACCGCGCTGGCCACCGAAGGGTTCGAGCTGCTGGCTGCGGCCCTGACCGACGCCCGGCCGCAGTTCATCGATGCCGCCAAGGCCTACGTGCGCTTCGCCCTCGACCACCCCGGCCACTACGAGGTGATGTTCGACAAATCCCTCTACGACGACACCGACCCGGACCTGGTCGCCGCTTCCTCGGCCGCCGGGGCTGAACTCAACCGGGGCGTCGGGACCCTGGCCGACCCGAAGGCCGTCGACGACCCGGTGGGTGCCGCACTGGCGGCTTGGTCTCTGGTGCACGGCTTTTCGATGCTGTGGCTCAACGACGCGATCGACACCGGAGGCGACCCGATCGCCCAGGTGCAGCGACTGGCCACGATCCTGTTCGACGAGCAGGTCCGGTAGCGTCGGGTCGATGAGCCTCAACGACATTCCACTGACCACTCTTGACGGCACGCAGACCACGCTGGCCGAGTTGGCGCCCGGTGCCGCACTGGTGGTCAACGTGGCCTCCAAATGTGGCCTGACGCCGCAGTACACCGCGCTGGAGAAGCTCGCCCAGGATTACGCCGCGCGTGGGCTGACCGTTGTCGGGGTGCCGTGCAACCAGTTCATGGGACAGGAACCCGGCACCGCCGAGGAGATCCAGACCTTCTGCTCGACCACCTACGGGGTGACGTTCCCGCTGCTGGCCAAGTCCGACGTCAACGGTGCTGACCGCCACCCGCTCTACACCGAACTCACCCAGGCCACCGACGCGGACGGGGAAGCCGGGGACATCCAGTGGAACTTCGAGAAGTTCCTGCTCGCCGCGGACGGGACGGTGGTCAACCGGTTCCGTCCCCGTACCGAGCCGGATGCTCCCGAGGTGGTGGCGGCCATCGAAGCGGTCCTGCCGGCCTGATCTCTGGCTGAATCGACACCCGCCGTCCGGGTGTTCGACACCGTCCCGACATGTGACGTTGCCACACTGGCGGCGTGACCGGACAACTCATCGTCTCGATATCGCAGATCAGCGACCGCACGCTGGCCGATGTCGCGTCGTTCTGTGCCGAGCTCGACGCCCGTGGCGTTCCCGCCTCCCTGATGGTGGCCCCGCGGCTCAAGGGCGGCTACCGCCTGGACCGTGATGCGGCCACCGTCGAGTGGCTGACCGGCCGCCGTAGCGGCGGCGACGCCGTCGTCCTGCACGGCTACGACGAGGCGGCGACGAAGAAGCGCCGCGGTGAGTTCGCGTCTTTGCCCGCCCACGAGGCCAATCTGCGGCTGATGGGTGCCGACCGGGTACTTGAACATCTGGGCCTGCGCACCCGACTGTTCGCCGCTCCCGGTTGGAACGTCTCGGAGGGCACGGTCGCAGTGTTGCCCCGCAACGGCTTTCGTCTGCTCGCCGACCTGGGCGGCATCACCGACCTGGTTCGTCACACCACGACGCGGGCTCGGGTGGTGGGAATCGGCGAAGGATTTCTGTCCGAGCCATGGTGGTGTCGCACCGTCGTGCTCTCGGCCGAACGGATCGCGCGGCGCGCGGGGACGGTCCGTGTCGCGGTTGCTGCGCGGCACCTGCGCAAGCCCGGTCCTCGGCAGGCGATGCTCGACGCGATCGACCTGGCTTTGCTACACCGCTGCGTGCCCACGGTCTACCAGTGGCGAGGATTCCCAGTACTGACCGAGGCTGCCTGAGTCGCGCTAGTCTTGCGTCTCATGGCAGACGCCGATGTCATTGTCGTGGGTGCGGGTCTGGCCGGATTGGTCGCCGCATGCGAACTGGTCGAGCACCCCGGCGGAGCCGGGAGTACCGGCCGCAGCCGCAGGGTGCTGATCCTCGACCAGGAGAACGCCGCCAACGTCGGCGGGCAGGCGTACTGGTCGTTCGGCGGCCTGTTCTTCGTCGACAGTCCCGAACAACGCCGGCTCGGTATCCACGACAGTCAGGAACTGGCCTTGCAGGACTGGCTGGGTACTGCAGGTTTCGACCGGCCCGAGGACCACTGGCCGCGGGAATGGGCGCACGCCTACGTGGATTTCGCGGCCGGCGAGAAACGAAGTTGGCTGCGCGCGCGGGGCCTGAAGATCTTCCCGTTGGTCGGGTGGGCCGAGCGTGGCGGTTACGGCGCGCTGGGCCATGGGAACTCGGTGCCGCGATTCCACATCACCTGGGGCACCGGCCCGGCGTTGGTCGACATCTTCGCCCGCCGCCTGGCGGACGAGGCTCGGGTGCGGTTCGTGCACCGCCACCGCGTCGACGAGCTCATCGTCTCCGACGGCGCCGTCGTCGGGGTACGTGGTTCGGTGCTGGAACCTTCCGACGCGCCCCGTGGTGCGCCGTCGTCGCGAAACGTCGTCGGGGACTTCGAGTTCCGCGCTTCGGCGGTGATCGTGGCCAGCGGCGGCATCGGCGGCAATCATGAGCTGGTACGCAAGAACTGGCCGCCGCGGATGGGCCGGGTGCCCGAGCAATTGCTCAGCGGCGTGCCCGCGCACGTCGACGGCCGAATGATCGGTATCTCGGAGGCCGCAGGAGCGCACGTCGTCAACAGTGACCGGATGTGGCACTACACCGAGGGCATCACCAACTACGACCCGATCTGGCCAGACCACGGGATCCGTATCCTGCCGGGCCCGTCGTCATTGTGGTTGGACGCCAACGGCAGACGGCTTCCCGGTCCGCTGTATCCCGGGTTCGACACCCTGGGCACCCTCGAACACATCTGCCGCACCGGGCAGGACTACACCTGGTTCATCCTCGACGCGCGCATCATCGCCAAGGAGTTCGCGCTGTCGGGGCAGGAGCAGAACCCGGACCTCACCTCGCGCAGTGTCCGCGACGTGCTGGCGCGGGTACGCCCCGGTGCGCCGGCGCCCGTGCAGGCCTTCATCGACCGTGGCGTCGACTTCGTCAGCGCGCGTTCGCTTCGCGAGTTGGTGACGGCGATGAACGACGTGCCCGACGTGGTCCCACTGGACTACGCCACGGTGGCAGCCGAGGTCACCGCGCGGGATCGTGAGGTGGACAACAGGTTCACCAAGGACGGCCAGGTCACCGCGATCCGGGCGGCCCGCAACTACCTCGGTGACCGGTTCAGCCGCGTCGTCGCCCCCCACCGTCTCACGGATCCGAAAGCCGGACCGCTGATCGCCGTCAAACTGCACATCCTCACCCGAAAGTCCCTGGGCGGGTTGGAAACCGACCTCAGCTCGCGCGTCCTGAAAGAGGACGGGAGTGCGTTCTCGGGCCTGTACGCCGCAGGCGAGGCGGCCGGCTTCGGCGGGGGCGGGGTGCACGGGTACCGGTCCCTGGAAGGCACCTTCCTCGGCGGCTGCATCTTCTCCGGACGAGCCGCCGGCCGAGGGGCGGCAGGCGATATCGCCTGAGGCGCTGGGTCAGAAACCGGCCTAGAAGTCGGTGCCGTTTTCCTCGGTGAGGACCTGGAAGTCGGTGTTCGTCATCTCGGCCAGTCGCCCGTAGTAGATGCCGCGAGCGTCGGGCGCGACGATGCCCTGGTGGATCGGCACCGCCCGGGCCGGGGCTACCGCCCGCAGAAAGTCAACGGCCTCAGAGATTTTCATCCACGGAGCCGCAGCCGGGGTGGCGAGCACATCGACCGGTTCGTCGGGGACGAACAACGCGTCACCGGGGTGCATGAGCCGCGCTGGATGCTCGTCGTCGCCCACCAGGTACGAAATGTTGTCGATCACAGGAAGTTCCGGGTGGATCACGGCATGCGTGCCGCCGGTGCCGCGCACGTTGAGCGAACCGATCTGGAAGGCGTCGCCCGGATGCACTGCACGCCAAGGCTCGCCCAACTGTGCGGCGGTCTGCGGATCGGCGTACAACGCCGCCTGCGGATTGGCATCGATGAGCGCGGGCAATCGGGCGGTATCGACATGGTCGGGATGCTGATGGGTGATCAGGATGGCCGACAAGCCGGTGATGCCTTCGAAGCCGTGCGAGAAGTTGCCCGGATCGAACAGCACGGTGGTGTCCGAAATGCTGGCCAATAGGCACGAATGTCCGAAATGCGTGAGCTGCATACCTATATTGTGACGCTCGGTGGGGATCTGGCGGGTGATCGCGACAATGTCGCTCGTGCTCTGCGGGCTGGCCGCAGCGCCGCCTTCGGCTTGGCCGGAGCCCAGCGCCGACTGCCCGCCGCTGTGTGACCGCATCCCGGATTCGGCGTGGGTGGCCTCCTCGCAGCTGCCGCTGTACCGCGAATACCGCTGGCCCGGGCTGGCCGGAGTGGCCGTGACCGCCGACGCACCGCGCTTCCGCTTCGCCGAGGACTGCGCCGTGTCACCGGTGCCCGGCGACCCGCGTAGCTACGCCGTCGCGGCCCGCGCCGATGTCGGGCGCCCCGCCGGAGACTGGCAGCTGAGGGTGCAGGTGATCCACTGGCGCGGGGAGACGTGGCTGGGTGGTCAGACTGCACTGGCGGTCGTGCAGGGCGCCGCCTCGGCGCTGCGCGGTTGCCGGGTCCCCGGAATGACCACCTCGATCACCACCGACCAGCCGGGACAGCTGGCCGCGGTGCTCACTCTCGACGGTAAGCGGGTGCTGCATCAATACCTGCTGGCTGATTCACGCAACAGCACCATCGTCGAACTGGCTATGTGGTCGATCACACCGCCACGGGTTGCGTGGTCGGCGCCATCGGACGAAGTGGTGCTCGATGCGCTCGCGGAACCACTGTGCACGGCTTACATCGGGTCGTGCCGGTAGAGTGTGCGCCGTGGCAAAGGTGGTTGTGCACGTCATGCCCAAGGCGGAGATCCTCGACCCGCAGGGTCAGGCGATCGTCGGGGCACTCGGTCGGCTCGGACATGACGGTATCTCGGACGTCCGGCAGGGTAAGCGTTTCGAGCTCGAGGTCGACGAGTCCGTAGCCGACGAAACGCTCGCCGAGATCGCTGAATCGTTGCTGGCCAACACCGTGATCGAGGAGTTCTCGGTGAGCCGGGAGGACTCGTGAGCACCCGCATCGGGGTGATCACCTTCCCCGGAACGCTCGACGACGTCGATGCGGTCCGCGCGGTCCGGCTGGCCGGCGCCGAGGCGGTCAACCTCTGGCACGCCGATGCCGATCTGAAGGGCGTGGACGCGGTCGTCGTCCCCGGCGGTTTCTCCTACGGCGACTACCTGCGCTGCGGTGCGATCGCGAAGTTCGCCCCCGTCATGGGCTCTGTCATCGACGCGGCCGGCAAGGGCATGCCCGTGCTCGGCATCTGCAACGGCTTCCAGGTGCTGTGCGAGGCGGGGCTGCTGCCCGGCGCGCTGACCCGCAACGCCGGCCTGCACTTCATCTGTCGTGACACGTGGCTGGAGGTGGCCTCGAACACCACGGCCTGGACCACCCGGTACGAGGTCGGTGCCGATCTGCTCATCCCGCTCAAGTCGGGGGAGGGTCGCTACGTGGCCTCCGAGGCCGTGCTCGACGAGCTCGAGGCCGAGGACCGCGTCGTCTTCCGCTACCGCGAGAACCTCAACGGCTCGATGCGTGGTATCGCCGGTGTGTGCTCGGAAAACCGGCGCGTCGTCGGCCTGATGCCACACCCCGAACACGCCACCGAGGCGTTGACCGGACCGTCCGATGACGGGCTCGGCCTGTTCTACTCCGCGCTGGACGCGGTTCTCTCGGTTTAGCTTCTGCCTCCCGGCACCGCGAGCGTGCTCATAACGTGGCCCGCGAGCGGCGTGTCGCGCAGCAGACACGCACGCGCGCGGGGCAAGGGGGGCTCAGGCCGTCAGGGCGACTGACGCCTCGGCGGTGTAGGCCAGGAACGTCAAGGTCTCCTGCAGGTACAGCTGCACGGTCTCGGCGTCGTGGGACAGGTAGCCGATCGACACGTCGGTGCCCAGCTGCAGATCGAAATCACCACCGCGGGTGGACAACACGAACGCACCGTCGATCGCCGGCGCCCAGATGATCTCCCCGTCGACGAGCCGGCTCAGGTGCTCGCGGATCGGATAACCGTGCGCGGTGGTCTCGCTGACCTTGGTGTAGGTCTCGGCCGAGAGCAGCACCGAGTACGGCCCGTCGACACCGGCCAGCCGAAGCTCCGAAAGTGCTTGGGCGATCACGTCGGGAATCTCGCGGGCATCGTCGGGCAGGGCCAGCGCGGGGTTGGAGCTGGAGTTGCGGATGCCCTCGATCGAGGCTGCCGGGTAGCCCTCGAAGATCGCCCGGTCCTCGACGAAGGCCAGCTTCTTGGCGGCGTCCTTGACCGGATCCCAGTCGGAGTCCTGTGCGCCGCGCTCGACGTCGTCAATTGCAGTGCGCGACACCGTGAACGGCACCCGCAGCCGCACCAGCGGCCGGGCCTCACGCAGGTGGGCCACCACACCGTCACCCGGCGGGCTGACGTCGAGCAGGTGCCCGGTGCTGATTGCCGCGGTGACCGGGCCGCCGGGCTCGCTGACATCGACCACGCGCCGGCCGGCGATGTGGCGCTTGAAGGTCCGGCTGGCCTCGAGTTCGATCTCGGCCCAGGCGGACTCGGTGATCGGGGCGAGCTCGCGGTAAAGGTTGTTCATTGCGGGATTCCTTTCAGACTGCCGATGCCGAGCGAGCCGTCACGGTGGCCCTGATCCGATGAAACTTCTTCTGCCGCTTCGTACGCCGCGTCCGACGACGGCAGCGGCGGTGGATCATCCAGAAAATCGATCGTTGGGGTGAAGAACAGACCGCCGGTGAGCGCGGTGGAGAAGTCCAGGATGCGGTCGGTGTTTCCCGGCGGGTCACCGATGAACATGTTGGTCAGCATCCGCTCGGTCACCGCCGGGGTGCGGGAGTAGCCGATGTAGTACGTGCCGAATTCACCCTTGCCGATCTCGCCGAACGGCATGTTGTGCCGGATGATCTTGAGCTCGTTGCCCTCGTCGTCTTCGATCACATTCAGCGCCACATGGGAATTGGCCGGCTTGACCGCATCGTCGAGCTCGATGTCGTCGAGTTTGGTGCGGCCGATCACCCGCTCCTGCTCCTCGGTGGACAGCGAGTTCCACGAACCCATGTCGTGCACGTACTTCTGCACGTGCACGTAACAGCCACCGGTGAAATCCGGGTCCTCGGCACCGATCTGGCTGGCATTGACGGCCACCGGACCGTCGGGATTCTCGGTGCCGTCGACGAAGCCCATCAGGTCGCGGTTGTCGAAGAACTTGAAGCCGTGCACCTCGTCGACGATCGTGACGGCGCTGGCCATCGCGTCGGCGAACTTCGTGGCCAGCTCGAAACACACATCCATCGACTCCGCCCGCAGGTGGAACAGCAGATCACCGGGAGTGGCCGGGGCCCGGTGACGCGGGCCGTCCAACGGGATGAACGGATGCAGCTCGGCGGGGCGTGGCCCGGAGAACAACCGGTCCCAGGCGTCGGAGCCGATCGAGACGATTGCCGACAGGCGCTTGGTGGGATCACGGAAGCCGATGGCGCGCACCAGACCTGAAACGTCGGCCAGCGCGTCGTGCACCGTCGCCTCGCCGCCGTCGTCGATCGTCGCGACCAGGAACACGGCAGCCGGCGTCAGCGGCGCCAAAACCGGCTGGGGCTGAGGTGCGGTCACAAACCGACCCTAGCGTGGCGCGCCCACAATTCCCGGTCAAGATAGAGATATGGCAGCTAGCGCCCAGAGTCTGTGTGAGTTCGTCAACGCCTCGCCGTCGCCGTTCCATGTGTGTGCCACCGCCGCGCAGCGGCTGCGCGGCGCGGGATACACCGAACTGGCCGAGACCGACGCCTGGCCGGGCACGGGAAAGTTCTTCACGGTGCGAGCCGGCTCGCTGGTGGCCTGGAACGCCGAGGGGGCCGACCCGGCTGCCCCGTTCCGGATCGTCGGCGGCCACACCGACAGTCCCAACCTGCGGGTCAAACAACACCCGGACCGCGTCGTGGCGGGCTGGCAGGTGGTGGCGCTGCAGCCCTACGGCGGGGCCTGGCTCAACTCATGGCTGGACCGTGACCTGGGGATCAGCGGCCGGCTGTCGGTACGCCGCGGCTCGGCGATCGAGCAGGTGCTGGTGCGGGTCGACGATCCGATCCTGCGGGTGCCGCAGCTGGCCATCCACCTGTCCGAGGATCGCAAGGGCGTCAGCCCCGACCCGCAGCGCCACGTCAACGCCGTGTGGGGCCTCGGGGAACGGCCCCGGTCGTTCCTCGGGTTCGTCGCCGAGCGGGCCGGGGTGGCCGAGGCCGACGTGTTGGGATTCGACCTGATGACGCACGACCTGACGCCGGCGGCGATCACCGGGGCCGGTGGCGAGTTCGTCAGCGCACCCCGGTTGGACAACCAGGCCACCTGCTACGCCGGGTTGGAGGCGTTGTTGGCGGCCGAAAGCGATACCCACGTGCCCGTGCTGGCGCTGTTCGACCACGAGGAGGTCGGCTCGACGTCGGACCACGGCGCCCAGTCCGAGCTGCTACCGACGGTGCTGGAGCGCATCGTCCTGGCCGCCGGCGGCGACCGGGAGACCTTCCTGCGCCGCACCGCCGGATCGATGGTGGCGTCGGGCGACATGGCGCACGCGACGCACCCGAACTACCCGGACCGTCACGAGCCCGGCCACCAGATCGCGGTCAACGCCGGACCCGTGCTCAAGGTGCAACCCAATCTGCGCTACGCCACCGACGGTCGGACGGCCGCGGCCTTCGCGCTGGCCTGCGATCAGGCCGGGGTGCCGTTGCAGCGCTACGAGCATCGCGCCGATCTGCCGTGTGGCTCGACCATCGGGCCGATGACGTCGGCGCGCACCGGAATTCCGACGGTCGACGTCGGCGCGGCGCAGCTGGCCATGCATTCGGCCCGCGAGTTCATGGGTGCGCGCGACGTTGCCGCGTACTCGGCGGCATTGCAGGGGTTCTTGTCACCGGCCTGATCTAGGGTCGGCGCCATGGCACTGTCCGTGGAAATGATCACTTTTGACTGCACCGACCCCGATGCGCTGGCCCGCTGGTGGGCGCAGGCCCTCGGTGGGGACGTGACCGCCTTGGCGCCAGGCGAATTCGTGATGGCGGTACTGCCCGGCGGGCTGCGGCTGGGGTTTCAGAAAGTCGCGGCGCCGACGCCGGGTAAGAATCGCGTCCACCTCGACCTCGCGGCGGCGGACGCGGAAGCCGAGGTGGCCCGGCTCGTGAGTCTCGGGGCCAGCGAGACGGAACGACACAGCATGGGCGATGACTTCAGCTGGGTGGTTCTCGCCGACCCCGAGGGCAACGCGTTCTGCATCGGCTCCGGGTAGGACTTTGGAAAGATCACCGCCGTGCTGCTCTCGCTCATCGCGGTATCGGTCGTACTCGCCGGATGGTCGCTGTTGTCGAGAGGTCTGGCCCGGCTCCGATTGACCGCGCCGATGGTGTTGGTGCTGGCCGGCGTGGCGGTCGGCTTCATGCAAAGCGGGGTGGCCGACACCCTGAACGCCGACAGCGCCCAGCACGTCGCCGAGATCATCCTGGCGGTCCTGCTGTTCGTCGACGCCACCGATGTGCGAGGCGGGTTTCTGGGCGCCGATCCGCGCTCGGCGCTTCGGCTGCTGTTCATCGCCTTGCCGATCGGGCTGGCGTGCTCGGTGCTGATCGGCATCTGGCTGCTACCCGGGCTGTCCTGGGCGGTGCTGCTGGTGATCGCCTGCATCGTGGTGCCGATCGATTTCGCGCCGACGTCGACGCTGCTGCGCGACGCGCGGCTACCCGAACGGGTCCGCGATCTGCTCAACGTCGAGGCCGGCTACAACGACGGCATCATCTCACCCATTTTCATCTTCGCCGTGGTGCTTGCCGCCGACGACCGGCACATCGAGACACCGGTCGACGCGTTGGCCTCGGCGGTCCCCGAAGCCGTCAAGGCGATCCTGGTCGGGGTCGTGGTGGGCGCGGCCCTGGCCGTCGCGGCCAACCACGCCCAGCGTCACAACTTGATGACCGATCAGGCCAAGCGGGTGATCCTGGTCGCGGCACCGCTGCTGGCCTTCGGCGCCAGCCTCCTCGTCGACGGCAACGGCTTCGTCTCGGCATTCGTCTGCGGCATCGCGTTCAACTATCTGCGCTCCTCGACCACCTTCTCCGCTGAGCTCGAACTCGTCGACGACGTGGGCTTCCTGCTCGCCGCGATCATGTGGTTCGTGTTCGGCCTGACCGCCGTGCTGGCACTCGGGTCGGGGGTGTCGGTGGCCACCGTGGTGTTCTGCCTGCTGGCGCTGACCGTGGTGCGCATCCTGCCGGTGCTGGTGGCCATGCTGGGCTCGCCGGTGAGCTGGCGGGAACGGCTGTTGCTGGGGTGGCTCGGCCCGCGCGGCACCGCCTCGATCGTGTTCGGGTTGCTGGCGTTCAACGCCCTGGAAGGGGTGGCCGAGCACACCGTGGCGCAGGTGCTGGTGGTGGCGGTTCTCGGCAGTGTCGTGCTGCACGGAGTGGGCGCACCAGCGGCTGCCCGCGCCTACACGCGAGCAACCACTAAACTGGGGTCGTGACGTCTGAGCTCACCCACGCTATGGACACGGTGCAGCGGGCAGCCGCCACCCCCGATCAGCCCCAGCCTTACCGCGAACTCGGTCTCAAGGACGACGAGTACCAGCGCATTCGGGAGATCCTTGGCCGCCGCCCGACTGACGCCGAGTTGGCCATGTACTCGGTGATGTGGAGCGAGCACTGCTCCTACAAGTCCTCGAAGGTGCATCTGCGCTACTTCGGTGAGACCACCACCGAGGCGATGCGCGCCGGCATGCTGGCCGGCATCGGGGAGAACGCCGGCGTCGTCGACATCGGCGACGGCTGGGCGGTCACCTTCAAGGTCGAATCCCACAACCACCCGTCCTACGTCGAGCCCTACCAGGGCGCGGCCACCGGCGTCGGCGGCATCGTCCGCGACATCATGGCGATGGGTGCCCGGCCGGTGGCGGTGATGGATCAGCTGCGCTTCGGTGCGGCCGACGCTCCCGACACCCGCCGCGTGCTCGACGGTGTGGTGCGCGGCATCGGCGGTTACGGCAACTCGCTGGGCCTGCCCAACATCGGCGGCGAGACGATCTTCGATCCCTCCTACGCCGGCAACCCTTTGGTCAACGCGCTGTGCGTGGGCGCGCTGCGCAAGGAAGACCTGCACCTGGCGTTCGCCTCGGGCACCGGCAACAAGATCATCCTGTTCGGTGCCCGCACCGGCCTCGACGGCATCGGTGGGGTGTCCGTGTTGGCGAGCGACACCTTCAGCGGCGACGAGTCCGGCGCGGGCCGTAAGAAACTGCCGAGTGTTCAGGTGGGCGACCCGTTCACCGAGAAGGTGCTCATCGAGTGTTGCCTCGAGCTCTACGCAGCCGGCCTGGTGGTCGGGATCCAGGACCTCGGCGGCGCCGGATTATCCTGTGCCACTTCCGAACTCGCGTCCGCCGGTGACGGCGGCATGCACATCGAGCTGGACCGGGTGCCGCTGCGCGCAGCCGACATGACCCCGGCCGAGGTGCTCTCCAGCGAATCGCAGGAACGCATGTGCGCCGTGGTCACGCCGGAGAACGTCGAGAAGTTCATGGCGGTGTGCCGCAAGTGGGACGTGCTGGCCACCGTGATCGGTGAGGTCACCGACGGCGACCGGCTGCAGATCACCTGGCACGGCGAGACCGTGGTCGACGTGCCGCCGCGCACCGTGGCGCACGAAGGCCCGGTCTACGAGCGCCCGGTGGCCCGCCCCGACACCCAGGACGCCCTCGTCGCCGACACCTCGGCCAAACTGCCCCGCCCCGCGACCGGTGACGAGCTCAAGGCCACGTTGCTGGCGCTGATCGGCAGCCCGCACCTGTGCAGCCGGGCGTTCATCACCGAGCAGTACGACCGCTACGTGCGCGGCAACACCGTGCTGGCCGAGCATGCCGACGGCGGGGTGCTGCGCATCGACGAGACCACCGGCCGCGGCATCGCGGTGTCCACCGACGCCTCGGGCCGCTACACCCAGCTCGACCCGTACACCGGTGCGCAGCTGGCGCTGGCCGAGGCCTACCGCAACGTCGCGGTCACCGGGGCCACGCCCGTGGCGGTGACCAACTGCCTGAACTTCGGCTCGCCCGAGGATCCCGGCGTGATGTGGCAGTTCAGCCAGGCCGTCCGCGGTTTGGCCGATGGTTGTGCGGCCCTTGGCATTCCGGTCACCGGCGGCAACGTCAGCTTCTACAACCAGACCGGGTCCACCGCGATCCTGCCCACCCCGGTGGTCGGGGTGCTCGGCGTGATCGACGATGTGAAGCGACGCATCCCCACCGGCCTGGGCACCGAACCGGGGGAGACCCTGCTGCTGCTCGGCGACACCCACGACGAGTTCGACGGATCGGTCTGGGCCCAGGTCACCGGCGATCACCTCGGCGGGGTGCCGCCGAAGGTGGACCTGGAGCGCGAGAAGCTGCTGGCCGAGGTGCTGACTGCGGCCTCGCGTGACGGGCTGATCTCGGCGGCCCACGACTTGAGCGAGGGCGGGCTGATCCAGGCCGTGGTGGAGGCGGCGCTGGCCGGTGAAACCGGTTGCCGCATCATCCTTCCCGAGGACCTGCCCGAAGGCATCGATCCCTTCGTCTTCCTGTTCTCCGAATCGTCGGGCCGGGTGCTCGTCGCGGTGCCACGCACCGAGGAAAGCCGGTTCCGGTCGATGTGTGAGGCCAGAAACCTGCCGGTGACCCGGGTCGGCGTGGTCGACCAAGGTAGCGACTCGGTCGAGGTCCAGGGCCAGTTCAGCATCACCCTTGCGGAGCTTCGGAGCACGTCGGAGGGCGTGCTGCCCGGGCTGTTCGGGTGACGGCCGAGACCCTCGACGCACGTCATCCTCTGCTGCGCTGGGCCTGGAGCCTGGTGCGGTTGGACTTCACCGGCATCGCCGTCGGCGCCCTGTTCTTCTGCCTGTCGCTGACTCCGTCGCTGCTGCCGCGGGATTGGCTGTTCGCCGGTCTCATCGGTGGCATCAACCTCGCCATCGGTTACGGCATCGGAGTCCTGCTCGGAAAAGCGTTGTACCGCTTTGTGTTGGCGCGACGCACCTGGTGGCCCCCGCAGAAGCGGGTGCTGTACTGGGTCAAGGCCTTGGTCATCACCGGCTCGGCCGCGGCCTGCGTGCTGATGTTGATCCCGGCCGCGGCCTGGCAGCGCCAGGTCTCGGCGCTGATGGGTATCGAAGGGCCGGCCACCCTCGGCTACATGCGGACCTTGATCATCACCGCTGCGGTGGCCGCTGCGCTGATCGGCACCGCGCGGGTGCTGCGCGACGCGGTGCGACTGCTGGCCCGGTTCTTCATCCGGCGCTGGCGGCTGCATCGGGAGGTGGCCCAGTTCATCGGCACCGCGATCGTGGTGGTGCTGGTCATCACGCTGGTCAACGGCGTGCTCTACCGCGGATTCCTGGCCGGGGCCAGTCGGGTGTTCCAGCCGCAGAACTCCACCACCCGTGAGGGCGTCAACCAGCCGACCGAACCCCAAAGATCGGGCAGCCCAGCATCATTCGCGCCGTGGGATTCGCTCGGATTTCAAGGTCGCAATTTCGTGGCCACCGGCCCCCGCGCCGCCGAACTCGAAGCAGTCAACGGTGAACCCGCCAAAGAGCCCATCCGCGTGTACGCCGGTCTGCACACCGCCGACACGGACGAGCAGCGGATCGCGGTGCTGCTCAGTGAACTTGAGCGCACCCACGCCTTCGACCGCAAGCTGTTGGTCATCGTCCCGACCACCGGCACCGGCTGGGTCAATCCGGTGGCCGCGCGCGCGTTGGAGCTGATGTACAACGGTGACACCGCGATGGTCGGCATGCAGTATTCCTATCTGCCGAGCTGGATTTCGTTCATGGGCGACCGGCAGAAGTCGATGGACAACGGCCGGATGATGATCGACGCGATCCAGGCGCGTTGGGAAGAATTGCCGCCGGAGCGCCGGCCCAAGCTTGTGCTGTACGGCGAGAGCCTGGGGTCGATGGCCGGTCAGGGCGCATTCGACTGGCTTCCCGACATCTCGCGGATGGGTTTCTCCTCGGTGCTGTGGGTGGGCCCGCCCAACGCCAGCCCGCTGTGGAACGGGTTGACCGTGCGCCGCGACCCGGGCACCCCGCAGGTGCGTCCGCGTTACGACAACGGCCGCACCGTGCGGTTCTCCGAGGCCGCCGACGCCGCCGAGATCGCCGAGGACACCGCAGGCCCGTGGGAAGGCACCCGGGTGCTGTTCCTGCAGCACCCGTCGGACCCGATCGTCTGGTGGTCGACGGATCTGCTGTTCTCCGAACCGGATTGGTTGGTCGAAGCGCCCGGCACCGACCGCACCGCTTCCATGCGCTGGTACCCCATCATCACCTTCTGGCAGGTGGCCGCCGACATCACCAACGCCTCGAGCGTGCCGGCCGGGCACGGCCACAACTACGGCCACTCGATGCTCGACGGTTGGGCCGCGGTGGCCCCACCGGAGGGCTGGACACCGGCTGACACCGAGCGGATCCGGGTGGCGCTGGACAAGACTGCGGGCGAAGACGGGCCTGAGAACTGACGGCATGAAAGGGAAGCGATGAACGCGAGCCCGAACCCGGAGGCTGAGCCGACGCGGCTGTTCTTGCCGGACGGCGACGTCGAATTGACTGCGCTGCAGGGCTATTGCAGCGCGAACGCCGACATTCTCGCCCTCAACACCGACCCGTTGTACGTGTATGCCCGCCACCGCGATCCGCGTCGGCAGGTCGGGCTGGTATCCGGCGGCGGCAGCGGCCACGAACCCATGCACGCCGGTTTCGTCGGTCGTGGCGGGCTCGACGCCGCCGTGCCGGGCCGGGTGTTCGCCAGCCCGCACAACCGGCAGATCTACGAGGCCTCGCGCCGCGTCGCCGGGGACGGCGGGGTGTTGCACGTGGTGAAGAACTACACCGGCGACCGGATCCACTTCGGCATCGCCGCCGAGCGGTTGGCCGCCGAAGGCATTGCGACCGAACGCGTCCTCGTCGACGACGACCTGGCCACCGAGAACGACGAGACCGGCACCGGCCGACGGGGCACCGGCGCCACCGTCATCGTGGAGAAGTTGCTCGGCGCGCTGGCCGACACCGGGGCAGACCTGGCGCAGCTCAAGAACTTCGGTGACCGCGTGGTCAGCGAGAGCCGCAGCCTGGCCGTCGCGTCGGGATCCCATACGTCGTTCGCGACGCGCCGCGCGGCCTTCGACATCGCCGAGGGGACCCTCGAGTACGGCATCGGAATCCATGGCGAGCCGGCACAGGATTCGACCCGGTTGGCGGGTCTCGAAGATCTCGTGGAAAAGATGGTGACCGCGTTGCTCGACGCGTTGCCCGCCGGCACCGACCGGGTGCTCGTGCTGGTGAACGGGCTCGGTGCGACGACCGCACTGGAGCTCGGCGCGATCACCGCGATCGTCGACCAATTGCTCAGTGCGCGCGGCATTGTCATCGACGGCGCGCTGGTGGGCACCTACATCTCGGCCCTCGACATGCGGGGATTCTCGCTCACCGTGACCCGCTCGGACGATCAGCGGGCGCAGCTGTGGCGACACGAGATCGCGGTACCGGGATGGCCGCCCATGTCGACGTTCGCTTCCGCCGAATCGCAGGCTCCGGCCTCGGCCGACCCGGTTGCCGACGACGATGACGACCCTTTCCTGCGCTCGGTGGGCGAGGCCGTGGAGCGAGCCCATGCGAGGCTGACCGATCTGGACCAGCGTGCCGGTGACGGCGATTTCGGGGACAACCTGGTGGCCGGAGTGCGCAACGCCCGTCGTCTTTCGTCAGCGCAACCCGGACTGACGCGGCTGGCCCGCAGCTTCCTCGACACCGTCGGTGGATCGAGCGGCCCCCTGATCGGACTGGTGCTCGACGCCATCGCCGAGGAGACGGCGTCGGTGGACCCCTCCGAACACGCTGCCGCGCTTTCGCGCGGGGTGGCCCGCGGAATGCAGTCGGTGCAGCGCGCCGGTGGGGCGCAGCCCGGAGACCGGACGATGCTCGACGCGCTGGACGGCGCCGGCCGGGCCGGTGGGCACAGTCTGGTCGACGTGGTCCGCGGCGCGGCCGACGGCGCTGCGGGCACGGCACAGATGCGCGCCCGCTTCGGCCGGGCCAGCTACGTCGGCGAGCGGGCCGTCGGTAGTCCCGACGCCGGAGCGGTGGGTATCGCGTTGTTGATCGCGCTCATCGCGTCAGATCTGGACCCCGAGGCCGCACCGGAGTGCCGCCGGATCATCGCCGAGCTGACCGGGCCGGCAGCCGGCGCATGAACCGACGCCGCGCACAGCTGCGCGCCCTGGGGCTGGCGACGGCGGTGGTGGCGTGGAACGGCGTGGTCGATCCGCGGCTGCCGTCGCGCTGGCAACCGCTGGTGCGGGCGGTGCTCGGCAGTGCGCTGCTGCTTCGGACCGGGGCCCGTCCCGGGTTACGCCCCCCGGCCTTGTGGTCAGGCCTGCGGCTTGGCCTGGCGAGCGCCGCCGCGGTGACCGCCGGGGTGGCCGCGAGCTCCGCGGTGCCCGTCGTCCGCACCGAGATGCGGCGTAAGCCCCTTCCCGAAGCGCCTGGTCGGTGGTTGGCGCTGCGTATTCCACTGGGAACGGTCTGGCCGGAAGAAGCCACGTTCCGGGCCGCACTCGCCACGGTCGGTGCCGACGCCTTCGGCCCGTCGGGCGGTCAGATGCTGCAGGCCACCGCGTTCGGGTTGTCCCACATCGCCGACGCCCGGGCCGCCGGGGAACCGGTGATCCCCACCGTGCTCGCCACCGGCGTGGCGGGATGGGTGTTCGGCCGGCTCACCCAACGCTCGGCCAGTCTGGCCGCGCCGATACTGGCGCATCTGGCGATCAACGAAGCGGGTGCGCTGGCGGTTCTGGCCTACCGACACGCGCCAGCAGCGCGGCCACCGCGAGGATCACGGCGGTGAGCAGCAGCGGCCACCACGTGGGCAGGGCGTACTCGGTGACGCGCAGCGGGATCAACACCACGCAGACCGTGACCACGGTCAAGACCAGCCGGGGCGCCTGCTGAGCCGCCGTCGACCCGGCTACGCGTGAATTCGCCTCGGTGACAAGCAGATACACCACGAGAAGCAACAGTGCCGGGACCGTCGTCTGTAGCCGGCCGATGTGCTCCTGAAACCGGCAGAACGCAACGGCCAGCACGCACATCACCGCCGGAACCAGCATCGCCACCTCCGGTCCAGGGCCGAACAACCGAGCGGCGACGCGGGTGGCCGCCCACATCAACACCAGCAACGCCGCCGATGCCAGGCACAACGCCCCCGCGGAAAACCAGTAGAAGCCCGCATCCGAGAAGAACTCCGAGATCACCAACGACAGATTCACGGCAGTGGTGTGGAATCCGCCGGTCGTGCCGATGTTGACCGCAACCAGAAGGGCCAGCGCACTCAGCGCGGCGACGCCCACCGCGGTGCCCATCGGGCGGGCCGGCGACCGCAGCCGACCGCTGACCACGGTGGCGGTCTCGAAGCCCACCAAACCCAGACCGAGCGGGATGGCCGCGGCCGTGGCCAACAGCACTGATCCGAAGTGGGTGGACCCGACCTGGATCGGAGGGGTTCCCGACGCCACCCGGGCCACGACCGCCAGCGCGAGGTACACAAAGACCAGCAGGCCCACGCCGGCGAGGGCGGCAGCCGTCGCACCTACTGCACGGGCCGGCAGGTACGCCACCACGGCGCCGGCGATCACCACCACTGCCACCGACCATCCGGGCCACCACCAACCGGCCAGCGCGGTCTCCAGATCGGGTGCCCCGGTCAACGGTTGCAGCGCCAGACTCAGTGCCGCGCCCACACCCAACAACACGTAGGCCGCCAGCTGGATCAGGCTGGTGAACCGACCGGCGGCCGGACCGACGGTGGCGGCGACCAGATCACCCGTCGACACCGCACTCGGCGCGTTCCGGCGCAGCCGGGCGAACGCGAAGATCAACACGGCCGCAATGGATGCGGCGCACAGTGCGGCCACACCGTGGAACGCCACGGCGCAGATCGGCGCGAGGGACAACCCGACCGCGCGCCATGCCGGGAGGGCAGGCGGAAAGGCCGCGGGCTGCTCCACGCTCGCGGGCACTGCGCGCTTAGGCATCGGCCAGTGTTTTCGGCCGCTGAATCCCTCGCATCCGACGATAGTAGAGCCGACCTCGACCTCAGCTGAGCGAGAACACCTCCGGTGGCGGCTGATAGACGCCACCACCGATACGGCCGTGGCCGGTGTCGGAGATCATGCCCAACAGCACCAGCGGGCTCACTCCGGCAGCCGAGACCGTGTGCGCCGACAGGCCGGTCCGCAAGCCCCCGGCCGAGTCCATGGTGAGCGGGAGCAGCCGCTGCGGCCGATCGAGGGCGTCAGCGGGCAGGTAGCCGTCCAGTGCTTGGGTGACGGCCGGGGCGCTGCGCAGCGACTGACCGCCGAGCCCGAGCAGATCCACCACCGCCGAATCGCCGATCGCTCCGACCGCGGTGCGGCCCTGATGCGCCGCCTCGACCGGCCCGGACGGTGCGGTGGCCGCCACGGTCTGCCAGTGCCCGGGCCGGGCGGCCAGCTGGATGCCGAAATCCACACCGTTGCCGCCGGCCCGCGTGATGAGGCCGGAATGTTCGAAACCCTCGGCGGCACCGAGAATCAGGGCTGCGGTGGCCATCCAGATGTTCAGCGCAAACGCCCCGCAAGTGGTCAGGAACTCACGGATGTCGTCCGGCGCGGTGTCATCGAGCAGACATTCGGCGAACAGCCGAGAGCCGGCCAGGGTGCGGCTGTGCCCGTCGTCTCCGTGGTTGAGGGATCCGGCGAGCAGACCCAGCAGCGGGATGGCGGGATCCAGTCGGGTGGCCAGCCAGGCCGCATACCGCCCGTTGAGCCAGCGGTGGAACTCCGGGATCTCCGGATCGAGAACGCCCAGCCGCAGGCAGTGCTGCATGCCCTCGTTGAGCGCGGCGTAGCGCACCCGGCCCGATTCGGGATCGGAGATGACGTGCAGCGCCATCGACGGTGAGATCACCCCGGCCAACGGCACCACCAGCCCGTGGTCCTGAGCCGGCGCATACTCGACGCACCCGTCCGCCAGCAGTGCCCACGCCTCATCGGGGGTGGCCGCCCAGCTTTCGTAGATGCAGGCCAGCGCCAGCGAGTTACGAACCGGGACGGGAACCGCGGACCAGTCGGAGAACGGCGGGCCGGCGTGCCACAACCGGCGATCGGCTCCGGTCACGTCGACGGCCCGGGTCAGCCCGGTCCAGTGGGGGTCGGTGGCCAGCATGGCCGCACCGGCCGCGGCATCCGCGGCGGGCAAGGCTGAGACGGTCACGCCTGCACCCAGGTTTCCGACAGTGCCAGCGCGGCCGATTGGGCACGGCCGCCGAAGAAGTCGCGCTCCACGGTGGCTCCGGGCAACGCGGTGCCGTTCACCGTGACGACGGCCGAGCCGGCCGGCAGAAAGACGCTGAGCATCTCGTGGCGCCCGGTACCCGATTCGGCGGCCGGTTGATGGACCGCGAACGACGGCTGCAGCTGATCCCACTGCATGGCCACCTCGACACCGGCGGAGGCGTCCCGGGCCCGCTCGACCCAGGCGGTGTCGGTGATGTCTTGGGAGAACTCGGCGTTGGTGTGCAACTTGACCGATTCGAATGCCTTGGTGGGCCGGAACAACACGAACTTGCTGACGAAGTCCTCGATCAGGAAGCGGGCCAGCGGCTCGTTGTCGGTGAGCCCGAGGGCCGAAGCTCGTTCGGGGTCATAC
This sequence comes from Mycobacterium sp. NS-7484, assembly GCF_001953975.1. Lineage (GTDB taxonomy): Bacteria > Actinomycetota > Actinomycetes > Mycobacteriales > Mycobacteriaceae > Mycobacterium. The sequence goes on from NZ_MBEJ01000099.1 coordinate 56,720, forward strand.
GGATCGGTGACGACGGCGGTGAGGTGGCCGGTGCCGTGGTCGGATGCGGTGATCCGGAAGAACACCGACAGGGAGGACCAGTCGCCGGTCGGATCGGTCTTGAGATAGATGAAGGGGTTGTCCCCGGTCCAGTCCACCTTGCCGGGCAGAACGGTGCTTGTCATGGAGTAGTCCTTTCTGCGGTTCTCAGACGCCGAGTTCGGCGCGCAGCGAGAGAAAATCTGTGGTCGGTTCCCAGCCCAGCAGCTCACGAGCCTGCCGGTTGCTGAAGATCGATGCCCGCGGATTGAGTTGGAACAGACGCGGATTGGTGATCTCGGGCAGTTCCCCGATCCGGGACCGGTACCAGTCGAGCGTCGGTTCCGGATGCGAGGTGTCGTCGGCGCTGAGAAAGAAGGTGCCGAACTTCAGGTCGCGCGCCTCGAGTGCTTTGCGGAAGCCGGTCGCCACATCGCGGGCGTGCACGTAGTAGTAGAGCCAATGGGTTTCCGGATTGTCGATGAACGCGGTGTATTCGGCGATCGTCTCCGGCAGCACCACCGCCAGCGGGCGCAGGCACAGCACGTCCATGGGGCTGCCGGTGGCGAAGCTGCGGCCCATGGTTTCCATGATCTGCTTGCTCACGCTGTATGCCTGCACCGGGCGAAGTTCATGGCGCTCGTCGACCTGCAGCGCCTGCGGCGTCCAGTCCGGCCGCATCTCGGATAATCCGCACGCCGAAATGCTGGAGCACAGCACGACTTTGCGTACCTCGTTCTCGGCGGCGGCCTGCAGGACGTTCCAGGTGCCCATGGTGTTGACCCGAATGTACTGTTCCGGTGCGGCGTTCCAGTCGTAATCGAGGGCGGCCAGATGCACGACCGCATCCGCACCCTTGGTGGCGCGACGGACGCTGTCCAGATCGGTGACATCGACCTGGGTGTAATCGACCGCAGCCTCGGACTGGGCGAGATCGGCGTTGGTGACATCGAATCCGGACGCCAGTTCGTCGACGACATAGCGGCCGACGCGACCGGACCCGCCGGTGACGACGACCTTCGACAGGGGGGACATGAGATGTTCCTTTCGGATGAGGGGCTCAGATATCGAGAACCAGGCGGGCGGTTCGGGCGCGGGAGACGCAGATCATCATGGTGTCGTTGGCTTCCCGCTCTTCGGTGCTGAGTACCGCATCGCGGTGCTCGGGTACGCCTTCGAACACCGCGGTCTCACAGGTACCGCAGACTCCTTCGGAGCAAGAGAACTCCACCGCCATACCGTTTTTCCGGAGAACTTCCAGGATCGAACAGCCGGCCGGAACGGGATAGCTGGCACCGCTGCGGGCGGTGACCACCTCGAAGTCGACGTCACCGGTGACATCGATCGGGGCGGCGGCGAAGCGTTCCAGGTTGAGCTGCCAGTCGGCGTCGGCGTGGTGTAACTCGGTGAGAGCGTCGAGCATCCGGCCGGGGCCGCAGGCGTAAACGCCGCAACCTGGCGTCAGTTCGGCCACCAGGGCGGGCAGATCGAACAGGCCCATCTCATCGTCGACCCAGATCGTGACCCGGTCCTCGCCCAGAGCCAGCAACTCGTCGGCGAAGGCCAACCGGTCCCGGCTCCGTACCAGATACACCACGCGCCAGGGCCGGCCGGAAGCCGCGGCCGTCCGGGCCATGGCCAGGATCGGCGTGATGCCGATTCCGCCCGCGACGAACAGGTAGGATTCGGCGGCCTCGTCGAGCGGGAAGTGGTTGTGCGGACCGCGGACCCGGACTGAGGTGCCTTCGTTCAGGTGCGCGTGCACATACGCCGACCCGCCGCGGCCTTCGGGTTCCTCGAGCACGCCGAACCGGTAGACGCCACGATCCGTCGGGTCCCCACACAACGAGTAGTGCCGGATCAGCTCGGTACCGTCGGGTCCGGGCAGCAGGAACTCCAGATGCGCTCCCGGTCGCCAGGGCGGTAGTTCGCCACCGTCCGGTGCGACGAGGTCCAGACCGATGATTCCGGTCGCGGCATCGTGGCGCCGGGCCACCTGAAGGTCGAATGCCGAAGCGTTGGCGGGCTTTTCCGGTGCCATCGAGGTTCGGCTCAGCTGGCTGGTCATGACTGTTGGTCGGCTGCGCGGTACTTGCGTACCAGCCAGTGGTTGAGTGCGACGAGCACTTCTTCGGGCGGGGCGTAGCGTCCGCGCGGGGCGAACCGGGACCGCATGCCGCTCTGCGTGCCGTTCCAGGCCATTTCGTCTTCGCGCATGACCTCGGCCAGATCCTCGACCTCCTGCTTCCAGTCCACATCGAAGTTCGGCAGCGCCAAGGTGGACTCCGGGTACATCCAGGTGGCGGCGAACTGTGAAGTGCCGGCAGTGGTTCCGGGTAGCCAGTGGAAGTACTTGACCTTGTCGGGCATCGCGATGATGAGCAGGTTGGGTGCCACCGTGACGTAGGCCAGCTTGGACCGCTGCTCACTGGTGAGGTTGGGCAGGAAGGGCTGCATCACCCGTCCGGTCTTGGTGGGCGAGGCGCCTTCTTCGACGCTGATCAGCTCGTAGCCGATGACGCCCTTGTCGGCGTCGTTGAAGGAGGCGCGGAAGTTGATCTGTTCGGCCGAGGTCGGGTACATCGGCACCCAGGACTGCGAGTGCAGGAATTGGCAGTGATAGCACTCGTCGCCGAACAGCTTCCAGTTGAAGTTGTAATCGGTGAACTGCTGCGGCGCCGCTGAGTGCAGGGAGGCGATATCCCAGTTGGCCAAATAGTCCGAGAGTCCGCCGAGCCGCTCGGTGAGCGAAGGAATGGTGTCGTCGAAGGTGACGAAGATGAAGCCTTCCCAAAGCTCCGAGCGCACCTCGGGCAACTTTACGTCGGCCTTGTTGAAGCACGGTGAATCGTTGAGCTGGGGAGCGGACTGCAGTTGCCCGTCCAGGCCGTAAACCCAGGAGTGGTAAGGGCATTGGAAGCGACGGCGGTTGCCGCTGCCCTCGACCAGCAGCATGGCACGGTGTTGGCAGACATTGGCCAGCACCCGCACCACGCCGTCGCGGCCGCGCACCGCCATCAGCGGATCGTTGGCCACCGTGACGGTGAAGAAGTCACCGGCGTTGGGGATGTCGGCGGCCCGGCCGATGCAGAACCACTCATGGCCCCACACGGCGTCGAGTTCGAACTGGTGGAATTCCTCTGAGGTGTACACCGCCGGTGGCATCGAGATGGCGGTGTCGATGCCTTGGTCGCTGGTGTCGAAAGCCTGAAGGGGGATGGGGCTTTGCAGGTTTCGGGGCATGTTTCAAACTCCTTCGTTGCCGCGTGAACGGGATCAGGACAGGGTGTCGATCAGGGCGCGCATCCAGGCGCCGAGATCACGGGGCAGCTGGGCGGTGATCAGGTTGCCGTCGACGACCACCGGCTCGTCCACCCAGTCGGCGCCGGCGTTGCGCAGGTCGTCGCGGATTGCGGTGACGCTGGTGAGGCGGCGGCCCGAGACGATGCCGGCCGAAATGCCAACCCAGGCGCCGTGGCAGACGAATGCCACCGGTTTGACCGCGGCGTCGAACTTGCCGACCAGGTCCAGGACGGCCGCCGAACGGCGCAGCAGGTCGGGGGCGAAGCCGCCCGGCACCACGACCGCGTCGAAGTCGTCGGCACTGAGGTCGGCGACGTCGGCGTCGACCGGGTATGGCCCGTAACCCGATTTGCCGCGCACGGGTGCGGTCCCCATGCCGGCCACGGTCACCTGGTAGCCCTCCTCCCGGGCCCGGAGGACGGGGTAAATCAGCTCCGACTCTTCGAAGAAGTCGGCCGCGAGGACCAGGATGCGGGTGGGTTGCTCAGGATTGGACATGGCAGCTCCGGGGAATCGACTGAGATCGAGCGATCTGTGAGAACAAACGCGAGTGTTCTGTAGTTACAAACGCTTGTCAAGCGTCGGATCCCGGATGGAGGTCAGAAAGCCTGATCGGTGCGCCGGCGTCGATCAGTGCGGAACGTTGGACACCCAGACGGCGCGGGCCACGCCCGGGCCCTCGTTCCAGAATCGGTGTGGGCGAGAGGATTCGAAGGCGATCGAATCGCCCGGGCCAAGGACGAAGACGTCGAACTCGACCTGGGCATGAAGACGGCCTTCGAGGACCAGGCCGTATTCATGACCGTGGTGCCGGATGAATGCCTCCTCCGGCGGGGACGAGGCGATCTTCGAGTAGATGATCTCGCGGAAATCTATGCCCGCATCGGTGGACGGGGTGAGCAGTTCCCAGCGCACGCCGGGGCTCACCTCGATGGCCTGACGCTGATCGAAACGACGGATATACCGGCCTTCACCTGGTGATCTCGGAATGTCGGGGTCGCCGGCGGCCGCGGTGGGACGGCCCCCGTCGGTGCCGTCGTCGAACAGTGAATCCATCGATACGTCGAGTTCGGAGACGATCGCGTAGAGCAGGCTGATCGACGGCGCCACCAGATCACGCTCGATCTGGGAGAGGTGTCCGGGGGAGACGTTGACCCGTCGGGACAACTCGCGAAGCGACATCTGTCGCGCCTCGCGGGCCTGGCGCAATCGGGATCCCTGGCCCCGGCCCGGGCGGCTTCCTGCAGCTTGGCCGTGTGAATCCACCACGCCGCGAGTGTAGGTGACGGCCGCCCTCGCGGCGGTGGCTCCGGCGACCGGTGTGTTCCGCTCGCGTTAAAAGTGTTCGTTCACTATTGACATAGCGTTCGTTAAGAAAGAACACTGTCGGGTGTCGGGGATCACATCGAGGGTCCTAGACTTCACAATCCGCACTCCGCAGAGGAGATCCGCTTGTCAACCGCCTCATCGTTCATCGACACCGTCCCGCTCACGCGCTTTCACAAACGTCTGCTGCTGCAGAGCGCCGGCGGACCCTTCCTGGACGGCTACCTGCTGAGCATCATCGGCATTGCCCTGGTCGGGATGACGCCGGAACTGGGCATGTCCACCGGCCAGGAGAGTCTGGCCGGCGCCGCGGCGCTGATCGGCATCTTCGTCGGCGGGGTGGCCTTCGGTCGGATCACCGACCGCATCGGGCGACAGCTGATGTACACCGTCGACCTGTCCGTCCTGGTGGCGGCCTCGGCCCTGTGTGTTTTCGTCGACGCGCCGTGGCAGGTGATCGCCTTGCGCTTCGTCATCGGCATCGCGATCGGGGCGGACTATCCCATCGCCACCGCGCTGCTGGCCGAATGGCTACCGGCCAAGAAACGCGGCGCCATGCTCGGCTCGCTGGTGGTGTTCTGGTTCCTCGGCGCCACCGTGGCCACTTTCGTGGGCTTCACCATCTCGGCACTGTTCGGCGACCACGCGTGGCGGTACATGCTCGGAAGCGCGATCATCCCGGGCATCGCCATCCTGCTGATGCGGATCGGCACACCGGAATCTCCCCGCTGGCTGCTGTCCAAGGGACGAGTGGACGAGGCAAAACAGGCGGTACGCAAGGCATTCGGCGAGAACATCGACCTCACCGGCCTGGAAACCATCGAGACGCCGGCCGCCCAGGATCTGGGCTTCCGTGGACTCATGCGCGGCGTGTACCTTCGCCGGACCTTCTTCTGTGGCTTCTTCTATCTGGCCGCCGTCACCCCGGTGTTCGCGATGTACACCTTCGGGCCACAGATCCTCGGCTCGTTCGGTCTCGCCGAGGGCAATATGTCCAACCTGGGCTACACCCTGATCAGCCTGCTATTTCTGATCGGCTGCCTGCCGGCCCTGCGCTGGACCGAGTCGCTGGGCCGCCGTCCACTGCTGATCTGGTCGTTCGTCGGCATGCTGATCCCGATGGTGGTGCTGGGCATCGCCCCCGCCGGACCGGCGTTCCTGGTGATCGCTGCCTTCGCGGTCTATGCCATCGCCTCGGGCGGACCGAACATCCTCGAATGGTCGTATCCCAACGAGATCTTCCCGACCGAAATCCGTGCCACCGCAATGGGACTGGTCACCGCGGTGAGCCGGGTCGGCGCGGCCATCGGCACCTTCCTGCTGCCGATCGGGTTGGATCACCTCGGCACCGGACCCACCATGCTGGCCGCGGCCGGACTCACCCTGGCCGGCCTGGTCGTCTCGGTGCTGATGGCCCCGGAAACCCGCAATCGCAGCCTGGCCGAAGCGAGTGGAGACGGCACCGTCAAACCAGGGCCGGTCGCTGTCGTGGCCGAGCCCGAGAACCAGCCGGCGAGCCAACCGTGACTCAGCCGTGCGACTTGGAAATCCACGCGATTGCCGAGCTGATCCACAGCGGTGATCTCCTGCCGTCGCAGCTGCTGGAGAGCTGCCTGGATCGCATCGACGCCCGGGAACCGGCTGTCGGGGCGTGGGAGGTCCTCGACGTCGAGGGTGCCCGAGTGCAAGCGAAGGGACTCGACGACCGCCCTCCCGCCGGCCCCCTGCACGGGGTACCGGTGGGAGTGAAAGACATCATCGACGTCGCGGGACTGCCGACCCGATGCGGCTCGCCGGTTCGCGGTGGTGCCCCGGCGGTGCAGGACGCCTGGATCGTCAGGCGGCTGCGGGAGGCCGGGGCCGTCATCGTGGGTAAGACCGTCACCACCGAGTTCGCCTACTTCACCCCGGGCAAGACCCGAAATCCGCACGATGTCGAGCGGACCCCGGGGGGTTCGTCCAGCGGGTCGGCGGCCGCGGTTGCCGACCGGATGGTGCCGTTGGCGCTGGGCACCCAGACCGCCGCGTCCACCACCCGGCCCGCCGCCTACTGCGGGGTGGCCGGTCTGGTGCTGCCTCCCGGACATCTGGACGACAGCGGGATCACCGGGTTGAGTCCCACGCTCGACTCGATGGGCTTCCTGACGCGCTCCGTGCCGGACCTGCAGCTGGTGGCCGCCGGACTGTTGGGTATGGATTGCGCACCGGGACTCGACCACGCGCCTGCCTTGCGAATCTGTGCCGCAGAACAGTTCGGTGAAGTCGAACCGGCCATGCGGGAAGGTTTGGCCAGTTCGGTTGCCGCACTGCACAACAGCGGTGCCGTGGTGGACCGGCTGGCCCCCGAGGCGGCACCGGGATCGCTGGTGCAGGCGCACCTGGACATCATGGCGGTGGAAGCGGCACAGTCCCTGGCGGCCGAGACCGGGCAGGTGAGTCCCAGCCTGCAGGCCCTGCTCGATCAGGGGCGGGCGACGTCCGAGGCTGCCTACCGCCGGGCCATCGACCATGCGCGTAGGCAACGAGATGCGGTCACCGAGCAGTTGCGCGGGTTTGACGCCATCCTGGCTCCGGCCGCGCCCGGACCGGCGCCGGTCGGTATGCCGACCGGCAGCCCGGTGTTCAGCCGGCCCTGGCAGGTGATGGGCTTGACCTCGGTGGCCGTCCCGGGGCTCCGCGACACCGATGGGATGCCGCTGGGACTTCAGGTGATCGGACGGCCCGACGACGTACCGCGGCTGCTCGCCGTGGCCGAGTGGATCGAGCGGGTATTGGCCCGAGCCGTCACGGGTTGATCGTGGGCTCACCGACCTGGCGCCCCCACACGTAGTCGATGAAGATCGGCGAGCCGAGTTCGACGTGGTTGTACGGGGCGATCGACAGACCGGTGTCCATCACCAGATACGGCGCCGGCCACAGGTCGCGCGTGATCTTCTGCCAACAGCCCGGCCGGCCCTCGGGCCCACCGCTGGCATTGACCCGCGGCAGATTGTCCGGATAGACGTAGGCGTTGCCCACCCCGATGCTCGACAGGGTCCCGGTGACGTCCAGCGAATACCCGTTGTCACCGCCGAAGGTCTCCCAGAAGGCCGGTGCGACATCGTGATAGTTGCGGATGGTGCAGAACAACTGCCCCTGATAGTCGTCGAACAGTTTCGACGTCGGGATCAGATCCTGCGCGCCGCGCTGCAGATAGGGACCGCCCCGTTCGAGGATGTCGGACCCGGTTTCGGCGAATCCGACGGCTGCGATCAGGGCGGCGTCGAGGTGACCGCGCTGGGAGTTGAACGTGTCGGCACTACGGGCCGCGTCGGCCAGTCCGTCGAACAGATCAGGCGCGGCCGCCGCATAGCGCGCGCCGAGATCGGCCAACCCGGCGATGTCGTGACGCAGCGCAGGCAGTCGCGGGTTCACCTGGTCGAGGATGGTGTTGCCGTCGGACAACGACTGCCCGAACGCGCTGCCCATACCGGACAACGCCTGCGCGGTGGCCGACAGCGTCTGGTTCAACTTGATCGGATCGACAAGTTCGGTAATCGCGGTGATCGTTTCGAACAAACTGTTGAACTCGGTGGTGACCGCGGTGACATCGATGGCGGTGGTGCTCGAAACCCGTTGTGGGCTTGGATGTTCCGGCGAGGTGAAGGCGACGTACTTGTTGCCGAACACGGTGGTGGCCGCGATGGAGACCTGCACGTTGGCCGGCAGCAGATCAACGTACTTCGGCGTGATGTCCAGGCGTACCAGGGCCCGCACCGGATCTGCGCCGTCCGTGCTGACCGAGGCCACCCGGCCGATCGGCACCCCGTTATAGGTCACCTTCGAACCCGGGTCGAGCACCAGACCGGCCCGCGCGGCCAGCAGGGTCAGCCCGACCTTGGCCTCGAACGCGCCCCGGAACTGCGCCGCGATCAGTCCCAGGGCCAGCGCGAGAACCGTCACCAGCACCGCACCGGCCGTGCGATACGGCGGATTGCGGTGATCGGCAAACACTTTGCGAGACTCTAGGGCATGGCCGCGCGAGGCAGTGTCGATCCACAAAAGACCCGGGCATCGGTTATCGCGGTGGCCGGCTGGTTGCATGACCCGACCGAGCCGGAACCCGCGCGCGCCGAACTGGCCGAGGCCGTCCGGCTGACCGCCCGCACCCTGGCCGCACTCGCTCCCGGCGCCAGTGTCGAGGTCAGGGTGCCGCCCTTCGTCGCGGTGCAGTGCATAGAAGGGCCCCGGCACACCCGGGGCAATCCGCCCAACGTGGTGGAAACCGACGCCCGCACCTGGCTGCTGCTGGCCACCGGGCTGCTGGGACTCGAGGCGGCCGGTGCCGCCGTGCAGATGTCGGGATCGCGGGCCGGCGAGATTGCCCGCTGGCTACCGCTGGTGGCGGTGGACTCGTGACTCACCGGAAGTACGGATACTCCTGCACCCAGTGGAAGCCCCGGTTGCGCAGCGTGAACTGGTCGAGGTCGTAGCGATCCAGCCAGATGTCGACGTCGCGGCCGGACAGCTCACCGCTCAGCTGCAGCTGCTGCGGTGACGGTCGGGTCGCGGTCAGCGAGGCCAGCGGGGAACCGTCCGGTCCCGACACCACCAGGTGGTTCCCGTCGAGCTTGACCGGCGCGTCCACCAACTCGCCGTTCATCCGCTGATAGGTCATCACCTCAGGGGTGTCGAAAACGACGCGCTGCCAACGCTGCTGATCGCTCGTCAAGGGGGCGACGGCCTCGCCGTCGACGTCGAACCGGCTCACCGTCCAGATCCCGTAGAGCTCGGGCTTGTCGCGGCCACCGCCGTACTCGGTCCAGCTCTGCCAGCTGGTCAGGACGCAACCGGCGATCATCCAGATACCAAGCAGGACCTGGACCCGGGCTGCGATGGTGTTGGCGCGTGCATGTGCGAACAGCTCAGGTTGGCGGGCCGGGGTGGTGTCGCGCTGCAGCACCAGGAAGTCCGCCAACCGGCGGTACTGCGGTGCCAGCAGCACCAGCCCCATCAACAGCAGATGGCCGGAGAGGATCTTGACCGGCACATCGAATGTCATGTTCAGCAGGAACACCTGAACCATGCTGGCCACCCCCAGCAGGGCACCCAGGGTCGCGGTCCGCGGAGCGAACAGCAGCACCCCGGCGAGGACCTCGACCGCACCGAGCGTCATTTCGTACGGATACGAGCTGCCGACCTGCAACCACAACACCGAGGCCGGGCTGAAGTCCCCGTACGGGCGCAGCAGTGCGGCCAGGGGCGGGGCCGGCATCTGCGTCGGGACCAACTTGGCGAACCCGTAGAACAGCATCTGCCCGGCCACACACAGCCGTAGGAACGTCAGGAACCAGGCCCACAACCGGGCGTAGTCGCGGCGCCGCCGATCCATCAACGACCACGCTGCGGTACAGGCGATCGCGACGACCAACAGGCAGAACACCATCACCCAGATCGCGGCCTGGTCTCCGCTGCCCGAATCCCGGTGCAGCACCGCCTCGATCCCGAAGACATGTGCGCCGACCCAGCGCAGCAACGGCTCCAGCACGGTCATCTGCCACATCACCGCCCGGTCCGGCAGCCAGTTGCCCACGGCGCCGAGGAACGCGAACAGGATCTGCGCGAACATCAGGCTGAACAGACCGAAGTACAGGAAGCAGAACCGGAATGCGATCTTCGTCACCTCCGGCCACGCCGAGGGCCGGGCGTCGTCATCGGATACCGGACCCGCGGTTGGCAGCGTCTCGGGGAGTTGGGGCGTCACGAAAACCTTCCTTGCCCTTGGCGTGTGGTGGGCCGACGAGGTTGTCCCGACAATTTCGGGTAGGGCACGCCACACCATCGTGCGGTCAGCACGGAAATGCAACCGCGTCCCGTGCTGTTGTAACCGCTGATGCCAGACCGGCCATTCGATTCCTTTGTTGGGCCGGCTGGACCGTAGACTCGGTTATGTCACCAACCGCCGCCCCGGGAGCAGCCCTATCGTGACTGGTCAGCAACTCGACGAGAACGAACCGCGCGAGGAGTGTGGCGTATTCGGGGTCTGGGCCCCGGGTGAAGACGTCGCAAAGCTCACGTACTACGGCCTGTACGCACTGCAACACCGAGGGCAGGAAGCTGCCGGTATCGCGGTGTCCGACGGGTCGCAGATTCTCGTGTTCAAAGACCTCGGGCTGGTCAGCCAGGTATTCGACGAGCAGACCCTGGCCGCCATGCCGGGCCATGTCGCCGTCGGGCACTGCCGCTACTCCACCACCGGCTCGACCACGTGGGAGAACGCCCAGCCGGTGTTCCGCAACACCGCGGCCGGCACCGGCGTCGCACTCGGTCACAACGGCAACCTGGTCAACACCGCCGAGCTGGCCACCCGCGCCCGCGACGCCGGGCTGATCGACATGACGATCCGGGGGAGCGCCGCCGCTCCAGCGACAACGGACTCCGACATCCTGGGGGCGTTGCTGGCCCACGGCGCCGCCGACGCCACATTGGAACAGGCCGCCCTGGAGCTGCTGCCCACGGTCCGCGGCGCCTTCTGCCTGACCTTCATGGACGAGAACACGCTCTACGCCGCACGCGACCCGCACGGTGTGCGCCCGCTGGCTCTCGGCCGGCTGGACCGCGGATGGGTGGTGGCGTCGGAAACCGCCGCCCTCGACATCGTCGGCGCCTCCTTCGTGCGCGACATCGAACCCGGTGAACTGCTGGCCATCGACGCCGACGGGGTGCGCTCCACCCGATTCGCCAATCCGAACCCCAAGGGCTGCGTCTTCGAATACGTCTATCTGGCCCGTCCGGACAGCACGCTGGTCGGCCGTTCGGTGCACGCGACCCGCGTCGACATCGGCCGCCGGCTGGCCCGCGAGCACCCCGTCGACGCGGACCTGGTGATCGGCGTCCCGGAATCGGGAACGCCGGCTGCCGTCGGGTACGCGCAGGAGTCCGGGATCCCGTTCGGGCAGGGTCTGATGAAGAACGCCTACGTCGGCCGCACGTTCATCCAGCCCTCACAGACCATTCGCCAGCTCGGCATCCGGCTCAAGCTCAACCCGCTGCGAGAGGTGATCCGCGGCAAGCGGCTCATCGTCGTCGACGATTCGATCGTGCGCGGCAACACCCAGCGCGCACTGGTTCGCATGCTGCGGGAGGCCGGAGCGCTGGAGGTGCACGTACGCATCGCGTCACCGCCGGTGAAATGGCCGTGCTTCTACGGCATCGACTTCGCCACCCCGGCCGAACTGATCGCCAACGCGGCCTCTGCCGAACACGAGGGCGAGATGCTGGAGGCCGTCCGGCACGCCATCGGTGCCGACAGCCTGGGCTACATCTCCCAGCAGGGCATGATCGCCGCCACCGAGCAGCCTCCCACCCGGTTGTGCTCGGCCTGCTTCGACGGCAACTACCCGATCGAGCTGCCCGGGGAGACCGCCCTGGGGAAGAACGTCGTCGAGCAGATGTTGGCGACCGCGGCTCGCACCGGTGTCCCGCTGACGGCCGACAACGACAACGCGTCGGCGCTGCGCAGGCCCTGACGGCTCCGGCGTCGCGGCGACCCTGACGGCGTCCTTGACGCGGGCTTAACGCCTCCTGCGCTGTACCCCCGAAATAGCGGGGCGGTAGCCTTGCATCCGATGACTAAGGGCGCCGAACAGCACGGCATCGCCGAACAGCACAGCATTTCCTATGCGTCGGCCGGAGTGGACATCGAAGCCGGTGACCGCGCCGTCGAACTTTTCAAACCGCTGGCCGCCAAGGCCACCCGTCCCGAGGTGCGGGGAGGGCTGGGCGGCTTTGCCGGCCTGTTCGCCTTACGCGGCGGGTACCGCGAGCCGGTGCTGGCCGCGTCGACCGACGGGGTCGGCACCAAGCTCGCCGTCGCCCAGGCCATGGACAAGCACGACACCGTCGGCTTGGACCTGGTCGCCATGGTGGTCGACGACCTCGTGGTGTGCGGTGCCGAGCCGCTGTTCCTGCAGGACTACATCGCCGTCGGCCGTACCGTCCCCGAGCGGGTCAGCGCCATCGTCGCGGGCATCGCCGAAGGGTGCGTCCAGGCCGGTTGTGCGTTGTTGGGCGGGGAGACGGCCGAACACCCCGGCCTGATGGAACCCGACCACTACGACATCTCCGCAACCGGCGTCGGCATTGTCGAGGCCGACGACGTGCTCGGGCCCGACCGGGTCCGCCCGGGTGACGTCATCATCGCGATGGCGTCCAGCGGCCTGCACTCCAATGGCTACTCGCTGGCCCGCAAGGTGCTGCTGGAGATCGACCGGATGAACCTGGCCGGCCATGTCGAGGAGTTCGGCCGCACGCTCGGCGAAGAGCTGCTCGAGCCGACGCGTATCTACGCCAAGGACTGCCTGGCACTGGCCGCCGAAACTCAGGTCCGCACGTTCTGCCACGTCACCGGCGGTGGTCTGGCGGGCAACCTGGAGCGCGTCGTGCCGCATGGGCTGACCGCCGAACTGGATCGCGGCACGTGGACGCCCGCCCCGGTGTTTCAGATGATCGCCCAGCGCGGACGCATCGAACGTGCCGAGATGGAGAAGACGTTCAACATGGGCGTCGGGATGGTCGCTGTCGTCGCCCCGGAGGACACTGACCGCGCGCTGGCCATCCTGACCGCGCGACACCTGCAGTGCTGGACGCTGGGAACCGTCAAGAAGGGCGGCAAGGACAGTGTGCGCGCCCAGCTGGTCGGACAGCATCCGCGGTTCTAGGCAGTCAGAGACAGGTCGCGCTGGTAAGCGTTCTGCGTAAACCAGCGCGACCTGTGTCTAAGAGCTGCGACGGACTGCTGACGGCTCAGCGCCGCCAGTCATCCTCACCCGACCATTCATCGGCGTCGTCGTTGACGTCGCCGGAATCGGGAGATCCCGACAGCTCTCGTTGGAGCTGACTGAAGTCGGTCTGCGGTGAGCTGTACTTCAGCTCACGTGCAACCTTGGTCTGCTTTGCCTTCGCCCGGCCGCGGCCCATGGGGGGACCCCCTCGCGCAATAACGGAGCGGCCCAATTACTAGGCGGCTCCGATCTGTGTGTCTTTATTGTCCTGCCGACACTTTACCGTGCCCCGCCGCGAAGCGCTGCCAGGCCCTGCCGCACGGCGACCGTCCTGGGGGTTCGGAAGGCTTGAGGGTTCAACGGCCGCGCAGGCGCTCGACGGCAGCGCGGCCGGCCCCGGCGGTGGCATCGGCCTCGGGCAGTGAGTCCGGGTCGATCGCGGCCGGTACTTGCGCCTCAGTGCCGGCCACGAGCTCGGTGTCGGCCGGCAGCCCACGCTTGAGCAGTGCCAAAGCGATCGGCCCCTCGTCGGCATGCTCCACAATCGTGCCGATCCGGCCGACAGTGCGCCCGCCCGCCGTCACCGGATCCCCGGTCACCGGACGGTCCGACGCCCCGTCGAGGTGCAGAATCACCAGCATGCGGGGCGGTTTGCCCAGGTTGTGGACCCGCGCGACGGTCTCTTGACCGCGGTAGCAGCCCTTGTCGAGGTGGACGGCCCCGATGCCGGGGCCGCCGATCCAGCCGACCTCGTGCGGAATGGTCCGCTCATCGGTGTCCACACCCAGCCGCGGACGTCCCGCGGCCACCCGGTGCGCCTCGTACGCCCAGACGCCGGCTGGGCGGACCCCGGCATCGGTGAGCTTCTGCAGGTAGGCGGCTACGGATTCACGAGGTACCACCAGGTCCAGTTCGATTCCCGCGGCAGGCAGCCTGCGGATGAACCCACCGCCGGGCAGTGGCGCGGCCGTGGACTCCACGGGCAGCTCGTCACAGCCGAGGGCCTTGATCACCGCCGTGTCGGCCAGGCCGGGTCCGAGCAGGGACAGCACCGCCAGAGCGGCGGGCTCGATCTGCACATCGGCCCAGAACACCATCTTGCGCAGGTACGCCAGCAACGGCTCGCCCCGCCACGGCTCGGTGTCCAGATACGTGGTGCCGTCGAGCTCGGTCTGCAGCCAGTGATCTTCGACACGGCCTTGCAGATCCAGGCTGAGGTTCTCGGTGACGGCCCCGTCCGGCAACGCGCTGACGTGCTGGCTGGAGATGCTGTGGAGCCACGTCTGACGGTCCTTGCCGGTCAGCGTGAGCACCGCGCGGTGTGATCGGTCCACCACGACCGCGGCGCGGTCGGCGGCCTGTTGTTCACCGAGCGGATCACCGTAATGCCACGCGGCGCCTGCGTCGGGGCCGGCCTCGGGCGCCGGAACCGCCGGCGGTAGTGCAGTCATAGGCCAACTCTACGTTTGCGGCGCATCGCGCTCTCGGTGCTCTTGGCGCTACGCTGGCGCCCCATGGCAAGCCCACCAGCCGTGCTGGTCACCCTTGACGGGCAGATCCACGATCCGGACGTCCCGCTGCTGCACGCCGACGACCTGGCCGCGGTGCGCGGTGACGGGGTGTTCGAGACCCTGCTGGTGCGCGACGGTAGGCCGTGCCTGCTGGAGGCGCACCTGACCCGGCTGACGCAATCGGCCAAGATGCTTGATCTGCCGGCCCCGGACCTGGATGCCTGGCGGGCGGCGGTGGCACTCGGAGCAGGGCACTGGGCTGCCGAGCACGACGCAGACGGCGTGCTGCGGTTGGTCTACAGCCGCGGCCGGGAAAGCGGGGGACCGCCCACGGGGTTTGCCACCATCGGTGCGGTGGCAAACCGGGTGGCCGGCGCCCGGCGCGACGGGCTGGCGGCGATCACCCTCGACCGGGGACTGTCCCGCAGCGCCAGTGACCTGCCCTGGCTTGCCGCGGGAGCCAAGACGTTGTCCTACGCGGTGAACATGGCGGCGCTGCGGCACGCTGAACGGCACGGCGCCGGCGACGTCATCTTCGTCAGCTCGGACGGCTACCTGTTGGAGGGGCCGCGGTCCACCGTGGTGATCGCAGCCGCAGGGGCCGACGGTCAACCGCTGCTGCTCACCCCACCGCCGTGGTATCCGATCCTGCGTGGCACCACCCAGCAGGCGCTTTTCGAGGTGGCCCGCAACAAAGGATACGACTGCGACTTCCGCGCCCTCACCACCGCGGATCTTCTTACCGCGCAAGGGGTTTGGCTGGTCTCCAGCATTACCCTGGCCGCGCGGGTGCATACGCTGGACGGGCAGCGGCTACCTGATGCGCCCCTGGCCGCCGAAATGGCACAGCTGATCGACGCGGCGATCACCAGCGACCGTTGAGCGGCGAATAAATCGCTTGTCGGGCTGCGCGGACGAGGGTACTTTCGTGGGCACACAGGGAAGGAGGTGGTCCGTCAAATTGAGTGACTTATGGACATGTGAGGTGGCTGCCCGCTAGCAGCGCCGGGGTATTGCCCGCAGCGCGCTGGCGAATTCCCCGCAGCCACCCGGCCCCCGAGCCCCTCGGTCTGTCCAACCAGGAACCAAGGCTCGGGGGCCGCCCCATATCTGGGCCCGGCGAAGACATGACGGTGAGATGTGCGCTTGGGGCTAGCTCGGGCCCGGTGCCAGCGTCGAACACGCTTTGGTGGCCTGTTGCCAGGTTTGGTCGTCAACCCCGGCGGGCGGGCCGGCGACCGGTCCGGGAGCCGCCGGTACCCCGTGCTCGGTCAGACAGTGGGCGTAGGACCCGTGCTCGGCCGGTGCCGAGGTGGGTGCGGGCTGCGGGCCTTCCGACGAGCAGGCGCCCAGGATCGCGGCCGCGGCAAGCAGACCTGCCGTGACGATTGGCCGGCGCATCAGCCGACGAACCGGGACAGTCGGGCCGACAGGTGCGGCACGAGGCCACCGTCGGCGTCCACCCGTTCCTCGACGTACCCCAGATCGCCACCCTCGACGATGCCGTACAGCCGCTTGGCGCCGCCCACCAACAGCCCGGACTTGCTGCGGGCCAGGGCATCGGTGGCCAGCTCCCAGGAAGCCTGGGTGAGGGGTTTGCCGTAGAACAACTCGACATAGCCGGCTGAATGGGCCAGCAGCAGTTCGATTGCCTGTGACTCGGCCGGATCGTCGGGATCGGTGACGAAGCGCCAGAAGCCGGTCTCCCGCAAGCCGGGGGAGTCGTATTCGCCGGACTCGGTCAACCGCCAGGAGCGAGACTCCCAGTTCAGGTAGTCACCGCCGTCGTGGGAGACCACGATCTGCTGGCCGAATCGGTAATCGCCGTGGGTGTCACGGCCTTCACCCTCGCCACGCCAGACGCCGACCAACGGCAACAGCGCCAGGAGAGCATCGTTGAGTCCGACGCCGTCGCGCAGGTTGGCGGTATCGGCGGGTAACGGGAGGTCGTCGAAGACCGGAATGTTGCGGGCGGCGGTGACCTTGGCCCGTTCGGCGGCAGCCGCTACGGCCCGGTCACCGGAACCCGGCTCGGGCGCCGGGGTCTTGGCCGGCACGTCCCGGTCGGAGGTCACGACTCGTCGGTGACGAGGCGGTACAGCGCGTACAGCGCGAACCACGTGATGACCACGACGGCCGCGACGAGCAGAATCTCGAAGAAGAGCACCACGGGAAAGAGTCTAGTTCCTAGTCGGAGGGGTCGGCGTCCCGGGTCGGGGCGCCCTATACCAGTCGAACGTGAGCTTGTGTGCGAGAAATCGCTGAAAGGTCGCACACAAGCTCACGTTCGAGCAGCTAGGTCTCAGGCGGTGCCGATGGGCCTAGCTCCTCATCGGCTCGTGCCTCGCCTTGATCGTCGCTAGGCGACCTTGACGTCGACCTCATGGATGCCGGCACCGGCGGGGGCCACGCTGGCGTCGCCGTTACCCGCCGGCGACAGGGCGCGAAGCGTCCACGTGCCCGGGGCGGCGAAGAAGCGGAAGTCGCCGGTCGCCGAGGCCACCACCTCAGCGGTGAACTCGTCGCTGGAGTCCAGCAGACGCACGAACGCGCCGCCGACCGCCTGGCCGGAGCCGTCCACCACGCGGCCGGTGATGACGGTTTCCTTCTCCAGGTCGACGCCGGCCGGCAACGTCAGTCCTTGCTTAGGTGCAGAGCACATATCAACTTCCCAACTCGATCGGGGCGCCCACCAGGGAGCCGTATTCCGTCCAACTGCCGTCGTAGTTCTTGACGTTCTGGTGTCCCAGCAGCTCCTGCAGCACGAACCAGGTGTGCGAGGAACGCTCACCGATCCGGCAGTAGGCGATGGTCTCCTTCTGCCCGTCGAGGCCGGCCGCGGCATACAGCTTGGCCAGCTCCTCGTCGGACTTGAAGGTGCCGTCGTCGTTGGCTGCCTTGCTCCACGGAACGTTGATGGCGCCGGGGATATGCCCGGGCCGCTGGCTCTGCTCCTGCGGCAGGTGCG
Source organism: Mycobacterium sp. NS-7484 (assembly GCF_001953975.1). Taxonomy (GTDB): domain Bacteria; phylum Actinomycetota; class Actinomycetes; order Mycobacteriales; family Mycobacteriaceae; genus Mycobacterium. The sequence goes on from NZ_MBEJ01000099.1 coordinate 74,608, forward strand.
CGGGTGCCAGGATCTTGCCGGAGAACTCGTCGGGCGAGCGCACGTCGACCAGGTTCTTCTCACCGATCGCGGCGATCACCTCGTCGCGGAAGGCGCGGATGTTGTTGTCCGGGGCCTTGGCCGAGTACGAGGTTGCCGGGCGGCTGACGGCGTCGGTGACCAGCGGGCGGCCGTCGAGCTGCCAGCGCTTGCGCCCGCCGTCGAGCAGCTTGACGTCGTTGTGGCCGTACAGCTTGAAGTACCAGTAGGCGTAAGCGGCGAACCAGTTGTTGTTGCCGCCGTACAGGATCACCGTGTCGTCGTTGCTGATGCCCTTGTCGCTCAACAGCTTCGAGAACTGCTGCTGATCGACGAAGTCACGCTTGACGGCGTCCTGCAGATCGTCTTTCCAGTCCAGCTTGACGGCGCCGGGGATGTGCCCCTCGTCGTCGTAGGCGCTGGTGTTCTCGTCGACCTCGACGAACACCAGGCCCGGGGTGTCGAGATTGTTCCCGGCCCACTCGGTCGAGACCAGGACGTCGGAACGTGCCATGTACGAATTCCTTTCGATTGCTTCAGGTTTGAGTTGTCAGGCGGGATCGGGGACGCGACGCAGCCGCGCCACCAGCGGGTAGATCTGGCAGCCCAGGCAGATGCCGAAGGCCGCGTTGAGGAATGCCGCCACCAACGCCAGCGCGGTGGCGGTCAGGCCGAGGATGTCCAGGCCGAACCCGAATCCGGCAGTACCGACGACCGCGAACACCAGGCCGACCAGCTGGGCGAACTTCAGCGGCGCCACCGGCTCGCGTTCGCTGACCGGAGCCAGACGCGGCGCGACGACGGTGGCGAAAACGCGGCCATAGGGATGGTGGCGTGGACCGGTGAGCGCGCCGATGGCGAACACCACCGCCTGGACACCCAGCAGCACCGCCGCCGCGGACGTGCTCACACCGGCCAGCAGCACGGTGGCGATCAGTACCGCGGTGGTGACCCAGGCCGCGAAGCGTGGCCCCCGCACGTCGACCTGCGTAGGCGCTACGCCGGCGGCGGGCCTGGTCGATGTCGATGACATGTGAAAGAACTCCTGTTGTTGTCGAAGGTCTGGTGGTGTGCAGGCTCAGGACGCAAGGCCCGAGCGGGCGCGCAGAAGCGCGCGGCTGCCCTCAACAGCAACAACAACAGCAGCAACCCGCGACGCGGCACAGATCAACTGCGCGGCGCTTGGTGAGCACGAGCTCAAGGCGGGCTGACACGAGCGACAGCTTACCCAATGACCGCCGCGTCAAGCCAACAGCGGTTCCAGCGCCGAGCGCAGGTCAGCGGCCTTGGGAACCCCGCTGGTGCGGTACCGCGGCCGGCCATGGCGGTCGAAGATGATCGTGGTGGGCAGCGACAGGACCGAAAGCCGCCGGGCGGCTTCGGGATTGGCATCCATGTCGATCTCGACGTGAGCAACGTCGGGCAGCTCCGCGCAGACCTGGTCGACCACTCGGCGCACGCCGGCGCACGGCCCGCACCATTCGGCCGAGAAGTGCAGCACGGTGGGACCGGTGTCCGACAAACCCAGATCGCTGGTATCGACGTTGGCGGCTTCTTCGCCGGCCTTGACCATCCCCGAACGCAGCGTGATCAACCGGCCGATCACATAAGCCACCCCCAGCGCGGCGATGAGCACCGCGATCGCCGTCACCAGGGAGGCACTCATGACTGCCTGAACCCCGCCAGGTCGATCGTCACTCCCGATGCGATGCCCTCGATGATCACGTCCGAGCCGCGCGCGCCTGCGGTGGTCGGAGCGACGCCGAAGGGCAGTTTCTGGCCGGTGATCGTATTGCTGAACTCCGAGAGCACCGCTGCGGTCTTGTCCTCGGGTACCGGTTCGTCGGCGGTCCCCGGCCCGGTCAGGATTCCGGTGGCGGTGAGCACCAGGGTGGTCTTGTCGGCGTCGGCGAACGACAGGTCAACCGACACGCTGACCCGCTTGTCCACACCGGATGCCTTGGGCGTTCCGGTGAACACCAGCCCCTGAGGGCTGGAGATTCCGGACTCGGTGGTGCCCCCGGTGGCGTCGTTGGATTCGCGTGCCGGCGCCTCCACCAGCAGGTCGTCGATGCCCATGTATCTGCCGATGTGGGTGGAGTCGATGATGATGCGGCTCTCGGCCTTGTTGACGTGCATTTTCGCCGTGGGACGGATCAGCCACGACGCCTCGGTGAGATCGATCCCGTGCAGGGTGGCCTCGAGTGAGGCTTTGCCGACCACCGGGTGATCGACGCTGCCGGCCCGGATCTCGACTTCCCGGTATTTGTGGTTGCGGACCTGGGTGAGGAACGGGAAACCCAGGATGGCCACCCACGGATCCCAGTTCAATCCGGCGGCGCTGCGGATGTTGCGGGCCAGCCGGTACTCCGCGTAGATCGCGGAACCGAAATCGGCGCCGAGCACCCCGACGACGAGTGCGGTCACGGTCGCGGTGAGCCCGATCAGCAGTTTGCGCACCGCCACATTGTCGCCCACGGCAGACGGATCGATCCGCTCGGCGCGGCTGATCCGCAGGTGAGGCGTTATCGTTAGAACACTAATGGCCGGTAACGGCTTCATGTCAGTCATGAATCCGACCGTGCGGACACCGGGGTCCGGGCGATCGTGGGAAGTGATTGCCGGCGCGCCGGAGGACCCGTTGGATCTACTGCTACTGACCGTCGACCCGCATCCCGAGACTGTCTTGCCCTCTCTGTCGCTTCTGGCCCACACCGTGCGGACCGCACCAACAGAAGTGTCCTCACTCTTGGAAGCAGGCAGTGCCGATGTGGCCATCGTCGACGCGCGCACCGATCTCGCGGCCGCTCGCGGGCTCTGTCGACTGCTGGGGACGACGGGCACGTCGGTGCCGGTGGTCGCGGTGATCAACGAGGGCGGATTGGTGGCGGTCAACCACGAGTGGGGATTGGACGAAATCCTGCTGCCGAGCACCGGCCCCGCCGAGATCGACGCCCGGCTGCGGCTGTTGGTCGGCCGCCGTGGCGGCGGCGCCAATCAGGAGAATGTCGGCAAGATCACGCTCGGCGAGCTGGTGATCGACGAAGGCACTTACACCGCGCGGCTGCGGGGGCGTCCGCTCGACCTCACCTACAAGGAGTTCGAGCTGCTGAAATACCTCGCCCAGCACGCCGGGCGGGTGTTCACCCGGGCCCAGCTGCTCCAAGAGGTGTGGGGCTATGACTTCTTCGGCGGCACCCGCACGGTCGACGTGCACGTCCGTCGGCTCCGGGCCAAGCTCGGGCCGGAGTACGAAGCGCTCATCGGCACGGTCCGCAACGTCGGCTACAAGGCGGTGCGTCCGTCCCGCGGACGCACTCCCGCCGCCGAGGCGGCCGGTACCGAACCCGACGACGGCGACGTCGACGACGACTTCGACCCGACCCACGACGCCGGTGAGCCGTTGGCCGGGAGGCTGCCGAGCCAGTGACCGAACTCGACTGGCGAGCCGGGCTGTCACCGGCCGAGCAGACCCGTATCCGTGACCTCATCACCGCCGCCACCACCGCCGACGGGGTGGCGCCCGTCGGCGATCAGGTGCTGCGCGAGCTGAGCCAGGACCGCACCCGCCATCTCGTGGCCACCGACGGTGCTGACCTGGTCGGCTACCTGAATCTGGCCCCGGCCGACGGCGACGATCCGGCCATGGCCGAGCTGGTGGTACATCCCGATGCCAGACGTCGCGGTACCGGTGCGGCGCTGGCCCGCGCCGGACTGGCCGCGGGTGGTCTGGGCACCAGGATCTGGGCGCACGGCAACCTCGAGGCGGCCCGGTCGTTGGCCTCGGCGCTGGATCTGAAGGTGGCTCGTGAGCTGCTGCAGATGCGCCGTCCGCTGACCGACCTGCCGCCGGTGCGAGTGCCCGAGGACGTGCGGATCGCCACGTACCGAGGGCCGCAGGACGACGCCGAAATCCTGCGCGTCAACAACGCGGCCTTCTCCTGGCATCCCGAACAGGGCGGCTGGACCGAACAGGAAATCACCGAACGACGCGACGAGCCCTGGTTCGACCCGGCCGGACTGTTCGAGGCGTTCGACGACCAGACCGGGGTACTGCTGGGCTTTCACTGGACCAAAGTGCATGCCGCCGAGCTGGGGGAGGTCTACGTCGTCGGCGTCGATCCGGCCGCCCAGGGACGTGGCCTGGGCTCGGTGCTGACACTGATCGGCCTGCACCATTTGGCCGAGCGCGCCTGTTCGACGGTGATGCTGTACGTGGAGGCAGATAACTCGGCAGCCGTCGCCACCTACCGGAAATTGGGTTTCGAGGTGTTCAGCGTCGACGCGGCGTACGCCGCCGGTTAACCCGTTTAGCTGTGAACACGCTGAACCTGTTCACTGCTGATTCACCTGCCGTCCGCGAGTTGTCCACTGCGGCCGAATACGTTGCCGGAGAGTCCGAAGCCGTCAACTGGTCGACTGAAAGTGGGACATGTGAAGCTCATCAGCATTGGCAGGGGTGTGGGAAAGCCGATCGGGGTCGCGCTCTCGGCGACCGCCATCGCGGCGCTCACCCTGACTGCGTGCGGTAGCGACAACAACACCGGAACCTCCGGCTCTGCGACTTCGGGTGGCACCGCGGCTTCCTCGGCCGAGTGCGGCGGCAAGAACTCGCTGACCGCCGAGGGCTCGACGGCCCAGCAGAACGCGATCGCCGAATTCAACAAGGTGTGGGGCCAGGTGTGCTCCGGCAAAAACCTGTCGTACAACCCGACGGGCTCGGGCGCCGGGGTCGATCAGTTCATCGCCAAGCAGGTCGACTTCGCCGGTTCCGATTCGGCGCTCAAGGGCGATCAGGTCGCCCGGGCCGCCGAGCGCTGCGGCGGCAACGAGGCCTGGAATCTGCCGCTGGTGTTCGGCCCTGTCGCGCTGGCCTACAACGTCGAAGGCGTCGACAAGCTCGTGGTCAGCCCCGACACGCTCGCCAAGATCTTCTCCGGCCAGATCACCAAGTGGAACGATCCGGCGCTGGCCGCGCTGAACGCCGGCACCACGCTGCCGGATCTGGCGATCACGCCGATCTACCGGTCGGACTCCTCGGGCACCACCGACAACTTCCAGAAGTACCTGGCCGCCGCCGCACCGCAGACCTGGACCAAGGGCGACGGCAAGGAGTTCCAGGGCGGAGCCGGTGAGGGCGCGCAGAAGTCCTCCGGAGTGGTTCAGGCCGTGCAGGCCACCCCCGGCTCGATCGGCTATGTCGAGAAGAGTCCGGCCGCCGCCGCGGGCCTGCCCTACGCCGAGATCGACAGCGGTGCCGGTGCCGTCCCGCTCGACGACCAGTCGACCACCAAGGCCGTCGGCGCGGCCAAGTTCGAGGGTGAGGGCAAGGACCTCGTGCTGGACTTGAACGCGCTGTACGCCTCGAAGGAGGCCGGGGTGTATCCGCTGGTGCTGGCCACGTACGAGATCGTCTGCTCCAAGGGCTACGACGCCGACACCGCCGCGGCCGTCAAGTCCTTCCTGACCGTGGCGGCCAACGAGGGGCAGGCCAGCCTGTCGCAGGCCGGATACATCGCCCTCCCCGACGAGTTCAAGCAGCGTCTGCTGACCTCCGTCGAGGCCATCGCATAGACAGCCCGCTGGCATTAGGGGAGGAATCTGGGCAAGGATGGGTTTTTCGACCATATGACCAACAGGGGCCCTGACGGGACAACAGTGACGACGCCGAATCCATCTGAATCGGGGTCGGGGGAGACGCTCGCCTCCCCCTTCCCTGAGCCAGAACCCATCTCCACCAACCCTTCCAAGGGCGCCAAGGTTCGCCTCGGCGACCGGATCTTCCATAGCGTCGCCGAAGGTTCGGGCATCCTGATCGTCACGCTCATCGCGGCGATCGGGGTGTTCCTGCTGTGGCGGGCAGTGCCGGCCCTGACCCGCAACGAGGAGAACTTCTTCCTCTACGGCGGCAACTGGATCACCACCGACACCTCGGCGATGCACTTCGGCATCTTCGATCTGCTCCAGGTCACGGTGTTCGTCTCGGTATTTGCTTTGGTGTTGGCGATGCCGGTGGCGTTGGGTATCGCGATCTATCTCACCCAGTACGCCTCGCGCCGGTTGGCCGGGCCGCTGGCCTACCTGGTGGACCTGTTGGCCGCGGTGCCGTCCATCGTCTACGGCGTGTGGGGCCTGTACGTCTTGGCCCCGGCGATCAAACCCTTTGCGGTGTGGCTCAATACGAACCTGGACTGGCTGTTCCTGTTCAAGACCGGCAACGCCTCGGTGGCCGGCGGCGGCACCGTCTTCACCGCGGGCATCGTGTTGGCGGTGATGATCCTGCCGATCATCACCGCGGTGACCCGCGAAGTGTTCATCCAGACCCCGCGAGGCCAGATCGAGGCCGCGTTGGCACTCGGGGCCACCCGCTGGGAAGTGGTGCGCACGACGGTGTTGCCCTTCGGCCTGTCGGGTTACATCAGCGGGGCCATGCTGGGGTTGGGCCGCGCGCTCGGTGAGACCATCGCGCTGCTGATCATCCTGCGTGGTACGCAGACCGCGTTCAGCTGGACGCTGTTCGACGGCGGCTACACCTTTGCGAGCAAGATCGCCGCGACGGCAAGCGAATTCAACGACGAGTACAAGGCCGGCGCCTACATTGCCGCCGGCCTCGTGCTGTTCATCCTCACCTTCGTGGTGAACTCGCTGGCTCGGGCCGCGGTCGCCGGAAAGGGGCGGTCATGACCTCCACCCTCGAGCGGCCGGTCAAGGCGGCCGCGTTCCAGGGCGTGAGCCTGCGACGCAAACTCACCAACCACGTCGCCACGGTGTTGGTGACCCTCTCGGTGCTGATCGCCCTGATCCCCCTGGCCTGGGTGCTGTACGCGGTGATCGTTCGGGGCTGGCGCGCATTGACTTCAGCCACCTGGTTCACCCACTCGCAGGCCGGGATGACGACGTTCATCGAAGGCGGCGGGGTCTACCACGCCATCGTCGGTACCGTGCTCCAGGGTTTGGTGTGCTCGCTGATCTCCATTCCGATCGGCGTGATGGTGGCCGTTTACCTGGTCGAGTACGGCGGTGGCACCCGCCTGGGCAGGGTCACCACGTTCATGGTCGACATCCTCACCGGCGTGCCCTCGATCGTCGCCGCGTTGTTCATCTACGCGTTGTGGGTGGCCACGCTCGGGTTCGGCCGGTCCGGGTTCGCGGTGTCATTGTCGTTGGTGCTGTTGATGATCCCGGTGATCGTGCGGGCCACCGAGGAGATGCTGCGCATCGTGCCGATGGACCTGCGTGAGGCGAGTTACGCGCTGGGCGTGCCGAAATGGAAGACGATTGTGCGGATCGTCATCCCGACGGCTTTGTCGGGCATCGTCACCGGCGTGATGCTGGCACTGGCCCGGGTGATGGGTGAGACGGCGCCGCTGCTGATCTTGGTCGGTTACGCCCAGGCGATGAACTTCGACATGTTCAGCGGGTTCATGGGCTCGCTGCCGGGCATGATGTACGACCAGATTTCGGCGGGCGCGGGTGCCAACCCGGTGCCCACGGACCGGCTGTGGGGCGCGGCGCTCACGCTGATCCTGCTGATCGCCCTGCTCAACGTCGGTGCCCGGGCGATCGCCAAGTTCTTTTCCCCCAAGAAGGTGTAGGAGCCATCCATGGCCAAACGGCTGGATCTCAAGGACGTCAACATCTATTACGGTGCGTTCCACGCCGTTTCAGAGGTTTCACTGTCGGTGCAGCCGCGCAGCGTGATGGCCTTCATCGGTCCGTCGGGCTGCGGCAAGTCGACCGTGCTGCGCACGCTGAACCGGATGCACGAGGTGATCCCCGGCGCGCGTGTGGAGGGTTCGGTGCTGCTCGACGGCGAGGACATCTACGGCCCCGGGGTGGACCCGGTGGGGGTGCGCAAGACGATCGGGATGGTGTTCCAGCGCCCGAACCCGTTCCCCACCATGTCGATTCGCGACAACGTGGTGGCCGGGTTGAAGCTGCAGGGCGTGCGGAACAAGAAGACCCTCGACGAGGTGGCCGAGCGCTCGCTGCGCGGGGCCAACCTGTGGAACGAGGTCAAGGACCGGCTGGACAAGCCCGGCGGCGGACTGTCCGGTGGTCAGCAGCAGCGGTTGTGCATCGCCCGCGCCATCGCGGTGCAGCCCGACGTGCTGTTGATGGATGAGCCGTGCTCGGCGCTCGACCCGATTTCGACGCTGGCCATCGAAGATCTGATCTCCACGCTCAAGCAGGATTTCACGATCGTCATCGTCACCCACAACATGCAGCAGGCCGCCCGGGTGAGCGATCAGACCGCGTTCTTCAATCTCGAGGCCACCGGCAAGCCGGGCCGGCTGATCGAGATCGACGACACCGAGAAGATCTTCTCCAACCCGACCCAGAAGGCCACCGAGGACTACATCTCGGGTCGTTTCGGCTGAGTTCTTCCCGCGAACAGACATAGACCCGCACTATCTGGCCCGAAAAAGTACTGGTTTACGTCTGCTCGCGGGAGAACTCAGGGGGTCAGCACGACGCGGGTCCCGGCCGGTTCACCGCCCGCCCAGACCTCGGCGACGTCGGCCAACGGCCTTGCCTGAGTGCGTAATTCGAGTCGACCGTCGGCCACCATGGCGAACAGTCGGGGCAGTGCCTCGGTGCGGGCCCGGCTCAGGACCTCCGGCGGCACACTGCCGATCCCGACGCCGCAGAGGGTGACCCCGGTGCCGCGCAGCACCCCCGCGTCGAGCGGCAGTGTCGGCCCCGCCATCGAACCGATCTGCACGAATCGGGTCGGGTGGTAGTGCGCGGCCGGGTGACTGGCAGCCAGGGCGGTCAGTACCTGGGCGGCAGGGTCACCCCACAGGTAGTCGAGGACCGCGTCGAACGGCCGTCGCGCATGCATCTCGGCGACCCGCGCACCCAGATCCTGCTCGCCGAGGGCGATCGTGTCGTGAGCGCCGGCCGACCGCAACCACTCCAGCCGTTCGGTGTTGCGGCCGGCGGCCACCACGGTTTCAGCACCGAACATGCCGCCCGCCAATTGCACTGCCATGGAACCGGTTACCCGGGTGGCGCCCAACACGAGCACATGGTCGCCGGGTTTGACGGCTGCGGCGTGCGCCAGGGCGGTCCAGGCCGAGATGCCGGGGTTGGGCAGGGCGGCGGCCGTCACCGAGTCCACGTGGTCGGGGATGTCGATGCCGCTTCGCGGGTCGACCAGTGTGCGCTCGGCCATCAGCCCGGAGTATCCGACGGCGCCGGTGTAGACGGTGTAGACGCGACGTCCGTCGCCAAGTCGTGCGACACCGTCGACGCCGGGGATCGCCGGCAGTTGAATCTCTTTGCTGGCGTAGTGTTTTCCCGATACCACGCCCCGGGTGAGGTTGGTCAGGGCCGAAGCTTCGACCTCGGCCACCTCGGCGCCGTCGCGTGGTTGCGGCTCGGGTACGTCGGTATAGATCGGGACAGAGCCCCATTCGGTGACCAGTGCGGCTTTCATGGTGGCTCCTTTTGTTTCTGCGGATATGGTTTCTACGGAAACAATCTACGCGGAGCAGTTGTGGGTGGCAAGATGGTTTCCGTGAAAACCAAACTTGAGCTGGTCGACGCCATCACCGGGTTGATTGCCACAGTGGGTGACCGGCTCGGGAACGACGGCGAGGGCGACGCCGAGCGCGATTTCATGGCCTCCGAATGCCCCGAGCGGCTACGGCAGATGGTGCGGGCGCTACCGACGTCATCGATGCACCTACTGGCGGAGATCGCCGAAGGCCCGGTCAGTTTGGTCGGACTGGCGGAGCGCTCCGGCCAGCTCAAGGGCACGGTGTCCAAACACGTGCAGCGGTTGGTGGAGGCGGGCCTGGTAGAACGCCACCCAGTGCCCGGCAACCGCAAAGAGATCGAACTCGGCCTGAGTGCCGACGGCCAACTCATCGCGGACCTGCACCGCCGACTGCACGACGAGATGGACCGCGGAGTCCGTGATTTCCTGCTGCGTTACAGCGGTGCGGAGCTGAAGGTGCTGGCCAAGGTTCTGGCGGACCTGGCCGCGGCACACAAAGACGGCGTCCGGCTGGTCCCGCCCGCCGACCGGCCCTGAGTTGGCCGGCCCGGATTCACTGATTCGAGGTGACCGACTCGCCGTCCGGGTAGGAGCCGGTGACCTGGAAGATCACCCGGCGGGCCACCTCGACCGCGTGATCGGCGAAGCGCTCGTAGAACCGGCTCAACAGCGTCACGTCAACGGCCGCCGTCACGCCGTGCTTCCACTCACGGTCCATCAACACCGAGAACAGGTGACGATGCAGATCGTCCATCGCATCGTCTTCTTCCTGAATCCGCGCCGCCTTCTCCGGGTCCTGGGTGAGCAGAACCTCGCGTGCGGCGTGGCCCAGTTCCACCGCAACCCGCCCCATTTCGGCGAAGTAGCCGTTGACCTCTTCGGGCAGCACGTGCTGAGGGTGACGGCGACGCGCGATCTTGGCCACGTGGAGAGCCAACGCACCCATCCGGTCTACATCGGCGACGATCTGGATCGAACCCACCACCGAGCGGAGATCACCGGCCACCGGAGCCTGCAGCGCGAGCAACACGAACGCCGACTCCTCGGCCTGAGTGCTCAGTGTGGCGATCTGCTCATGATCGCTGATCACCTGTTCGGCCAGCGCCAGATCGGCCTGCAGCAGCGCCTGGGTGGCGCGCTCCATCGCAGTACCCGCCAAATCGCACATGCCGGCTAGTTGGTCCGTCAATGACCGCAATTGCTCGTTGTACTGGGTACGCATGGTGCAAGATTATGCGGTCAGCAGCGTGATAGTCACGGTGCAACGATGAACGACCGGTGAACGCCGCCCGCCCGGCCCCTGAAACTATTCGCAGGTGGTGTCGGCCGCGTTCGTGACGGTCAGATCCTCGGGCAGATGCGTGGGGCTGCTGCTGGTGCCCTTGATCACGTGTACCTGCACCTCCGACCCGCTCGGGGTGGGCGGATTCACCGAGTAGAAATCGGTGCCGAGCACCACTTGCACCACGTCGCCCATCCCGGTCACCCGTTCGATGGTCGGATTGGCGAACGAGCTGGCCACCGTGGCGGCCGCCTCCTCATTTCCGGGCGAGAAGAACACCGTCGTCGCCGGCAGCGTGCTCGGATAGTCGTCGGGGGTGTTGACGTTGAAGCCGTGTTCCTGCAGTTCGGTGGCCGCTGTGGAGGCCAGGCCGCTCTGTCCGGTCGAGTTCGAGACCTGCACGGTGACCTGCTGCGGTTCGGTGGTGACCGCGTTGACCGTCTCGCCACTGTCCGTGGCGGCCGGAGCGGGAGCCGCCGCCGACTCGGGGGTCTGTGACGGCGCTGCGGCCTGCACCGACGACGTCGTCGACTCCGGAGTGCCCGGTACCGGAGTGTTGTCCGGGTTCTTCTCACCCGGCAGCGGATCGTCGTTGATGATCGCGTCGAACAGCGCACGCATGTCATCGGTGCGCGGCACCTCGTTGCCGTACTCGTCGGCGTATCCGACCGTCGGCACCGTCACGAACGTGATCCGGCCCGCGTTGACGCCTTGCACGGACTGGCCGAGGTCGACGAGGTCCTTGGTCTTGATGTTGTCGACGAAGCTGTCGCTGATGAACATGTTGACGACGTTGTTCAGCTTGTTCAGCGAGAAGAAGGTGTCGCGGGAGATCAACGACCGCAACAACGAGGACAAGAACAGCTGTTGGCGTTTGATGCGGCCGTAGTCGCCGTTGTACTCGGTGGTGACCTGACGGGCCCGCACGTAGTTCAGCGCGGTATGACCGTCGATCATCTGACGGCCGGCGTTGGGCAACACGGTGCCCAGCTCGTAATCCTCCAGCGGCGTGGTGCTGCAGACCTCGACCCCGCCGAGCGCGTCGACCATCTTGGAGAACCCGGAGAAATCGACGGCCATGAACCGGTTGATGGACAAACCGGACAGCTTCTGGATCACCTTCACCAGGCACTTCGGACCGCCGAAGGCGAACGCTGAATTCAGCTTGGTCTCGGTGTAGACCTCGTCGGGCCCGTAGGTTTCGGTCTCCTCGTCGTAGAGCGGACCGTAGGTCGCCGTCTCCGGGTTCCAGGGCTCGCACTGCATCGGGGTGATCGACAGGTCGCGCGGGAACGACACGGCGACGACGCGTTCGCGGTTGGCCGGGATGTTCACCAGCATGATGGTGTCCGAACGGGCGCCGCCGGCGTCCTCGGTGTCACCGGCACCCATGCCCGCGTTCTCGCCGAATCGACTGTCGGTCCCGACGATCAGGAAGTTCTCGTCCCCGAACTGGGCATTGGGATCCAGGATGTCGCGGGAGTTGGGATCGAGCGCGGCCACCTTGTTGAGGCTGTTGTTCTTCGAGCTCTGCCACTGCCAGGCTCCGCCGGTGAGGACCAGGGTGAGCACGGCGATCATCGCCGCGATGGCCCGCCCGGCCAGCATCACCCGATGGTTGCGCGGCGGACGAGGCTCGTCGTCGGTCTCGTCCCATCCGTCGGCGAGGTCATCGGCATCGTGCTCGTTCGGCGCCACCCGGCCGGCCCGCCACGACGGGCGCGACCGGGCCACGTCGTAGTCGTAAACCTGTACTGCCGGCAGCACATCGGTCCTGGTGCTGTCGGTCTCGCCGGTGTGGTGCTCGGCCGCCGGCTCGTAGGGCGCGTCGAAAGGAGCTTCGAACGTCTCGAAAGGTTCCCCGAACGGCTCCGGGAATGCCTCGGCGTCGTTATGGGGAAAGTCCTCCTGAAAGGCTTCGGGATAGTCCTCGGGAAGCCGCACTGCCGGGATGACGTCGGTCGGGTCGGGCACCTGCGGGCGGCTGTACGCCGGCTCTGGCTCTGGCTCTGGCTCCGATTCCGGCTCGGGCACGGTCTCGGTGGAATACGCCGGTTCGGCGTCGCCAAAGTCAGCAGAGTCGTCGGCATCGTCAGGCTCGAGGCGGTGGCGCGTAGGGGTGAACCCGGTCCCGGCCACCTTGGCGATCAGATCGGCGACAGTTACCCCGTCGGTGTGGCTTCCGGTCGGCTCGTCGGGCGGTGAATCATCGGGTAACAGCCGATCTTGGCGCTCCCACGGCGCGGCGCCTGGCAAAGGCCGCGGGGATCGGGTAAGCCATTGGTTGTCCGACTGCTCCTCGGGCGAGCGATGCCGACGGCCGGGAGTGGCGTTGTCACCGTCACTCATGTCCTTACCGGCCTCCGACTCTTCGAGCTTGCGCGAGCGCGTCGGTGCGCATCGCTCCCACTGTTGTGCTGGGCGCTGCTGAGGTTTTTCTCCTCATCTCTTCTAGCAGCACTGTGCCGCGCTGGCTACCTGAGCCGGCCGCGGCAAGGTCCTCATCGTACTGAGACATCCTGAGACTGAGCTAGACCCAACCTGGTGACAGAGCCATCTCGATGTCGTCTCGACGACAACGGATCAGCCCCCGGAGTTCATCACGTCGGCGGCCACCGGCACCGCGCAGTCGTCGGGATCGTCGAGCCAGCCCTCGGGCAGCGACACCGAGGCGGCCGAGCCCTGGCGCCCGCGCGGACCGCCGGCCGCCGCCGGGAAGGGCACGTCCGGGTCGAGTTGACCGAGCAGCTCGTCGAGTTCGGCGCGCGTCTTGACCAGGGCCAGGCCACGACGCAGATCGGCCCCGGCCGGGAAACCGTGCAGGTACCAGGCCACGTGCTTACGGATGTCCCGCATGCCCTTGTCCTCACCGAAGTGCTCACTGAGCAGTTCGCCGTGCCGGCGCACGATGTCGGCGACCTCCCCCAAAGTCGGGGGAGTGGCGGCCGGGCGGCCGGTGAAGGCTGCCGACAGCTCGGCGAACAACCAGGGGCGGCCCAGGCAGCCCCGGCCGATCACCACGCCGTCACATCCGGTGGCGGCCATCATGGCCAGTGCGTCGTCGGCCTCGAAGATGTCGCCGTTGCCCAGCACCGGAATGCTTGTGACATGGGCTTTGAGTGCCGCGATCTGGTCCCAGTCGGCGGTACCGGAGTAGCGCTGCGCGGCAGTGCGGGCATGCAGCGCGACGGCCGCGGCGCCCTCCTCGGCAGCGATGCGCCCGGCGTCGAGGTGGGTGTGGTGCGCGTCGTCGATACCGACCCGGAACTTCACCGTCACCGGGATGTCGGTGCCTGCGACACCGCGTACCGCGGCCGCCACGATCTGGCCGAACAACCTCCGCTTGTAGGGCAGTGCCGATCCGCCGCCGCGCTTGGTCACCTTGGGCACCGGGCAGCCGAAATTCATGTCGATGTGGTCGGCCATGCCTTCGTCGGCGATCATCTTGGCCGCCAGGTAGGTGGTTTCGGGGTCCACGGTGTACAGCTGCAACGAGCGCGGCGATTCCTCGGGCGCGAACGTCGTCATGTGCATGGTCACCGGATGGCGTTCGACCAGGGCCCGTGCCGTCACCATCTCGCACACATACAGCCCGCTGACCGTTCCGGCGCGGGCGATCTCAAGCTCACGGCACAGCGTGCGGAACGCCACGTTGGTGACGCCGGCCATGGGGGCGAGGACGACGGGACTGGGCAACGCGAACGGCCCGATCCGCAGTTGGGATCGGGCCGGCGCTGCCGTTTCGGCGGGGGGAGTTGCTACGACGATGACGACACCAGCAGGTTCTTCATGGCCTTCTTCTCGGCCATCTTGCGCTCACGCTCCAGGCGGCGTTCCTTGGCGACCTCGAACTTGTCGCAGGCGTCCTCGAGCTCTTCGACGATGCGGCCCAGGTCGTCACGGAGCCGTGCGCCCTCGCCGGTGAAGTCCTCACGTTCGAAGATGCGCCACTTGCGCAGCACGGGCATCACCACGTCGTCGAGGTGGATGCGAGGGTCGTAGACCCCGCCGACGGCGATGACGACGGCCTTGCGGCGGAAGTCGGGCACGGTGTAGCCGGGCATCTTGAAGTTGTCGAGCACGCGGTGCAGCGAGGCGATGCCCTGGTTGGGGGCGATGTCCAGGCCGGCCGCCGAGACGTCGCGGTAGAAGATCATGTGCAGGTTCTCGTCGGCGGACACGCGCTGCAACAGCTGGTCGGCGATCGGGTCATCGCAGGCCTTGCCGGTGTTGCGGTGGCTGACGCGGGTGGCGAGCTCCTGAAACGACACGTACATCACGGAGTCGAACAGGCTCTCGGCGAAGAGGTCGCCCTGCTGGTTCTGGCCGGGGGAGAAGCCGCGGGTGACCTGCTCGACGCGCAGTTCTTCGAGTTCGACGGGGTCGACCGCGCGGGTGACGACGAGGTAGTCGCGCAGGGCGATGCCGTGGCGGTTCTCCTCGGCGGTCCAGCGGTTGACCCACTCGCCCCAGGCGCCGTCCATGCCCATGTTCATCGCGATCTCGCGGTGATAGGAGGGCAGGTTGTCCTCGGTGAGCAGGTTCTGGATCATCGCGGTCTTGGCGACCTCGGACAGCTTGGACTGCCCGGGCTCCCAGTCCTGACCGCCGAGCGCGTAGTAGTTCTTGCCGTCCGACCAGGGGATGTAGTCGTGCGGGTTCCAGTCCTTACGCATCCGCATGTGGCGGTTGATGCTGGTTTCGACGACAGGCTCGAGTTCGTGCAGGAGCTGCAGGTCCGTGTATTCCTGCGACATATGCCCTCAACTCTCCTTGGCGCCCTTCCGGACGCTCAGTTATCTGTACCTGTTGGTTGCAGTCAATATATCTGTGTAACTCGGTGACATTCAAGTTACTCCGCGTGTGTCACATGAGCGCTGCGGCGCGCGGTTTGCGGCGGTACGATCCGCACTAACAGCTGTTGGTTACCCACATTCGGAGGTTGGGCACACGTGAAGAAGCTCATCGTCGTTGGCGCTGGAACTGCCGTCGCCACCGGTGCGGCGGTATCCCTTCTTTTCGGTTCGGGCCTCGCGGCCGCCGCGCCTGACGTGGTGGGGCAAAAGTACTCGGACGCTTCGGCTGCCATCGAGGACAGCGGCGCGAGCGCCAAGGTCGCCGTGACCGTGGGCAGCAAGCTGTCCCAGGGCGACTGCATCGTCACCAACGCGTGGGACGCACCGTTCGTGCGTGACGGTGGCGGCGAGTTCGGCCATGCCGATGGGGAGGTCATGGTCGCGCTGAACTGCGACGGTGACCATGCCACCGCCGAGCACCCGGGCGCGTCGGTGGCCAGCCCGGCCGGCCGGGAGGCCAAGGCTGCCGCCGACGAGGCTGCCGCCGAGCAGCAGCAGCAACTCGAACAGGTCAGCACTCCGAACGAGTAACGTCGGACGCGCAGCGTTCACGCGCAATTTGATTGCGCGACATGGTATTTCGAACATCGATCGGTAACTTCCCCTCCGGCTTGACATTCGACGCCAGAGGGGGAACCACCCCGGCGCTTCTGTCGCCAGCCCGGCCGGCCGGGAGGCCAAAGAAGCCGCAGACGAGGCTGCCGCGGCCGAGCAGGACGGTGTCGCCGAGGCCAGCACCCCGGACGAATAGTCCGGTTCAGAAGCTGCCCACCCGGCCGACCAGCATGTCGACGCAGTAGTCGATGAACTGTTCGCGGCTGGCCGGCAACCGGTCATCAAGGTACGCGGTGAACAGCGCGGTGAGTGCACCGATCAGGCTCGTGGCGACCATGGCCTGACGCACCGGATCGGCGATTCGGGTCAGCTTGCGCTGCAGCAGCCCGATGAAGTTGGGCATCCACTCCGCGCCCGATCGGGTCAACACCGGCTCGGATTCCGGGGCCAGGAGCAAAACCCGGCCTCGCATCGGGTCGTCGACCATGAGCGAGACGAACTGCTCGACCGCCTCGCGAGGAGTGACCGCGGTGGTCAGCGCGGCCATCGCGCGGGCGCAGACGTCGTCGTAGACGGCCCGGACGAAGGTGTCCCGGTCGGTGAAGCTCTCGTAGAAGTACCGCTCGGTCAGTGCCGCGGCCCGGCACACTGCCCGCACCGTCACCGCGGGGCCGTCGGACCTGCCCAGCAACGTGACGCCCGCGGCGATCAGCTCGTCGCGGCGACGGGCCGCACGCTCCGGTAGGGGAACGCCAGACCATCGGCCGCGCCGTTGAGCGGATGGCACATCAACTCCTAGCGTCCGTGGCAACAGAGGTTGTCACACCTGCGACACAAGATACTTCTGCGCCGTGCTCGGTGACCAGCGGATGCGCAGGTTGTCCGGGCTGCCGGGGCGTCGCCGCCGCGCGTCAGCGTCCGACGAGCGAGGCGTACTGCGGGCAATAGACCTTGACCGCGCCCCACACCACGTGGGTGGCCTGGCCCTTGTCGATGCCGGCCTGGTTGCGCAACTGGTTGATGATGCCGCGCACCGTGCGGGCCGGTTCGATCTTGCCCTTTTCGACCGCGTCGCAGACGCCTCGCCCCACCGTGCCGGCCTCCTCCGCGGAGTTGGTCGGCACCCCTAGATCCTTGACGATGGTGAAGAACTGGTCGTCCTGAGCGTTGGCATGCGCCGGCGCCACCCCGAAAGCGGCGCCCGCTGCCATCGCGGCAGCGCAGATCGCCGTGGCTGTGACGCGGATGCTCAGGCGCCCGGAGGACATGCGGTGACTCCTTCATCGAAAACGGCCGACCCCGCGCTCAACGATAAACGGGCCCGGCCGAAGGCGCTTGCCCACGTGGCCGAAATCCCGGTGCCTGTGAGATCGCCGTAGCCGAGCTGCTACCCCTGGGTAATTGCTTGGCAACGGCTCTCGCCGAGGCTGTCGCCATGACGACCATTTATGACCAGATCGGCGGTGCCGAGGCTCTCGAGACCGTCGTCGACGACTTCTACCGGCGGGTGCTGGCCGACGACCAACTGTCCGGCTTCTTCAGCGGCACCAACATGGCCCGGCTCAAGGGCAAGCAGGTGGAGTTCTTCGCCGCCGCGTTGGGTGGGCCGGTGCGCTACAGCGGGGCGCCGATGCGCCAGGTCCATCAGGGGCGCGGGATCACCATGCACCACTTCAGCCTGGTCGCCGGCCATCTCGGTGACAGCCTGACCGACGCCGGAGTCGCGGCGGCGACCGTCGGCGAGATCATCGCCACGATCGCGCCGCTGGCCGACGAGATCGCGACCGCGCGGAGCGCGTGAACGGACGGCGCGCGGAGCGCGTGAACGGCGACCGTGAACCCGCCTTTCGGCGGGCGTCTGGTGCCCCCAGTAGGGCTCGAACCTACGACCTGCGGATTAAAAGTCCGTAGCTCTACCAACTGAGCTATAGGGGCGCGAGAAGACAGGGTACAAGATGAGGCAAATTGGTGTTGCGACCACACGGTTTGAGGATTTGGGCATCTGTACCCTAAGCTATCGAAGCTCCCAACGAACGAGGTTGACGAGTGCCCCGGAGAGATTCGGATTAGGCCCCCATCGTCTAGTGGCCTAGGACGCCGCCCTTTCACGGCGGTAGCACGGGTTCGAATCCCGTTGGGGGTACGCACCACGGAAATGTGGAGCACGCAGGAAAGCAAGGCCCTGTGGCGCAGTTGGTTAGCGCGCCGCCCTGTCACGGCGGAGGTCGCGGGTTCGAGTCCCGTCAGGGTCGCCATCACGGCGAGGCAGTTCGGTTTGCAAGAGCCGGTGCCTTCCGGCCAGGTAGCTCAGTTGGTACGAGCGTCCGCCTGAAAAGCGGAAGGTCGCCGGTTCGATCCCGGCCCTGGCCACTGAGAGAACCCACCGGCGACGGTGGGTTTTTTTGTTTGCGGAGCATGTTGCTCGGAAGCCCGAATCTGATAGGTGAGACATCGGCTGTACATGGCGTGGCAGGCGGATTGCCATTCAATCTAATCCAACTATAGTTGTGTTGCTCTAACTTTAGTTAGAGAAGGATGCGGGTCATGCAGCTGAACAAGCCGTTCGCAACGGTGACGCCGACGCTCGACGGCGACGTGCTTGCTGTCCTGGCGAGTGCAGACGTCACGTTCACGATCAGCCAGGTCCAGCGCATCCTCACCACGGCGTCCGGGGAGGGCATCCGCAAGGTACTCAACCGGCTCACCGCGCAGGGCGTGGTGCTGCACGACGAGGTGGGTAGAACCCACACTTACCGCCTCAATGTCGAGCACCTCGCGGCCGAGCCAATCAGGATGCTGTCGCGGCTGAACTCCACGTTCCTCAGCAAACTGAAAGAGCACTTCGACGACAAGTGGTGCAAGGATCTGAAGTACGCCGCGGTGTTCGGCTCCGCGTCGACCGGGCGCATGAAGCTCGACAGCGACATCGACCTGTTCTTGGTCCGCAGTGCCGACTCCGAGGACGACGATGCGTGGGACCAGCGGTTGACCGAACTTGCCCGGCTGGTCACCGCGTGGACCGGAAACGACGGCCGAATCGTCGAGTACACCGAGGATGAGTTCCGCGCCGCGGCCGCCGCAGGTGAGCCTCTGTTCCAGGAAGTGTCGAAGCAAGGCCAGACGGTCGCAGGGAGGCGGGCCTGGTTCAACGCGCAGCTGCGCGCGGCGAGGAAGTCCTGAAGCAAGCGGTCGCTGCCCGCGGATAGTTCGCGGGTCGTCCGCATGAATCCCAAGCTCAACCCGACCCGTCCCGAACCCCGCCTGGGCAACCGACGAGAGCGACCCATCCGGGATTTGATCGCCTAGGCGCCGGGCTGTGCCGTGCGCAGCACCTTGCTCATCGGCTTGCCGCGTGCCAGCTCGTCGACGAGCTTGTCCAGGTAGCGGATCTTGCGCATCAGCGGATCCACGACCTCCTGCACCTTTACCCCGCACACGACGCCGGTGATCATCGAGGCGTTTGGGTTCAGCGAGGCGTCGGCGAAGAACTCCGCGAATGTCGTCTCGTCGTCGAGGTGGTGCTGCAACGTCGTCTCGTCGAACCCGGTCAGCCAGCAGATGGCCTCGTCGAGTTCGGCCTGGGTGCGACCCTTGCGCTGCATCTTCGCCAGGTAGTGCGGGTACACCGCGGCGACGGCGGTGCCGAAGATCCGGTGCTCCATGCGTCGAGGCTACGGCGTGGTGGCGTCTGTGACCGCGGTGTCAGACTGCGTGCGTGCCTCATCGGCTGACGCGACCGGCCTGGCGCTCGGAGGCCCTCACGCGGTAGGGGGATCTCGTGGTGACCGGCTGCAATTGACCGCTGGCGACGATTGTGGGAACCGCCGTGGCGCTTCTCGAAAACTAGATCTGCCAGTCGTTGGAGCCGTCGTACCGGGGGTAGGCGCCGCCGCCGGAGTTCTGCACGATGATCGGGTCGCCGGGTTTGACGGTGTCGAAGAACCACTTCGCATTGGCCGGGCTGATGTTGATGCAGCCGTGGCTGACGTTGCGCTTGCCCTGATCGGCCACCGACCACGGCGCGCTGTGCACGAAGTCACCGCTGTCGTCGAACCGGACGGCCAGATCGACGGTCAGCTTGTATCCGTTTGGCGAGTTGACCGGGACACCGTAGGTGGACGAATCCATCACCACCGAAGGCAGTTTCTCCTGGACGTAGAACGTGCCGTTCGGCGTCTGGTGGCCGCCGGCCGCCATACCCATTGACATCGGGATGGTTTTCTCCACGGTCCCGTTGCGAGTGACGGTCAGTTGGTGGGTGGTGTCGTTGGCGGTGGCCACCACGGCGTCCCCGATGGCGAAGTTGGACACCGTGCCGGCGGCATCGACGGTGACGGCGGTGTGCGCCGGCCAGAAGCTCAGCGGACGCCAGCGCAGCTGCGTCGGGGTTATCCAGTAGAACTTGCCGGGAACCTCCGGGACCGACGAGATATGGATGGCGTTCTCGGTGGCACCGGCATCGGCGACAGGGCCCGGGAAGTTGATGATGACCGGTTGTGCCACACCGACGGTCGCGCCGTCGGCGGGCACGAGCCTCGGTGGCTCGAACGGGGCCGGGTCTGCCTGTGCGGCACTGGCGCCCAGCACCAGCGCACCGACCACCATCGAAGCCGCTGCGGCTGCCCTCAACGCGCCGAAAAGCCGTCCCGTCGTCCCGTAGCTCATCTCGCCATCGTGTCACGCTGGTTGGACTGTCCGGTGTTTCATCGCCCCGTCCACCACCACCGCCGCCGACGCGGAGCGGCACCCGCATGCGCGTCGCGCTTGTGCCGGCACACCTCACCGGCCGCGGCCACCGCCGCCGGGTCGAATCCAGCCGGCACCGGGCCCCCGGCCACGAGCGCCCGCACCAGGGCCTCCTGTCGCCGCGCCAATGACTCGGTCATGCCCACGCCTTTCGTGCGCGCGAGGTGATCGGCGCGGTCCCCGCAGCCGCAGCGATCGCGTCCAACTCGTCGAACAGTTCGGCCGCCGGTGGGTACCGGCCGTCACGCTCCAGCATGAACGGCGTATCCACCCGGTCACGTAATGCCGTGACGAGCTCGAGCACCTCGGTAGGTGTCCGGTCGGTGTGGGTGTCGTGATAGAAACCTTTCCCTTCGCGCCCGCCGGCCACGTGACTGTAGGCCACCCGCTCGACCGGAAGCCGGGCCAGTTCTCGTTGCGGGTCCAGACCCCGGTTGCGGGCATTGGCATAGACATTCGCCACATCGAGCACCAGGAGCACTCCGGTGCGCTCGACCAACTCGGTCAGGAACTCCGACTCGCTGAGGTCCGATTCCGGCCACTCCACGAAGGAGGCGATGTTCTCCACCGCCAGTGGCACCGGAAGCTGGTCGGTGACGCGTTTGATGTTGCGCGCCAACGCATCCAACGCTTCGTGGGTGCGGGGGACCGGCAGCAGGTGGCCGGCCTCGACGCCGCCGGCGCGCACGAACGCGACGTGCTCACTGACCAGTGGTGACCCCAGTGCCTGTGCGCAAGCCGCTAACCGACGCACCCGGGCCGGTTGCACCGGTTCCACGCCGCCCAACGACAGCGCCACCCCATGGGGAATCACCGGGACACCGGCCGCCGCGAGCCCGACGAGCATCGGCTCCGGCCGGGCCCGGCGGCGACGCATCGGCACCGATTCGGCGATCACCTCGCAGAACCCCGGCGTCAAATCGGCGACCACCCCGGCAATCTCGCGCCGCCAGCCCAGGCCCAGGTCGCCCAGTGTGGGCACGGCGCGCGGCGCGGTCATCCGCCGCACCCGCCACAGCCGCCGCACCCTCCGCAACCGCCGCCACCTCCGCCGTCTCCGCCGCAGGAAGCCCCGCACCCGCCGCCGTCGGCGCCGCCACCGGAATCGCCGCCGGCAAGTTCCACAGAGCTCGAATAGTCGCCGTCGAGCACCCACAGCGCGCCGGTCCCGAACAGGGCGACGGACAACGCCACTCCGACGGCACCGTAGGTCTCGAATGCGGGACGCTTCGCTGGATCCAGGTAGGCGAGCTCAACCTGCTTGGCGGCCAGCAGCTTGCGACCTGCACGGGTCAATCGATTCACCTCGAGCAGGTGCGGAAGCACGAGCGTCGCGCACAACACGGTGGTGACCACCACCGCGGCGAACGTCACCGCCAAGCGAGGTTGCTCGGACAGCGAGGGTCCCAGGTAGATGGCGTAGCCCCCGCCGAGTATCAGGGCCATGATCAAAGGCGCGGTGCCCCAGCGGATGGTGGCCCGCTCGGCCCGGCTGTGTACGAGGCCGCGGTCGCTCAGACGTTGTTCCAGCTCCGTGAGGTCGTCTTCGGATGCGGAGAACAGACCCGACACCGTGTGCTCGGGGTCGGCGGCTGCCCGTGCCAACACCCGAGCGGTGAACGGGTCGGTCTCCTGCGTGGCGACCGTGCGGTCCACCCGCCGGTCTCCGGTGATCCGGTTAGCGGCGCGCAGGCCCGCCAGGGCGGTGACCACCGGGGCAACGTTCGAGCGTAGGTAGGCCAGCTCGGTCGGGTTCAGGGGTTCGGTCACTGCAGGCTTGCGCGGGGTCATCACGATCCGCCACGTCACCGCGAAGACCACTGACGCGGCCAACACGGCCAGATAGCCGTACCCCGCGTCGGACATCGCCGACGCGTACCAATCGATGAGTTTCTCGATCGACATCACAGTCACCTCCTGGTGTTCGGTCCAGACCACGGTGCCGCGGCTGTGCCGGTTACCGGTCACAAGATTTCAGGCGGCGTGAGTGGTCATCGGCCCGGCCGGATCAGCCAGCGTGCACGCCGTAGGACAGAAGTCGGTGAGGCTGCGATGGCGGTTGTATGAGGAAGTTCGGTGCGGCGAGGCTGGTGGACCGCACCGGAGGTCACAGTAGGCACACTGCGCCTCGTGGACCTTATCTGTAACATCGCCCTCAGAGGCATCGATAATCACGCGTGTCGCAAATCTGTGGGGGTGAAGCCGTGCGCCGAGCGTTGGCGGCCTGCGCGCTGGCCCTGGCGGTGGCCTGCGGCGGGGTGATCCCAGGGATCGCCCAGGCCGCCCCGCCGGTGGCCGGCAAGGATTTCACCAAGCCTGCGATCGTCATCCTCGGCTATGGGCTCAAGCCCGACGGTTCCATGCGCGCGATCCTGTATCACCGCGTGCTCACCGGCCTGGCGATCGCCCAGGCATTCCCGCAGTCCCCGGTGATCGTCACCGGCGGCAATCCCCGCAACGGCCAGACCGAAGCTGCGCAGATGCGCAATCTGCTTCTCATGCTTGGCTTTCCGGCCAACCGGATCATCGTCGAGGACCGGGCCAACAGCACGGTTCAGAACGCACAGTTCTCGGTCCCGTTGGCGAAGAAGGCCGGTGCCACTGGCATCATCGTGGTGACCTCCTCGACCCATCAGGGCCGCGCCGATCAGAACTTCGCCGACGCGGGCGGCAACGTGCTGGCCACGGTGAGCTTCCCGGACGGCAATCCCTCGGTGAACATCGCCCAGTTCGTCAGGGATGTGTTGAGTCCGTTGACGCCGATCGGTTGAGCGCCGGCGACTAGGCTGATGGTTGTTTGGACGAAAGTGTGACGACGATGCGTAAAGCAGGCCGGCTATCCCGATTGCTCGTCGGGTGCTGCGCCGCCGCCATCGCCCTGGCCCCGGCGGCCACCGCCCAACCGGAGCCCTTCGATCCGACCGGAAACCGTTCGGGTGGGCCGGTGCCCACGGTCAACGGTGTTCCCTGCGTGGGCGGCGGCCTGGGCGCGTGCCTGAGTTTCCGGCAGAATCACCCGCCCAACGCCAGTTCCGAGGCGCGCTCGAGCTTCGGGCACAGCCCCACCGTGCGGCGCTGACCGGCATTACGATGCAGGCCGAGATGAACAGTCCCACCACGTCCGCCGCACCCGAGAAGAGCCCTGCGACCGACAAGAGCGCGTTTCGATCACGTCTGCTCAACGCCTTGATCGAATCGATCATCGAGGTCGGCTACCAGAACACCACGGTGGCCGACATCGTGCGGCGGGCCAAGACTTCTCGACGCACGTTCTACGAGCAGTTCGACAGCCGCGAAGACTGCTTCGTGGCCCTGTTGACCAGCGTCAACGCCAAGCATGTGCGGGAGATTGCCGGTGCGGTCGACCAGCAGGCGCCGTGGCAGGCGCAGGTGCGCCAGGCGGTCGAAGGGTGGATCGGCTCCTACCAGGCTCACCCGGAACTGATGGTGGCGTGGATCCGTGATCTGCCGACCCTGGGCGCCTCCGCGCGGGCACTGCAGCGCGAATCCATGGAGAAGTTCATCGCCCTGGTGCAGGCGATGACGAGCACCGAGGCGTTCCGCTCGGCCGGGGTACAGATCTCGCGTCGACGCACCATCATGATGCTGGGCGGATTGCGGGAGCTCACCGCGATCACCGTGGAGAGCGGTGGCCAGATCGGGGACATCACCGAGGACGCCGTGTTGGCCTGCACCGCGATGCTCACACCGCTCACCTGACCGCGACCGCGGCCTGCTGGTGGCGACGCTGCCGTTCCATGGTGGCGAAGTAGAACGCGAAGGCAAACGCGAAGCTGGTGAACAGGCTCGAGACGAAGAACAGCCACGGGTGCCGGATACCGCGCCGCATCCCGTCGATGATCGTAAACAGCGGCAGCAGAATGACATTGGCGATCGTGTAGTCGGCGCTGGCGGAGCTGGCCGCCGGGTTGGTGTATCCCAGTGCGATGAATTCGGTCCAGCTGCCCGGTCCCCAGATCGGGTTGCCGCCGGGTGGGGCGTATTCGGCGACGAACTGCGAGTTGAAGTACCAGCAGATCGGGATCGATGCGAGGCCGACGGCGTAGAACGCCAGCTCGACGCGTGAGAGCGCCGGGCCGGGTGGGCGCGAGAAGATGCGGGGATTGAGGCGGATCACGAGCGCGACGACGGCCACGCCCAGCACCGCGTGAACGATAAGCGACACCATGGCGTGAGCACACTCGCTGAACCAAGTTTTGTCAATATTGACATTTAGCACCACGCGGTGATCGCGTCGCCATGCGGTAACTTGCACCCCATGGCCAGGCCTGCGCAGACCGCACGCAGTGAGCGCACGCGCGAGGCGCTGCGCCAGGCAGCGTTGGTGCGCTTTCTGGCCCAGGGTGTCGAGGACACGTCGGCCGAACAGATCGCCGCCGACGCCGGGGTCTCACTGCGCACCTTCTACCGGCATTTCGCCTCGAAACATGATCTGCTGTTCGCCGATTACGACGCGGGCCTGCACTGGTTCCGCGCCGCGCTGGCCGAGCGGCCCGCGACCGAATCGATTCTCGACTCGGTGCAGTCGGCAATCCTGGCGTTTCCCTACGACGTCGACGCGGTCACCAAGATCGCCGGCATGCGCGCAGCTGAACTGGATCCGGACCGCATCGTCCGCCACATCCGTCAGGTGGAATCCGACTTCGCCGACGCCATCGCCGAACTCCTTGCCGCGCGGCGGGTCCCGGGGTCGCAAGGTGACGACCGTCTGCGCATCGTCGTCACGGCCCGCTGCGTGGCGGCCGCCGTCTTCGGCGCGATGGAGCTGTGGATGATCGGCGACGAGGCCGGGGAACGGTCGCTGCCCGAGTTGGCCCGGATGTGCCGGACCGCGCTGGAGTCACTGCGCTCAGGCCTGTTCTGACCCCCGAGGTTTTGTCATTATTGACAAAACCTCGGCCACGGTGTCAGCCTCAGTCGATGGCGGACTACGACGCGATCGTGATCGGTGCGGGGCACAACGGCCTGGCCGCCGCGGCGATGCTGGCACGGGCCGGCCGCCGGACCCTGTGCTTGGAGGCCAAGCGTTACGCCGGCGGCATGGCCGCCACGGTGGAGTTGTTCGACGGCTACCGGTTCGAGATTGCCGGGTCACTACAGTTCCCCACCTCGGCGGTGGTCAGCGCCGAACTCGGACTGGACGCGTTGCCGACGGTGGACCTGAAGGTCATGTCGGTATCGCTGCGCGGTATCGGTGATCCGCCGGTTGTCTACTACTCCGACCCGATGAAGATGCTCACCCACCTCGGTGAGGTGCACGGCGCCGACGCGGTGACCGGGATGGCCGGCCTGATGGCCTGGAGCCAGGCCCCGACCCGGGCACTGGGCCGGTTCGACGCCGGACGCCCACCGCGCTCGTTCGACGAGATGTACGCCTGTGCGGCAACGGAATCCGAACGGGCTGCCGTCGACGACCTGCTGTTCGGTTCGGTCAGCGAGGTGCTGGACCGCTACCTTCCGGATCGGGACAAACACGGTGCACTGCGTGGCATGTTGGCCTTCCTGGCGGTCAACACCACCTACCGCGGACCCGAGACGCCAGGCAGTGCGGCCGCGTTGGCTTACGGATTGGCGGTCCCCGACGAGAACGCCGTGTTGATGAAGAAGCTGGCAGGCGGCATCGGCGCGCTCACCGAACACCTTTCGGCCAGGCTCACCACCGCAGGGGGTGAACTGCGGCTACGCAGCGGCGTGACGCGGATCCTGGTCGAGGACGGACGCGTCACCGGGGTGGGATTGGGCGACGGCAGTGTCGTCACCGCGCCCACGGTGGTGTCGGCGATCGCCCCCGACGTCACCGTCTCCGGCCTGCTCGAACCGGATGCCCTACCGGCCGAGGTGCGGGACCGCTACACCCACATCGACCACCGCGGCAGCTACCTCCAGATGCATTTCGCCCTCGACGGTGCGCCGACCTTCGAGGCCCCCTACGAACTGCTCAACGATCCCGAAATGCAAGCCGCCATCGGGCTTTTCAGCACCCCGGAGGAATTGCAGCAGCAGTGGCAGGATGCGCGCCACGGGATCGTGCCGGCCGATCCGGCCATCGCGTTTCAGATTCCGTCGGCCCACGACCCGACGCTGGCGCCCCCGGGTAAGCACGCCGCATCAGCCTTCGCGCTGTGGTTCCCGGTCGAGGAGTCCGCCTCCGGATACGGCAAACTGAAAGCCGAGATGGGTCGCCGGGTGATCGAGAAGATCACCCGGCTGGCACCCGATTTCGAACGCCGCATCATTCGGCACACCACCTTCACCCCGCGCCATATGGGCACCATGTTCGGCGCGCCCGGCGGCGACTACTGCCACGGCCTGGTCCATCCCGAGCAGATGGGTCCCAATCGTCCTGGCCCCAAAGGCTATGTTGGCCAACCGATTCCCATCGACGGGCTGTACCTGGCCAGCGCCGGGTGCCACGGTGGGCCGGGAATCACCTTCATTCCCGGCTACAACGCCGCCAAGGCGGTGCTGGACGGGTAATCTCGCCGCATGGCAACCAGTGATTCCCGCGAAGTAGTGATCGAGGCGACCCCACAGGAGATCCTCGACGTCGTCGCCGACGTCGAGGCGACGCCCAGCTGGTCGCCGCAGTACCAGCGCGCCGAGATCCTCGAGACCTACGACGACGGCCGGCCCAAGCGCGTGAAGATGACGGTCAAGGCCGCCGGGCTGACCGACGAGCAGGTGATCGAATACACCTGGAGTGAGAACAAGGTCAGCTGGACGCTGGTGAGTGCCGGCCAACTCAAGGCCCAGGACGCCAGCTACACGTTGACCCCCGACGGCGCCAAGACCAAGGTCCGGTTCGACATCTCGATCGACCTGTCGGTGCCGCTGCCCGGCTTCATCCTGAAACGGACCATGAAGGGTGGGGTGGAGACCGCCACCGAGGGCCTGCGCAAGCAGGTGCTCAAGGTCAAGAAGGGATAGTCCGCCGGTTAGGGTGCCTCCCATGACGAAGACGGGACCCCTGGCCGGCGTGCGCGTGATCGAACTCGGGGGCATCGGACCGGGGCCGCACGCCGCGATGATGCTCTCGGATCTGGGTGCCGACGTGGTACGGGTGCGTCGCCCGGGCGGCCTGACCATGCCGGCCGAGAACGTCGACCTACTGCACCGGGGCAAGCGCATCGTCGACCTGGACGTCAAGGCCGAGCCGGGCAAGTTACTGGAGCTGGTCGCCAAAGCCGATGTGCTGCTTGACTGTTTCCGGCCCGGCACCTGCGAACGCCTGGGCATCGGACCGGCCGAGTGTGAGGCCGCCAACCCGCGGTTGATCTTCGCCCGCATCACCGGTTGGGGGCAGGACGGTCCGTTGGCCACCACGGCGGGCCACGACATCAACTACCTGTCGCAGACCGGGGCGCTGTCGGCGATCGGTTATCGAGACCGGCCGCCGGTCGCCCCGCTCAACCTCGTCGCCGATTTCGGCGGCGGCTCGATGCTCGTCGTCATCGGCATCGCCACCGCGCTGTACGAGCGGGAGAAATCCGGCAAGGGGCAGGTGATCGACGCGGCCATGGTCGACGGCGTCAGCATGCTGTCGCAGATGATGTGGACCATGCGGGCCACCGGATCGTTGCGCGACGAGCGTGAGTCGTTCCTGCTCGACGGCGGTGCCCCGTATTACCGCACCTATGAGACCTCCGACGGCGGCTACATGGCCGTCGGCGCGATCGAACCGCAGTTCTTCGCACAGTTGGTGGCCGGACTCGGGCTGGACGCCGCCGCCATCCCCGGGCAGTTCGAGTTGGCCCGCTATGACGAGTTGCGCGACATCTTCACCGAGCGCTTCGCCACCAAGACCCGCGACGAGTGGACGGAGATCTTCGCCGGCACCGATGCCTGCGTGACACCGGTGCTCACCTGGGGTGAGGCCGCCGAGAGCGAGCACCTGCGGGCCCGGTCGACGCTCGTGTCGGTCGATGGCGTGGCCCAGGCTGCACCGGCCCCGCGGTTCTCCCGGACTGCGGCGGGCACGCCCGGTCAGCCGCCGCAGGCCAGCACGAGCCTCGACGACATCGGCTGGACCTGATCGGCACCAAGAGTCTTTGGTCCCTGGCCATCGCGCCGCTCAGCCGCCACGATGAAGGAGTGACTTCCTCAGACGCCCCGGTTGTGGTTGGAATCGACGGCAGTGACGGCGCGCTCGCCGCGGCCCGGTGGGCCGGCGCGCTCGCCGAACGGTTCGGCGCACCGCTGCGCATCGTGCACGCGCTGCCATCGCTGGGCCGCAACCTGACTCAGACCGCAGCCGCGTTGACCGCCGCGATGATGTCCTATCAGCAGGACATGGCGCAGACGTTCCTCAAGGCCGCCGAACGGGCCGTCCGCGACGAACACCCCGCGTTGACGGTGTCCACGGTCTCCTTCGACGAGCCGGCCGATCAGGTGTTGATCGAGGCCAGCCGGCAGGCGCGGCTGGTCGTCCTCGGCGGCAAGACCGTCACCCCGGCCGCGGCGCTGCTGCTCGGTTCGACAGCGCTGTCGGTGGCGACCCGGGCCGCGTGCCCGGTGGTGGCCTTCCGCGGGGATCAGGTCTCACCGGGGGAGGGGCCCGTCGTCGTCGGGGCCGACGACAGCCCCGCCGCGCAGGCCGCGTTGGCGATGGCGTTCGAATTCGCCGACCGGTTCGGCCTGACGCTGAATGCGGTGCGGTCGCTGTCGTTGGCCGCTCCGGCCGAGACCGGAGTCAGCATCCCGCTGCTAATCGATTGGGACGGTGTGGAATCCGCCGAACTCGCCGCGCTGACCGACGCTGTCGACGTTCACAACAAACGCCACCCCGGGGTTGCGGCCAAATGCTTCGTCGAGCCCGATTCGCCCGGCAAGGCACTGCTCAAGCACGTCACGGATTCCGGGCTGGTGGTCGTCGGCTCTCGTGGCCGCAACGCGCTGGCCGGTGTCCTGCTCGGGTCGACGAGCCTGAATCTGTTGCACCACAGCCTCGTTCCGGTGATGATCTGCCGCGCGGTGGCAGAAGGAGATTCGCATGAGTGACCATGACGTCCGGCACGGAATCGTCGTCGGTGTCGACGGGTCGTCGGCATCGGATACGGCGGTGGCCTGGGCCGCACGCGATGCCCAGCTTCGCGGCGTCGAGCTCACGTTGGTGTACGCACTGCCCGGGGCGATGTCGCCGGTCTGGCTGGACGTCGCGCTGCCCGAGGAGTATCTGCAGGCCCAGGATGATCAGGCGCAGAACGTTCTCGACGCCGCACGCCGGGTCGCCGTCGACGCCACGACCAAGCCCGGCGCGCACCCCCTCCGCATCGTCGAGAAGGCCGTGCCCGGACACGCGGTCGCCACCTTGATCGAATATTCCCGACGCGCTGACCTCGTGGTCGTCGGTTCCCGCGGGTTGGGCAAGTGGGGACGTCGGCTTCTCGGATCGGTGAGCTCAAGCCTGGCCCAGCACGCCCATGGGCCGGTTGCGGTGATCCCGGAGAACGAGCCGCCGTCGACGGCGCCGGTGGTCGTCGGGGTCGACGGTTCACCGGCTTCCGAGCTGGCCACCGAAATCGCATTCGACGAAGCGTCGCGACGCAGGGTGGAGCTCGTCGTGGTGCACACCTGGACCGATGTGAATTTCGAGTTCCCCGACATCAAGTGGGACGATCTGACGCCGCGCGCCGAACGGGCGCTGGCCGAACAGCTTGCCGGGTGGGGCGAGCGGTATCCCGACGTCGCGGTGCGCCGGGTGGTCATGCCCGACCGGCCCGCCCGCCAACTGCTGGCGCAGGCCGAGACCGCGCAACTGGTGGTGGTCGGCAGCCGGGGCCGAGGCGGATTCACCGGGATGCTGCTGGGCTCGGTCAGCTCGGCCGTCGTCCATTCCTCCACCGCACCGGTGATCGTCGCGCGTAGCTGAAATCCCGTCCGGTTCCCGGCCTGGCCACTACATTCGGTCCTATGGCGGTGCGGGCCTCGCGGGAGGCCGTGTTCGATGCCTCACCCGAGGCGATCATGGCTGTGCTCGCCGACGTTGAGGCATTGCCGGCCTGGTCGCCGGTGCATCGACGGGTCGATGTGCTCGACCGGTACCCGCACGGTCGTCCCCATCACGTCAAGACCACGGTGCGGCTTCTCGGGGTTACCGACAAGGAGATTCTCGAATACCACTGGGGTGAGAACTGGATGGTTTGGGATGCCGAAGCGAATCTCCAGCAACGCGGCCAACACGTCGAATACAACCTCACTCCCGAGATGGACCGGACCCGGGTGCGGTTCGACATCATCGTCGACCTGGCGATGCCCATCCCGGACTTCCTGATCCGGCGGGGTAAGAAGCTGGTGCTCGACGTGGCCATCGAGCGGCTCCGGCGGGAGGTCATGAGTAATGCTCACCATGCGTGAAACGGAATTGTGGTGCGCCCGGGGGCTGTTGATGCCGTTATGCCGACCGGAGTCGTCCTTGCCCTGAACCCGTCCGCCTCGAACGTCGTCGACGCTGCGATCGCACAGGCCCGCGCCGCGTATGCGGCCGGGGTCCGCCGGCTCTGGCTGGCCCAGCAGTTCGACGTCGACGCCATCACCCTGGCCGCGTTGATCGGGGCCGCGGTGCCCGGCCTGGCCGTCGGCACCTCGGTGGTGCCGCTCAACCCGCGTCACCCGCTGGTGGTGGCGTCGGCGGCGCAGACGGCCCAGGCCGCCGTCCACGGGAACTTCACGTTGGGTATCGGCCTGGGATCCCATGCCCCCGAGCACCGCGCCTTCGGCACGGTGTGGGCCGATCCGGTGGGCCGGTTGCGTGAGCACCTGCAGGTCCTGCGCTCGGTCTTCCACGATCGCGCAGTCAGCTTCCACGGCAACGAGTTCACCGCGGACCCGGAGTGGCCCGTGCATGTGCCCGGCGGTGCGCCGGTGCCCGTCTACGTCGCCGCGATGGGTCCCAAAGCGCTCGCGGTGACCGGAGAACTGGCCGACGGGACGCTGCCGTATCTCGCCGGGCCGCGCACGGTCGGAGAGTTCATCGTGCCGACGATCACCGCCGCGGCCACCGCGGCAGGGCGGCCGCAACCGCGGGTGGTGGCCATGGTGCCCGCCCTGATCGACGACGACGCCGACGCGGCCCGCGACGCTGCCGCAGCGCGGCTGGCGTTCTACGAGACCATCCCGTCGTATCGGAAAGTGATTGCCCGCGAACAGGTTTCCAGCATCGTCGAGCTGGCGGCAATCGGATCCGCGAAGCATGTCCACGCGCAGTTGCAGCGCTACCTCGACGCCGGCGCGACCGAGGTGGCGCTCAGCCCGATCCGGACCGAGGCGCGGGATCTGGCCGCGCTGTGGGAGGTGGCTGCCTCGCTGGGATAGGCCTGCCCACTACCACATGCGCTCCGGCTACGGGGCGGAATCAAGCGACAATGTGTCGCTATCTGTGGTGGATTCCTTACATGATGACAGCGCGGGGCTGTCGAGGCGACTGGCAGCATGACAGGCCACACGTCAATACCGTCCAAAGGGTGATCGCCGTTGTCTCGCACGCTTTTCGACCGCCTGCCGCCGGAACCTGTTGTGCCACAGGAGCTGCCCGGACGTCCGGCGATCCCGGTGTACCGGTCCCCGCGTAACCTGCCGCCACCGGCTCTCGACGAGTGGAGCTGGCAGCTCGACGGCAGCTGCCGGGACCATCCGGCCGAGGTGTTCTTCCCGGATGAGGTTCGCGGCCGAAAGCTCCGCCGGCAGGAGGAAGCGGCCAAGGCGATCTGCCTGCAATGTCCCGTGCTGAAACGCTGCCGGGAGCATGCACTGTCGGCCCCGGAACCCTACGGCATCTGGGGGGCGATGACGGCCAGGGAGCGTGCCGTCAAGCTGTGCAGCAGGTTCGGTTCCTGACGGGTCGAGCCGGATCACCGGCGGGGTCGTAGCACCCCGAGTCGCCGGATCGCTTCTTCCAACGTGTCGTCGCGTTTGCAGAATGCGAAGCGCACCAAGTGATTCCAGCTGTCGGCATGCTCCTCCCGTCCGCAGAAAGCTGACATCGGTATCGCCGCCACCCCGGCCTTGTGCGGAAGTTCGGCGCAGAACTGTGTGCTGTCGGAGTAACCCAACGGTCGCGGGTCGGCGCACAGGAAGTAGGTGCCGCGGCTGTCGTGTACCTCGAACCCGATGTCGGCCAGCGCGTTGCCCAGCCGGTCCCGCTTGGCCCGGAACGATTCGCGCAAATCGGCCACCCAGCCGTCCTCGTGATTGAGTGCGTGGGCCACCGCGGGCTGGAACGGCCCGCCACCCACATAGCTCAGGTACTGCTTGGCGGCCCGTACACCGGCGATGAGGTCGGCAGGTCCACAGGCCCAGCCGATCTTCCAGCCCGTGACGTTGAACATCTTGGCCGCACTGGAAATGGTGACGGTCCGGCCCGCCATGCCCGGATAGCCGGCCAGTGGGCGATGCTCGACCCCGAAGACCAGCTGCTCGTACACCTCGTCGGTGATCACCAGCAGATCGTGCTCGATCGCCAGCGCCGCGATGGCTCGCAACTCGGCGTCGGAGGCGACCGCACCGGTCGGGTTGTGCGGTGAGTTGAGGATCAGGGCCTTGGTCTGCGGGGTCACCGCCCGGTGCAGACCTTCGGTGTCGATCGCAAAGCCGGCACCCTCGGCGACCATGGGAACGGTCCGGCGGATGCACCCGGCCATCGCGATCACCGGCGAGTAGGAGTCGTAGAAGGGCTCGATCACCAGCACCTCCGAGCCCGGCTCGACCAGGCCCAGCACCGAAGCGGCGATGGCCTCAGTGGCGCCGACGGTCACCAGCACCTCGGTGTCGGCGTCATAGTCGATGCCGAAGTGGCGTTTGCGCTGGGCGGCGATCGCGGCCCGCAGCTCGGGAATGCCGAGCCCGGGCGGGTACTGGTTGTGGCCGCTGGAGATCGAGTCGATCGCGATTTTGAGCATCTCGGCCGGGCCGTCCTCGTCGGGAAACCCCTGACCCAGATTCACCGCACCGAGCTTCGCCGCCAGGGCGGACATCTCGGCGAACACTGTGACGGCGAACGGCTGCAGCCGTGTGACAGTCATGTTGCATGAGGCTAATGCGGGAATGATTGCCGCGCCGCCGACGCTCTTATGCGGCGTGACCTACACACTGAACGCCGACGCGGCATTGCTGCAGCCGATCCAGGTGGGCGACACCGCCGCCACCAACCGTCTGTTCATGGCACCGCTGACGCGTTCGCGCGCCGACGCCGACGGCACCCCCTCACCGCTGGCCGCGCAGTACTACTCGCAGCGCGCCGGCGCGGGCCTGATCATCAGTGAGGCCACCGCCGTGGCCGAGACCGCCAACGGCGCCTACATGAACACCCCGGGCATCTACACCGATCGCCATCAGCACGGTTGGGCGGAGATCGCGGACGCGGTGCATGCCGCGGGCGGCAAGATGTTCGTCCAGCTCTGGCACGTCGGCCGCTTGGCGCACCCCGAGATCAGCGGGTTCGAACCCGTCGCGCCATCGGCGATCGCCGCGGACGTCATCACCCACACGCCCACCGGCAAGAAGCCGTTGCCGACGCCGCGGGCCCTCGACATCGACGAGATCCCGGCCATCGTCGAGCAGTTCCGTGCCGCCGCCCGCCGCGCGATCGATGCGGGCATGGACGGCGTGGAAATTCACGGTGCCAACGGCTATCTGCTGCACCAGTTCGCCTCCGATGTGGTCAACCAGCGCACCGACGCCTACGGTGGGTCGCCGCAGAACCGGGCCCGGCTGACCGCCGAGGTGGTCGAGGCCGTCGTCGACGAGATCGGCGCGGGCCGGGTCGGCTTACGGATCTCACCTGGGAACACCGCGGGCGGCATGCGCGAGACCGACACGATCGGCACCTACGAGGCCCTGCTGGAGCGCATCGAACCGCTGGGTTTGGCCTATCTGCACGTGGTCATCGACCCGGCGGCGCACGATTTCGGTGTGCTGCGCGCGCTGTGGCCAGGCACGTTCGTGCTCAACACCGGGCGCGCCACCGGGACGGACTTCTGCCAGCTGGAGAGCTACGCCGAATGGGGCGCGATCAGCGCGGCCGCGGTGGGGCGAGCGTTCTTGGCGAACCCGGACCTGATCGACCGGCTGATTCTGGGTGCCGACCTCAACGAACCCGATGTGTCGACCTTCTATGCGCCGGGGCCGATCGGCTACACCGACTACCCGACACTGGCCGAGGTCGAGGAGCCCCGCTCGGCCTGATCTGCGGCGGGGTGGTTTGGTTCCGCGCCGTTTTCCACGTGAGGGTCGTTGCAGCGGGCGATCGGCAGCCCTGGTGTGGAAATCGGTGCGCCGGGCTGCGTGGCGGCGGCAGCGTACCCCTGCTATCGCGCCGTTTCCTACGTGAGGGTCGTTGCAGCGGGCGATCGGCAGCCCTGGGGTCGAAAACGGTGCGCCGGGCTGCGTGGCGTATGCCTGCTGTCGCGCCGTTTTCCACGTGAGGGTCGTTGCGCCGCGTGGTGAACAACTCCCATGTCGAAATCCGCGACGAGTCGGTCGACCGCCGGTTCCAGGAGATGCTGAGCACAGGCCCAACCAACGGGTTGGGCGAGGCTGCTACGCTGCCGTTCAGAGGACCGCACTCGTGACGGGGCGGTTCCACAACCCAACCTGAACCTGAACGCCGACACGGCAGGGGAGCAGACATGTCCGAAGAAGCCTTCATCTACGAGGCGATCCGCACACCGCGCGGCAAGCAACGCAACGGCTCGCTCAACGAGGTCAAGCCCGTCAACCTGGTGGTCGGCCTGATCGAAGAGATCCGCAGCCGCTACCCCGACCTGGACGAGACGCTGATCAGCGACCTCATCCTGGGCGTCGTCTCCCCGGTCGGCGACCAGGGCGGCGACATCGCCCGCACCGCCGGCCTGGTGGCCAAGCTCCCCGAGACCACGGGCGGCTTCCAGCTCAACCGCTTCTGCGCGTCCGGCCTCGAAGCGGTCAACCTGGCCGCCCAGAAGGTGCGCTCGGGCTGGGACGACCTGGTCCTCGCCGGTGGCGTGGAGTCCATGAGCCGCGTCCCCATGGGCTCCGACGGCGGCGCCTGGGCCTCTGACCCGGAGACCAACTACCGCATCGGCTTCGTCCCGCAGGGCATCGGCGCCGACCTGATCGCCACCATCGAGGGCTTTTCCCGCGACGACGTCGACGCCTACGCCGCCCGCTCGCAGGAGAAAGCCGCAGCGGCCTGGTCCGGCGGCTACTTCGCCAAGTCCGTCGTCCCGGTCAAGGACCAGAACGGCCTCGTCGTCCTCGACCACGACGAGCACATGCGACCCGGCACGACCGTGGAGAGCCTGGGCAAGCTGAAGACCGCGTTCGACGGCATCGGCGCGATGGGCGGCTTCGACGACGTGGCGCTGCAGAAGTACCACTACGTCGAGAAGATCAACCACGTCCACACCGGCGGCAACAGCTCCGGCATCGTCGACGGCGCCGGCCTGCTGCTGATCGGTAGCGAGAAAGCCGGCCAGAGCCAGGGCCTGACCCCGCGCGCCCGCGTCGTGGCCACCGCCACCAGTGGTGCCGACCCGGTCATCATGCTCACCGGCCCCACCCCGGCCACCAAGAAGGTGTTGGATCGGGCCGGCCTGACCGTCGATGACATCGACCTGTTCGAGCTCAATGAGGCCTTTGCCTCCGTGGTGCTGAAGTTCCAGAAGGACCTCAACATCCCCGACGAGAAGCTCAACGTCAACGGTGGCGCCATCGCGATGGGCCACCCGCTGGGCGCCACCGGCGCCATGATCACCGGAACCATGGTCGACGAGCTCGAGCGTCGCGGCGCCAAGCGTGCCCTGGTCACGCTGTGTATCGGCGGCGGCATGGGTGTGGCCACCATCATCGAGCGCGTGTAGGGAGACGAAAAACAATGGCTGAGAACACCATTCAGTGGGACAAGGATGCCGACGGCATCGTCACCCTGACGCTGGACGACCCGACCGGTTCGGCCAACGTGATGAACGAGCACTACAAGGAATCCATGCACAACGCCGTGGAAAGACTTGTGGCCGAGCAGGATTCGATCACCGGTGTGGTCATCACCAGCGCGAAGAAGACCTTCTTCGCCGGTGGCGACCTCAAGGGCATGATGAATATCGGCCCGGATGACGCCGCCGAGGCGTTCGAGATGGTCGAGACCATCAAGGCTGACCTGCGCAAGCTGGAGACCCTGCCCAAGCCCGTCGTGGCCGCCATCAACGGCGCCGCGCTCGGTGGCGGCCTGGAGATCGCGCTGGCCACCAACCACCGCATCGCCGCCGACGTCAAGGGCAGCCAGATCGGCCTGCCCGAGGTCACCCTGGGCCTGCTGCCCGGTGGTGGCGGCGTGGCCCGCACCGTGCGCATGTTCGGCATCCAGAAGGCCTTCATGGAGGTCCTGAGCCAGGGCACCCGGTTCAACCCGGCCAAGGCCAAGGAGACGGGCCTGGTTGACGAATTGGTAAGCAGCGTGGAGGAATTGGTCCCCGCGGCCAAGGCGTGGATCAAGGCCAACCCCGAGGCGCACACCCAGCCGTGGGACGTCAAGGGCTACAAGATCCCCGGCGGCACCCCGTCCACCCCGGCCCTGGCCGCGATCCTGCCGTCCTTCCCGGCACTGCTCAAGAAGCAGCTCAAGGGCGCCCCGATGCCGGCACCGCGGGCCATCCTGGACGCCGCTGTCGAGGGTGCGCAGGTCGACTTCGACACCGCCAGCCGCATCGAGAGCCGTTACTTCGTCTCGCTGGTAACCGGCCAGACCGCCAAGAACATGATTCAGGCGTTCTTCCTGGACCTGCAGGCCATCAACGGTGGCGCCTCGCGTCCGGAGGGCATCGCCAAGCAGGAGATCAAGAAGATCGGTGTGCTGGGCGCGGGCATGATGGGCGCCGGTATCGCCTACGTGTCGGCCAAGGCCGGCTACGACGTCGTCCTCAAGGACGTCAGCATCGAAGCCGCCCAGAAGGGCAAGGCGTACTCGGAGGGTCTGGAGGCCAAGGCGCTCAAGCGTGGCAAGACCACCGAGGAGAAGAGCGCGGCGCTGCTGGCCCGGATCACCCCGACGGCCGATCCGCAGGATCTCAAGGGCGTCGACTTCGTTATCGAGGCCGTGTTCGAGAACCAGGAACTCAAGCACAAGGTGTTCCAGGAGATCGAGGACATCGTCGAGCCCAACGCGCTGCTCGGCTCGAACACCTCCACGCTGCCGATCACCGGTCTGGCGACCGGCGTCAAGCGCCAGGAGGACTTCATCGGCATCCACTTCTTCTCGCCGGTCGACAAGATGCCGCTGGTGGAGATCATCAAGGGCGAGAAGACCTCTGACGAGGCGCTGGCCCGGGTGTTCGACTACACGCTGGCCATCAAGAAGACCCCGATCGTGGTCAACGACAGCCGCGGCTTCTTCACCAGCCGCGTGATCGGCACCTTCGTCAACGAGGCGCTGGCCATGCTGGGCGAGGGCGTGGAGCCCGCGTCGATCGAGCAGGCCGGTTCGCAGGCCGGTTACCCGGCGGCGCCGCTGCAGCTGAGCGACGAGCTCAACCTGGAGCTGATGCACAAGATCGCCGTCGCCACCAAGGAAGGCATCGAGGCCGCGGGTGGCACGCACGTGCCGCACCCGGCCGAGGCCGTCGTGGAGAAGATGATCGAGATCGGTCGCCCGTCGCGCCTGAAGGGCGCCGGGTTCTACGAGTACGTCGACGGCAAGCGGACCCAGCTGTGGCCCGGCCTGCGGGAGACCTTCAACTCGGGTACCTCGCAGATCCCGCTGCAGGACATGATCGACCGCATGCTGTTCGCCGAGGCGCTGGAGACCCAGAAGTGCATCGACGAGGGCGTGCTCACCTCGACCGCTGACGCGAACATCGGCTCGATCATGGGTATCGGCTTCCCGCCGTACACCGGTGGCTCGGCCCAGTTCATCGTTGGCTACCAGGGTGAGCTCGGTGTCGGCAAGGAGGCCTTCGTGGCCCGGGCCAAGGAACTGGCCGCCCGCTACGGCGACCGCTTCCTGCCGCCGGCTTCGCTGGAGAGCTAAGCCGCAGTACGTCAAAAGCCCCCGACGCGAGTCGGGGGCTTTTGCGTGCGCCCACGACTACGGATTTCCAAGGGCGCGGACGCGTCCGGCAGCCATCAGGCTGGATACGACAGGTCGTATCGGGTCCACTCAGAAAGGTGGGTGATTGTGGACGTTTATGAGGCGGTGACGACCCGGCGTGCGGTGCGTGGGTTCACCGACGAGCCCGTTTCGAGGGAGGTGTTGCAGCGCGTGCTGTCGGCAGCAGCCTGGGCTCCGTCGGCATCGAACATCCAGCCCTGGCGCATATTCGTGGTGACCGGCGAACCACTTGCGCGGCTCAAAAAGCTTGCCGTCGAGCGCGTTGCCGCCGGTGACTCGTGGGACGAGCCGCAGTACGTGATGTATCCCGCTGAACTCAAATCGCCCTACGGTGAGCGCCGATCCCGGTTCGGCAAGGAGCGTTACAGCGCGCTCGGTATCGAACGTGCGGATTGGGAGGCCCGGCAGCGGGCCGCCATCGCAAACTGGGACGCCTTCGGAGCGCCCGCCGCGTTGTTCTGCTACGTCGACCGCGACCTCGGCCGTCCCCAGTGGTCGGACCTAGGAATGTATCTCCAGACCGTCATGCTGCTGTTGCGCGCTGAGGGCCTGCACAGTTGCCCGCAGATGTCGTGGGCGAAGGTCTACAAGACCGTCGCGGCGTTCGTGTCGCCCCCGGAGGAACTCATGCTGTTCTGCGGTATGTCGATCGGCTACGAGGACACCTCGGTCAACTACATCCGTACCGGCCGAGCCCCTCTCGACGAGACAGTCACTTTCATCGACGATTAGCGCGACCCTTCTGGGCCTGTCCTCAGCCGGCAGGCCAGTTCGGCAGGGGCATGGTGTCGTAGAGCCGTACCCCTCTGCTGTTGAGCCGGGCCAACGCTTGGGTGACGCCCAGCGGCAGCAACGAGATCACCTGGCCCGCGCCGACGAGTGCGCGGATGCCCCAACCACTCGTGGGCACAATGGCTTTCGCGTTCACGCGGGCCAGCTTTCGGCTGCCTTCGACCGGTCCGCGCATGGTGCGTTCGTACGCGGCGAACGCCGCGGCGTGATCGTCACCGGCACGCACCATTTCGGCGGCCAACACGTATGCGCCGTACACCGCGAGGCTGGTGCTTCCGCCGACCGCGGGACCGGGGCAGTAGCCCGCATCTCCGACGAGGGTGACTCGACCACGGGACCACGACGTCATCTCCAATTGGGTGATCGCATCGAAGTAGAACGTCGGTGTCCGTGGCACCTCGTCGAGCCAGCGATCCACTTCCGTGCTCGTCCCCGCGAAAGCCGCACGGAGGGCCGCCTTGTGGCGTTCGACGTCGCGGTAGTCAAAGTCCAACGGTCGATCCGGGCGGAAGATGAACACCGCGCGGGCGTCGTCGAGGTGGTCGGCGGTGTAGATCCCGGCCATGTGACCGGGTTTGAAGTAGCCGCTCATCTCGCCGTCGCGAGCCATGTTCTTCGGCACGGACACCACCGACAGGTATCCGCCGAGGAAGTTCTCGGAGATGTTGTCGCCGAACGTCAGTCTCCGCACGCCCGAGTGCAGGCCGTCGGCCCCGACCACGACGTCGAAGCGTCGGGACCCGTTGTGCTCGAAGGTGACATCACCGTCGGGGGAGATGGTGGTGATCGTGTCGCCGAAGAGATATTCGACATCGTCGCGGCCGGCTCGGTAGTAGATCTCGCTGAGGTCGTCGCGCATGATCTCGACGTGCCGGTCGGACATGGCGCCGATGAGCTTGAGGTAATCGAGTTCGGCCGGTCGTGAGGCACCCGGCCGGTGGACGACGAGTCGGGTGGTGCCGGTGGCGTGCGACATGATCTCGGGCAGTACGCCCATGCGCTCGGAGATCTCCATGGCGGGGCGGAACAGGTCGACGGCGTGCCCGCCGGTCTTACGCAGTGCGGGTGAGCGTTCGACCACGGTGACGTCGAAACCGTGTCGCGACAGCCAGTACGCGAGTACCGGCCCGGAGATGCTGGCGCCAGAGATGAGTACCTTCACGATGCCCCTTACTTAACGGTCGGTAAGTAATCCTGTCGTGAGCTTACCGATCGTTAAGTAAGTTAGGGTGACTACGTGGCCAAGCCCGCTGTGGATACCCGCCAACGCATCTTGGACGTGGCGCGCGAACTCTTTGCCGAGAAGGGTGTGCTGCGTACCAGCCTGCAGGACATCGCCGATCGTCTCGGCATCACGAAACCGGCGCTCTACTACCACTTCCGGTCACGGGAGGATCTGGTTCGCAACATCGTGCAACCCCTGATCGACGAAGGCGAGGCCTTCATCGACGAGCAGGAGCGCAAGCGCCGCGCGGCCCGGGCCACGGCACGCGAGCTTCTCGAGGGCTACTTCGACTTTCACTACCGGCATCGCGCCGACCTCGTACTGATCGTCTCCGAGCTGACCACGTTGGCCGACCTGGGGCTGATCGACCAACTGCTGGCCTGGCGCGCTCGGCTCGGCGTGCTGGTGTTCGGCCGCCGGCCCACCCTCGAACAGTCCACCCGCGCCGTCATCGCTTTCGGTGGTCTACAGGATTGCTGCCTGCAGTTCCCCGACGTGCCCTATGAGCAGTTGCGCAGGACCACCGTGGACGGCGCGATGGCTGCGTTGGGGTTGTGACTGCGCTTCTTACCCGTCACGGCTGAACAGATAAAACCGCGCCGGATTCTTCCCGTTGTGGTCCATCGCGGGCTCGTCACCGCTCGATACCAGGGACCAACCGTCGCTGAAGCGCCGCTGCACCTCGTCGAAACCGATCCCCGGCACACCCGTCGATGTACCGGGGATGAAGGCCACGATCAACAACCGCGCGCCGGGCGCGGCCACCGCACTGACCTCCCGGACGTAGGCGTCACGATCCGCGCCGCTCATGCCGTGCAGGCAGCCGCTGTCGATGATGAGCTCGAATCCCGCTCCGAGGCCGGATGAACTCAATTGCGTCACATCAGCTTTCGCGAACCTGATGGGCAGCGTTCCGGCTTTGTCCCGCGCCTTCTTCAGCGGCTTGTCCACATAGTCCACCCCGGTGACGTGCCAGCCGTTCCTGGCCAGGTACACCGCGGTGTCCCCGGTGCCGCAGCCCAGGTCGAGCGCGGCACTCGGGGGCAACGAGCCACCTTCGATCAGGCCGGTCAGGCTGTGCGCCAGTGGATGGCCGTCCCAGGGCGTGAAGCCCAGCCGGTAGAGCCAGCGGAACAGGCGTTGCCGCGAACTCATGGCCTCACAGCGACCCCAGATCGGCGGACAGCCAGTGCTCGGGCTTGAGGTAGATGGTGACGCCCTCGCCGTGCTCGCGCCGGGCGAACTCCAGGTAGGGCTCCACCTTCTCCGGCGGCAGGTACCGCCGGACCATCTCGACGAGCTGCTCATCGGTGGACGGTTCGATCCGGCTGACCGCACCGTCGACGGCCACATACCGCACCGACGGCTCCAGGCGCTCGGCCATCAACGAGAAGTGCCCGGCCGCTTCGATCAACCGGTGCTTGCGGGAACCCAACCCCGTCTGCACCCACGGTTCACCGCCGGGGGTGTACTGGTACCAGATGGGGACGGTCAGCGGACCGCGCTTGTCGCCGGCGTACACCGACAACGCGGCGATGTGCGGCTCGGCCAGAAACTGTTCGCGTTCTTCCTTGGAAAGGGCCATGAAAACCAGGCTAGCCCCGTTCCCCGACACGGATCGGCGTCGTAGAGTCGAGATCCATGCGCTTTGGACTCTTCATCCCGCAGGGCTGGCGTCTCGACCTCGTTGACATTCCCGCTGAAGACCACTGGCAGGTGATGAGCGATCTGGCGTCATACGCCGACGCCGGCGCCTGGGATTCGCTGTGGGTCTACGACCACTTCCACACCGTGCCGGTGCCCACCGACGAGGCCACCCACGAGGCCTGGACGCTGATGGCCGCGTATGCGGCGACGACGTCACGGATCAAGCTGGGCCAGATGTGCACCGCGATGAGCTATCGCAATCCGGTGTATCTGGCCAAGGTCGCCGCCACCACCGACATCATCTCCGGTGGCCGGGTGCAGATGGGTATCGGCGGTGGCTGGTACGAGCACGAATGGCGTGCCTACGGCTACGGCTTCCCTTCGGCCGGTGAGCGGTTGGGCCGGCTCGACGAGGGTGTGCAGATCATGCGTGACGCCTGGCGGGACGGGCGGGTCAGCTTCGACGGAAAGCATTATCAGGTGGACGGCGCCATCGTGGCGCCCAAGCCGTTGCAGGACAACGGAATTCCGTTGTGGATCGCCGGCGGCGGGGAGAAGGTGACGCTGCGCATCGCGGCCAAGTACGCGCAGTACACCAACTTCACCTCCGAGCCCGAGGGCTTCGCGCACAAATCCCAGGTGCTCGCCGCGCACTGCAAAGACGTCGGCACCGACTACGACGCCATCGTGCGCTCGGCGAACTTCAACGCCGTCATCGGCGATTCGGAGTCCGACGTCGCCGATCGCGTCGCGCGGTTGCGAGACCGGCAGGTGCCGGTTGCCGGTGAGGGTGCGGTCGACGCAATGCTGGCCAACGCCACCGCGCCGGAATCCGCAAGCGGCACACCGGAACAGGTCGTCGAGAAGCTGCAGCGGATGCGTGATCTCGGTTGCGAATATGCGATCCTGTACTTCCCGGAAGCCGCCTATGACCGGTCGGGAATCGAACTGTTCGAGCAGAAGGTCATTCCGGCACTGAGCTGACCTGATAGTGAGCGATGCGCCACCCTTCGTCAGTGCCCGGCACTTTGGCCACCGTCCACCCGCAGGATCTCGCCGGTGACAAAGCCGGCACGCTCCAGGTACAGCACCGCATCCACGGCGTCGTCGATCTCACCGAGTTGGCCCATCGGGTTCAGCCCGGCCATGAAGTCGTGCGTGGAGGGATCGTGCATCGGGGTGTTGATCGAGCCCAAGGCCACCGCGTTCACCCGGATGCCGCGGCCACCAGGCCGGCGCCGATGCCCTGGGACCCGCCGGTGATGACGGCGACGCGGGTGGCGGTGTTGTCGGTGTCGGTGCTCATGTCAGTCCCTTTCGGTTGTCCGGTCTGCCCGGTTGCACTGCTCAACGCGGCGAGGCGCTGGCTCATGTCCGGCCGGCGGGATCTGTCGGCTCCCTGCTGAGAGGCGCAGCCTATTACGCTGCAACGGTGGAGTTGCGCCAGCTGCGCTATTTCGTCACCGTCGCCGAAGAACTGAACTTCGGCCGGGCGGCCGAGCGTCTGCGGATCGCGGGGCCGTCGCTGTCCCAGCAGATCAAGGCCCTCGAACGTGATCTCAAGGTCACGCTGTTCGACCGGGACCGGCGTTCGGTGGCGCTCACTCAGGCCGGTGGTGCGCTGCTGCCCGAGGCCCGTGCGCTGATCCGGCGGGCCGACGAATTGCGCAGGCGGGCACACGGTTTGGCGGTGTCGGACCCGGTGCGGATCGGCTACGTGAACTGGTGCCCGACCGACTGGGCCGAACGTGCCGCAGGGGTGGCCCAACTACGGGTGGACACCTGGGTGATGCCCTCACACACCCAGGCCGCCCGGGTGGCCGACGGCAGCCTGGATTTGGCCATCTGCTGGGTGCAGAACGCTGATCTGGCGGCCCTGGCGCTGCAGGCTCGGCTGATCGGGGTGGACCGGCTGTACGCGTTGTGTCCCGGCACCGACGAATCACCGGTGACCGCCGGCGACACCACGGTGCTCATCGATTCGGATGCGGCCAGCTGGTCGTCGTGGAATCGCTACGGCGAACAGTTCGCCGCC
The DNA here is from genome assembly GCF_001953975.1 of Mycobacterium sp. NS-7484. Lineage (GTDB taxonomy): Bacteria > Actinomycetota > Actinomycetes > Mycobacteriales > Mycobacteriaceae > Mycobacterium. The sequence goes on from NZ_MBEJ01000099.1 coordinate 119,366, forward strand.
GCCGTCGGCGCACCGGTGATGCGCACCGATGACGGCGGTGTCACCGGGCCCACCTTCTTCGAACACGTCCGCCGGCTGCGTCGTCCGGTGCTCAACAATCCCAAGGGGCAGACCACCGCACTGCCCACCGGGCTGGTACGCCGCCCGGTGGTGGCTCCCTCACCGTTGTGGACCTGGTCGCTGGTGTGGCGCCGGGACGAGTCCAGCCCGGCCGTACTGGCCGTGGTCGACGAGTTCACCCGCGGCGTCGGCGATTTCGGGCTCGACGACGCGGATGTGTGGCTGCCACCCGATGATCCGCATCACCCCGGCCACCAAAGCGGCGATTGACACCACCAGTGCGCCCACCACCAGGGCCGGACGGAAACCGTGGTGCAGCAGTGGTGTCACCACGATCGGTCCGAGGATCTGCCCGGCCGAATACCCGGCGGTGAGCAGCGCGACGGCCCGCGGATAGCGCAGCAGCCGTCCGGCGGCCAGGGCCAGCGTGCTCACCCCGATGAAGGTCCCGCCGAACAGCACGGCGCCGGTGAGCGCCGCACTCACCCCGCCGGCCAGTCCCGCGACGGCGATCCCGGCGGCCTGCACGCCGAGCGCCGCCATCAGCAGCGCCGGATGCGACCACCGGGTGCTCAGCGCGGCCCACAGCGCCGCGGACGGGACGGTGGCCAACCCCACCACCAGCCAGGCTCCGCCACCCAGCCAGCTCGGCGTGCCGTGCGCTACGGCGGCCACCAGGAAGGTGCCGGCGATGATGTAACCGATGCCTTCCAAGGTGTAGCTGACCAGCAGCAGTGCGAAGGCGCCGTGCGGCGGACGGTTTCGAGCTTCGGTACCGGTTGTCGCGGTATCCGGCGCCGGGTGCATCGACCAGGCGGCGAGGCTGAGCACCGCGGCCACCGCCGCGGCCGCCCACCAGGCCACCTGCCAATCTCCGGCGGCCAGCACCAGCACCGCCGAGAGCGCGATGCCCGCGCCGACCCCGCCGAACCCCCACCCGGCCAGGTGCGCCGGGTGGGCGTGCAGGTGCTCCATCATGGTGTTGACCGCGATGACGAACACCAGCGCGCTGGTGATTCCGGCCAGCGTGCGCAGCGTGATCCAGCCAATGGCGTTGGTGGTCAACGGCATTGCCACCAGGCTGACGATCAGCGCGACCAGGCACAGCCGACACGCGAACATCGATCGGGCCAGGCGCGGCCAGACCGTTCCGGCCAGCGCACCGACCAGATAGCCGACGTAGTTCGCGGTGGCGAGGTCGGCGGCGGTGTGAGCGCTCACCCCGGCCTGCGCGGTCATCAACGGCAGGATGGGGGTGTAGACGAACCGGCCGATCCCCATGGCGGCGGCCAGCACGGCGGCGGTGCGGGCGACGTGTGCATGATGGCGCATCGGTTCATCGTGCGGGGCAATTCGTTCGAAGAGCCATGACCGAATACCTCGCAGCTTCGAGGTATTGCCTTCCACCGGAAGGGATGTTCGCCGTCGGCACAGGTGTTGTCAGTGCCATGACGAACAACATCGCGTGGGCGTTGACCGACGCCCTGCGAACCGAACTGGCGCCCCGCGGGATTCACGTGGCGGCCCTGTACGTCGGCTATATGGACACCGACATGGTCTCCTACATCCCGGACGACCAGAAAACCGACCCAGCGGTGGTCGCGGCCCGGGCCGTCACCGGCCTGCTCGATGGTCAGGCCGAGATCCTCGCCGATGACCTGTCCCGCCGGGTCAAGGCGCAACTCGCTTCGGCCTAGCGTTACCGGTACTGCTCACCATCGCCGGACGAGGGATGGCACGATCGTTGACTATGGAGAAGATCTCGCTCACCGCAGTTGCCCGCCAGCAGTTGGAGACGGCCCGCTCCGCAAGCAACGGGCGCAGTGCCCACACCGTCTACGGCGGTCACGAACACTCGCTGCGTCAGACGCTGATCGCGCTCACCGCGGGCACCGGGCTGGACGAGCATGAGAGCCCCGGAGAGGCCACCCTGCAGGTGATCGAGGGCCGGGTGAAGCTGGCCAATGCCGAGGCCAGCTGGGAAGGGTCGAAGGGCGATCACATCGTGATCCCGCGCACCCGGCACAGCCTGCAGGCGCTGGAAGATTCCGTGGTGCTGTTGACGGTGGTCAAGTCGGTCCGCTGAGCGCTTGCGCTGAAGATTGCGGTCACCTGCTAGCCGCGATCTTCAGCGTTGACCGGCCCTGGTCAGATCGCCGGGCCGAGCAGGTCGTCGGCGTCTTTGATGATGTAGCCGTAGCCCTGCTCGGCCAGGAACCGTTGCCGGTGGGCGGCGTACTCCGCGTCCAGCGAGTCCCGCGAGACCACTGAGTAGAACACCGCGCCGCCACCGTTGGCCTTGGGCCGCAGCAACCGGCCCAGGCGTTGTGCCTCTTCCTGCCGAGACCCGAAGGTGCCCGAAACCTGAACGGCCACAGAGGCTTCCGGTAGGTCGATGGAGAAGTTCGCCACCTTCGAGACCACCAGGGTGGAGATCTCCCCGCGGCGGAACGCGTCGAACAGCGCCTCGCGTTCGGCGTTCTTCGTCGACCCCTGGATCACCGGGGCGCCCAGTTCCTCGCCGAGTTCCTCAAGCTGATCCAGGTAGGCGCCGATCACCAGGGTCGGCTCGCCGGGGTGACGTTCCAGGATCGATCGCACGACGGCGATCTTGGTGTGCACCGTCGAGCACAGCTTGTAGCGCTCCTCGGGTTCGGCGGTGGCGTAGAGCATGCGCTCGTTGTCGGTCATCGTCACCCGCACCTCGATGCATTCCGCCGGTGCGATCCAGCCCTGGGCCTCGATGTCCTTCCACGGGGCGTCGTAGCGCTTCGGCCCGATCAACGAGAACACGTCGCCTTCGCGGCCGTCCTCGCGGATCAGCGTCGCGGTCAGGCCCAGCCGCCGGCGCGACTGCAGGTCGGCCGTCATCCGGAACACCGGTGCGGGCAATAGGTGCACCTCGTCGTAGATGATCAGCCCCCAGTCGCGGGTGTCGAAGATCTCGAGGTTCTTGTACTCACCTTTGCTGCGCCGGGTGATCACCTGGTAGGTCGCAATGGTGACCGGGCGGATCTCCTTCTTCTCGCCCGAGTACTCGCCGATCTCGTCCTCAGTCAGCGAGGTGCGGGCCACCAGTTCACGTTTCCACTGGCGGCCGGCCACGGTGTTGGTGACCAGGATCAGCGTCGTCGCGCCCGCCTTGGCCATCGCGGCCGCGCCCACCAGCGTCTTACCGGCACCGCAGGGCAGCACCACCACACCGGAGCCGCCCGCCCAGAAGGAGTCGGCCGCCATCTCCTGGTAGTCGCGCAGGGCCCAGCCGTCCTGGGCCAGCTCGATGGGGTGGGCCTCGCCGTCGACATAGCCCGCCAGGTCCTCGGCCGGCCAGCCGATCTTGAGCAGCATCTGCTTGACCCGGCCGCGTTCGCTGTTGTGCACGATCACGGTGTCGTCGTCGATGCGCGCGCCCAGCATCGGGGCGATCTTCTTGTTGCGCAGCACCTCTTCCAGCACCGCGCGGTCCAGGCTGACCAGCGTCAATCCGTGTGCCGGATGCTTGATCAGCTGCAGCCGCCCGTAGCGGGCCATGGTGTCGACGATGTCGACGAGCAGCGGTTGCGGCACGGGATACCGCGAGAAGGACACCAGCGCGTCGACCACCTGCTCGGCGTCATGGCCGGCTGCCCGGGCGTTCCACAAGGCCAGCGGCGTGATGCGGTAGGTGTGCACATGCTCGGGCGCGCGCTCGAGCTCGGCGAACGGCGCGATCGCCGCGCGCGCCGCACCAGCCTGCTCGTGGTCGACTTCGAGCAGCACCGTCTTGTCGGACTGCACGATCAGTGGGCCGTCAGTCATCCCGGGCTCCTCGTAGGAAAGTCATCGGCGTCCATTATTCCGAATCGGTGCGACTAGCCGGGGGTCAGCGGTGCGCAGCGCTGCGCCGAGCACAAGGTTGAAGATCGCAGCCACCTGGTGACCGTGATCTTCAGCGTAAGCGCCGCGGAGTCCGGCACCCTCAGTCGTCGGCGGAGACCACCGAGGTCACCCGGTGGATCGCGAACTCGCGTACCCGCCCGGCCGCCGGGTCGAACGCGGTCAGCTGGCCACCGCGCACGTTGATCGGGGAGACCACGCGTTGGGTGGCCACTCCCGCCGGGTCGACGTAGCCGATCACCACGGAGGTCTGGTTGATCGCGGCGTCTTGTAACTGGGTGATGGCCATGGCCGGGTCCAGTCGCACGCTGGAGAACGGGCCGGCGGCCACCTTGCGCAGCACCGCGACGATCGCGCCGAGCGTCTGGGCCGTCGGCGGGGTGGGCGGACGGTAGACGCGACGCCGGGTCGGGGCGACGACGCGCGCCCCGCGCGCCCTGATGTCGACGACGGTGCCGGTGGAGTCTTCGGCCGCGGGGGCGAAACCGGCCTCGCGCAGCACCGTGAGTACATCGGCGATCGGCGCCTGCGACACCGCCACGGTGGGGGCGAGCAATCGCAGTTCGAGGCGGTCGGCTCCCGGCGAGGCGACGGCCTGGGCCAGCAGGGCGGGGTCCTCGCACCGCAGGAACGACGCGGCGACGCCGACGCGCAGCTGGCCGTGGCGGCGTGCGACGTCGTCGATCAGGTAGGTCAAGCCTTGCGGCACCGGGGTTTTCGAATGTTTGTCGAACAGCGCGTGCAGTTCACCGGCCGTCCGCCCGGCGTCGAGCGCGCGTCGGATGGAGGTCTCGCTGATCCGGTAGACCATGGCCGCGCCCGCCGATTCCACGGTGGCGACCTCGGCAAGATGTTCGGCCAGATCCCGTTCCAGCGGGCCGGGCACGATCACGGTGAGATCGGCCTGAAGCAGGAAGTGGTCGAGCGGTTTCGGCAGTGCCTTGGCCATCGCGGCCAGCACGTCCTCGTCGGCGTCGCCGGCCAGCATGCCGCGCGCCGGTGTGCTGATCGCCCCGCGGCCGACCATGCCCAGCGCGTGGGCCTCGGTCAGCAACCCGCCGATCGTGCCGGGCTGCAGCCGCACCGCCCAGCGCGGGCGGCGCCAGATCATCGCGCGGGAGGCCTCGGCAGCGTCGATCCCGGTGCCCGGCGGCAGGTCGGCCAGCACGCTCAACAGTAGGCGGCGGTCCAGGGGAGCGGCCGTCGAGTACAGCGAATCCGACAGTGCGGCAAAGGGTTTGTTGTCCGGCCCGCGGCTGCCGATCAGGGCCGGCCGGGCCGGCAGGTCCAGCCAGGTCGAGGCCAGCAGTTGCCAGCGCGCCGCAGTCGTGGCTTCGACGAAGCGATCGGCGGCCACGGTCGGCGCCCAGTAGGGGCCGGCGCCGTCACCCGGGTCGGGATCCGGCATCCCGGCCGCGATCAGCCCGGCACCGGCCGTGAGCTCCAGGAGCAGTCCCAACCGCGGCTCGTCGATGCCGGTGATCTTGGCCAGCCGTTTGACGTCACGCACGCCCAGTCCGCCGGCGCGTAGCTCGGGAACCGGTGCACTGCCCAGGGTTTCGATGATCAGCTCGATCTCGCGCAGCAGGTCGATGGCGGCGCCGGCGGCCACCGCGTCCACGTCGGCCGGCGGGGTGGTCGACGTCTGCAACACCGGTGCGGTCAACTCCGTCGGGCCGAGCGCCTCCCCGCGCATCGCCTGCCCGACCAACCGGGGCAGGATCACGGTCTCGTCGTCGATCCGGCGCAGCAGCCCGGCCTCCACCAACCGCGGCACCGGCCGGTCGGGCGGCGTGCCCGGTGCCGCGTCGCGGGTACGGCCGACGGGTGAACCCTCAAGAAGGCGGGCCAGCAGATCGTTCTGCGGATCGTCGAGCCCACCGAGCCGCGCGGCGATCTCGTCGGCACTGAGTTCGGACCCCTCAACGGTGGCCTGGCCGACATGCCAGGGCAGCCCCGAGGCCACCTCGGCGGCCACCCGGACCTCGGACTGGCCCCATAGGAGGGCCCGCTCGCGCAGATCGTCCAACGCCGCGGTCAGTTCGTCCGCGCCGACCCGCCCGCCCAGCAGCTCGGTCAGCTGCTTCACTGCGACCGCGTGGGCGTCGGCATGCAGGACCAGCAGCGCATCGAGGACAGCCAGCCGCAGGAAGTCCAACGAGTCGGTGGCAGCCTTGACCGATTGCCGTGAGGTGGCACGTGCGGCCAGGGCGGCGATCGTTCCTGGTGGCGGCTGGCTCAGATCGGGCCGCAGCTCCAGCAGGCGGATGAGACCCGAATCATCGAGGTCGGACAGCCAGGCACCCAACGGGATTCCGGGGGTCTTTGCGGCGGTCATATCCTGACCAGCGTAAAGCTACTTCGGGCGGTGCACCGCGCCGGTATCGCCACCAGATCGGCGGCCTGCCACAATGTGGGGCGTGGCTGACAAGAAGAAGAACCATTACGTCGACAATGGCTGGCCCGTGCTCTCCGACGGTGACGATCATGCCGTCAGCGAGCTCGCCACCGACCGCACCGGCGCGCTGTCCCCGTTCGGTGATGTGACCTTTCCGCTGCCGGCCGAAGAACTGCCCTTCATCCAGTCGGCAACCGTCGTCAACCGGTAACGGTGGAGCTGTCGCATCTCGACTCCTCCGGCGCGGCGCACATGGTCGACGTCACGGCCAAGGACGTCACGAAGCGCACCGCGGTGGCTACCGGGACGCTGCACACCCGGCCGGATGTGGTGGCCCTCATCGCCTCGGGCGGATTGCCCAAAGGTGATGCCCTGGCCACGGCGCGCGTGGCCGGGATCCTGGCCGCCAAGCGGACTCCCGACCTGATCCCGCTGTGCCACCAGTTGGCGCTGACCGGCGTGGACGTGGATTTCGAACCCGGCGAGGGGGCGGTGGCCATCACCGCCACCGTGCGCAGCACTGACCGCACCGGCGTCGAGATGGAAGCGCTGACCGCGGTGAGCGTGGCGGCGCTGACGCTCTACGACATGATCAAGGCAGTCGACCCCGCCGCACGCATCGACGACATCAAAGTGGTGCGCAAAGAAGGCGGTAAAACGGGACTGTGGGAAAGAACGTAGGAAAACACGAAGCAGTGACGCGTTCGGCCCGCGTCATCATCGCCTCCACCCGAGCCGCAGCCGGGATATACGACGACCGGACCGGACCGCTGATCGTCGGTTGGCTGTCCGACCGTGGCTATGACGTCACCGAGCAGATGGTGGTGCCCGACGGGCATGCCGTCGGTGATGCGTTGCGCGCCGCGCTGTCCGAACGCGTCGACGTGATCATCACCTCGGGCGGTACCGGCATCTCACCCACCGACGCCACCCCTGAGGCGACGGTCTCGGTGCTCGACTATCAGATCCCCGGCCTGGCCGATGCCATCCGCCGCGCCGGTGTGCACAAGGTTCCGACCGCGGTGCTCTCCCGAGGTGTCTGCGGTGTCGCCGGACAAACCCTGATCGTCAACCTGCCCGGATCAGCCGGTGGGGTCAAGGACGGCCTTGGCGTGCTCGCCGGCGTGCTGGAGCATGCGTTGGACCAGCTCGGTGGGAAGGACCATGCCAGATGAGCGCGACAGTCGTGCGGGTCGAGCTGACCGAGACACCGATTTCGCTGACCGAATACGAGGCGCTGGTGGCCCATGAGGCGGCCGGGGCGGTGGTCGGTTTCTCCGGGGTGGTGCGTGATCACGACGGCGGCCGTTCGGTCACGCGGCTGGATTACTCCGCGCATCCGAATGCCCTGCAGACCCTGCAGGAGGTGGCCGCGGAGGTCGCCGCGCAGGCCGAGGGGGTGCGGGCGATCGCGGTCAGTCACCGCATCGGAACCCTGCAGATCGGCGACGCCGCCCTGGTGGCCGCTGTGGCAGCAGACCATCGCAGGGCGGCGTTCGAAACCTGCGCCCTACTCGTCGACACCGTCAAAGAGCGGCTACCCGTGTGGAAACACCAGTACTTCTCCGACGGCACCGACGAATGGGTCGGTTCGGCCTGAAACTCAGGCCTGAAACAGCCCTAAAACTCAGCCGCTGATGACGATGTTGCCGTCGAGGCCCTGATTCTCGATGGCCTGCTGGATCTGATCGACGTAGCTGACCGGCTGTGCGGGCGCAGGCGCCGCTTCGGGAGCCGGGGCCTCAGGGGCCGGAGCGGGCGCTTCAGGGGCCGGAGCGGGGGCCTCGGGAGCCGGCGCCTGCAGTGCGGCATCGGTGATCGGGGCGGCCTCGGGTGCCGGAGCCTCGGGAGCCGGCGGCAAGGCTTCAGGAGCCGGCGGCAGGTTCTCGGGTGCCGGCGGCAACGCTTCGGGGGCAGGCGGCAGCGGCGCGTCCATCGGGGCGGCCTCGGGTGCCGGGGGCGGCGCGTCGGGCGGCGGCGGTAGTTCACCGTTCACCTCGGGCGCATCCAGCGGGGCTGCCTCGGGCTCGGCCACGACGTTGCGCGGGGTGGCGCTGGAAAGGCCGCGCCCGCAGGTGGGCCATGCGCCCTTGCCCTGGCTGGCGAGCACGCGCTCGGCCACGGCGATCTGTTCTTCCTTGGTGGCCAGGTAGGCGGTGGGTGCGTATTCGCCGCCGCCGTGGGAGGACCACGTGCTGGGGGAGAACTGCAGACCACCGTGGTAGCCGTTACCGGTGTTGATGGCCCAGTTGCCGCCGGACTCGCAGCGGGCTACCTGGTCCCATTCGCCGTCGGTCGCGGCCATCGCGTGGCCGGCCATCGCCAGGCCGCCGCCACCGAGCACAGCCCCGGTGAAGGCGATTTTGGCGACGCTTTTTGCTGACGACGATGAAGTGGGCTTGCGGTGCCGTCCACTCATAAGCGTGAGGATTCCTCTCGTATGCGCCCACGAGGTCAGCTGTCGGGTTCGGGTGGGAGAGGTCACCCGGCCGGCGTCGTCGAAACGACGGCGGCTTCACCCCAAGGAACCGCACGCGATTCCTGGTCCTGATAAATCGGTGGACCGGTTGGGTCCCCCGCCTCCATCCTGGTGTTCGTCGTAACCCCCGCCCGGTGGATGGAGCTCGGCGCTACCGGGATGGGGTGGGTCAACTGATTAGGGTCGGTTGACTTGGAAATGAACGGTAACTGTTCCCGGCTACCGCGTCACCTTTGACGGCCTCGGGCGTTTTCCCCGCGAGCAAACATTAAAAGTTGTTTAAAGGTCCTGGTTACCGCCGCGTTCTCGCAGGTGAGAGCGGAGCTCCACCCCGCCGTAGCCAGCTCGTGACCATTTCGTTATGTGACGGGAATCACGTTAGCCGCCGGCGAAGGGGGGTAACACATCCAGCGTTTGAAGCGTTGACACTGGCTTGCCCATATCGCGTACGGCGACCCCGTCCGACAGGTATGAGCAGCGCTTTAATACTCGTGCGAGTTCCGCGTCGCGCTCGCTGAGGTGCTCAACGAGCGTGGCGATCGTCGCGTCGCTCGCCAAATCTAACGTTTCCGTATCAACTCCGGCTGCGGCCGCGGCAGCGGCGAAATAACGGATCGTCACGGCAGTTGTCTGGGGTGTCATCTAGCCGCCGATCGCGCTCATCGGCCGGACAGGTTGGACGAAATCGGGGTCGTTGATGCCGTGCCCGGCCGGCTTGGCCCACATTGCCGTCCGCCAGGCGGCCTCGAGCGCGTCGTCGGAGGCTCCGCCCCGCAACAACGCCCGCAGATCGCTCTCCTCGGTCGAGAACAGGCAACTGCGGATCTGGCCATCGGCGGTCAGTCTCGTGCGGTCACAGGCCGAGCAGAAGGCATGCGACACCGAGGCGATCACCCCGACGGTGCCGGCGGGATGGGCCGCAGACGCGGCCACCTGCCACAGCTCGGCGGGGGCCGATCCGCGCGGCGACTCCGAGGGCCGAAGATCGAAGTGGCGGCCCAAGGTCGCCAAGATCGTGTCGGCGTCGATCACCGTGCCGCGCTGCCAGGTGTGTCCGGCGTCCAGCGGCATCTGCTCGATGATCCGCAGCTGGTATCCGTGATCCAGGCAGTAGCCCAGCAGTTTCACCGCGTCGTCCAGGCCGGAGACCGGATCGAGTACGGCGTTGACCTTCACCGGATCCAGCCCGGCCGCCTTGGCCGCGGCCAGCCCGTCGAGCACATCGCTCAGTCGGTCCCGGCGGGTGATCCGGGCGAAGTGGGCGGCGTCGACGCTGTCCAGGGACACGTTGATCCGGTTCAGCCCGGCGTCTTTGAGGCCTGCCGCCCGTCGGGCCAAGCCGATGCCGTTGGTGGTCAGGGTGATCTCGGGTCGGGGTGACAAGGCGGCCGCGGCGGCCACCACGTCCTCGAGATGACGGGTGACCAGTGGCTCACCGCCGGTGAACCGCACGCTGGTGATGCCCAGCCGGGTCACCGCGATGCGCAGTAGCCGGCTCAGCTCGTCGGCGCTGAGCAGCGCTTCGCCGGGCAGCCAGTCGAGGCCCTCGGCGGGCATGCAATAGGTACAGCGCAGATTGCACTTGTCGGTCAGCGAGACCCGCAGGTCGGTGGCCGCCCGGCCGTAGGTGTCGACCAGCGGGCCGCTGGTCGGGGCCGGCTCGAGCGGCTGGCGGGTCACGGTCGGCAGTCCGAGTGAGGTCAGCGTCATGCCGGCACCTTCACCGAGTCGACGGGAACGATCTCCTTGCCCAGCGGCACCAGTGACACGGGGATCATCTTCAGGTCGGCCAGCGCCAGCGGAATCCCGACGATGGTGACGGCCATGGCGGCCGCGCTGACCAGGTGGCCGATGGCGAGCCAGATGCCGAACAGCAGTACCCAGATGATGTTGCCGATCAGGGCGCCGGGCCGGGTCCCCGGTTTGTCGACGATGGTGCGGCCGAACGGCCACAGGGCGTAGGAAGCGATGCGCAGGGACGCGAACCCGAACGGAATCGTGATGATCAGGACAAAACAGATCAACGCGGCCAGCAGATAGCCCAGCGCCAACCACAGGCCGCCGAAGATCAACCAGATGATGTTCAGTATCACTCGCATATGCGGCGTATCTCTCCTTTAGAGGTGCTGCAAGCCTACCGAGTAATCGAGGTGAACCGCCTGGCCGACTCCGAGTAAGATCGCTGCATCGCGTCCCGGCGCCGTCGGGACGCGGTCTTTATGTGTGTAGGTAGTTCTGACAAACGACGAGCGGGTGAGAGCAGTGCCGACCGGCAAGGTTAAGTGGTACGACGCTGAAAAGGGCTTCGGCTTTTTGTCCCAGGAAGAGGGCGAGGACGTCTATGTGCGGTCCTCGGCGTTGCCCGCGGGCGTCGAGACCCTCAAGGCCGGTCAGCGCGTGGAGTTCGGTGTGGCCGCCGGACGGCGCGGCCCGCAGGCGTTGAGCCTCAAGCTCATCGACCCGCCGCCGAGCCTGAGCCGCAGCCGGCGTGAAGCCGAGCGTCCCGAGCACAAGCACACACCCGATGAACTGCACGGCATGGTCTCGGACATGATCACGCTGCTCGAGGACATCGTTCAGCCTGAGCTGCGCAAGGGGCGCTACCCCGACCGCAAGGTGGCCCGGCGAGTGTCCGAGGTGGTCAAGGCCGTCGCGCAGGAGCTCGACGCCTAGCAGCTCGGCGGGAACACTGGGGGCATGGCTCAGGGTTCCTACGTCGCGAGCGGCAGCGGCGAATTCAACCGCGACACCAACTACATCACCACGCGCATCACGCGCAATGGTGCTGACGGCTACCCCGTCGAGGCCGGCCGTTATCGGTTGATCGTGGCGCGAGCCTGTCCGTGGGCCAATCGAACGATCATCGTGCGCCGGTTGTTGGGCTTGGAAGATGCGCTGTCCATCGGCTTTTGCGGCCCGACGCACGACGCGCGCAGCTGGACGTTCGACCTCGACCCCGGTGGGGTCGACCCGGTGCTGAAGATCCCGCGGTTGCGCGACGCGTACCTCAAGCGGTTTGGCGACTACGAGAAGGGCATCACCGTGCCCGCGATCGTCGAGGTGGCCACGGGTGAGGTGGTGACCAACGACTACGCCCAGATGACGCTGGACTTCTCCACCGAGTGGACGGAGTTTCACCGCGACGGTGCCCCGCAGCTGTATCCCGAGCCGTTGCGTGCCGAGATCGACGAGGTGGCCCAACGGATCTACACCGAGGTCAACAACGGTGTGTACCGCTGCGGTTTCGCGGGTTCACAGCAGGCCTACGACAAGGCCTACGACCGGTTGTTCGCCGCGCTGGACTGGCTGAGCGAACGGCTGAGCACGCAGCGGTATCTGGTGGGCGACACCATCACCGAGGCCGACGTCCGGTTGTTCACCACGCTGGCCCGCTTCGATCCGGTGTACCACGGTCATTTCAAGTGCAACCGGTCCAAGCTCAGCGAGCTACCGGTGTTGTGGGCCTATGCCCGTGATCTGTTCCAGACGCCGGGGTTCGGCGACACCATCGACTTCGTCCAGATCAAGCAGCACTACTACATCGTGCATTCCGACATCAACCCGACGCAGATCGTGCCCAAGGGTCCGGATCTGGCCAACTGGCTTACGCCACATGGTCGGGAAGCGCTGGGCGGCAGGCCTTTCGGCGACGGTACCCCGCCGGGGTCGACGCCCGAGGGGGAGCGGGTACCGGCCGGGCACTCAGCGGGCTAGCGCCGGTTTCTCCGGCCAGACGGTGCTCACCGACCACTCGGCGTGCGGCAGCGCGAACTCTTTGCCGTCCTGGTCCTGCACCAGGGTCAACAGTTGGACGGCCAATCCGGTGAGCCGGCCGCGGTTGGGGTCGACGGTCGGGATGGTGACGGCCAGGGTGGTCTTGGGTGCGTAGTAGGAGACCGTGGTGTCGATCGGGTTCTCGTAGACCCGCAGCAGCCGCCACGGTGCCCGCGCGATCGCGCTGGACACCGAGAGCTGTACCGGGTTGTCCTCGGTGACCGGCAGTTCGCCCGTCTGCTGCGGGTCGACGCAGTCGTCGAGGTTGAGCACCTGGCAGTACTGGAACGGGCCGATGCGCACCGAGTGCCCGTGTGAGTAGGCGCTGATCTGCGGCAGTTGATCGCCATGGCCGCGGCTGAGCTTCCAGATTCCGACGCCGGTGCCGGCGATGGCCAGGACCACTACGGCGGCCAGGATCATCACGGTGCGCTTCACCTGCTGCCGCCTTGTCGAGCGGCCAGCACCGGGCGGTTGCCGCCGAGGCCGGGAATCAGCGATTCGCCGCGATAGCTCACGATTGTCTGCGCGAGACCGAGTATCAGCACGGCCGTGATCGTAGTGAACCCGACTGAGAGGTCTGTATAGATCAGCACTCCGGTCGCACCGCCGGCCACCCAGGCCAGCTGCAACACCGATTCGGAGCGGCCGAAGGCCGAGGCCCGGGACGCCTCGGGAAGGTCATCCTGCAGGGAGGCGTCGAGGGAGGCCTTGGCGATGGCGCTGGCGGCGGAGGTGACGAGCGTGGCCCCGGCGGCCACCAGAAGGTTTCCGGTGAGCGCGGCGGCCAGCGCGACGACCGTCACCGCGGTCGCGGCCCGCACCACCAGCTGTGCGGGGTGGCCCAACTTGAGCCGGGCGGCAGCGATGTTGCCGCCGAAGTTGCCGACGCCGGCCGCGGCGCCGATCAGGCCGAGGATGAGCAGCTGTTCCCAGCCGCTGGCGTCGTGCGACTTGGCGACGAACGCGGGATAGAGGAACAGGAAGCCGACCATCACCTTGATGGTGCAGTTGCCCCACAGCGCGGTGATGGTGTTGCGACCCAGGGGTTGTCGCTCGGCCTTGGGCTTGTCGGGGTGACGGCGCAGCTCGCCGGCACCACCGCCCGACTGACCGTGGTAGCTCAGCGTCGTGGGCACCTCACCCTCGGTGACCTCCACCCACTTCGGGATCCGCATCGACAGCACGGCGCCGGCCACCGTGACGGCGACCACCACATACAGCGCGCCGGGCAACTGCGCGACGTTGAACAGATACTCGGCGCCCGCAGCGATGCCGCCGCCCACGACGGTGCCGCCGAGCAGACCGAACGTCGTCAGCCGCGAGTTCACCCGGACCAGGTCGATCGACGGCGGCAACACGCGCGGAGTGACCGCGCTGCGCAGCACCGAGAACGATTTGGACAGCACCATCATGCCGAGCGCGCACGGGTAGAGCACCCAGGACGGATAGCTTCCGGTGGCACCGTCGTAGTTGGCGATCAGCACGACGATCAGCGCGGTGCGCAACGCGAACGACGCGGCCAGCGCCATCCGTCGGCCGTGTTGCAGGCGGTCCAGCGCGGGCCCGATCAGCGGGGCGATCACCGCGAACGGGGCAATCGTGATCAGCAGGTACAGCGCGACCTTGCTCTTGGACTCGCCGCTGGCCGCGGCGAAGAACAGCGTGTTGGCCAGGGCGACGGCCATGGCCGCGTCGACGGCGAAGTTCGCCACCACGGGCCAGGTGAGCGCGGTCAGGCCGGACTTGTCGGCGCCGTCGGCGGTGGCGGCGCGGTGCACGAAACCGTACATCCGCGTGCCCATTTCGCGGCTTCGGGCGGCGGCGGCCCGAGTGACGGTGACCTTCTCGCCGGCCGCCGAGCCGACCCCGCGCGAGCGTGGCGGTTCATCGTGCCCGGAATACGTGGCGGTGTGTTGCTCGTCGAGCGGCGGCAGCCAGCGATTGGAACTGGGCACCGATTGCCGGCGTGGCCGACGCGGCGTCTCATCACTGGGATAGTTGGCCATTCCGGGATGTTCCGCACCGCGATCGGTCGGTGGCCGCGGCGGGTAATAGGTCACGCCCCGATTCTCTCTCATCTGCCGCCGCGGTGGCCGACAGGCAACCGGTGTGGCTCGAGGTTGCCCCGGTCAGGCACTATGGAGGCGATGGAAAGCGTGACCGAACCAGCTGAGCAGTCTGCCCAAACCCCTCCGGCGGCCCCGTCGCCGGAGCAGGAAGCGGTGCTGTTGGGTGCCACCGAGCAGGCCCGCGCGGCGCTGATCGAGTTCAGCGGCCTGGACGCGGTGGGTGAATACCTCGGTGCGAGCATCGAGGACTCTGCCTCGGCCACGCACCGGTTCCTGGCCGATCTGCCTGGTTACCGCGGCTGGCAGTGGGCCGTCGTGGTGGCCGCCTACCCGGGTGCCGACCACGCGACGATCAGTGAGCTGGTGCTGGTGCCGGGCCCGACGGCGTTGCTGGCTCCGCAGTGGGTGCCCTGGCAGGACCGGGTGCGCCCCGGCGATCTCGGCCCGGGCGATCTGCTGGCCCCGGCTCCGAATGATCCGCGGCTGGTGCCCGGGTATGTCGCCACCGGGGATCCGCTGATCGATGACACCGCGCTGGAGCTCGGCCTGGGCCGGCGCCAGTTGCTCAGTGAATGGGGCCGCGCGCAGGCGGCGCAACGCTGGCACGACGGGGATTACGGGCCCGGTTCGGCGATGGCCCGCTCGACGCGCCGGGTCTGCCGTGATTGTGGCTTTTACCTGCCGCTCGGCGGCGCGCTGGGCGTGATGTTCGGAGTCTGCGCCAACGAGCTGTCCGCCGACGGGCACGTGGTGGAGGCCGAGTATGGCTGCGGCGCCCATTCGGACACGCCGCAACCGCCGGGCACCGGGTCGCCGATGTACGAACCGTACGACGACGGTGTGCTTGATCTCGCCGACTGAGGCGGGCTCAGCTCTCGGCGGCGGCCTTGATGCGGGCCAGCGAGGCCTTCATCCCGTCGACGAGCTCGTCCTCGAAGCTGGGCACGCCGCCCATGAGGGCATTCACCAGCGCATTGGACACGGCCGAGGTGCCGTTCTCGGCATGGCGGGACTCCGTCACCCGGGTGCCGTTCGCCGTCGGCTCGAGTTCGTAGGTCCACACGGTGTTGTTGGCCTCCACCAGGAACGCCAGCTTCTGTTTGTCGATCACCTCGGTGAGGCGTGACGTGGTGGGCCAGAACAGGAACTTGCGCCGGTTGAGGTTGAACGTGCGGGTGCCCGGACGCACCGGTCCCAGCGGTTTCATCAGCCGGCACTGCGGGCTCCACTGCGGCATCAGGCGCAGGTCCGAGATCAGTCCCCACACCTTGTCGACGGGCGCGTCGATGTCGATGCTGGCTTGCAGTAGTGGTGCGGCCATGGTGTCTCCTCAGGTCAATCCGCTTTGCGCGCCGCGAGATCCGCGTCGCACGGCACGGCGCTGGATCAGGAATATAGACGTGCCGAGCACACCGATCGCCAGCCCCGCGACGGTGAACGGCCGCCACACGTGCAGCGCGCCCACCGTGAACGACAGGATCGTGGCGATCAGCCAGGCCGTGGCGATCACCAGGATCACCGGCCACGGTTCCAGCAGCGCGGCAGGCAATGCCGGAAGTTGCGGCGCCGGGTCGTTGGTTTCCTCGGTCATCGCCGACCAACGTATCCGATCCGGTGACCATTCATTGGTCTTCGTTTTAGCCCTTTGCGCTCGGGGGCTCAGTACTATTTGCGATGTGAAAGATCCGGAATCGGTGCTCGCGAATGATCTGGCGCTCGCAGTTGTGCGTCTCGCGCGCCAATTGCGCACGCGGCGTGCGGAATCCCCGGTTTCGCTGACCCAGTTCTCGGCGCTGGCCACGTTGGTCAAGGAAGGCGCGATGACCCCGGGCGCGTTGGCAATCCGGGAGCGCGTACGCCCGCCGTCGATGACCCGGGTGATCGCGTCGTTGTCCGAGCAGGGTCTGGTGATCCGGGCCGCCCATCCGGTCGACGGGCGTCAGATCGTGGTCTCGGCATCGTCGGCCGGCAGGAGTCTGGTCGAGGCCGAACGCCGCGCCAGCCAGGAATGGCTGATGACTCATCTGTCCCGGCTGAACGCGGCCGAACGTCAGACCCTGCTCACCGCGACCAACCTGATGTCGGCCATGGTCGTCGAAGGCGCGTGAGTCTGCTGAACGTCGTCGACATCGATGATCCGGCCGATCCCCGGTTGGACGACTTCCGCGATCTCAACAGCGTGGACCGCCGCCCCGATCTGCCCAGCGGCAAAGGCCTGGTGATCGCCGAGGGGGTGCTGGTGGTGCAGCGGATGCTGGCCTCCCGCTTCGTCCCTCGGGCGCTGCTGGGCACCGACCGGCGGCTGACCGAGCTGGCCGCCGACCTCGACGGGGTGGAGGTGCCGTTCTATCGCGCCAGTGCCGAGGTGATGGCCGCCGCGGTCGGGTTTCATCTGAACCGCGGCGTGCTGGCGTCGGCCTCGCGCGCGCCGGAACTGACGGTGGCCGAGGTGATCTCCGAAGCACGCACCGTGGCGGTGCTCGAAGGGGTCAACGATCACGAGAACCTCGGGTCGATCTTCCGCAATGCCGCCGGGCTGGCAATCGATGCCGTGGTGTTCGGCGCCGGATGTGCCGATCCGCTGTACCGCCGTGCGGTGCGGGTGTCGATGGGGCATGCCCTGCTGGTTCCGTTCGCCCGCGCCTGCTCCTGGCCTGATGAGTTGGAACTGTTGCGCGACAATGGTTTTCGGCTGTTGGCCATGACGCCGGACCCGGCCGCGGCGACGCTGTCGGAGGCGATGACGCAGCTCGACGCGCAGCGGGTGGGCATCCTGGTCGGCGCGGAGGGGCCGGGCCTGACCGAGCGGACGATGCGGGCCAGCGATGTGCGCGTGCGGATCCCGATGTCGCGCGGCACCGATTCGCTCAATGTGGCGACCGCCGCGGCGTTGGCGTTCTACGAGCGTGCCCGGCTCGGAGGCCCGATCGCGTTAGATTGACACCGTGACCGACGATTCCACGCCGTGGGGTACCGGCTTGACGGTGGCCGGCTTTGTGGCCGCGGTGCTGGGTGCCGCGATCGTGGTGCTCGGCATGGGGCTGTTGCGGGTGCACCCGCTGCTGGCGATCGGGCTCAACATGGTGGCGGTCGGCGGGCTGGCTCCCACGGTGTGGGGGTGGCGGCGCCGTCCGGTGTGGCGGTGGTTCGTGCTGGGGTCGGCCGTCGGCGTGGCGGGTGGCTGGTTGGTGCTGTTGGCCATCGGGTTGAGCCAAGCCTGAGCGGGTCCTCCTCAGTGCTGAAGATTGGGGTCGCCAGGTAGCCCCGATCTTCAGCGTTGGCAGCTTTCCACGTCAGGCCGCCAGTTCCACGCGGCCGAACTCGCAGTCCGGCCCGCAGGCGTGGCCATTCACCGTGATGCCGTGTCGCCGCATCACCTGGGCGATCTTCGCGGCGGTCCGGCACGGTCTGTCGAAAACCTGACGGTAGGACAGCCGGACGGTTGAGCGGCCATCGACCGCGGCGTCCAGGTCACGCTCGGCATCCCGGCTGCGCGCCGATGCCGTGTTGTGAAACAGGAGACCATCGAGTTCGACCACGAGCCGTTGACCGTATTCGACATCTCGGTAGCTCACTCCCACCGATGAGGTCGAACGCTTCTGACGGGTAGCCCGGGGCAACCCGTGCGCCCGTTCCACGCGATTGAGGTACCCGTGCTCCAGGACTGAGCAGGTGCCCTCGGCGATGTCGACGATCACCGCACGTAGCCAGCGGCGTCTTCGAACCCGCTGACGAGCGTCGAGGGCGTGCAGTAGGCGCCGCGCGGTGGTCCGCCGCGACTGGCACGCGTTGGCCAGCGCCGCGATCGCATCGAACTCGGATTTGGCCAGGCATGCGACGTCAAGGGCGGCTTCTTCGAAACGTAGCCGTGGCGGCCCGACGTGCCAGAGCACCCGCTCTTCCAGGTGGGTCAGATGGTGGATGCGCACTCCTGGGGGCTCAGCCAGCACGCCCCGGTCGCGGGAGACTGCGACATGGATTACCGCACCCTCGTCGGTCAACGCCGATTCCAGGCACAACGCCGCCGGAGCGGCGTAAAGCACTGCGGCCCAAGCTCGTTGCAGCCATGTCGATGGTCCGGTGTGATCGATGTATACGCCGTCGTGGACCCGGGTCCACTCATTGCGCCGGAGCAACCGTCGAATGTCGTGCTGCTGCAGCCCCGCATCCAGGGCTTGTCGACGTGAAATGACGCCCGACTGCTGCCGAAGCACGTCATCGATATCCACGCCGTCGATGCTCGCCGACCAGCCCAGCTGTGACCAGACCCGTTCCGCGCCTCTGTGGATAACTACCAACGCTGAAGATTCGGGCTACCTGGTGACCACAATCTTCAGCACAGGCAGTGAGATCAGAGGATCAGGGTTGCGTGCCCGACGAGCGAACCCCCAGCAGCACGTCCTCCCAGGCTGGAACCGTCGCGCGGGCCTTGCGGCTGCGCTTGGGGGCCGGGGGAGCCGGAGCCTGCACTTCGGGCGCCGCGACCTGCTGGGGCTCGGAAGCGTCCTGGACCTCGTGCGTCTCGTGGTCGTCGAACAGGTGCGGCACCGCGGCCACAGGACGCAGCGGCCGGCCCATCTCGGGGTTGATCAGCTGACGGGCCGCGTCGTCAGAGGCGGTGACGGTGCCCCCGTGGGCGCCCGGGCTGAACCGGAAGTGTGCGACGTTGTCCGACCGCCCCGCCTTCCAGGCCAGCTGCACCGTCCAGCGGCTGTCCTCGTTACGCCAGGCGTCCCAGGAGATGGAGTCGGGATCGAGGCCGCGGGCCACCAGCGCCGTCGTGACCGTTTCCAGCAGGGTGAGCACGGCCGGTCCGTCGGCCAGCACCGGGTGCGCTGCGGTGGCCAGCTCAGCCGCGCGGGCGCGCTCCAGCAACACCGGATGGGCGAACCGCTCGACCCGCTCGATAGGCACCCCGGCGGCGGTGGCCAACTGCTCGACCGATGCCCCGGCGCGGATCTTCGCCTGAATCTCCTTGGGTCGCAGCACGTTCTGCACCTCTACATCGATCTCGGACTGATTCGAGGTGACCGTGTCGCCGCGCATCGCTGCGCGCAGACGGTCGTCGACACGCAAGCTGAACATGTCCTTGGCGGAGTCGTCGGATTCGCAGATGATGCGCCTGCCGTCGACGTTCAATCCAACGACTCTGAGTTCTCGCATACCGACCAAACCTCCTGCGCGAACCCTACTGCGTTATCAGCCCGTGACCGCGCTGACACGCTGGGGAGGTGTCAGAGGTTCTGCACGACCCAGTCGACGCAGCTGGTCAGGGCGCTCACGTCATCGGGATCCACGGCCGGGAACATGCCGATGCGCAGCTGGTTACGGCCCAGCTTGCGGTAGGGCTCGGTGTCCACGATGCCGTTGCTGCGCAACACCTTGGCGACCGCGGCGGCATCGACGGATTCGCTGAAGTCGATCGTGCCGACCACCTGCGAACGCAGCGCCGGATCGGTGACGAACGGTGTGGCGAAGCTCGACGCCTCGGCCCACGAGTACAGCCGCTGCGAGGAATCCGCGGTGCGTTTGACGGCCCAGTCCAGGCCACCGTTGCCGTTGAGCCAGTCCAGCTGTTCGGCCAGCAGGATCAGCGTCGCGATGGCCGGGGTGTTGTAGGTCTGGTTCTTCAGGCTGTTCTCCACCGCGATCGGCAGCGACAGGAAGTCGGGCACCCAGCGGTCCGTCGCGGCGATCGCCTCGATACGCGCCAGCGCGGCCGGGCTCATGATGGCCAACCACAGCCCACCGTCGCCGGCGAAATTCTTCTGCGGCGCAAAGTAATACGCATCGGCGTCGGTGATGGTCACGGGCAGGCCGCCGGCCGCGGAGGTGGCGTCGATCAGCACCAGCGCGTCGCCGGCGGGGCGGGTCACCGGCACCGAGACACCGGTCGAGGTCTCGTTGTGCGCCCAGGCCACGGCGTCCACCGAGGGGTCGGACTGCGGCTCGGGGGCGGTGCCCGGGTCGGTCTTGACGACGATCGGGTCACCGATGAACGGGTTCTTGGCCACGCACGAGGCGAACTTGCTGCTGAACTCGCCGTAGGTCAGGTGCAGGGACTTCTTGTCGATCAAACCGAACGCCGCGGCATCCCAGAATGCGGTCGACCCGCCGTTGCCCAGGATCACCTCATAGCCGTCGGGAACAGAGAACAGCTGACGCAGCCCGTCACGGACCCGGCCCACCAGATTCTTGATCGGGGCCTGCCGATGGGACGTGCCGAACAGATCCCCGGCAGCGGCCAACGCGGTCAGTTGCTCGGGGCGGACCTTGGAGGGGCCACATCCGAAACGGCCGTCGCGGGGCTTGAGTTCGGCAGGGATGATGAGTTCAGCCATACCGACCAGCCTAAAGACGCCCGTTACCGCGTCAAAATTCGGGCACCGCGGGTGGTGACGGCCACAGTGTGCTCACTGTGCGCGGCGCGGGCCCCGGTGGTGCTGCGCAGCGTCCATCCGTCCGGGTCGTGGACGTAGCCGGTGGTTCCGTCGGCGATCAGCATCGGCTCGATCGCGATCACCAGGCCGGGCCGCAACGTCATGCCTTCGCCGCGTCGACCGACGTTGGGGACGTGGGGCGCCTCGTGCATCGTGCGTCCGATGCCGTGTCCGCCGTGGTTGGCCAGCAGTCCGTATCCCGCCTCCCGGGCCACCGCGGCAATCGCGTGGCCGATGTCGCCCAACGCGTTGCCGGGGCGCACCGCGGCGATGCCGGCGGCCAGCGCCGCGTCCGTCGCCTCGATCAGGGCGGTGTCGGCGGGGTCGGGGGTGCCGACGACGAAACTGCGTGCAGCGTCGCCGCACCAGCCGTTCAGCGTTGCGCCGAAGTCCACCGACACCAGGTCACCGTCGGCCAGCACGGTGCCGTCGGGGATGCCGTGGACGATCGCGTCGTTGACGCTGACGCACAGCACCGCGGGGAAGGGTTTGGGGGCCCAGCGGGGGTGGTAGTTCAAGAAGGGCGAGGAGGCGCCATGCGCGGTGAGGATGTCGGCGGCGATGCGGTCCAGATCGGCGGTGGTATCCCCGGCAGCGGCTTTCGCGACGATCGCCTGCAACACTTCGGCGACAACCGCTCCCGCGGCTGCCATCGCCTCGACCTGCGCTTCTGTCTTCAGATCGACCATGGCGTGTTCCTGGTTGGCAAACTTTTCGAATCAGGCATGGACATTTACTCGATACCTGCGGTACCGTTGTACAACAAGTGGGTAGATGTAAACCTCAGACAATGATAGAGAGGTCTGCAACATGGCTCGGACCAAGATGGTCAGGCGTTGGCGCAAGAACATGGACGTCAGCGACGACACCCAGTACGTCGACATGCTCACCACACTGTCCGAGGGGTCGGTGCGGCGCAACTTCAACCCGTACAAGGACATCGAGTGGGACTCGCCGGAATTCGCCGTCGTGCCCAACGACCCGCGCTGGATCCTGCCCGCGACCGATCCGATGGGCGGCCATCCCTGGTACCAGGCGCAGCCCGTCGAGCGGCAGATCGAGATCGGCATGTGGCGTCAGGCCAACGTCGCCAAGGTCGGCCTGCACTTCGAGAACATCCTGATCCGCGGGCTGATGGAGTACTCGTTCTGGGTGCCCAACGGGTCGCCGGAGTACCGGTACTGCCTGCACGAGTCGGTTGAAGAGTGCAACCACACCCTGATGTTCCAGGAGATGGTGAACCGCATCGGCAAGGATGTGCCGGGCATGCCGCGGCTGCTCAAGTGGGTGCAGCCGCTGATCCCGCTGGCCGCCGGCCCGCTGCCGATCCCGTTCTTCTTCGGCGTGCTCGCCGGTGAGGAGCCCATCGACCACACCCAGAAGAACGTGCTGCGCGAGGGCAAGGCCCTGCATCCGATCATGGAGCGCGTCATGGCGATTCACGTCGCCGAGGAGGCCCGGCACATCTCGTTCGCACACCAGTACCTGCACAAGCGGGTGCCGAACCTGCGCCGCCGGCAGCGCTGGATCCTGTCGCTGTTCGTGCCGCTGACCATGCGCATCCTGTGCTCGGCCATCATCGTGCCGCCGCGGGCGTTCTGGAAGGAATTCGACATCCCCCGCTCGGTGCGCAAGGAGCTCTTCTTCAAGGCGCCCGAGTCGCGGAAGATGCTGCGGGACATGTTCGGCGACGTCCGGATGCTGTGCACCGACACCGGGCTGATGAACCCGATCGCCAAGCTGATGTGGAAGATCTGCAAGATCGACGGGCCGCCGAGCCGGTACCGCAGCGAGCCGCAGCGCGAGCACCTGGTCCCCGTGACGGCTGCCTAGTCCTGTCATGCCCCATGTGATCACCCAGTCGTGTTGCAGCGACGGGTCCTGTGTCTACGCGTGCCCGGTGAACTGCATCCATCCCTCACCGGATGAACCGGGCTTCGCCACCGCCGAGATGCTCTACATCGATCCCGACGCATGTGTGGATTGCGGTGCCTGTGTGAGCGCGTGCCCGGTGGGTGCGATTGCGGCCGATACCCGGCTGACCGAGAAGCAGCTGCCGTTCATCGAGCTCAACGCGGCCTTCTACCCGAAGCGGGAAGGCAAGCTGCCGCCGACGTCCAAGCTGGCGCCGGTGATCGCGGCGCCCAAGGTCGAGCGTCGCGACGGACATCTCACGGTGGCCATCGTCGGCTCCGGGCCGGCGGCGATGTATGCCGCCGACGAGCTCTTGACGCAGCGCGGGGTCCGCGTGAACGTGTTCGAGAAGCTGCCGACGCCCTACGGGCTGGTACGGGCCGGTGTGGCACCGGACCATCAGAGCACCAAGCGCGTGACGCGGCTGTTCGA
The DNA here is from genome assembly GCF_001953975.1 of Mycobacterium sp. NS-7484. Lineage (GTDB taxonomy): Bacteria > Actinomycetota > Actinomycetes > Mycobacteriales > Mycobacteriaceae > Mycobacterium. The sequence goes on from NZ_MBEJ01000099.1 coordinate 142,811, forward strand.
CGTCATCGCCCGGCAGCCGGGGTTCAAGTTCTTCCTGAATGTCGAAGTCGGCAAGCATCTTTCGCATGCCGATCTGCTGGAACATCACCACGCCGTGCTGTACGCGGTCGGTGCACCCAACGACCGTCGCCTCGACATCGAGGGCATGGGGCTACCGGGCACCGGCACCGCCACCGAGCTGGTGGCCTGGATCAACGGGCACCCCGAGTTCACCGATCTGCCCGTCGATCTCAGCCACGAGCGGGTCGTCATCGTGGGCAACGGCAACGTCGCCTTCGACGTCGCCCGCATCCTCACCACCGATCCGGATGCGTTGGCCCGCACCGACATTTCCGATCATGCCCTGGCGGCCCTGCGGACCTCGCGCGTGCAGGAGGTGGTCGTCGCGGCCCGCCGCGGCCCGGCGGAGTCGGCCTTCACGCTGCCCGAGCTGATCGGCCTGACCGCCGCCTGCGACGTCGTGCTCGATGAGGCCGACCACCAGTTGGTGCTTGCGGACCTGGCCCGCACCACAGATCCGCTGACCCGCAACAAGCTGGAGATCCTGGCCAAGTTGGGTACCGCCTCGGCGCCGATCACCCGGCCACGGATCCGGTTGGCCTACCGGCTGACCCCGCAGCGGGTGTTGGGTGAGGACAGAGTTGCCGGTATCGAATTCGGGATCACCGGAACCGACGAGATGTGCACGCTGGACGCCGGCCTGGTGCTGACCTCGATCGGATACCGCGGCAAGGCCATTGCCGACCTGCCGTTCGATGACGACGCTTCCGTCGTGCCCAACGATGCCGGACGCGTCGTCGGAACTCGCGGCGCGTACGTGGCCGGGTGGATCAAACGCGGACCCACCGGATTCATCGGCACCAACAAGTCGTGTGCGGCGCAGACGGTGCACCAGTTGGTCGACGATTACAACGCCGGGCTGCTGACCGATCCGGCGCACAAGCCGGCCGCGTTGGACAAGCTGGTGCGGTCCCGTCAACCCGCCGTGGTCGACGCCGCCGGCTGGCAGGCGATCGATGCCGCCGAGATCGCCCGCGGCGGCGAGGACCGGCCGCGCGACAAGTTCACCTCGGTGGCCGACATGCTGGCCGTGGCCGCGAGTGCCCCGAAACCGACGGTGCGACAGCGGGTTCTGGCCGGACTGCGCGGCTAATCGGGCGCGACGACGAGGTCGGCGCATGCCCGGGGCCGGAAGCGGGCGATGAACTCGTCCTCCTGGGCGGCCCACCGGTCCCAGTGCGGTCGGTAGGTGTCACCGTCGCGCTCCAGTGCTCGGCGCTTGCGTTCGGCGTCGTCGGCGTCGACCCAGATGCCCAGGTCGGCCAGTGCTCGGGTGGCGGGGGTGAGCGCGCCGATGCCCTCCACGATCAACCGTTGCCCGGGGCCGACCTCGTGCCACCCGCTGGGTGCTTCGGCGGCCCAATCCCATTGCCGCCAGCGGCCGGTACGCCCGGCCGCCCGGGGTGCGAGCAGTGAGCGACGGACATGCTCAGCGGCCCACAGCAGCCCGTCCCAGCCGGGATAGATGTCATCGAGTCGGACGACGATACTGCCGTGCCACTCGTCGCGCAGCCGGCGCGCCAGCGTCGACTTGCCCGAACCTGAACGGCCGTCGATGAGTACGGTCGTCGCGTCGGCGCCGAGGCGGCGCAGGATGTCATCGAGCACCAATGAAGTTCCACGTCCCAACCGCCATCGACACCCCGACGGCGACCGCGGCAATCACCAATCCGGCTGCGATCAGCGCGAATTCGCGTACTCCGAACGGTGACGGGCGGGCCCACGTCCGGTTCGGGTAGGCACCGAAGCCACGGGCTTCCATCGCGGTGGCCAGTTTCGAGCCGCGCCGCACCGCGAACACCAGCAGCGCGAAGGCCTGCCCGGCCATGCGTCGCAGCCGGGCGTGGTCGGCCACGCCACGGGCCCGACGGGCGTAACCCAGATACCGCCAGTCCTGCCCGAGCAGACCCACGAGCCGCAGACCGGCCAGTGCGCCCAGCACGAACCTGGCCGGTAGCCGCAGCACCTGCCCCAAACCGTCTGCCAATTCTGTGGATTCGACGTCGATGAACAAGATGACCGAAGGTAGCGCGATCGCCAGCACCCGCAGGAAGGTGGCCGCGGCCAGGGCGATGGAGCCGTCGCTGACGGTGATGAGCAGGAAATGCCAGTGGACGGTCCCGGCGGTCTGTCCGTAGAGCAGGATGGTGATGGAGGTCAGGGCGGCCGCGACGAGGACCACCGCGGCGCGCGTCAACGCCGGCCGCAGCTTCACACCGAGCGCGGCGAACAGCACGAGCTCACCGGCGAGCGCGGTGAGCGCCGAGACCCAGTCGACCGACAACACGAGCACGCCGGCGATTACGAGCGCCGTGAGCAGCCGTGCGACCGGGTTCACCGACCGGGTCATGACGCCGCCTCCGCCGGTGGTTCCCAGGCCGGCAGTTCGATCTTGCGGTCGGCCAGCAGTCCGGTGAAGTCGAGGTCATGGGTGGCCGCGACGACAGCCGTGCCGGCATCGGCGATCTCGGCCAGCAGCCGGATCAGCTCCTCCCAGGTGCGGCGGTCCTGTCCGAAGGTGGGCTCGTCGAGAATGATGACCTTCGGTGCGGTGGCGAGCATGGTAGCCACCGAGAGTCGACGTTTCTCGCCGCCGGAGAGCGTGTAGGGGTTCACCGTGGCGAGGTGCGTCAGTCGCAGGCGTTCGAGCAATTCGTCGGTGCGGGAGGCGATCTCGGCGGCAGGGAGCTTGATCGCCTTGGGGCCCAAAGCCAGTTCGTCGCGCACGGTGGCGGTGAGAAACTGATGTTCGGGGTCCTGGAAGACCGTGCCGAGCCGGGTGAGCAGTTCTTTCGAGCGCCAGCTGATGGGCGCGCGGCGCGCCGGTGCCGGAGCGAACGCGGCGGCGGCTTCGAGCCGCCCGGCCGGAACCGGCAGCAGGCCGCCGAGGGTCAGGGCCAGTGTCGATTTTCCCGCGCCGTTGGGGCCGGTGATCACCGTGGTCTGGCCGGCTCGGATCTCGAACTCCAGTCCGACGTGCATCGGTGGATAGCCGGGGTGCGCCAGCGTCAGATCCTCGGCGCGCAGCAGTGACTCGGCGGTTGCGGCGCGCCGGCGGTCGAGCACGGGGAGCGGGGTGTGGGGCACCCATACACCCGAGCTGACCAGGTAGTCATGGTGGTGGCGCAGCGTCTGCTCCGGTGTGCCGTCGGCGATCACCGCGCCGTCGGGGCCGAGCACGATCACCCGGTCGATGATCGGCAGCCACACCTGGGTGCGGTGCTCGATGACGACGAGCGTCGCGCCGGTCTGCTCGGCCGCGTGGGCGACCGCGTCGCGAACCTCGATCACTCCCTGTGGGTCGAGGTTGGCCGTCGGCTCGTCGAGCAGGATGAGACCGGGATTCATGGCGATCACGCCGGCCAATGCCAGCCGCTGCTTCTGGCCGCCGGACAACTCGGAAGTGGGTTGGGACAAGCCGAGATTGAGCCCCATGGCGGACAGGGCGGTTCGGACCCGCGGCCAGATGCGGTCACGTTCGACGCCGAAGTTCTCCATGCCGAAGGCCACGTCGTCGCCCACGCGGGGCAGGATCACCTGCGCATCGGGGTCCTGCAGCACCATGCCGATCCGGTGCCGCTGCCGGTTGGGTGCAGCGTCGTCGACCAGGAGGCTGCCGGTCTGTTGGCCTTCCTCGGCGCCGCCGAGCAATCCGGCGATGCCGTGCAGCAGAGTCGATTTCCCGGCCCCGGACGGCCCGAGCAGCAGTACCCGTTCGCCGGGGTCGATCCGCAGTTCGAGATCGCGCACGGCCCAAGTGTCGCGGCCGGCATGGCGCCAACCCCAGTGGTGCGCCGTGACGGCGGCACCGGTGCCGTGCGGCGGGCTCATCGAGTGGTCGAGCCGATCCGGCCCGAGGCAAACCGGCTCAGCGCACCGGTTTTCGCCAGACCTCTGACGGCGAACCAGGACAGCAGGCCGGCCACCAGGATGCCGGAGACGATCGCCGAGGCGGTGTAGATCGTCGCGAACGTCCTGGCTGACGCCGGATACCACAGGATGAGATCGTTGACGGCCAGTGCCAATCCGGCGACACCGCCGGCGAGCAGGGCGACGGGCAGTCCCCAACGGCGGTAGAGGAACACCGCGAAGACCAGCTCTGCGCCGAGGCCTTGGACCAGACCCGATTCGATGGTGAGGACACCCCACTGGTTACCGACCAACGCCGAGACCGTGGCGGCCACGAGCTCGCCGTACAGCGCCGCGCCCGGCTTACGGATCACCAGGGCGGTGAGCACGCCGGCGAACAACCAGCCGCCGGCGAGCAACGCCTGCAGACCGGGCAGCGCTGCGGTCAACGGGGCACTGATCGGGTTGGACGCGATGTTCCACACCACGAAGACCAGGCCCGCCGCCGTCGCGAGGACGCTGGCGACGACGATGTCCACCACCCGCCAGCGCAGGGCACGGGCAACCGGCGTGGTGTCGGTGGGGTGGGGTTTCATCGGTCTCCTTCGTGCGAGGAGATCAGTATGACGCCCCACCCCGGCGCCGTGAGGGCAGGCTGTCAGCCCTGTTTCATGGCCTGTTCGATCTCTTCCATGCTGACCTCGCGCACCGGCTGCCCGAGTGACCACTGGTGTCCGAACGGGTCACGCACCACGCCGTACCGGTCGCCCCAGAACTGATCTTCCAGGTCAGCGACCACCTCGGCGCCCGCCTCGACCGCGCGGGCGAACTTCTCCTCCACATCGGTCACCGTGAGGTGAATGGTCACCGGCGTGCCGCCCAGGGCCGTGGGTGTGGACGATTTGCCGTCGTTGTAATCGGGGAAGTCGTCGTTGAGCATGACCGTGGACCCGTTGATGGTGAGGGCGGCGTGAACCAGCTTGCCGTCGGGGCCGGGCACCCGGCCCAGCTCGGTGGCGCCGAATGCCTTGACGTAGAAGTCGATCGCCGCTGCGGCGTCGTCGACAACCAGATGGGGAGTGACTGCAGGGGTTACTTCGATCGCCATGTTCTTCTCCTGATGAGTTGAGCGGACTCAATGCAGACCCGCCCGACGGGCAGATCTCATCGGCGGACCACCCCATGCAACCACCACGGTCCGACAAGAACGCGACAGGAGAACACGGCAGGAGAACTCAGTGCGCGATCTTGTCCCAGCCGGCGACCGATTCCACGCTGCGCGGTTCGGGCCCGACGTAGATGGCCGCCGGGCGGACCAGCTTGCCCAGCCGCTTCTGCTCCATGATGTGTGCGCACCAGCCCGCGGTTCGCCCGCAGGTGAACATCGCCGGCATCATCGTGGCCGGCACACCGGCGAAGTCCAGGATCACCGCGGCCCAGAACTCGACGTTGGTCTCGATGGCGCGGTCCGGGCGGCGCTCGCGCAGCTCGGCCAGCGCGGCCTGCTCCAGGGCCTCGGCCACCTCGTAGCGCGGCGCCGCAAGGCGTTTGGCGGTGCCCCGCAGCACCCGGGCCCGCGGATCCTCGGCCCGGTACACCCGGTGCCCGAAGCCCATCAGTTTGTCGCCGCGATCCAGGATGGCCTTCACCACCGCGCGGGCGTCACCGGATTTCTCGACCTCTTCGATCATCGGCAGTACGCGGGCCGGGGCGCCGCCGTGCAGCGGCCCGCTCATCGCGCCCACCGCGCCCGAGAGCGAGGCGGCCACGTCGGCACCGGTGGAGGCGATCACCCGGGCGGTGAACGTCGATGCGTTCATCCCGTGTTCGGCGGCGGTGACCCAGTACGCGTCGATCGCCTCGATGTGCTTGGGGTCTGGATCTCCCTGCCAGCGCGTCATGAAACGTGCTGTCACGGTGGAGCATTCGTCGATCCGACGCTGCGGTACGGCGGGTTGGTAGATGCCCCGGGCGGATTGGGCGACATACGACAGTGCCATCACCGAGGCGCGGGCCAACTGGTCGCGCGCGGTCGTGTCGTCGATGTCCAACAGCGGGGCGTAGCCCCAGATCGGCGCCAGCATCGCCAGCCCGGCCTGGACGTCGACGCGGACGTCACCGCTGTGGATGGGCAGCGGGAACGGTTCGGCCGGGGGCAGGCCGGTGCCGAAGCTGCCGTCGACCAGCAGCCCCCACACGTCGCCGAAGGTGACCCGGTGGTCCACGAGTTCCTCGATGTCCACGCCTCGGTAGCGCAGCGCACCACCGTCCTTGTCCGGCTCGGCGATCTCGGTGGTGAAGGCGACGACGCCTTCCAGGCCGGCAACGAAGTCTTCCGGTACGGCTGGCATGGCCAGATTCTTGCACCAAGCTCAGGCGTAGCGTTAGCGCGGTGGCAAGACCCTCTGGACAAACCCCGGACCACCACGTTCACGACCTGGCTGCCATGCGGGTGGACTATGTGGAGAAGGACGGTTGCGGCGACCTCGATGTGGACTGGCTCGGGGACGATCCGGCCACCGGTTGGCTGACGCTGTTGCGGACCTGGCTGGCCGACGCCTACCGCGCCGGGGTGGCCGAGCCCAATGCCATGGTCGTGGGCACCACCGACGACGAGGGAAGACCGGTCACCCGAACGGTGTTGTGCAAGAGCATGGACGAGACCGGCATCACGTTCTTCACCAACTATGACTCTGCCAAGGGCACGCAGCTGGCGGTCAATCCCTATGCCTCGGCGACGTTTCCGTGGTACCAGCTGGGCCGCCAGGTACATGTGCGCGGTCCGGTCACCCAGGTCAGCCGCGAGGCCACCGAGGACTATTGGGCCAAGCGCCCGCGGGGTTCGCAGCTGGGTGCCTGGGCGTCGCAGCAGTCGAGCCCGATCGCCTCGCGTGAGGCGTTGCTGGACCAGTTGGCCGAGGTGACCGAACGGTTCGCCGATCTCGACGCGGTCCCGGTGCCCCCGAACTGGGGCGGGTACCGGATCGCCCCGGACAGCATCGAGTTCTGGCAGGGCCGGGAAAACCGGGTGCACAACCGGATTCGGGTACGCGAGCACCGCGTCGAGCGGCTCCAGCCGTAACCGGTGAGAAGCCTCTTCGCCGACACCACCCCGCTGCGGACACCGGATTTCCGGCGGTTGTGGCTGGCCGGCATCCCGACCGTCATCGGCGCGAACCTCACGATCTTCGCGGTGCCGGTGCAGCTGTACGTGCTGACCCAGAACTCCGCCTACGTGGGGTTGTCCGGCCTGTTCGCGCTGGTTCCGCTGGTCGTGTTCGGCCTGTGGGGTGGCGCCTGGGCCGACGCCATGGACCGCAGGCTGTTGCTGATCATCGCCTCGATCGGGCTGGCCGCGTCCTCGGTGCTGCTGTGGCTGCAGGCCGCGCTGGCGCTGAACAACGTGTGGGTGGTGCTGTGCCTGCTGGCGCTGCAGCAGGCGTTCTACGCAGTCAACAGCCCCACGCGCTCGGCGGCCATTCCGCGGATGTTGCCCGGCGAGCAGTTGCCCGCGGCGAATTCGCTGAACATGACCGTGATGCAGTTCGGCGCGATCGTCGGCCCGCTGCTGGCCGGGTTCCTGCTGAACTGGGTGGACCTGTCGACGTTGTATCTGATCGACGCGGTGACGTGTCTGGCGCCGATCTGGGCCACCTTCCGGCTCGCCCCGATGCCGCCGTCGAGCATCGAGACCGGCTCGTCGCGCTGGGGTCTGGCCGCGGTGCTGGACGGCTTTCGCTACCTGGCCGGCAACCGCGTGGTGTTGATGTCGTTCGTCGTCGATCTGGTGGCGATGATCTTCGGCATGCCGCGCGCGTTGTTCCCCCAGATGGCGCACGAGAGCTTCGGCGGCCCCGTCGAGGGCGGCACCGCGATGGCACTGTTGGCGGCGGCGATGTCGGTGGGCGCGGTGGCCGGTGGGGTGTTCTCGGGCTGGTTGCCGCGCATCCGCAGACAGGGGCTGGCCGTGGTGGCGGCGATCGTGGTCTGGGGCGTGGCGATGGTCGGGTTCGGCATCGCGGGTGGATCAGCAGGTGGCCAGGCCGGTCTGGTGATGTGGATTGCCTTGGCGTTCTTGGCCATTGGCGGGGCGGCCGACATGGTCTCGGCTGCGTTCCGGTCGACGATCTTGCAGCAGGCGGCCTCCGATGAGCTGCGCGGTCGGTTGCAGGGCGTGTTCACCGTCGTGGTGGCCGGTGGCCCCCGGTTGGCCGATACGTTGCACGGCGCTGCAGCGGCGGCGGTGGGCACCACGGTGGCCGCGGCCGGTGGGGGCGCACTCGTGGTGGTCGGCGTGGTGATCGCAGCGTTGGCGGTGCCCGCGTTCGTGCGTTATCGCGTGTCGACGCCCCGGCCGAGCGCTGCGCAGGAAGAGTCCGAGGCGGACAAAGTATGACGACCGGCATATGGCGCGGGGCGGCACATAGTTGCTCAAACGGCCCGAAACGTCGGTGGTGAGCGATAACATCCGGTCTCGTGGCTGACGTGGTGCCCCAGGCCGAACCGGGTTTGCGTGAGCGCAAGAAGCAACGCACCCGCGCGATGTTGATCGAGGCCGCGATCGAGTTGTGTGACCGCCAGGGCTTCGAGCAGACCACGGTCGAACAGATCGCCGCGGTTGCCGACGTGTCCCCGCGCACGTTCAGCCGCTACTTCGCCACCAAGGATGCCGTCGTCCTGGCGTTCGTCGACGAGGTGATCGAGATGGTCGCACTCGAGCTCGCGGCCCAGCCGCCCGGAATCGGCGATCTCGAGGCGCTGTACCGGGCGCACGTTCAGGCATTCCTGAAGACGAAGACCGCCCCGCCGCCCCAGCTGACCTCCGAACGGCTGCTGGCCTCTGCGCGCATCATCACCTCGTCGCCGACGTTGATGCAGTCGGCCTCGGAGTTCCGGGCGGATGCGGTCAACGTGGTGCTGGCGCGACGGATGGGGGTGCCCGGCGACGATCGCCGGCTCAAACTGACGGCGGTCATCTGGGGGTCGATCATCATGACCGGCATCGCTGAGCTGGGATCTCGTGCCGACTGGGCAAGCGTGACCGTGGATGACATCGTCGACCGGATCAACGCGACGTACGCCGACTTCCTGGAGGTCGCGGCGGGCGTCTGCCAGCCCGGGCAACAGCCGGTTGCACGGTGACGGTGACCGGTTGGTAACCCCCCGCGGGCAGCGCCGATCGATTGCGACTACCTTTTGGTAGAGCAGTTAGTTGGTTCCCAACGACTTCCCAACGAGGATGAAGGGATTCCCGTGGCCGAAAACCCGTCGAGTGGGCAGGAGCTTGCCACCCTCAAGTACCCCGGTGGCGAGCTTGATCTGGAGATCGTCCACGCCACCGAGGGCAGTGACGGCATTGCGCTGGGCCCGTTGCTGGCCAAGACCGGCTACACGACTTTTGATGGTGGCTTCGTCAACACCGCCTCCACCAAGTCGGCGATCACCTATATCGACGGTGATGCCGGCATCCTGCGGTACCGGGGCATCCCGATCGAGCAGCTGGCCGAGAACTCGACGTTCATCGAGGTCAGCTACCTGCTGATCTACGGTGAGCTGCCGACGGCCGAGGAGTTGGAGAAGTTCACCACCCAGATTCAGCGGCACACGTTGCTGCACGAGGATCTGAAGCGTTTCTTCGACGGCTTCCCGCGCAACGCGCATCCCATGCCGGTGCTGTCCAGTGCGGTGAACGCGCTGAGCGCCTACTACCAGGATTCGCTGGATCCGTTGGACACCAAGCAGGTCGAGCTGTCGACGATCCGGTTGTTGGCCAAGCTGCCGACGATCGCGGCGTATGCCTACAAGAAGTCCGAGGGGCAGCCGTTCCTGTACCCGGACAACTCGCTGACCCTGGTGGAGAACTTCCTGCGGATGACGTTCGGCTTCCCGGCCGAGCCGTATGAGGTCGATCCCGAGATCGTCCGCGCGCTGGACATGCTGTTGATCCTGCACGCCGATCACGAGCAGAACTGCTCGACCTCGACGGTGCGGTTGGTGGGCTCCTCGCAGGCCAACCTGTTCACCTCGATCTCCGGGGGCATCAACGCGCTGTGGGGGCCGCTGCACGGCGGTGCCAACCAGGCCGTGCTGGAGATGCTGGAGAAGATCCGCACCGGCGACGACGACGTGAAGACGTTCGTCAAGAAGGTCAAGAACCGCGAAGACGGCGTGAAGCTCATGGGCTTCGGCCACCGGGTGTACAAGAACTACGATCCGCGCGCCCGCATCGTCAAGGAGCAGGCCGACAAGATCCTGGGCAAGCTCGGCGGCGACGACGAGTTGCTCGATATCGCCAAGCAGCTCGAAGAGATCGCGTTGACCGACGACTTCTTCATCGAGCGCAAGCTCTACCCGAACGTCGACTACTACACCGGCGTGATCTACCGGGCGATGGGCTTCCCGACGCGGATGTTCACCGTGCTGTTCGCGCTGGGCCGGTTGCCGGGCTGGATCGCGCACTGGCGGGAGATGCACTCGGAGCCCAACAAGATCGGCCGTCCGCGCCAGATCTACACCGGCTACACCGAGCGTGGTTACGTAGACATCACCAAGCGCTGATTCTTTTCCGCGAACAGACACAAACCTGCGCAAAAACACTGGTTTTGGTGCGGGTTTGCTGGGGGCCCCTCCCGCTTGCGGGGGACTGCTCGCAAGGTAGTCGGCTTGCACCCTTGACAGTTGTAGTTTCACAATAGTTGTGTGAACACAACTGTCGGTTCGCTCAGCGCTCGGCGCAAGGCGATCATCCTCGTCTCGTGCTGCCTGAGCCTGCTGATCGTGTCGATGGACGCCACCATCGTCAACGTCGCGTTGCCCAGCATCCGCGACGATCTGGCGGCCACCCCGTCGCAGCTGCAGTGGATCGTCGATGTCTACACGCTCGTGCTGGCCTCGCTGCTGTTGTTGGCCGGTGCGACGGGCGATCGGTTGGGTCGCCGGCGGACGTTTCAACTCGGCTTGACGGTCTTCGCGGTGGCCTCGCTGTTGTGCAGCCTGGCGCCCAACATCGAGACGCTCATTGCCGCCCGGTTCCTGCAGGCGATCGGCGGTTCGATGCTCAACCCGGTGGCGATGTCGATCATCACCCAGGTGTTCACCGGCCGGGTCGAACGGGCCCGGGCCATCGGCGTGTGGGGCGGTGTGGTCGGGATCTCGATGGCACTCGGCCCGATCGTCGGCGGGGCGCTGATCGAGTACGTCGACTGGCGGTCGGTGTTCTGGATCAACCTGCCGATCTGCGCGTTGGCCGTCGTGCTCACCGCGATCTTCGTGCCGGAATCGAAGTCGACGACGATGCGTGATCTCGATCCGGTCGGTCAGGCCCTCGGGGTGGCGTTCCTGTTCGGCGTCGTCTTCGTACTGATCGAGGGGCCCGGTTACGGCTGGACGGATCCGCGCACGCTGGGCGTCGCCATCGTCGCGCTACTGGCCCTGGTGGCCTTCCTGCGCTACGAATCGCAGCGGCGGGACCCGTTCATCGATCTCCGGTTCTTCCGCAGCGTGCCGTTCGCCTCGGCCACGGTGATCGCGGTCTGCGCGTTCGCCGCCTACGGGGCGTTCCTGTTCATGATGTCGCTGTATCTGCAGACCGAGCGCGGTTACTCCGCGATGCACACCGGTTTGATCTATCTGCCAGTTGCCGTCGGGGCGTTGATCTTCTCGCCGTTGTCGGGCCGGCTGGTCGGGCGGTATGGCAGCCGGCCGTCGCTGTTGGCCGCTGGCGCGACGATCACCGTGGCCACGATCCTGCTGACCCGGCTGACCGCCGACACCCCGGTCTGGCAGCTGTTGGCGATGTTCGCGGTGTTCGGCATCGGCTTCTCGATGGTGAACGCACCGATCACCACGACAGCGGTCAGCGGTATGCCGCTGGACCGAGCCGGTGCGGCCTCGGCGGTGGCCTCCACCAGTCGCCAGGTCGGCGTGAGTATCGGTGTGGCCCTGTGTGGTTCGGTGGCCGGTACGGCGCTGGCGGACGCCGGCGCGGACTTCGCCGCGGCTGCTCGCCCGTTGTGGTTCGTCTGTGCCGCACTCGGTTTGGTGATATTCGCGCTCGGCGTCGCCTCCACCACGCCGTGGGCTCTGCGCTCCGCGCAGCGGTTGGCACCGCTGATCGGAGCGCACCACACCTCGGAGGTGACCCATGTCCGGTGACCGGCGGGCCGAGTTGGCCGATGAGGTGTGGCGCGCCCTGACCGGGTTGGTCTTCGACCATCGCGACCGCTGGCGTCGCGCGGTGATCGAACGGACCGGGCTGCCGTTCAGCCGCGTTCGCATCGTGAAACGACTTGCGCACAAACCGTTGACGGTCAAGCAGCTGGCCTACGCCGCCACCGTCGACGCCCCGGCCGCCACGGTCGCGGTCAACGACCTTGAGGAACGCGGCCTGGTGGTGCGCGAAATCGATCCGGCCAATAGGCGCTGCAAGCTGGTGTCGCTCACCGACGCCGGTCGCGCACTGTTGGCCCGGATCGACGAGATCGAAGACCCGGCGCCCGAGGTGTTCGCGGCGCTCGACCTCGGGGATCTCGAAGCGCTGCAAGTGATCCTGGGCAAGGTCTCCGGGGCGTAGCCGCGGATCAGCTTTCGCCCCACCCGCCCTGCACCATGGTCTGGAACTTCCAGTCGCCACCGCACTTGACGAGTAGGTCGCCGTAGCGCACCTGCTGGCTGAACCCGTCGGCGGTGAAGGTCGCATCGGTGATGACGAACACCAGGTTCTCGTTGATGAAGTGCGGCGTCCGGGTGCACTCCATTGCGAAATCGGTGCTCTGGCTCAACTGGTCGGTCATCTGCGCGACAAATCCGGCCCGGTCGACGGCCTCCGCGCGGCCGTCGGTGACTTCGTTGAGCGGAAACATCGCCTCATCGGCCATGGCGTTGATGTTCTTGTCCAGGGTCAGGGCGTCGTAGCGACTGAACCACGCCAGCACCGAGTCGATGTCGGCCGTGGTGGGGCTGAATGCGCCGGCTTGCGGCAAATTGACCATGCTGCTCCTCAGATTTCTGTACGACGTACACTGTACAACGTACAGAGAGGGTGCGCAGATGAAGAAACGTGCAGGTGGAGACCGCAGCAGTGCCGGAGATCCGGCACGCACGCTCGAGTTGCTCTGGCGTGGGCCAGACCGCAGTGCCCGCACTCGCGGCCCCAAACAACGCACCACGGTGGACGCGGTCGTCGCCGCTGCCATTCGACTCGCGGATGATGATGGCCTCGAGGCGCTCACCATGCGGGCCGTCGCCGCGGAGCTGGGGGTGACGCCGATGGCCACCTACACCTACGTACCGGGCAAGGCCGAACTGCTCGACCTGATGCTCGACACCGTCTATCAGCAGATGCCGCGCCCCGACTTCGGCGGAAAGTCTTGGCGGGAAAGGGTTTCCAGCGTTGCCGCGGACAATCTCGCGATGTTCCAGGCGCATCCGTGGCTGATCCAGCTGGCCACCACCCGGCCGCCGCTCGGTCCGGGCATGATGGCCAAGTATGACCATGAGCTGCGCGCGTTCGAATCACTGGGACTCAGCGACCTGGAAATGGATTCGGCTCTGACGTATGTGCTGGGCTTCGTGAACTCGGTCGCCCGCATCGACATCGATTCGCGGCGGGCTGCGACCGACAGCGGGCAGAGCGATGCGCAGTGGTGGGAACGCGTCGGCCCGCTGCTGGAGCGGGTGCTCGACGGCGACCGATATCCGCTCGCATCGCGGGTGGGCACCGCGGCCGGACAGGCGTTCGATGCGGCCTACAGTGCCACGTACGCCTATGAATTCGGCTTGGCACGGGTGCTGGACGGGCTGGCCGAGCTCATCGACACGGACTGACCCGTCGGTTCAGTTCTCGAGCACCGCCATCGCCGCGTTGTGGCCGCCGATCCCCGAGACCGCGCCGCCCCGTCGGGAACCTGAGCCGCACAACAGGATCCGGTCGTGGCCGGTGTCCACTCCCCAACGTTGCGCCGCCGTCTCGAGCGGTTCGTCATCTTCGGCGAACGGCCAGCGCAGCGCACCGTGGAAGATGTTGCCCGCGGTCATCCCCAGGACCTGTTCCAGGTCGGCGGTGGTCTTCGACTCGATGCACAGCCGCCCGGCGGCATCTTCCATCAGCACATCTTGAATCGGTTCGGCCAGAACCGAATTCAGCGAGTTCAACACGGCCGATGTCAATCGGTCCCGCATCCGGTCAGGGTCGGCCAGAGCCAGTGAGTGCGGTGTGTGCAGACCGAAAACGGTCAGGGTATGGGCGCCTGAGGCGCGCAGATCGTCGGACAGGATGCTGGGGTCGGTCAGTGAGTGGCAGTAGACCTCGCACGGCAGCGGGTCGGGCACCCGCCCGGCGGCCGCGGCCTCGTAAGCGTCGGCGAGCTGGCGGTATGACTCGTTGACATGGAAGGTGCCGCCGAATGCCTGCTCGGGTGTGACGGCTTCGTCGCGCAGCCGGGGCAATCGGCGCAGCATCAGGTTCACCTTGATCTGAGCCCCCGGGGCGGTGTCGGGGGCGGGCTCGCCGAGCAGTTCGGCCAGCACGGCCGGCGTCACGTTGGCCAGCACGTGTCCGGCGCGCACCCGGTGGCCCGTCCCGTCGCGGCGGTAGCGCACCTCACCGCTCGGGTCGATGGCGTAAACGTCTGCGCCGGTGATGATTTCGGCGCCAAATCCGGTGGCGGCGGCAGCCAGGGCTCCGCTCACCGCGCCCATTCCGCCGACGGGGACGTCCCATTCGCCGGTACCGCCACCGATCAGGTGATAGAGGAAACACACGTTCTGGATCAGCGATGGATCGTCGAGTCCGGCGAAGGTCCCGATCAGGGCATCGGTGGCCATCACGCCGCGGACCAGATCGTGCGACACCGCGGCGGTGATCGCCTCACCGATGGGTGTCTCGATCAACGCCTCCCACGCGGCGGCCGCTACGGTGTCCTGTCCGGCCAGCACGTGTGCGCGCAGGTCGCTGCGGGTGCGCAGCGGCTGCAGCAGCGTGGGCCAGATCCGGCCGGTGATCAGCTGGCAGCGGCGGTAGAAGTCGTCGAACCCGGCGGCATCGGCGTCGGCACCGATCGCGTCGAACGTCGCCTCCGGTCCGATCAGCAGGCCGGTGGCCCCGCCGCCGGCCGGATCCGGCGTGTACGACGAATATCGCCGTCGGGACAGCCGGATCCGGGCCCCGAGATCGGTGACGATACGCCGGGGCAGGAGGCTGACGAGATACGAGTAGCGCGACAACCGCGCGTCGACACCGTCGAAGGCGTGGGCGGAAACCGCTGCGCCGCCGACATGGTCGAGCCGCTCGAGCACCTGCACGCGGCGTCCTGCGCGGGCCAGATAGGCGGCAGCAACCAGGCCGTTGTGCCCGCCGCGGACGACGACGGCGTCCACTGCCTGTTCGGTCACCGGCTGGTCAGTTCCGATAGCCTTCGACCTCGTCGGCCGGGCGCTTTTCGGCCAGGTCCGGGTCCTGCCCGGTCTGACGTAGCGCGCGGCGCTGCCGCAACAGGTCCCAGCACTGGTCGAGGGCCACTTCCAGCGACCTCAGGCGGTGGTGTTCTTCGTCTTCGTCTATCTCTTTGCGCTGCAGTTTCGACCGGAGCTCCTGCTCTTCGGCAACGAGCCGGTGAACTTCGGCGAGGATGTCCTGATCTTTGGCCACACGACCAGTCTGCCGGACTACGGTTGATCTGGTGAGCACAAAACCAGAGATCGAGTTTCCGGACGGACCTGCCCCTGCCGAATTGGTGATCACCGACGTCGTGGTCGGTGACGGCGCCGAAGCCGTGCCCGGCGGCACGGTCGAGGTGCATTACGTCGGCGTCGAATATGACTCGGGTGAAGAGTTCGACAGTTCGTGGAATCGCGGAGAATCCATCGAATTTCCCTTGCGCGGCCTGATCCAGGGGTGGCAGGACGGAATTCCCGGTATGCGGGTGGGTGGCCGTCGGCAACTCGTCATCCCGCCGGCGCAGGCCTATGGCCCGGCCGGGTCGGGGCATCGGCTGTCGGGGAAGACGCTGATCTTCGTCATCGATCTGCTCGGGGTCCGCTGAAGTTTTCTTCAGTCGCGCCGCGCGCCGAGTTCGACACCAGGGTCGCTGATTTCACGGCGTCACGACCCTCAGGTAGATCGTGGCGAGGCGGCTGCGTGCTTCTCAGCTCGGCCCGGGCAGGCGTAGCAGCAATCGGGCCCCGCCCAGCGGGCTCGATTCGAGAGCCGCGGTGCCGCCGTGCAATTCGGCTTGTTGGGCCACCAGCGCCAGGCCCAGCCCGGATCCCGAGCGCGATGCCGTCGACCCGCGGGAGAACCGGTCGAACACCATCACGCGTTCTTCCTCGGGCACGCCGACGCCGTCGTCGTCGATCGCGATCTCGACGCCTTCGCGTGAGCTCACCGCCGACAGCTGGACCCGCGTGGCGCCGCCGTGTTTGACGGCGTTGGCGATCGCGTTGTCGACCGCCAGCCGCAGCCCGGTCGGCAGGCCGATGATGATCACCGTCGGTGACGGGGCCAGCGACACCTCGAGGTCGGGGTAGACGCGCATGGCGTCGTGGGCCGCGCGGTCGAGCAGTTCGGTGATGTCGACGGTGACGTGATCGTCGGTGGTGGTCAGCTCACCCTGTGCGAGCCGCTCGAGCGCACCCAGGGTGGCCTCGATCCGTGACTGCGTGCGGATGACGTCGTTGACCACTTCTTTGCGTTGGTCGTCGGGCAGGTCGAGGGTGGCCAGGATCTCCAGATTGGTCCGCATCGCGGTGAGCGGGGTGCGCAGTTCGTGAGCGGAGACCGAGGCGAAGTCGCGGGCCGAGGCCAGCGCGGCCTTGGTGCGGCCCTGTTCGGACCAGATGCGTTGCAGCATGCCGTTTACCGCGTCGGCGATCTCGACGGCTTCGGTGGCGCCGCGAACCTCGACGTCGGGCGCCTCGTCGCCGGCTTCGATCTGGCGGGTCTGCTGGGCCAGCCGTTTGAGTGGGCGAACGGCGAACGCGGCCAGCAGCCAGCCCAGCAGGGTGGCCGCTCCGACGGCGAAGACACAGATGATGAGCACCCGGCGGTGCAGGTTGTTGGTGTCGGCGATGGTGGCGTCGTAGGTGGCACCGACGGCCACCCACATCGGCCCGGGCGCGGGGATCTGCACGGTGCGCACCCGCCAGCGCACGCCGTCGATATACGTGTCGGCGTAGCCGTCGGGCAGCTCCGGCAGGACGACGTTCGAGTTCGAGGCGATGTTGCCGGCCTGACGCACGGTGATCACGGCGTCCTGGTCGCTGGGCGAGCGGGGGATCTCGCCGAGGCCGCGCGGCAGGAACGGGATGGCGAAACCGGCCGCCTCGTCGAGGCGGCGGTCGAGCCGTTCCTTGCGGTCGTTGGTGATGCCGACCCACACGATGGTGCCGACGATGACGACGACGATCGCGGCGCCGATGGCGGTCGCGAACGCCACCCGGGTCCGCAGGGAGGGGGTGCGGCGGAAGATCCGGGTCAGCGGGCTCATGGCGATCGGGCTACTGCGTCCTGAGCACGAATCCGACCCCCCGGACGGTGTGCAGCAGCCGTGGTGCCCCGCCGGCTTCGAGTTTGCGGCGCAGGTAGCCGATGAACACGTCGACGACGTTGGTGTCGGCGGCGAAGTCGTAACCCCAGACCAGTTCCAGCAACTGGGCTCGGGACAGCACGGCGGTCTTGTGCTCGGCCAGCACGGCCAGCAGGTCGAATTCGCGCTTGGTCAGGTCCACGTCGACGCCGTTGACGCGGGCGCGCCGGCCCGGGATGTCGACCTCGAGCGGACCGACCTGGATGGTCTCGGAGGAGAAGGTCGCCGAGGCGCCGCGCCGGCGTAGCAGGGCCTTGACCCGGGCCACGAGTTCTTGCAGCACGAACGGTTTGACCAGGTAGTCGTCGGCACCGGCCTCGAGGCCGGCCACCCGGTCGTCGACGCTGCTGCGGGCCGAGAGCACGCAGACCGGCACGTCGTTGTCCATGGCGCGCAGCGCCGTCACCACGCTCACGCCGTCGAGCACGGGCATGTTGATGTCGAGCACGATCGCGTCGGGACGGGTCTCGGTGGCGCTGCGCCGCGCCTCGGCCCCGTCCACGGCGGTCGACACGGTGAACCCGGACAACCGCAGCCCGCGTTCCAGCGAGGCGAGCACGTCGGGGTCGTCGTCCACGACGAGGACCCGGGTCGAGGCCATGCCACCGGCAGCGCTATCCATACCCGCCATCTTGCCCGATGACCCATGCCGGATCGCGTAGGCGCCCGGGAAGTCCCGGGGAAGTCTTTGACCTCAACAATTGTTCAGGTTCTACGGTGATGTCCATGAGTTTGGAAACAGTGGCCAGGCAGACGCTGTATCGGCAGACGCATGCCCGTGACGGTGACCTGCGCTCGCTGGCCGACCGGCAGCTGTTGTCCCGGATCTGGCGCTTCTCGGCGCGCCATCATCGCCGGCTGGCGGGGTTCGTCGTGATCAGTGTGGTCAGCGCACTGTTGACGGTGACGACGCCGGTGCTGGCCGGCCGGGTGGTCGATGCGATCACCCGCGGCGGCCCGGCCTCGACGGTGGTGACGCTCGCGCTGGTGATCGCCACGGTGGCGCTGGCCGAGGCCGCAGTGGCATTGGTGACCAGGTGGTTGTCGTCGAACATAGGAGAGGGCCTGATCCTGGATCTGCGCACCGCGGTGTTCGACCACGTCCAGCGCATGCCGGTGGCGTTCTTCACCCGCACCCGTACCGGCGCTCTGGTCAGCCGGTTGGGCAACGACGTGATCGGCGCCCAGCGGGCCTTCTCCGACACGCTCTCGGGCATCGTCGCCAACGTGGTGACCCTGTCCCTGACGCTGGTGGTGATGCTGAGCATCTCGTGGCAGATCACGCTGTTGTCGTTGGTGCTGCTGCCGTTGTTCGTGCTGCCCGCGCGGCGCATCGGCGTCCGGATGGCCGGGTTGTCGCGCGAGGCCGCCATTCACAACGCCACGATGAACACCCAGATGACCGAGCGGTTCTCGGCGCCGGGCGCCACGTTGGTCAAACTGTTCGGCAGCCCCGAGCGCGAGTCCGACGAGTTCGCGGTGCGGGCCGGTCGAGTCCGGGACATCGGCGTGCGCACGGCGATGCTGCAGTCGGTGTTCATGAATTCGCTGACGCTGATGTCGGCGCTGGCACTGGCGTTGGTGTACGGGCTGGGCGGTGTGCTGGCGATCGGCGGGCAGCTGCAGGCCGGTGCGGTGGTATCGCTGGCACTGCTGCTCACCCGGCTCTACGCGCCACTGACCGCCCTGGCCAATGCGCGGGTCGAGATCGCCAGCGCCCTGGTGTCGTTCGAGCGGGTCTTCGAGGTGCTGGACCTGGTGCCGCTGATCGCCGAGAAGCCGGGTGCCGTCGACGTGCCCGACGGGAAAGACGGAATCTCGACCTCCGTTGAATTTCAAGACGTCCGCTTCTCCTATCCGGCGGCGAACAAGGTGTCGCTCGCGTCGCTGGAAGAAGTCGCGACCCTCGATGACCGCGGCGGGGACGAGGTGCTGCACGGCATTTCGTTCACGGCCGAGCCCGGCCAGATGGTGGCCCTGGTCGGATCGTCGGGCGCCGGCAAGTCGACGATCGCGTCGCTGATGGCCCGGCTGTATGACGTCGACAGCGGTGCCATCAGGCTCAACGGGGTCGACGTGCGCGACGTGACGTTCGCCTCGCTCAAGGACACCGTGGGCATGGTGACCCAGGACGGGCACCTGTTCCACGAATCAATCCGGTCGAACCTGCTGCTGGCCGCGCCCGAGGCCTCCGACGCCGACCTGTGGGAGGCCCTGCGCCGGGCCCGCCTCGACGATGTGGTCGCCGCGATGCCGGACGGCTTGGACACGGTTGTCGGTGAGCGCGGATACCGTCTGTCCGGAGGACAGCGGCAGCGGTTGACCATCGCGCGCCTGCTGTTGGGACGATCACGGGTGGTGGTGCTCGATGAGGCGACGGCGTCGCTGGACTCGGCCTCGGAGGCCGCCGTGCAGCAGGCGCTGGCCGAAGCCCTCGACGGCCGCACCTCGATCGTCATCGCCCACCGGCTGTCCACGGTCCGCTCGGCCGATCTCATCCTGGTCATCGAGGACGGGCGGATCGTCGAACGCGGCACCCACCGTGACCTCCTGGCGCGCGACGGCCGGTATGCCGAGTTGTACGACACCCAGTTCTCCGAGGAGGTCTCGGCGGCGTGAGGTTAATCGTTTGCCCCTGATGGGAAGGTTGATCCAGTGAAGCGCGCGAGTACGGACCTGTGGCGGCTGCTGCCCTACCTGTTGCCGTACCGGGCCCGCTGGATCGTGATGGTCGTGGTGGCTGTCGCCAGCTTGGGCGCCACCATCGGCATTCCCCTGATGACCAAGGCCGTGATCGACGGCCCGGTGCGCCACCAGGATCCGCACGGTCTGTGGGTCCTGGGTTCGGCCGCGGTGGCGGTCGGGGTGTCCGAGGCCGTGCTGTGGTTCATCCGGCGTTGGCTGGTGGCCCGCGCGACCATGGGCGTCGAGGCCGACATCCGCAAGGATCTCTATGCGCGGCTGCAGATCCTCCCGATGAGTTTCCACAGCCGCTGGCAGTCCGGTCAGCTGCTGTCGCGGGTGATGAACGATCTGTCCACGATCCGGCGGTTCCTGTCGTTCGGGTTGGTGTTCCTGCTTCTCAACACCCTGCAGATCGTCGCGGTGACCTCGATCCTGCTGGCCATGTACTGGCCGCTGGGGGTGGTGGTCCTGGTCTCGATCGTGCCGATCACGTTGACGGTGCTGCACTTCGAACGCGAATACACCCGGCTGTCCCGGCTGGCCCAGGATCAGACCGGCCACGTCGCCACCCATGTCGAGGAAGCCGCGCTGGGGCTGCGCGTGGTCAAGGCATTCGGCCGCGAGGACTATGTGTACGACCGCTTCGACGAGCAGGCCACCCGCCTGCATGACACACAGGTCGCCAGAGTGGCGGTGTCCGCGAAGTTCTGGACCGTGCTGGAGGTCATCCCCAACCTCACGTTGATCGTGGTGCTCGGGTTCGGCGCCTACGCGGCCGGCCACGGCTACGTCACGATGGGCACGCTGGTCGCGTTCATCACGATGATGCTCTCGCTGGTGTGGCCGATCGCCTCGCTGGGTTTCCTGCTGTCGATGATGCAGGAGTCGTTCACCGCGGCCAACCGGATCGCCGAGATCTTCGACGCCCCCATCGACATCGCTGACGGCCCGGTGTCCGAAGCGCCGCGTGGTGGCCGGCTGGAGTTGCGCGATGTGGGCTTCAAATTTTCCGACAGCGAGCACGATTGGGCCCTGCGCCACGTCAACGCGGTAGTGGAGCCGGGGCAGACGCTGGCGCTCGTCGGCGCGACCGGCTCGGGCAAATCGGTTCTGGCTGCGCTCTTCTCGCGCCTGTACGACGTCACCGAAGGACAGATCCTGATCGACGGCCGCGACATCCGCGAGCTGCGCCTGACGGTGTTGCGCCGCACCGTGGCCACCGCATTCGAGGACCCGACGCTGTTCTCGATGTCGGTGGCCGAGAACCTGCGGCTGGGCCGTGCCGATGCCACCGACGAGCAACTGCGCGAGGCCGTCGAGATCGCCGCCGCACAGTTCGTCTACGACCTGCCGTTCGGCCTGGACACCCGAATCGGGGAGCAGGGCATGAGCCTGTCCGGCGGTCAGCGCCAACGGCTTTCGCTGGCCCGCGCCATCCTGGCCGCGCCCAAGATCCTGGTGCTCGACGACACGCTCTCGGCGCTGGACGTGCACACCGAGGCGGTGGTGACGGAGGCGCTGCGGCGGGTGCTGCGTGGAGTGACGGGCATCATCGTGGCGCACCGCGCGTCGACGGTTCTACTGGCCGACAAGGTCGCGTTGTTGCAGGACGGCACCATCACCCACATCGGCACGCATGCCGAATTGCTGGCGCAGGTACCGCAGTACCGCTATCTGCTGGCCGCCGATGACCAACTCGACGACGCCTGCGAGCGCACCTGTGACTGGGAAGACGAGGAGGAGCTGGGCCGGTTGCAGCGTGAGCATGACGAACGCGCAGCCATCGACGAAGTGGGCGAGCCGCCACGTTTCGGTGCGGAGGTGCAACGCCGATGACCACCACTGAGTGGCGCGGGCAGGTTGTGGACGACAACGACGATCAAGCCGGCGCCGTCGAAACGTCCGCCCTGCCGATCGATGAAAGCGTGCCTCGGCGCCGCGAGGCGCGGGCTCTGCTCGGGTCGTTGCTACGCCCGTTCCGGTGGACGGTCGCCGTGCTGGCACTGGTGGTCATCGTGGAAAACGCTGCCCGGCTGTCGGTTCCGATCCTGGTGCAGCGGGGTATCGACCGGGGTATCCCGCCGATCCTGGAGGGTGGCCCGGCTCGGGAGCTGATGCTGATCGTCGGCACGCTGTGCGTGGTGGTGCTCGTGCAGGCGGTCAGCCGGATGTTCTTTCTGCGTCGCTCCGGGCGGATCGGCCAGCAGGTGCTACTTGAGTTGCGCCGCCGGGTGTTCCGGCATTTCGGACGGCTCGACGTCGCCTTCCACGATCGGTATACGTCGGGTCGGGTGGTGAGCCGCTCCACCAATGACGTCGAGGCCATCCAGGACATGCTGGAAACCGGGTTCGACAGCTTGGTCACTGCGGTGCTGACGCTGTTCGGCACGGCCGTCCTGTTGATCGCGCTGGATTGGCGGCTCGGCCTGATGTGCCTGGCGGCGTTCCCGGTGCTGGTGGCGCTGGTGTGGTGGTTCCGCAACGAGTCGGCCAAGACCTACCGGCTGGTGCGGGAGAGCGCCGCGCTGGTGATCGTGCAGTTCGTCGAGACCATGACCGGCATCAAGGCCGTGCAGGCCTACCGGCGCGAGCCGCGCAACCAGGAGATCTTCGACGACGTCGCCGACGAGTACCGGGCGATCAACGAGAAGACTTTCAAGCTGCTGGCGGTCTTCATGCCCGGGGTCAAGCTCGTCGGCAACCTGACCACCGGTGTGGTGCTGCTGTACGGCGGCTATCGGGTGTTGCACGGCGAGATGACGATCGGCACGCTCGCGGCGTTCCTGCTCTACCTGCGGATGTTCTTCGAACCGATGCAGGAGATCTCGCAGTTCTTCAACACCTTCCAGTCGGCGTCCTCGGCACTGGAGAAGCTGGCCGGCGTGCTCGCGCAACGTCCCGCGATCGCCGACCCCGAACAGCCGGTGGAACTACCGGATCCGAAGGGCCGCATCGATTTCCGCGGCGTACAGTTCGAGTACACGCCCGGCCGCCCCGTGCTGCCGGGCCTCGACCTCACCGTTCCGGCCGGGCAGACCGTGGCACTGGTCGGCACCACCGGTGCCGGCAAGACGACCATCGCGAAGTTGATCTCCCGGTTCTACGACCCCACGGCCGGAACGGTGACGTTGGACGGGGTGGACCTGCGCGCGCTGGCGCAGTCCGAGCTGCGCCGCCATGTCGTGATGGTGACCCAGGAGAACTTCATGTTCGCCGGGACGATCGCCGACAACATCCGGTTCGGCCGGCCCGAGGCCACCGATGCGCAGGTGGCCGAGGCCGCGGCGGCGGTCGGCGCGGCCGGGTTCATCGAGGCGTTGCCCGACGGCTACGCCACCGATGTCGCCAAACGCGGCGGACGGCTCTCGGCTGGCCAGCGTCAGTTGGTGGCGTTCGCCCGGGCGTTCCTGGCCGACCCGGCGGTGCTGATCCTGGACGAGGCGACGTCGTCACTGGACATCCCCAGTGAGCGAATGGTGCAGCGCGCGTTGGAAACCGTGCTCGCCGACCGCACCGCCCTGGTGATCGCCCATCGGCTCTCCACCGTTCAGATCGCCGACCGCGTGCTGGTCCTCGAGCATGGCCGCATCATCGAGGACGGGGCGCCGGCCGATCTGATCGGCCGGGCCGGCGGTGCCTACGCCGCACTGCACCGGGCCTGGGTGGATTCCCTGGCCTGAGGGTTGCCACGCAGCGACCTCCACGCCAAACCCCGCATACCCCGCGCCGATTTCCACCCCAGGGCTGCTTTCCGGCGAAAACCACCGCCCGGGTGTAGAAATCGACGCGGGCGGCACCCCGAAATCACCGCACGGTGTCGAAGAACGTTCGCACATCATCGACGAACAAGTCCGGCTGCTCGAACGCGGCGAAGTGCCCACCGCGCGGCATCGTCGTGTAATGGGTGACGTTGTAGCCGGTTTCGCACCAACTGCGCGGGGCCCGCAGGATCTCCATCGGAAACGATGCGATCCCGGTGGGCAGGCTCACGTAGTCACCGCCGCCCCAGGTGTCGTGGCTTTCCCAGTACAGCCGGGCCGAGGACGCCGCCGACGCGGTGACCCAGTAGAGCATCACGTTGTCCAGCATTTCGTCTTTGGACACCACGTTCTCGGGATGCCCGTCGCAGTCCATCCACGACCAGAACTTCTCCACGATCCAGGCCAATTGCCCGACGGGGGAGTCCACCAGGCCGTATCCGAGCGTCTGCGGCCGGGTCGACTGTTGCTTCATGTAGCCCGAATCCCATTTGCGGTAGTACTCCATGCGGGCCAGCGCCTTCTGCAGGTCTTCGGTCATCTCGCCGATGCCGTCGGCCGGCGGCTGGGCGATCGGCATGTTGACGTGAATCCCCACGCATGACCCGACGTTGCGGCCGATCTGCGTCGTCACCGCCGCTCCCCAGTCACCACCCTGCGCGCCGTAGCGGTCGTAGCCCAGGCGCGTCATCAACTCCTCCCAGGCCTGCGCGATCTTCTCGATGCCCCAGCCGGTGGCGGTCGGTTTGCCGGAGAACCCGTAACCGGGCAGCGACGGGCACACCACGTCGAACCCCGCCTCGGTCAGGGGCTCGATCACCTTGTGGAATTCGACGATCGACCCGGGCCAACCGTGGGTGATCAACAGCGGAAACGCATCCGCACGCCCGCAGCGCTGGTGGATGAAATGGATGTCCAGACCGTCGATCTCGGTGATGAAGTGGTCGAACCGGTTCAGCGCCGCTTCGCGGGCCCGCCAGTCGTATTCGTCGGCCCAGTAGGTCGCCAGTTCGCGGGTGTAGGCCAGCGGACTGCCCTGCGTCCAGTCGTCGACGGTCTCGACTTCGGGCCATCGGGTCCGCTTCAGCCGGTCCTTGAGGTCGTCGAGATCGGCGTCGGGAATTGCGATGCGGAAAGGCTTGATCGCAGGGTCGCTCGGGGTCATGTGGGCCATCCTCCCGCGGTGTCGAGCATTACGCTGAAGATCGCGGCTACCCGGTGACCGCAATCTTCAGCGCAAGTGTTTCGTCAGGGGATCTGGCGCAGCCGTCGGGCTTTGGACACCGCCTCGTGCCGGTTGCGGGCGCCGAGTTTGGCCGCCGCGCTGCGCAGATAGCTCTTCACCGTCTCGGGTTTCAGAGAAAGGCGTTGTGCCGCTTCGGCATTGGTGCATCCCAAAGCGACCTGCGCCAACACGTCGACCTCGCGCGACGTCAACGGGGCACTCGCCGGCGGATCGCCGCGCAACGCCACCGCCAACCGGTCGGCGAGCTCACGCAGCGGCCCGGCCAGCTCCGTGCTGTCGGCTGCGAGCCGGCGCAGGTCGGCGTGCACTTGGCGGATCTGTTCGGTGTCGGCGGGTTGATCGGGGAAGTGGGTGAGCGCGGCCTCGCGCATCCGCATCCGCCGGTCCACCTCGTCGCGGACCCGTAACTCGTCACTCAACCGTTGCGCCGAGGCCACCATGGCTGCGGCGGTGCGGCCACCGATCGGGGAACTGGTGCGGTGCGCCCCGTACAGCACGGCGCGGGCCTTGCCGTCGACCACCACGGGCACGGCCAGGATCGAGCGGATGCCCTCGGAGAGCACCGGCTCGTCGTAGTCGTGGGTGATGATCGACGCGCGCCGATAGTCGGGTACCGAGATCGGGCGGCGCGACACCACGCTGGCGCCGCCCAGCCCCGCACTGGGCAACACCGCAAGCCCGCGCATGGCGCCGGTGCGGGTGCCGAAGAACTCACTCAACAGCAGGGTGTCGTTCTGCACCTGGCCGCCGAAGGCCAGGGGTAGGCCGGTCTCGGTGGCCATTCGGCGCAGCTCGGCGCGTACCGCGTCGGCGTCACGAGGCCGCAGCAGCCAGGGGCGCATCGCAGATACCCACTTTCGGGGGTAGCGGTCGGACAAGTGTGACGTAGAGCATAGCTGTCATGAATGACGCCGCGAGCAACACCGACCGCTATCGGGGTGCCCGTGACCAGCTGGTTGCCACCATCGAGGACTACGACAAGGCCGTCGAGCAGTTCGTCTGGCCCCAGCTGGGCGGCACCTTCAACTGGGCCACCGACTGGTTCGACGCCATCGCGCGGGACAACGACCGCACGGCGTTGTGGATCGTCGAGGAGGACGGGTCCGAGCAGCAGGTGACGTTCGCCGAGATGGCCCAGCGGTCAGACCGGGTCGCGACGTGGTTGCGAGGCCTCGGCATGACGAAGGGCGACCGGGTCGTCCTCATGCTCGGCAACCAGGTCGAGCTGTGGGAGGCCATGCTGGCCATCGCCAAGCTGGGCGCGGTCATCATGCCGACCACCGGGGCGCTGGGGCCGGCAGACCTGTCGGATCGGATCACGCGCGGGGGTGCCGGGTTCGTCATCGCCAACACGGTCGACACGGCCAAGTTCGCCGACGTGCCCGGTGACTACACCCGCGTCGTGGTGGGCGAGGCGGTGCCGGGCTGGCAGGCATACCGCGAGGCCGACGCCGTCGAGCCGGACCGGTTCGAGGCGTGCACCACGGTCGAGGACCCGATGCTCGTCTACTTCACCTCCGGCACCACCAGCAAGCCGAAGCTCGTCGAGCATTCCCAGATCAGCTATCCGGTCGGGCATCTGACCACGATGGCCTGGATCGGGGTCAAACCCGGCGATGTGCACCTGGCGATCAGCTCACCGGGCTGGGCCAAACACGCCTGGAGTTGCTTCTTCGCGCCGTGGATCGCCGAGGCGACGATCTTCGTCTACAACTACCGGCGGTTCGATGCGGCCGCGCTGCTGGCCCAGTTGCGTCGGGCCGGTGTCAACACGTTCTGTGCGCCGCCGACCGTGTGGCGCATGTTGATCCAGTCCGATCTGGGTGAGCGGCCCGCGGGGCTGCGCGAGATCCTGGGCGCCGGTGAACCGCTGAACCCCGACGTGATCGCGCAGGTCGAGAAGGCGTGGGGGTTGACGATCCGCGACGGGTTCGGCCAGACCGAGACCACGCTGCAGATCGGCAACACCCCGGGCCAACCGGTCAAGCCAGGGTCGATGGGCCGACCCATGCCCGGGGTGCCGGTGGTGTTGGTGGATCCGATCACCGGCACGCCCGCCGACGAGGGCGAGATCTGCCTGGACCTCGGGGCGAATCCGCACAATCTGATGACGGGGTACCTCGGGGACCCGGAACGCAACGCGGCCGTGATGGCCGGTGGCTACTACCACACCGGCGACGTGGCCAGTCGGGACGACGACGGCTACATCACCTACATCGGGCGCACCGACGACGTGTTCAAGTCCAGCGACTACAAGGTCTCACCGTTCGAGTTGGAAAGCGTGCTGATCGAGCATCCGGCGGTGGTGGAGGCCGCGGTGGTGCCCCAGCCCGACGACACCCGGCTGGCGGTGCCGAAGGCCTATGTCGCGCTGGCCGAGGGCTGGGAAGCCAACGAACAGACGGCAAAAGACGTCATGGCCTATGCCCGGGACCACCTGGCGCCGTACCTCAAGGTCCGCCGGGTGGAGTTCTTCGACCTGCCCAAGACCATCTCGGGCAAGATCCGCCGCGTCGAGTTGCGCCAGCGTGAGGATGCGGCTCATGAAGCGGGCGAACCGATTTCGACCGAATACCGGTACGAGGACCTGCTCGGATGAAGTCATACGATGCCGGCCCGGTGGATGTGCCGGTGCTCGAGGAGACGATCGGGGCGCACTTCGAGCGCACGGTGGCGGCCCAACCGGATGCCGAGGCACTGGTCGAGGTGCAGACCGGACGGCGCTGGAGCTATACCGAGCTGAACGACGAAGTCGATTCGGTGGCGCGGGGTCTGCTCGGCCTGGGCGTGCAGAAAGGCGATCGCATCGGTATCTGGGCGCCAAACTGTGCCGAGTGGGTGATCCTGCAACTCGCCACGGCCAAGGCCGGGGCGATCCTGGTCAACATCAACCCGGCCTACCGCACCCACGAGTTGGCTTACGTGCTCAAGCAATCCGGTGTGCGCACGCTCGTGTCGGCGACCGCGTTCAAGACCTCCGACTATGTGACGATGGTGGCCGAGGTGCAGTCGGATTGCCCCGATCTCGTCGACGTGATCTTCCTCGGCACGCTGGATTGGGACCGGCTGCACACCGAGCAGGCCGACGACGTGGCGCTGCGCGCACGGCTCGGCGAGCTGTCCAACACAGATCCGATCAACATCCAATACACCTCGGGGACAACCGGTTTCCCGAAGGGCGCGACGCTCAGCCACCGCAACATCCTCAACAACGGATTTTTCGTCGGCGGTCTGATCAATCTCGCACCCGGCGACCGGGTGTGTATCCCGGTGCCGTTCTACCACTGCTTCGGCATGGTGATGGGCAATCTCGGTGCGCTGACCCACGGTGCGGCCATCGTCATTCCCGCACCGGGTTTCGACCCCGGCGTCACGCTGGCCGCGGTGGAGACCGAAGCATGTACCGCGCTGTACGGGGTGCCGACGATGTTCATCGCGATGCTGGGTCACGCCGACTTCGGCCAGTTCGACCTGTCCTCGCTGCGCACCGGGATCATGGCGGGCTCGGTGTGCCCGGTCGAGGTGATGAAGCGGGTGGTGGCCGACATGCACATGGCCGAGGTAGCCATCTGTTACGGCATGACCGAGACCTCGCCGGTGTCGTGTCAGACGCTTGTCGACGACGATCTGGAGCGCCGTACCGCCACGATCGGTCGGGCCCATCCGCACCTGGAAATCAAGATCGTCAACCCGGACACCGGCGAGACGGTCGACCGTGGGCAGCCCGGTGAATTCTGTACGCGCGGTTACTCGGTCATGGTGGGCTATTGGGAGGAGCCGGCGAAAACCGCCGAGGCGATCGACGCGGAAGGCTGGATGCACACCGGGGACCTGGCGGTGATGCGCGAGGACGGCTACTGCACCGTTGTCGGCCGGATCAAGGACATGGTGATCCGCGGCGGCGAGAACGTCTATCCCCGGGAGATCGAGGAATTCCTCTACACCCATCCCGACATCGACGATGCCCAGGTGATCGGAGTTCCCGACGCGAAGTACGGCGAGGAGATCTGTGCCTGGATCCGGATGAAACCCGGCCGCTCACCGCTGAATGCCGAGAGCTTGCGGGCATTCGCGACCGGCAAGCTGGCGCACTACAAGATTCCGCGCTACGTGCACATCGTCGACGAGTTCCCGATGACGGTCACCGGCAAGATCCGCAAGGTCGACATGCGTGAGGAGAGCGTCAAGCTGCTGGGGCTCGACCCTCGTTAGATCAGAATGGTGGGGGTGGTCCGTATTCTTCGGCGAGCCAGATTTGGTATTGGCGTTCGACGTCGAGGTCGTTGTTGATTTCGGCGCGTAGGTGTCGTTCTTCGGCGATGCGTTCTTGGCGTTCTTGTTCGCGGGTGTGGCTGCGTTTGGGCATCTTCATGCCACGGTGCGGACTTTGCGCCTCGGGTTCGGGTTTGGGGAGGTTGAGGTCCCCGGTCGACTGGCCCAGGATGGGAAACAGCGTGGCGCCGTGGGCCTCGGTGGTGTAGATGTGCCCGGTGGGTGTGTTGAATTCGACGGTGCCATCAGGTGATTGGCGATCGGCCCAGCCGGGGCAAAACGTTTTCACCAAATGGTGTGTGCGGCAATACATTTTGTTGTTCGACGGATGGGTCGGCCCGGCCGGATAGGGCACGGTGTGGTCGACATCGCAGTACTGTGCGGGCCGGTCGCAACCGGGGAACCGGCAGGTCAGATCCCGCCAGAAGATGAACTCCCGCAACGCCACCGACGGGCGATACCCAGGCTCGGGAGCAGAGGTCTTTGCGGTGGCCTCACCACTGTCAGCCGCCTCGCCGGTATCGGCGGCCACATCCACAGCGTCGCCGGTGGTCTCGGGGGTGGGGTTGTCGCCGGGTAGGCGCACCGTTTTGCGGGTGGCATTGGCGGCCAGGTCGCGCACGCTTTGGGCGGGCACGATCCCGTAGCCGGGCAGGTAGCCGGGGGTGGGGCTGTTGGCATCGAGGGTGGCTTGCTCAGCCAGCAGATGCACCACCGCGGCATCGGCAGCAGCCCGGGTGCCTGCTGCCGGACAGTCCGGGGTGCGGCACAGGCAGGGCAGGTGGTCTTGCAGTCGCGCCAACGCCCCGGCGGCATCAGCACGGCGCTGATCGAGTGTGCGGGGATCATCGGGGCAGACGGTGGCGGCCAGGGCGTCGAGGCGTTGATCGAGGGCGGCGGCATCACCGACCCGTAGATTGCCCCACACCGTCGCCATGCCCGGGATGGTGCCGGCCTCGACGCTGAAATGCCGGCCCTCATCGATCTGCGGGGGCACCCGCTCACCGTTGGGGTCCAGTCGGGCCACCCATTGATCGATGCGGTCACGCAATTTGCGTTTCGACAACCGCATCCAGGTTCCCGCGCGGGCGGCCAGGGCTTCGTCGACAGCAGCCCAGGCGGTGGGGTCGACGGTGTCGGTGCGGTTGATGATGACCAACACCATCCGCATATCGATCGCGCCGGAGGCGAACAGGGCCGCCACCTGGGGAAGCCGGTCACGCAACACGCGGGCGTGGCGGATCTGTTCACCGGCGCGGTGGCGGCTGATGTTCAACGCTGCCGAGATTTCGGCGGCGACCGCTTCGAACGGGTCGGTGCGCCAATACACCGTCTCAGCCAGTTCGCGTTCCCGGCGGGTGTCCAACGCACCGATGGCGGCCAGCCGCGCGGCGATCGCCGCGGATTCTGCCCGCGCCGCAGCGCTCATCGCGTGGATGAGAGCCGCATCAGAATCAGTGTCGAACACATGTTCGATTATGCCACCACCGACCGACAACCACAGCGGTTTCACCACCTCAGCGGCACCTCGTTCGTCAGCGCACGCACCTCGTCCCTGCGACGATTACGGGATGACCGCTGCACGCAGGCCCTCCATCATCGGACGGCGGGCCTGTGCGGTCCTCGCGGCCTGTTCGGCGGCGTTGCATGTCGTCATGCTGACTCACACCGTCAACCCGGCGGTCTGGGGCCTGCTCGCGGCGATGATCGTCGGCTGCCTGTTTTGTGCGCGTGACCTCTGGCAGCGCGGTACCCCGGGGATCTGGTGTGCCGTCGCGTTGATGAACCTGGCGATGGTTGCGGTGCACAGTCCGATGCCTGCGCATCAGCACACGGTCGGCCCGGTTGCGGGTGCAGCGCAGTCCACAGTGATGACATTGACGATGCTGTTGGCCCTCGTCGAGGTCGTCATCGCCGGGGTAGTCCTGTGCTACTGCACCCGCAACCGTTTACAGATCGAGGGTCACCCCGACTCCCGCTTCCAGCGCAGCCTGGTGGATCGCTGAGGCAACGGCCATGTCGCACACCGCCATTCCGATGTTGCTGTTCACGATCAACTGGTCAGCCGAGGTACGTCCGGGCTTCAGGCCGGCGAGCACCTCACCGGTCTCAGCGGTGATGGTGGGGCTCCCGCCCGGGTAGTAACCCATTTCGACGAACAGATCGTGTTCGTCGGTGGAGTCGACGATGTAGGCGTCGGCGCGGCGGGAGATCTTCGGGGCCCAGAATGTGTTGAGGTCGCAGGGAATGATGGTTTGACCCGCTGACACCCATTCATCCTGGGCGATTGACATCGGTTCGCGCACAACTATGGTGGCTGAGCTCAGTACCTCACACTCCTTGACCACCTCTTCGACGGAGCTACCGACCCGCACCGGGGTGTCGATGCTGCCGGCGATATCGGCCACCAACTTTTCGGCGACCTCGGGGTAGCGGTCATAGATCAGGATCTCGTCGAGACTGTCGAGGTATTCGGCGGCGAACAGCACGTGCTCGCGGCCCTGCACTCCGGCGCCGAACATGCCGAACTTCTTGGCTCCCGGATGCAGTTTCTTGGCCATCAGTACCGTGACGGCCGGAGTTCGCATCGCGGTCAGCCAGCTGCTGTCCATGACGCAGGTCGGCACGCCGGTCTCGACGTCGTTGATGCACAACAGGCCGGTGGTCTGGGGCAGGCCGAATTCGCGGGGATTGCGCGGATAGCACTCGATCCACTTGGCCCCCACCAGATTCATCTCCGGCAGATAAGCGGGCATGGCGTGGAAGAACACGTCCTCATACGGATGCACCCCGACCTTGGCGGGCATTTCGTAGCGCTTGTGGCCGTGCTCGATGAGTGCCTCGGCCACTTTCTCCAAGATGGTCTGCCGGGACACCCCGAGGCCGACAACCTCGGCCTTGGAGAGGTAGAGCAGGTTCTGGCCCTTGACGATCGCAGTCACGTAAAACGTTCCCTTCTTGGGTTTTTGGTTCAGATCAGTGGATAGCGGACTTGCTGGTCTCGGGAGCCCACGCGATCGAGGCGAGCAACCCGACCAACGGGAACAGCGCGAGGATGAGCAATGAGGCGTTGATTCCGACGGTGGCGATCAACACCGGCAACAGGTAAGTCGCGATGGCCGCGCCGACCCGGCTCATCGATGCTGCGAAGCCGACACCAGAGGTACGCAACCGCGTCGGGAACATCTCCGAGGGGTAGACGAACTGCAGGTTCGATGCGCCCGAGGCGATGAAGAGGTAGAGCCCGGTCGCGATCGCCAGCACGGTCAGCGGGGCGTTCGGGAAGACGCCGAGGACCAGCAGGGCTGCCAGCGTGGCGGCGAATGTCCAGATGGCCAACGAGCGACGTCGGCTCATCGCGACGACCCAGATGAAGACCGCGGCACCGGCGAACTGCAGCATGTTCATGATGAAGTCGCGCGAGAAGCCTGACGGCAGCCCGATGTCGTCGAGGACCGGCGTGATGAAGGTGAAGATGGCGAACAAGGGGCCGACCTGGCACGCCCAGAACAGGCTGCTGTAGACGGTGTTGCGCCAGTGCTGCTTGCTGAACAGTTCGGAGAACTTGCCGGATTCTTCGGTGGGTTGCACCTGGGGCAGGGTGGTGCCGGCTGGGAAGTGCTTGTCGACGATCGCCTGGGCTTCGGCAATCCGGCCCTGCGCTTGGAGCCACCGAGGCGATTCTGGCAGCCATATCCGCGCCGTCGCGATCACCAGGGCGGGCAGAGCGCTACTGGCCAGCACCACGCGCCAGTTGTCATCCGCCCACGCCAGGGCTACAAAGTTGGCGCTGACAAAACCCATAAACCAGGTGGTCTGCAGGGTGGCCAACAAGGGCCCGCGCATGCGGGTGGGGACGAACTCTGACAGCAGTGCGGCGCCGACGGCGTACTCGACCCCGATCGCCACGCCCAGCAGGATCCGGTAGGCGCTGAGGTCCCAGGTGCTGAAGGTCACCAGCTGCAACAGGGACAGCGCCAGGAACGCGACGAGGTTCCATCGGAACACGACGCGCCGGCCCCACCGGTCGGCGGCCCGCCCGAAGAAGAAACCGCCGATGAAGATGCCGATCAAGGCGCTGGCCCCGACCAACCCTTGGCTCAGCGGCGAGAATTCCATCTCGTCGGTCGCGGCGTTGATGGCACCGCCGACCACGCCGAGAATGTATCCGTCGAGTGCAGTTCCACCCAGGGTGCAGACGGCCGCCAGGGTGTGCAGACGATTCCACCTGGCGTCGTCCATTGATGTGGTCGGTCTCGTCGGACTCGACTCGGCTGTGGGCATGGTTCAGTTTGATCTGCGTCACATGTTGTAGTCATGCAGCAGCTGCTGGAAGTCGGCCGGGCTCGCTGCTTCATTTGTCCGATTGGCGACCTACGAGAGGATGAAGTCGTGCAGACAAGCCTGGTCGACGAGGCGCAACAGTTGGTCGACCGTCTCGCCGCGCAACTCCGGCAGTCGGTGGCGGTCGATGACCCGGACGGCAATCTCATCGTGGTCAGCCGGCACTTCGGTGACGCTGATCCGTACCGGGTTCGGCTGATGCTGGATCGACGCATCCCGCGGGAATACCGCGACTACTTCAACTCGTACACCAGGGACGCCACCACCGAGCCCATCAAGATCCCGCCCAATCC
>NZ_MBEJ01000100.1 GCF_001953975.1 Mycobacterium sp. NS-7484
CCAGGGCGGCACCGGCGATCGCGGCGTCGCCGACACCGCCGCAGCCGATCACCGCGACCGTGTCGTCACGGGTCACCGCGCCGGTGTTGATCGCCGCGCCGATACCGGCCATCACACCGCAGCCCAGCAGACCGGCCACCGCCGGGTCGGCTTCGGAATCGACCTTGGTGCACTGTCCTTCGTGCACCAGGGTCTTGTCGGCGAACGCCCCGATGCCCAGGGCCGGGGTCAGCTCCGTGCCGTCGGTCAAGGTCATCTTCTGGGCGGCGTTGTGGGTGTCGAAGCACAGGTGTGGGCGGCCCCGCTTGCAGGCGCGGCACTGTCCACACACTGCGCGCCAGTTCAGGATGACGAAATCGCCCGGTTCGACGTTGGTGACGCCCTCACCGACGGCCTCGACCGTGCCTGCGGCCTCGTGGCCGAGCAGGAACGGGTATTCGTCGTTGATGCCGCCCTCGCGGTAGGTCAGGTCGGTATGGCACACGCCGCAGGCGATGATGTCGACCACCACCTCACCGGGCCCCGGATCGGGGATGACAATGTCGACCAGCTC
>NZ_MBEJ01000101.1 GCF_001953975.1 Mycobacterium sp. NS-7484
ACGCAATGCGGGCTCGGCGCGGCCGCACCACCGGCATTCGGCCGCCGCAGCGCCGCGGTCCGGCAGGGCGAGCGGCCCCGTGCAGTGCCGACAGCGCGTCACCGCACGGCATCGTGCACACGCCAGCGCAGGCACATATCCGCGGCGCGGAACCTGGATGAGTACCGGCCGCTCGGCCTGCAGCGCCGCACGCGCGGCCTGCAATGCCATCGACGGCAACCGCGCGGTGTGGGCAGCCGGGTCACGCTCCTGGGCATAGCCGCTGTCCTCCAGCGCCACCACCCGAGGCGCGGCGGCCCGCACCGCCGGACGCGGCGCCACCACATCGTGAGCCCACCGCGTCCGTACCAGGGCCTGCGCCTCGGCGGTGCGCGCATAACCGCCGATGACCGCGGCACACCGCAGCTGGTGGGCACGCAGCATGGCGACCTCACGAGCATGCGGGTAGGGCGCGCGCGGCTCAGCGAGGCTGTCGTCGCCGTCGTCCCACACCAGGACCAGCCCGAGATTGGACACCGGGGCGAACACCGCGCTGCGGGTACCGATCACCAGCTGGGCCTGTCCGCGCAGCACCGACAACCAGCGGCGGTAACGGGCGGCCGGGCCCAGCCCCGCCGACAATGCCACCACCCGGGCCTCCGCCATCTGCTCGATCGCCGCGGCATACAGGGCGTCGACGTCGCGTTGGTCGGGCACCACGGCGAGCACACCCAGCCCGGCGTTCACCGCCACCGCAGCCGCCTCGGTCAACCGCCGCGCCCAGTTCTCCCCGGGCAGCGCCTGCCACACCGCCCGCGCGGCCCGGCCCTCACCGACGGCCGTCAAGAATTGTTCGCCGCGGCCGTAGCGAGCCCACGCGCTGGTGTCGACGGGGATCTCGGAGACCGGTTCGGCCTCGGCGGGAGTCTGCTTCTCCACCCTGGCGTGGCGCGGTGGCACCGCCAACCGCAGGACGTCGGCGCGGGTGCCGGCATAGCGGGCCGCGACGGCGTCGACGAGCCGCCGGATCTCGGGCGTGAGCACCGGTTCGGGCGAGACCACGCGGTCCAGCCAGCCCAACTTGCCGGTGTGGTCGGTGTCCGAGCGTCGTTCCAGCAGGTACGCGTCGACCAGCCTGCCGTGGAAGCGCACCCGGACCCGGACGCCCGGCTGCGCGTCGTCGGAATGGTCCTCCGACACCAGGTAATCGAACTCCCGGTCCAGGTGCGGAACCGTGAGCAGGGGAAGCACCCGCGCGATGGGTTCGTGCTCGGCGGCGCGGCGGGTGATCGTCACCGCGTCAGTTCAGCAGACCGCGGTGACGTCCGGCCGAAGAACAGGCCGGCGGTGATCATCATCAGCGAGGCGGCATATGCCCACCAGATCGGCACGGCCAACAGTTGGTCGCCCCGGATGAACTCGCTGATCCCGATCATCGTGTCCGACACGGCGAAACACACCGCTCCGGCAGCGGTCCACCACGTGGGCAGCTGGGCGAGCAGGGCCGTACAGACCATCGCCCCGAGCACGGCGATGTAGGCCGTGACGGGTACCGCCATTCCCTGTTCGAGCAGCCGCGGCCAGAACCAGGCGAGCAAAGCGGCACACGCGGCGACGGTGACCCCGACGGCGGCCAGTCGGGCCGGGCTCCGTCGGGCCAGCGGCACGAGCGCGCCCAGAAAGCACAGGTGGGCGACCAGGAACGCGCCCAGTCCGCCGACGAACGACGGCTGCCACCACGGGATGGCGAGCAGGAAGTCACCGAGTGCGGAGAACCCCAGCGCACCGACCAGCCAACGGCGTTCCCGCACGATCGGATGCGCCCACGCGGCAAGCGCGAGCAGCACCGCGGGCAGGGCCTTCACCGCGGGCTGGGCGAAGAACTGGCCGGTGAGCGCGACACCGGCCGGAGACCGTAGCGCCACCACCAGTAAGAAGATGCCGTAGGCGGCGCCGACGAACACCGCGGAGCCCCACAGCCACACCGTGCTGCGCCGTGCGTACGGTGTCGGCATGTCCGTTGCTGACGAGAAACCGGCTGTCGATTCCATCCTGCAGAAGGTACTGGAGGTCGTGCCGTTCCAACTATCGACTGACATCGGAGTCGAGGAGGCCCGACGTCAGTTCAGTGAGATCCCCCGGCCACCGGTCCATCCCGAGGTCGAGGTCACCGACCGTGAGATACCGGGACCGGCCGGTCCGATCCCGGTGCGCGTGTACCGACCCCCGACCGCCGACGGGGCGACGCTGCCGGTGGTGGTGTTCATCCATGGCGGCGGCTGGTCGCTGGGTGACCTGGACAGCTACGACGGCACCGCGCGCCAGCATGCCGTGGGTGCCGACGCCGTGGTGATCTCGGTGGAATACCGGCTGGCGCCTGAGCATCCGTACCCGGCCGCGGTCGACGACGTGTGGGCCGTGACGCAATGGGTGGCCGAGCACGCCGCCGAACTCGATGTCGACGGCGACCGCATGGCGGTTGCCGGCGATTCGGCGGGCGGCAACCTCAGCGCGGTGGTGGCGCTGCTGGCGCGCGATGCCGGCGCTCCTGCGCTGCGGTTCCAGCTGCTCTGGTACCCGGCGACCACCTGGGACACCAGCCTGCCGTCCTTCACCGAGAATGCACAGGCGCCGATCCTCGGGCTCGATGCCGTCGCGGGATTCTCCCGGTGGTACGCCGGGCACGTCGACCTGTCCGATCCGCCCATGACGCTGGTACCGGCCCGCGCGGCCGATCTGTCCGGACTTGCGCCGGCCTATATTGCGGTGGCCGGGCACGACCCGTTGCGTGACGACGGAATCCGGTACGCCGAGATGCTCTCTGCGGCAGGCGTTCCGGTGCAGGTTCACAACGCCGAGACCCTGGTGCATGGTTACATCGGTTACGCCGGTGTGGTACCGGCGGCCACCGAGGCGTTCGATCAGGCGATGGCGGCACTGCGGGCGGCGCTACACGTCTGACCGGTCGGTCGCGGGTTCTTTTCTGGCGGGCCACAACGACATTCGGTGAATAATCCGGTCACGCAGGCCGACGGTGTGGAACAACACCGCGCAGATGTGTGCGGTGAATGTCGCGAACAGCAGGTAGGCCGCCACGGTGTGGGCGGTGCGCAACACCGCGTACAGGGTGATGTTGGTCGGGGCGATCGCCGGCAGATGGATCGCCCCGGCCAACACGACCGGAGATCCCGCGGCCGACACCATGGCCCACCCGATCAGGGGCTGCGCCAAAAGCAGTGCGTACAGCAGGTATTCAGAGTAGCTGGCGATGCGACGTTCGAGTGGTCCCATCGTGGTGAGGAACGGCGGCAGCCTGCGGGTGAGCCGGTTGACCAGTCGCACGATCGCGAATACCAGGATCGCGATGCCCAGCGGCCGGTGAATCGCGAGAAGCAACGGGTAGTAGCTGAGTGCCGCGATCATCGTCACGCCGATGAAGAACTGCGCGATCACCATGGCCGCCATGGACCAGTGCAGCAGCCGGGCCGTCAGGTTGAACTTCGTGATCGGCGGTTTCGTTTCGGTGGTCATCGCACATCCCCGGGTACGACGACTGCGCTGGGCGACTTGGGTTCTCGGGCCCTGCGGTCGAACGAACGCGCGTACACCGCCGACCGTGCGCGCGGCAGCGGATCGTCAGACGCGGCCAAGCCGTCGGGCAGCACGAGTGGATCGAAGTTGACGTCGCGGGCGTTGCCGGGTGCCTCGGTATGGACGGCGTCGATGATGATGGTGCCCGCGTCAATCGTCGGGCGGTCCGACGGCCACGGAAGGGTGGCGTCGTGGGTGGGGTCGGTCGGGTCCGCCAGCGTGAGGATCAACTTCCAACTGACCGGGCCGCGGGCGATCGTGTCGATCAGTGCATCAAAGAGAGCGTTCTTGTCGTCGCTCGGCGGCCGTGCGGCGGGCTGCTGCTGCTTTAGCGGCACAGCTGCCCACCGGATCGCCGTGGTCTTGCCCTGAGCATTCGTGGCCCGAAAAGCGTTGAGTCCGTAATACGTACTGTCGGCGAATCCGGTGCTCGGTGGGCTCTGTTTGATGACCTTCATCGCCGCTACGGTTTCGGGGTGATCGGCCAGAAACGCCGCCATCGCCTGGGGGTCGGGCTTTCCGGTCTGCTTCTCGGGCCGCGACGCCAACATCCGATCGTAGAAGCCTTGTGGTGTGGCGTCGGGAAACACCGGGATGTTGATCATTGCCGTGCGCCACTGCTGGCCGTCGGGAAGGTCGAACACCAAGCCCAGACCTCGCACGGTGTCGTTCTTGTCGGGTTGATCGGGCAACCCACCCGACAGCGAGAACCTGCCCACCACAGGCACCGTGCCGGGTGTGAACACGGCGGCCCGGCTCACCTGGGCACCGGCACCGGTGCTGGTGAACGTTCCGGTGGCGGCCAGCCCCTTGGCGTGGTTGCGCCGGAATCCCTCATGACGCCCGCCCACCTGCTCGAACCGGTCGGCGAAATCGGCCGGCGTCAGCGCGTCAGGACGCAGCCAACCCGCCGCCCCACCAAGTCCGCCCACCGCGGCGACCGCTACACCGCCCATGGCGGTCAATCCCAGCAACGCTCCCCTGCGGCTCAATTCCATCGTGGTCGCACCCCTCCTCGCGTCTGGACTCTTCCAGTGTCAAACGAAATGCGGGCGCGGACGGTTCATTCGGGGCGCGCGGTGCCTATGTTTGCCGATTGAGTCCGTAGCCACCCGTTGGCATCGGAGACTAGGTTGGCAGTGCAACCCACACGGTGTGCACACGATCGGCCGCAGCCGGGAGGTGGCTTGATGCCCGACTTTCACACGCTCATCGTCGGCGCCGGATTCTCCGGCATCGGCACCGCGATTGCCCTGGACAAGGCGGGGCTGCATGACTACCTCATCCTCGAAGCCGGCGACGGAGCCGGGGGCACCTGGTTCTGGAACACCTATCCCGGTGTGGCGGTGGATATTCCATCGTTCTCGTATCAGTTCTCGTTCGAGCAGTCTCGGAAGTGGTCGCGTACCTATGCCCCCGGCAGCGAGTTGCGCACCTACGCCGACACCTGCGTCGACAAGTATGGCCTGCGACCCCGGATCCGGTTCGACACCACCGTCACCCGCGCTGTCTTCGACGACGACGAGAGCCTGTGGCGACTCGAACTGGACTCCGGAGACACGCTCACGTCCCGGTTTCTGGTCAACGCCAGCGGCGTGCTGACCATCCCGAAGCTGCCGGAGATCGACGGCGTGGACTCGTTCGCCGGGACCACGGTGCACACGGCCCGCTGGGACCACACCCAAGACTTGACCGGCAGGCGGGTGGCGATCATCGGCACGGGCGCCTCGGCGGTTCAGGTGATTCCCGAGATCGCGCCGAAGGTCAAGCAGCTCACTGTGTTTCAGCGGACACCGATCTGGTGCTTCCCCAAGTTCGACGTGCCGATCCCGCCGATCGCACGCCGGCTGATGCGCCTGCCCGGCGGCCGGACGCTGCATCGGATGCTCAGCCAGGCCTATGTGGAGTTCACGTTCCCATTGGCCGCGCAGTACTTCACCATCAACCCGTTCGCCAAGCGGGCCGGCGCAGCTGGGCGCGCCTATCTCCGGCAACAGGTACGAGATCCCGAGATTCGCGACAAGCTCACCCCGCGCTATGCGGTGGGATGCAAGCGACCCGGCTTCCACAACACCTATCTGGCCACCTTCAACCGGGACAACGTGCGGTTGGTCACCGAACCGATCGACAAGATCACCGGTTCGGGTGTCGCGACCACCGATGGCGAGAGCCATGACGTCGACGTGCTCATCCTGGCCACCGGGTTCAAGGTGATGGATGTCGACGCGCTGCCGTTCGAGATCGTGTGTTCGGATGGGCAAACGCTCAGCGAGTTCTGGATGCAGCACCGGATGCAGGCCTACGAAGGTGTCAGCATTCCCGGCTTTCCCAACTTCTTCTCCGTGATGGGGCCGTACGGATACGTCGGGTCCTCGTATTTCGCGTTGATCGAGGCACAGACCCGACATCTGGTGCGCTGTATCGCCCAGGCAGACAAGAAGCAGGCCCGCCGCGTCGAGGTCCGCCAGGAGGCCAACGACCGGTACTTCTCGGAGATGATGCGCAAGCGTCATCGCCAGATCTTCTGGCAGGACAGCTGTTCACAGGCCAACAGCTACTACTTCGACCGCAACGGGGATGTGCCGCTACGGCCGGCCACCACCTTCGAGGCCTATTGGCGCAGCCGTCGCTTCCCCCTGGACGATTACGCGTTCACGTCCTAGAAAAAGTCCGCCAACAGACACAAACCCGTACCTTTTCGGCTGAGAAGGTACGGGTTTGCGTCTGTTCGGCAAAAACTAGACGGAGGCCTTCAGGTCGTCGACCTTGTTGAGCTGCTCCCAGGGCAGTTCGACATCGGTGCGCCCGAAGTGGCCGTACGCCGCGGTCTGGGCGTAGATCGGGCGCAGCAGGTCCAGGTCGCGGATGATCGCGCCGGGACGCAGATCGAACACGCTGCTGATGGCCTTCTCGATGCGGGCCGGGTCGACGGTCTCGGTGCCGAACGTCTCGACGAACAGGCCGACCGGGGCGGCCTTGCCGATGGCGTAGGCGACCTGGACCTCGACCCGCTCGGCCAGGCCGGCGGCGACGACGTTCTTGGCCACCCAGCGCATCGCGTACGCGGCCGAGCGGTCCACCTTTGACGGGTCCTTGCCGGAGAAGGCGCCGCCGCCGTGACGGGCCCAGCCGCCGTAGGTGTCGACGATGATCTTGCGGCCGGTCAGGCCGGCGTCACCCATCGGGCCGCCGAGGACGAACTTGCCGGTCGGGTTGACCAGGAGACGGAAATCGGAGGTGTCCAGCGTCTCGTGGTTGAGGTCGGCCAGCACGGTGTTGACGACCTTCTCCCGGATGTCCGGGGTCAGGGTGCTGTCCAGATCGATGCCGTCGGCGTGCTGGGTGGACAGCACCACGGTGTCCAGCCGGACCGGCGTCTTGCCGTCGTACTGGATGGTGACCTGGGTCTTGCCATCCGGACGCAGGTAGTCGAGCACGCCGTTCTTGCGCACCTCGGTCAGCCGGCGCGACAACCGGTGGGCCAGCGCGATGGGCAGCGGCATCAACTCGGGGGTGTCACCGATGGCGTAGCCGAACATCAGACCCTGATCGCCGGCACCCTGCGAGTCCAGCGGATCGCCCGCGCCCTCGACGCGCGCTTCGTGGGCGGTGTCCACGCCCTGGGCGATGTCCGGGGACTGCGCACCGATCGCGATGTTCACCCCGCAGGAGGCGCCGTCGAAGCCCTTGGTCGACGAGTCGTAGCCGATGTCGAGGATGCGGTCGCGCACGATTTTGGGGATGTCGGCGTAGGCGGAGGTGGTGACCTCACCGGCGACATGCACTTGACCGGTGGTGACCAGCGTCTCCACCGCAACCCGGGACTTGGGATCCTGCTCCAGCAGCGCGTCGAGCACCGAGTCGCTGATCGCATCACAGATCTTGTCGGGGTGTCCTTCGGTTACCGACTCACTGGTAAATAGGCGACCTTGGCTCACGGTCTGCTTCCTTCCTTGACGATTACGAAACGTTCTCAGTCAAAACTACTTAGTTAGTCGAATGGTATCTGTGCCCTGTTGAACCCAACCGCTTGGGACGCCGATGCGCAACCCTTATCCGCACAGTGATGCGTACGCCGGATCACCCTTCGTACTTGCCCAGGAACGCCGCGATCGAGTCCACGATACGGGTGGCCATCAGAGTCTTCGAGCCATGCTCCAGTGCAACTTCGGTGCCGTCGGCACTCAGCAACCAACCGTCGTTGTGGTCCACCTCGAAGGCGCGGTTGTCCCCGACGGCGTTGACCACCAGCAGGTCACAGCCCTTGCGCTGGAGTTTGGCCCGAGCATGGAACAGCACGTCACCGTTGGCATCGCCGGTCTCGGCGGCGAAACCGACGATGGCGCGCATATTTGGCAACTGTTCTTCGGCGCGGGCCCGTACCGCGCCGGCGAGAATGTCGTCGTTGCGTACAAGTTCGATCGAACTCGGTTCGGAGGCACCTTTTTTGATCTTGCTGGTGGCCACCTGGGCGGGCCGGAAATCGGCCACGGCGGCGGCCATCACCAAGACGTTGGCCTCGGGGGCGTACTTGGACACCGCGTCGCGCAACTGCGCAGCTGAGCCGATGTGCACGACGTGGACGCCGGCCGGATCGACCAGGCCTGCGGTGTTGCCTGCGATCAGCGTGACGTCGGCCCCGCGTTGGGCCATCACCCGGGCCACGGCGTAGCCCTGTTTGCCGGAGCTGCGGTTGCCGATGAATCGCACCGGATCGAGGGGCTCACGGGTGCCACCGGCGGTCACCAGGGCCTTGACCCCGGCCAGGTCGTAGGGCAGCGCGTCACCGCGTTCCAGCAGCAACTGCGCAAATGTGGTGATCTCTTCGGCCTCGGGCAGCCGTCCCGCACCGCTGTCGGCGCCGGTGAGCCGTCCAGACGCCGGTTCCAACACCACCGCGCCCCGACGACGCAAAGTCGCGACGTTGTCGACGGTGGCCGGGTGAAACCACATCTCGGTGTGCATCGCCGGGGCGAACAGCACTGGACATCGCGCGGTCAACAGCGTGGCGGTCAGCAGGTCGTCGGCCCGGCCGGCTACCGCGCGGGCCAGCAGATCAGTGGTGGCGGGTGCGACGACGACAAGGTCGGCCTCCTGGCCGATCCGCACGTGCGGCACCTCGTGCACATCGGTGAAGACACCGGTGTGCACGGGATTGCCCGACAGGGCTTCGAACGTGGCGGCCCCGACGAAGCGCAGCGCCGACTGGGTGGGCAACACGCGCACCGAGTGGCCGGCTTCGGTGAGTTGGCGGACCAGGGTGCAGGCCTTGTAGGCGGCGATGCCGCCTGCGACACCGACGACGATTCGCTTACGCGCGCTCACGTGCCGGCCCGGCCTGGCTACTCGCCCTCGGTGTGCTCGAGCAGGTCCTCGTGGATCTCCCGCATCGCGATCGACAGCGGCTTCTCCTGCAGACCGGGCTCGACCAGGGGGCCGACGTATTCGAGAATGCCGTCGCCCAACTGGTTGTAGTAATCGTTGATCTGGCGCGCGCGCTTGGCGGCGTAGATCACCAGCGCGTACTTGCTCGATGCGCGGTCCAGCAACTCGTCGATGGGCGGGTTGGTGATGCCCAGCGGCGTGTCGTAGGCGCTGGCGGCAGACGAATCGATACCCAAGTCGTCCGCAGCGGCCAGCTGCGCATCGGCGTGCGGGGTGCTCACTAAAAAGTCTCCTGGCGGTTTTGGCGAAAATGCATTGTGAACAGCGGGCTGGTGGCTCGCGGATCCGATCGCGTCGGTCCCGGCACGGTGAGTCGTCAGCTGCCCACCAGCAAGGATACCAATTCAGCGCACGCGGAATCCAACTGACGGTTCACCACAACCTGGTCAAAGTCGGACTTTGCCGCCATTTCGGCCCGCGCGGTCTCCAATCGCCTGGCCATCACCTCGGGCGTCTCGGTACCCCGGCCGGACAATCTGCTGACCAGTTCGTCCCAACTCGGCGGTGCCAGGAACACCGACACCACCTCGGGCATGGCCTTCTTGACGGCCCGGGCACCGGCCAGATCGACCTCGATCAGCACCGGGCGACCCGCCTGGGTGGCTTCGCGCACTGGTTGGGCCGGCGTCCCGGAGCGGTGCAAACCGCCGTGAATTTCGGCCCATTCCAGCAGCTCACCGTCATCGATCAGCTGTTGGAACCGGTCAGCGGACACGAATGTGTAGTCGACTCCGTCGACCTCCCCCGGCCGCGGTGCCCTGGTCGTGACCGAGACGGAGAAATACAGGTCGGGAAGTCGCTCCCGCAGGCAACGGACCACGGTGGACTTCCCGACGGCGGAGGGACCGGACAACACGACGACCGGAGCCGTCGCAGTGTGTTGTCCGACCCCTCTACCAGCGCTCAATGCGGGCGCCTCTAGGACTGGTCGAA
The DNA here is from genome assembly GCF_001953975.1 of Mycobacterium sp. NS-7484. Taxonomy (GTDB): domain Bacteria; phylum Actinomycetota; class Actinomycetes; order Mycobacteriales; family Mycobacteriaceae; genus Mycobacterium. The sequence continues at coordinate 9,949 of NZ_MBEJ01000101.1, forward strand.
CTTCTCCAGCAGGGCTTTGCGCTGACGATCACCGAGGCCGCGCAGACGGCGGGTCGGGGCGATCTCCAGCTCGGTCATGATCTCCTGCGCCTTGACCTTGCCGACCTTGGGCAGGGCCTCCAACAGAGCGGAGACCTTCATCTTGCCCAAGACCTCGTCGGTCTCGGCGTCGGTGAGCACCTGCTTGAGGTTGGTGCCGCCGCGCTTGAGTCGATCCTTGAGCTCGGCTCGCGCTCGACGTGCGGCGGCAGCCTTCTCCAACGCTGCCGCGCGCTGTTCGTCGGTCAACTGGGGAAGGGCCACGGGTTCCTCCGTCTCCTGGCGATTCTTCTTCGGCCATCTCTTGTTTTGTACGGCTGGAGTGCAAACCAGCCAGCGACGACGACCGTACCCACGCAGGCTGACGAAAGCTAACCCCACCCCCTGGTTACGGCGCTAAAAGCCCAGCGTGTAGTGCGCTCCGGCGACCCGCGGTTTTGACACGAAAACGTGGCCGAGCATCGTCGGCGACGCCGCGTCGGCCCGGATATTCCTGCAAGTCAACGGGTTTCGCTGCCACTACAGCTAACTCCCGGGCGTCGTCCCACTCGCGGCGAGACCGCAGAACCCAGCGGTCAAGGCCAGTTCGAGAAAATTTTCGCTGGTCACGGCGTGTCGGGCGTGTCGGAGCCGGTGACGCGCACGTCACAGACGTGCCGCCGGCCACACCTAACCGACGCCTAATTGCCACATAGCGATTACACAGCTGGTCTAAATAGTGTCACCTGATCGGGCACTCCATGCCCGTGAAGGGATGCTGAACATGAACATCAAGCGCTTGACCTGCGCTTCTGCCGTCGCCATGGCACTCGGAGCGGCTGCGCTATCGGGCGGGGCCGGGATGGCCGCGGCCCAGCCCGGGCCTCCGTGCGGCTTCGGCAACTGCCAGGGCCCCGGCGGACCAGGTGGTCCCGGCGGACCAGGTGGGCCGGGTGGCGACGGCGCTACGCGGGCGGC
>NZ_MBEJ01000102.1 GCF_001953975.1 Mycobacterium sp. NS-7484
CCCGCCCCCGGCCGCGCAGAGCGCCGTCTATCGGGCGGCGCTGTCGGCCGGCGGGATCGATCCCGCCACGGTCGGCATGATCGAAGCGCACGGAACGGGCACGCCGGTCGGCGATCCCATCGAGTTCGCGAGTCTGGCCGCGGTGTACGGCACCGGCGGACCCTGCGCGCTGGGATCGGTCAAGACCAACATCGGCCACGCCCAGTCCGCATCCGGTGCGATCGGCCTGATCAAGGCGGTGCTCGCGCTGCAGCACGGCGCCGTTCCGGCCAATCTGCATTTCACCGAGCTGCCCGAGCCGATGGCCCGGCTCAAGAGCTCACTGATCGTGCCGACCGAACTGATGGCATGGCCGCTCGAGGCGATTCATCCGCGTCGCGCGGCGGTGTCCTCCTACGGGTTGTCGGGCACCAACGTGCATGCCGTGCTCGAGCAGGCGCCCGACGCCGCAGCGGATTCCGCCGCCGCAACGCGGGGCGGATCGGAGCCGATGATCTTCGCGGTGTCGTCGACGTCGCCCGACGAACTGCGCCGCACTGCCGGCCGGTTGGCCAACTGGCTGGCTCACGAGGCAGGTGATCAGCCGCTGCCGGATCTGGCCTACACCCTCGCCAGGCGTCGGGCCCACCGGCCGTTCCGCGCCACGGTGACGGCGGCGAGCGCCGAGGAACTCGGGGCAGCCCTGCGAGAGGTCGCCGAGGGGGACGCCGTCTACGAGGCAGCGGTCGGTACCGGGGACCGTGGCCCGGTCTGGTTGTTCTCGGGCCAAGGCTCACAGTGGGCCGGGATGGGCGCGCAGTTGCTGGCCACCGAGCCGGCTTTTGCCGCGGCCATCGCCGAGCTGGAACCCCTCATCGCGGCAGAGTCGAACTTCTCTGTGACAGAGGCGATTTCACAATCGGTGCCGGTCGAGGGCATCGACCGGGTCCAGCCCACGATCTTCGCGATGCAGGTGGCGCTCGCTGCGGCGATGAAGGCCAGGGGAGTGCAGCCCGGGGCGGTGATCGGCCACTCGATGGGTGAGGCGGCGGCCGCGGTGGTGGCCGGTGCGTTGTCCCTGCAGGATGGGGTGCGGGTGATCTGCCGGCGGTCGGCTCTCATGACGCGCCTCTCCGGCTCCGGTGCCATGGCATCGGTGGAACTGCCTGCGCAGCACGTGTTGTCCGAACTTGCCGCACGGGGCATCACCGACGTGGTGATCTCGGTGATCGCCTCACCTCGGTCGACCGTGGTCGGCGGCACCACCGAGCGCATCCGGGAACTCATCGCCGACTGGGAACAGCGCGACATCATGGCCCGCGAGGTGGCCGTCGATGTGGCGTCGCACTCGCCGCAGGTCGACCCCATCCTCGACGAACTCGCCGAGGTGCTCACCGACCTGACCCCGCTGACCCCGACGGTTCCGTACTACTCGTCGACCTCGTATGACCCGCGGGACGAGCCGTACCTCGACGCCGACTACTGGGTCGACAACCTGCGCCATGCCGTGCGGTTCTCCGCGGCGGTGCAGGCTGCCCTCGAAGACGGCTATCGGGTGTTCGGCGAGCTGGCCCCGCACCCACTGCTGGTGCACCCGGCCGAGCAGGTGGCCCGCAGTTTGGACATCAACATCGCCGCGCTGGCGAGCATGCGACGCGAAACGCAGCTGCCGAAGGGTCTGTTGGGCTTGGTCGGTGACCTGCACAGTGCCGGTGCGGCAGTCGATTTCGCGACGCTCTACCCGGCCGGCAGCCTCGTCGACGCACCGCTTCCCACCTGGACCCGGCTGCCTCTGACGGTCAGCCGAGATTCGCGCGAACCTCATCCCGGCGGGGGACATCTGCTCAGCGTTCATCCGCTGCTCGGCGCACACGTCGTGCTGCCGGAGGATCCTGAGCGGCACATCTGGCAGGCCGATGTCGGTGTCGGAGCCCAGCCCTGGCTGGCCGACCACCAGGTCCACAACGTGCCCGCGCTGCCCGGCGCCGCGTATTGCGAAATGGCGTTGGCCGCCGGGCGCTCGTTGCTCGGCGACGCCTGCGAGGTGCGTGACATCACCTTCGACCAGATGCTGCTGCTCGACGAGCAGACCCCGGTCTCAGCCGAGGCGACGGGCAATGGTGACGGCGCGGTGCAATTCGTGGTCGAGACCGCGAAGCAGGGTGAGAGCATCCGGCGTGCCACGGCGATGATCGTCGAGACCGACCCGTCCGATGTTGTGGACCGCCATGACCTGACCGCTCTCAAGTCGGCCCATCCCCGCCGCATCGAGGGAGATGGACTGCGAAAGTGGTTCGCCCATAGAGGTATTCAGTACGGTCCGGCGTTCTCCGGGCTGGCGGCCGCCTACACCGCCGAGGACGTTGTCGGCAGCGTCCTGGCCGAGGTCGCCCTGCCGAGCGCGATCCGTTCCCAACAGGGCGCCTACCAGATTCATCCGGCTCTGCTCGACGTGTGTTTCCAATCCGTGGCGGCGTACGCCGAAGGGGCGGAACCCGGTGGGTTGCTGCTGCCACTCGGCGTGAAGAGCCTGCGTGCATCCGGTTCAACCCGCGCGGCGCACTACTGCCTGCTGCGGGTCACCGCCGCCGACGCGATCGGGGTGGAGGCTGATCTCGACCTGCTCGATGAGGACGGGACGGTCCTGCTGGCCGTCCGAGGGCTGCGCCTGGGCAGCGGGATGTCCGAGAGTGGTCGACGGGAACACATCTTCAACGAGCGCCTGCTGGCCGTCGAATGGCATGAGCAGGAAGTGCCCGAGATGCGGGAGTCCGCAGCGGGTCGGTGGTTGTTGATCACTCCTGACGCGAATGATCTGCTCACCGTCGAATTGGCCGACGCGCTGAGCGTCGACGCAGGCGAGGTGTCGACGGTGGTGTGGTCCGGCATCGGGATCGGTTCCGGCGACGCCGAGCTCCTGCGTGATCAGCTGGAAGCCGACACGTACAGCGACGTCGTCGTGTTGCCTGCGGCGGCGACCTCCGTTGCGGGAGACCGGGAATCGGCGTCGGGCGGCCTGGAGGTCGTGCAGCGTGCCGTGCGTATCGTGCAGGAACTCGGCGACCTCGAGGACTTGGTGCCCCGGCTGCATCTCATCACCCGCGACGCGCAGTCGGTGCTCCCAGGGGATCCGATCAACCTCGACCAGGTCGGGCTGCGCGGACTGGTCCGCGTCATCGGCAACGAACAACCGGGGTTACACGCCACCCAAATCGACATCGATGCGCGCACCGCGGCCAAGGACATCGCCCGGCAACTGCTCGCCGGCAGTCCCGAGGACGAGACGGCCTGGCGTGACGGCACTTGGTACACCGCGCGTCTCGGTGCGAGTCCGCTTGATGCCGACGACCGCGTCACCACCACCGTCGACCTGACCAGTGACGCTGTGCGCGTGGGGGTTCGGACGCCCGGTGACTTCGGATCGGTGGAGCTCACGGCCGTCGACCGGACCGTGCCCGACGCAGGTTGTGTCGAGGTCAGGGTCAGTGCGTCGAGCCTGAACTTCGTCGACGTCCTGGCGGCCTCGGGCCGCCACCCGATGCCGGCAGAGCAATCCACAACGCTGGGCCTTGATTTCGCCGGCGTCATCACAGCCGTCGGACCGGATGTCACCGATCACCAGGTCGGCGACCGGGTTGCCGGTGTGGCGGCCGGTTGCTGGGGCACCTTCGTCACCTGCCGGTCCGAACTCGCGGTCGGACTGCCCGATCACCTGTCGACCGATGTGGCCGCGGCGGTGCCCACTTCGCACGTGACCGCCTGGTATGCGCTGCATGACCTGGCGCGGGTCTGCGCACACGACAAGGTGCTGATCCACTCCGCCACTGGCGGTCTCGGCATGGCGGCCATCACCATCGCGCGTGAGTGCGGTGCTGAGGTGTTCGCCACAGCCGGCAGCCCCGAGCGTCGGCAGCGGTTGCGTGACATGGGAATCCAGCACGTCTACGATTCCCGCTCACTGAGCTTTGTCGACGAGATTCGCCGCGATACCGACGGATACGGTGTCGACATCGTGCTCAACTCGTCGACCGGTCCGGTGCAGCGGGCCGGGCTGGAACTGCTCGCCTTCGGCGGTCGGTTCATCGAGACCGGCGCGGTTGAGCCTCGCGGCGACGCAACCCTCACCCCGGCGATGATCCGGCAAGGCGTCTCCTTCCACGCGGTCGATGTGTCGACGTTGAGCCAACGGCGTCCCGACATCATTCGGCGCGTGCTGGACACCGTGTTCGCCAAGATCGGGGATGGCACGCTGCCCGTGCCCGAGGTCAGCTGCTACCCGCTGAACGAATGGCCGGCGGCGATCGAACTGATGAGCACGGCCGGACACACCGGCAAGCTCGTGCTGGAGGTGCCCGCCTCGGGCACGGCAACGGCCGTGGTGCCGCCCGAGAACGCCCCGGCCTTCCGCGCCGACGGCGCCTACGTCATCACCGGTGGCCTCGGTGGGCTCGGTCTCTTCCTTGCCGACAAGATGGCATCTGCGGGCTGTGGCCGGATCGTGCTCAACGCCAGGTCCCAACCTTCTGCGGAGGCAGCCGAGGAGCTCGACCGGATGCGGAACCTCGGCACCGAGGTGGAGCTGGTCACCGGCGACATCGCCGATCCGGCCACCGCCGCGGCGCTGGTTTCGGCCGCGACCGCGACCGGGCTGGCCCTGCGAGGCGTGTTGCATGCCGCAGCCGTGGTCGAGGATGCCACCCTGGCCAACATCACCGACGATCTGCTGGCCCGGGATTGGACGCCAAAGGCGTTGGGGGCGTGGAACCTGCACGAGGCGACGAGGACGGAATCGCTGGACTGGTTCTGCTGCTTCTCCTCCGCTGCGGCACTGGTCGGTTCACCCGGACAGGGCGCGTATGCGGCGGCGAACAGTTGGCTCGACGGATTCACCGCGTGGCGGCGGGCCCACGGCCTGCCGTCGAACGCGATCGCCTGGGGCCCCTGGGCCCAGATCGGCAAAGGCGCCGGATTCGCCGAAATGTCGGAATCGGCAATCGCACCCGATGAAGGTGCACACGCCTTCGAGACGATGCTGCGGCATGACCGCGGATACGCCGGCTACACGCCGATCGCGGGGGTGTCGTGGCTCGCCGACTTCGCCAAGCGCGTCCCGTTCGCGGAATCATTCCGTCCGGCGGACGACGGCGATTCCGATGCCGGCGGGTTCCTGAGTGAACTGTCCGCCAGCCCACGGGACGAATGGCCGTCGCGGCTGCGTCGTCTGGTCTCGGATCAGATCAGCGTGTTGCTGCGTCGGTCGATCGATCCGGACCGTCCGCTGGCCGAGTACGGCATCGACTCGCTGGGCAACCTCGAGATACGGACCAGGATCGAAACCGAGACCGGCGTCCGGATCAGTCCGGCGGACATCACGACGGTTCGCGGTCTCGCCGACAAGCTGTGCGAGAAGTTGATCGCCAATGCCGACACGGAGCTGACACCGACGGCGTGAAGCCGAAATCGGTTGAGTGTATAGAGGAGTCACGTTGCTGTTAGGGTCCGTTGCGATCGGTTCGATCGAAGAGTGGGAAGCTCCGCCCGGTGCGGCCGTTTCGTGGCGCGCCTCTCCGGGATCGTGCGCGAAGGCGGCGCAAGCGCCGGTCAGTGAGATACCGGTCAGTTACATGCAGGCCCAGCACCTGCGCGGGTTCGTCGACCAGCGCGCCAAGGGCCTTGACTACTCGCGGTTGGTGATCGTCACATGTGATGTGCCCGGCCAGTGCGATATCCGGGCGATGACGTATGTGGTCAACGCCCATGTGCGCAGGCACGATACGTTCCGCAGCTGGTTCGAGTACCACGACATCCACAACATCGTTCGGCACACGATGCCCAATCCGGCCGACATCAAGTTCGTGCCCACCCGGCACGGCGACCTGACGTCAGAGGAGCTACGTCAGCTGACCTTGTCGACACCGGATCCGCTGCACTGGGACTGCTTCACCTATGGCATCGTTCAGTACCCGGATCGGTTCACGATCTACGTGAGCATCGACCACCTGCACATGGATGCGACGTTCGCCGGCGTCACGCTCATGGAATTCCACGCCATGTACAGCACGCTGGTCGGCGGCGGTGCTCCGCTGGCGCTGCCGGAGGCAGGTAGTTACGATGCCTTCTGCCTGCGCCAGAAGGAGCTTCTCGGTTCCTTGACGCCCGACTCTCCCGAGGTTCGGGCCTGGGCCGGCTTCGCCGCCAACAACAACGGGAGTCTGCCGGATTTCCCGTTGCCCCTTGGTGATCCACTTGAACCGTGCGGTGCAGAGGTGTGGGTCGAGACCATCATGGACGAGGAGCAGACCGCCGACTTCGAGGCTTTGTGCGTCGATGCCGGGGCGCGCTTCATCGGCGGCATGCTCGCCTGCACCGGCCTGGTCGAGCATGAGTTGACCGGTGCCGAGACGTACTACGGCCTGACCCCGAGCGACACCAGGAAGACCACCGCCGACCTGATGACGATGGGTTGGTTCACCGGTTTGATCCCGATCACCGTTCCGATCGCGGAGAGGTCGTTCGCCGAAGCCGCCGTCGCCGCGCAGGAATCCTTCGATGCGGGGCGCGAACTCGTGGACGTACCGTTCTACCGGGTGCTCGAACTGCGACCCGAACTGGATTGGCCGCGACCGAATTTCCAGGTGATCAACTTTCTGGATGCCGGAGCGGCACCGTTGTCGGTGCTCCTCACGACCGAGCTGGAATCGATGCGGATCGGAATGTTCAGCGACGGTGTGTACTCGTATCAGATGACCATCTTCTTGGTGCGGCTGAAGGACCGTACCGCCGTGTCGGTGGTGTATCCGAACAATCCCGAGGCACACGAGTCCGTCGGCCGGTACGTCAAGGTACTCAAATCGACCTGTGCTCGGGTCCTGGAAAGCCTCGGCGCAGGGTCGCGCAGGTGAGTCACGGCATGAAGTCGAAACAGGAAGGCACACTTGGTGACTGAATCAACACTCAACGGCGTGCTGCGGGAACGCGCAAGCTTCCAGCCCAACGACGTCGCCTATACCTTTGTCGACTACGAGCGGGACTCGGATGGCGTCGAGGAGACCCTGACCTGGGGGCAGCTCTACCGTCGCATCCGAAACCTGGCGGCCGAACTGCAGACTCACGCCGCAGCGGGGGACCGCGCGGTGGTGCTGGCGCCGCAGGGGCTCGATTATGTGGTGGCGTTCTTGGCTTCGTTGGAAGCCGGTGTGGTCTCGGTTCCGCTGTCGACGCCGATGATCGGCGCGCACGATGAGCGGGTCACCGCCGTGCTCAGCGATGCGTCACCCACCGTCATCCTGACCACCTCCGCGATTGCGGAGACGGTCAGACCGTACGCGGTGGCACAGGGCGGTGATTCGGCGCCGGTCGTGCTCGAGGTCGACAAGCTCGACCTCGACTCCCGCAAGTCGGTGCGGTTACGGCGTGAGACGGCTCCGCAGACCGCCTACCTGCAGTACACCTCCGGCTCGACGCGGACACCGGCGGGCGTGATGGTGTCGAATCGCAACCTCACGGCCAATTTCGAGCAGATGATGGCCAGTTTCTACCCGGATTACAACCGGGTGCCGCCATCCGACACCACGGTGGTGACCTGGCTACCGCTCTACCACGACATGGGCATGATGGCCGGAATCGTCGCCCCGATTCTCGGCGGCTGGCGCACCGTGATGATGAGCCCACTGGCCTTTCTCGCCCGCCCGGCCCGTTGGATGCAGCAACTGGGCAGCGTGACCACCGGGCTGACTGCCGGGCCGAACTTCGCTTTCGACCTGGCCGCTGCCAAGACCACAGATGACGACATGGCGGGCTGCGATCTGGGCAACGTGTTGAGCATCATCAGTGGTGCCGAGCGCGTACACGAAGCAACGGTCGAGCGCTTCAGCAAGCGATTCGCTTCTTTCAACCTGGCGCCGAAGGTGATTCGGCCTTCGTACGGTCTGGCTGAGGCCACGTTGTACGTCGCCACGCGAGAGCCGGGAAGGCCGCCGCACGTGGTCCACTTCGAGCCGGAGAAGTTGGCAGCCGGGCACGCCGAACGATGCACACGCGGAACAGCCTTGATCAGTTACGGCACCCCGCAGAGTCCGGCCGTGCGGATCGTCGATCCCGACACCCGTTCCGAAGTCCCGGCCGGGATGATCGGAGAGATCTGGGCCCAAGGGGAGAACATCTCGGTCGGGTACTGGAACCGCCCGGGCGAAACCGAGGAGACGTTCGGCGCGGAGGTCGCCGGGGTACTGGGGACCTGGTTGCGGACAGGCGATCTGGGCTTCATCTCCGAAGGCGAGTTGTTCATCATCGGCAGGGTCAAGGATCTGCTGATCGTTCGAGGCCGCAACCACTACCCGGATGACATCGAGGCCACGGTGTCGTCGATCTCGCGGGGCCGGGTGGCCGCGATCGCGGTGAACCAGGACGAGGAAGAGAAACTCGTCGCCGTCATCGAGGTCAAGAAACGGTCCGGCGAATCGCCTGAGGAGCTGACGGAGCGTCTGGCGGCCATGAAGCGCGAAGTGACGTCGGCGATCTCGACCACGCACGGTCTTAACCCGGCCGATCTGGCGCTTGTCCCACCCGGTTCGCTGCCGATCACCACCAGCGGGAAAGTTCGCCGCGCGGCGAGCGCCGAACTGTACCGGCGGAAGGAATTTGCGAGGTTGGACGCTTAGCGCGCCGACCTGAAGCGCTGAAAACACCATGTGGGCAACCCTTTTCCTGATGGCCGTCGCGGTCAGCCTCGAACCGGTGCGGATCGGGCTGACCGTGCTGATGCTGAACCGGCCGCGGCCGATCCGGCAGTTGCTCGCCTTCCTGGCCGGCGGGTTCCTGATGGGCATGATCGTCGGGACGACGGCGTTGCTCGTACTGCGTGCCGTCCCCTTGGCGGCTACGCTCACGGTGCCGAGGATGCAGATCGGGATAGGCATCCTCGCACTGGTGGTCGCCGCCGTGCTGGCGGTCAACGTGGGCGCGCGCGGGTCCAGGTTGCCGACGGCGATACCGACCGAGACGCCGGAGCTCACCACCGCGCAGGTGGCAGTGGCGGCGCCTCGCGTGGGCCTGCGATCCCGGATCCGCGCGGTGATGCAAGGCAATTCGTTGTGGGTGGCCGGCGTGAGCGGGCTGGGTATCGCGTTGCCTTCGGTCGACTACCTGGCCGCACTGGGCGTGATTCACGCCTCCGCGGTTGGACCGGGTACACAGATTGGCGCGGTGCTCGCCTTCAATCTTGTGGCGTTCTCGCTGGTGGAAATCCCACTCGTGAGTTATCTGATCGCCCCGGAACGTACGCTGGCGTGGATGGCACGGGTGCACACCTGGATTCGTTCATGCACACGCCGCGACGTGGCGATGATTCTGGCCGCGGCTGGGGCGTTGTTCATCGCGATCGGTCTGCTGGGGCTGTGAGCGCCAGCATGACGCCGCCGCGCGCGGCTCGGAAGGGAGACGGCAGGATGGCTGTAGGCGACGGGGAACTCCGTGGTCGCTCGCGTGGCGCTCTGCGGCGGGCACCGCAGACGCTGCTCGCCGGAGCGTTTGCCGTCGGACTGGTCGCGGCGGGAACGGTTTTCGGCGGCGGCACGGCATCGGCGGAGACGGCGCTGATTTTCGGCGGGGCCCGTGGGCCGGGAATTCCGTGGGATCAGATCACCAACAGAGTCGGCCGGGGCTATTACCCGCACGCCCAGCGACGCATCGTCGAGTATCCGGCCGGAATGGTGTACGGCCGGTTGCCGGACGCCTTGTGGCCCGGCAACACGATCTCGACCGACAGTGTCGGAGTGTCGGTGGACACCGGTGCCCGCAATCTGAAGACCGCCCTGAACAACACCCCGGGTGAGACGGTGGTGGTCGGCAACTCCGAAGGCGCGCTCGTGCTCAGTGAGGCCTTGGCGCGCCTGGCGCAGGATCGGAGTGCGCGCGCCCCAGAAGGGGTTTCGTTCACGCTGTTCGGCCCGCCGCAGGCGGTGACACCGTTCAGTCATTCGGTGTTGTCGTCGGTGACGCCGGGAACTTACATTCCGCTGATCGACTACACGGTGCGCCCTGTAGTGGAAAGCCAGTACGACACCACCATGGTGGTGGGGGAATACGATTTCATCGCCGATTTCCCCGACCGGCCGGACAACTGGCTGGCCCTGGCGAATTCGCTTGTCGCCCTGGAGTATCTGCACACCGAGACCTCTTACAGTTCTCGCGAGGACGTACCGCCGCAGAACGTCGTGGTCACCGTGAACTCCAAGGGAGCAACACAGACAACGTATTTCCTGCCGACGAAGGTCTTGCCGCTGACCAGGCCGCTTCGCGATCTCGGAGTCCCGAACGAATTGGTCGACCAACTCGATGGTGTGGTGCGGCCCATGGTGGATTCCGGATACTCCCGAAACGACTACCCGGGCGCCCCGGCGACCGGCATCGATCCAGTGGCCCGGGCCAACGTGGAGAACTGGCTGCGTCAGGCCGGCGCCGCTCTGCCACCGGCAGCATCGCCGGCACCGGAAAGTGTGGCTCCTCAGCCCACCATCAAACTGAGCCGCACCGACCAGGAGAACATCGACGAGGCTCTACAGGGCATCAAGCTGAGCCCGACCGATCAGGCCAACATCGACAACGCCGCTCAGCAGATGAAGAACCTGTTCCCCGGGCTCGGTTAGCCGGCCCGGCTCAATTCCCGGTCTCGGCCGCTCGCTTCGCCGATTTCGGCAGCCGGCTCCGGAGCCGGTCGAGCTGTTTGGTGACGAAATCGGACGGCCACCAGTTTGCCGTGCCGATCAGGGTGGCGATCGCCGGAACGGTCAAGGTGCGCACCAGGAACGTGTCCAGCAGGATCCCTACGCCCACCACGAATCCGGCCTGGACGACCGTGGTGATGCTGGCGAACAACAGCCCGAACATCGAGGCGGCGAAGATCAGCCCCGCCGCGGTGATCACACCGCCGGTGGATCCGACCGTCCGGATCACCCCTGACCGCACGCCGTGCGGTGACTCGTCCCGAATCCGTGAGATCAGCAGCAGGTTGTAGTCGGCGCCGACCGCCACCAGCACGATGAAGGTCAGTGCGGGCACGCTCCAGTGCAACTGCTGGCCAAGCACATACTGGAACATCACCACACCGATGCCCAGCGCCGACAGGTAGGAGATCACCACCGAGGCGATCAGGTACAAGGGTGCGATGAGGGCGCGCAACAGCAGAACCAGGATCAGGAGCACCACCGCGATCGTGACGGCGATGATGAGCCGGATGTCGTGGTTGTAGAAATCGCGGGTGTCGCGGAGCATCGCCGGATAACCGGCGACCGATACCGAGGAGCCTTCGAGCGCGGTGTTGGGCAGGGCGCTGCGGGCGGTGTCGCCGATCGAGTTGACGAGATCCATCGCCTCGACACTGAACGGATTGATGTCGGTCTGGATCAGATAGCGGGCAGTGTGGCCGTCGGGGGAGATGAATGTCGCTGCGGCCTTGCGGAACTCGTCCTGGGTGAGAACCTGTGCAGGTACGTAGAAACCGGACATCGGCGGGCTGGCCGCGTCGGTCTTCATGGTGAGCAGGAACGCCGAAGCCTCGTCGAGCCCCGATCCCATCCGTTTCGTCTCGCCGACCAGCTGCGAAACCCCGTCCGCGATCTGTCGGCTGGCGTCGGCGAGGGTATCGGCACCTTTCTGTAGGGTGCTCAGCTGCGATTGAGCCTGCGCCGGGTTGGCCAGTCCCATGGATTGCATGGCCTTGCTCGCCGTATCGATGGTGGCGCCGAGCTTCTTGACGGTGTCGTCCAGGGTTTGCATGGGTTCGGTGGCCCGCAGATCCCTTGCCAGCGCGGCGATTTGATCGAAGGTTCCGTCGGTGCGCGCCGCGGCCAGCCGACGCAGTGCCCCGCGGGCCTCCTGACAGGCCGGATCGGTAAGGCAGACCGGGCTGGTGTCCAGACCGCGCAGCACCGGATCGATCCACGGCATGCCGTTGGTCAGGTCGGCGAAATTGGCACCGAGTGAGTCCCCGAGGGCACGCATGCTGGTGACGAGCTTGGCTGCGCTGTCGATCTGCTGCAGTGTCGCGTCGCCGCCGACCTGTCTCTGCATCGCGGCCAGCGCATCGACCAGGCCTCGCGCTCCGGCCACGCCACGGGTGACCTGGGTGCGCACGTCCAGAAGGCTGGTGGCCAAGGAATCGGCCCCGTCGCTGAGCCGGTTGAGATCACTTGCCCGCCCGTTGATCTGAGTGGACGCGTCGTTCAGCTTGGTGCCGACCTCGCCGGCCTGGTAACTCAGCCGTGCCTGTTGGAGTGATTCTCCCGTCGGTCGGGTGATGCCGCGCACCGTCGCGATTCCGGGCAGCTGGCTCACCCGTTGAGCCATCTGCTCCAGATCGGCCAGCGCCTGGGGGGTACGCAGCTCGTTCGGCGACTGGATTATCAGGTACTGGGGGATCGCCGAGCTGATCGGGAAGTGGTTCTCCAGGGCCGCGTACCCCATCGAACTCTCGGCATGTGCCGGCAGTGCTTTGCGGTCGTCGTAGTTGTACTGGATCAGCGCCGCCGAACTGGCCAGTGCGGCGAGGATGACGAGGCTCACGGCCAGGTGCGACCACGGCCGGCGCACGATACGTATGCCGGAGCGTCGCCACATCCGGCTGGTCAGGTCACGACGCGGGGCGATCCAGCCGCGGCGGCCCACCAGGACCATCACCGCGGGTAGCAGGGTAAGTGCGGCCAGCAGGGCGATGCCGATGGCGACTGCGAGAGCAGTGCCGACCGTGGAGAACACGCCGAGTTGGGCGAACGTCATACCGAGGAAAGTGACGGCGACAGTGGCGGCAGACGCGGCGATGACCTTGCCGATCGAGCCGAGTGCCTGTTCGACTGCGTGATCGGACTCCAGTCCGTCCCGTAGGTAGTCGTGGTACCGACTGACCAGAAACACCGCGTAGTCGGTGCCGGCGCCGGCCATCATCGCGGTCAGGAAGACGACGGTCTGGTTCGATATGCCCATGCCGAGGTACGCCAGCCCGGCGATCACCGATTGTGCGGTGACCAGTGATGCCCCGATGGTGAGCAATGGCAGCAACATCGTGACCGGGTTGCGGTAGATGAGCAGCAGGATCACCAGAACCAGTCCAATGGTGGCAATCTCGATGGCGGTCGTGTCGCGTTCGCCGATGTCGGTGAGGTCGGCGACGGTTGCGGCCGGCCCGGTGAGACTTGCGGTGAGAGAGGCGTCATCGACGCTGTCTTTCACGATGCCGGCGACGCGGGTATAGGACGCGTAGGACTGGGGTGACCCGACCTCACCGGCGATGCCGACCGGCAGAATCCAGGCCTTGCCGTCCTTGCTGGCCATGAACTCCCGCAGGGGAGGGGCGCTGATGAAATCCTGCAGCATCACGACGTCCTTGTCGTTCTTGCGCAGGTTCTCGACCAGTGTGCGATAGGTCGCCTCGTCTGACGGACCGAGCCCCTTGTCGTTGGTCAAGACGACCAACAGGACGTTCTCCGAACCCGATTCGTGGAAGGCTTCGGTCATCTCGCGGGTGGCGAGGGTGACCGGTGCGTGCGACGGCAGGATCGCGACCGGCCGTTGTTGCACCATCAGCGTCAACGACGGGAATGTCAGCGGTAGAGCCGCCGCGATGACCAACCAGATTCCGATGACCACCCACGGCCATCGGACGATCAGCGAGCCGAGCCGGACGAACAGTGAGGAGTGTTCTGCGCCGCTGCTACGTTCGGTCTGCGTCGGCACTTTTCGATCCTACGGGCGGGCGCAACCGCAGCGGTCGGTACCTGCAATACGGTGAGCTCTCGACGTCACCGATTACTCGACTCCAACCATCGTGTCTTGATCCGCCAGGAGTGCGCCGAGGTCAGGGCGAAAATCGCACCGCAGCCGCACGCGAAAATCCATACCAGTCGGCCGTTTTCGATCGGTTGCAGGGACGGCACCAACGCTGTGACGATGCGGATCGTGCAGGCGAGCATCCCGCTGGCCGAGGCGAACAGATAGATGTTGGCGATCCGCCGGGACCGCGGGTCCTGGCGCAGCACCAGCATGGCGCGGGCACCGTAACCGAGCAGGTAGAGCAACGTGCCGCAGAGCAGGATCCAGTAGGCGCTCAGCCAGAAGTCGGTGGGCACCTGGAAGAAGTCCGGCCGGTACACCGCGGCTCCGTTGCCCAGTGAGAAGGTGGCCAGCAGCACCGGGATGCAGATCGTCGCCGGGCGTTCGACGTACTGCTTGAACGACCGCTGCATGGCGTTGTCGTCCTGGAGCCGGCCCAGTGAGTTGTAGACGATGGCCGACGCGGCGACGATGTAACAGTCGTGGCCGATGTAATCCTCAAGGTTCCACTTGCCGGTCAGGTCGTACAGGACAGGACCGATCGTGCTCGACGCCCACGGTGACATCAGCAGTACCGCCGCGCCTTGGAGCGCGATGTTGAGGGTGGCGGCCACTTCCCATCGGCAGGACCAAGTGACTCGTCGGATCCACAGGCTCCACAGGATGCAGCCGAGGGTGATGGCGATGAGCGTGGCGACGGACATCGAAACTCTGCTCAGAGCGGTGGCGCGTCGGGCCGCGGCGTGAGTTGGGACAGTTTCGGGCGTCGATGAACAGCGGGCCGGTGGCGGATGACCGTGTTGCCGGCTTCTACGGTGACGGGCGCTGATTCCATGTAGTGCCAGACTTCCTCATGGCTCATCAGCCCGAACCGGATCTGCAGGTCCGGATAGCTGAGGCGAAAGCGATCGGCGACGTGGCGCAGTTCTTCGGCGTTGGGATAGTCGGCTTCTTTGATCCGCCGGTAGTACGTGCTGCTCGACACGCCCAATGCGCTGTAGACGGCCTTGGCGTCGACTTCGCCATCCAGAAGGTAGTCGAGCAGGGCCTTGAGTTGCCTGCCGTTCTCGTCGGTTCGCGGCATTTGAACACCATAAACCTCGTCCCGGCATTTGGTCACCGTGAACCGCGGCGAAACAGCTGCCATCTTATTGACAGCAATGTCAGAGTTTTGGCACGGGTCTCCCATTTCTGGGACTCGCTGGTTTACCGTTACAGATATGTCTGTTTCCGTCTTGCGAGATGCACCCGGCGCGAGTTCGTGGATAGTCGACTACGGCATCCCCGGACGACCATGCCGTGCTGACCTGGCCACGGTGTCCAGTTCATTGGACGACGTGCTGACTGAGGAACTTCGCGGAGCCCAGGTGGCCATGGGATGCACTGCCGAGGAGTTGGTGCTGGCAGCGTTGGGCCGCGCGGTGGCCCGGACGATCGGTGAAGGCATGTTGAGCGTGGACATCGTCAGTGGCCCCGCAGGCACCGACGTTCGCCGGATCGGAGTGCCCTGTGTGTCCCGGCGCGGCCTTTCCGGCCCGGAACTGCTGGCGGCCGCTTACCCGACAAGTGACAGTGCCGCCCACCTGACGGCGGATGTCAGCGTTGCGTACGGCCAGGGCCTGACGGTCGACCAGGGCGGATCGCCACTGGCCGTCCACGTCGAACCCGGCGCCGCGGCCATGCGTCTGCACTGGCGATTCGACACCCGGGGATTCGACCGGTGCACAATCGAGGAATTGGCCGAACAGTTCCCGCTGGCGCTGATCGAGCTCACCTCGGGATAGGTGTGGCCGCATCGCGATTTGCGGTCCTCATTAGACTTGGTGCAGCGGCGTTGATCCGGCCATCACCGGGGAGCTTCCGGAAGAACGGCTTTGATGCCCAGTAGAACCGGACGGGTGGGCCCGTGATCGCCCGAGTTGAGCGGCGCGTTGCAGGACAACGCGTAAGCGGGGTGGTACCGCGGCGCTTGCGCACCCGTGCAACGTCGTCCCCGTGCCTGGAAGCGTCATAGGCACAGGAGACGACGTGACTGCCTCTTCCCAGCCGACCAACTCGAACCCGGCCTACCCCAAACCGGCCGCCCCGAATTTCCCCGAGCGGGAACTCGAGGTACTCGACTACTGGGCCGCCGACGACACCTTCCGGGCCAGCCTGGAAAGACGCGCCGGCGCGCCCGAATACGTCTTCTATGACGGCCCGCCCTTCGCCAACGGACTGCCGCACTACGGCCACCTGTTGACCGGCTATGTCAAAGACATCGTGCCCCGCTACCGCACCATGCGCGGCTACAAGGTGGAGCGCCGGTTCGGCTGGGACACCCACGGCCTGCCCGCCGAACTCGAGGTGCAACGCCAGCTGGGCATCGCCGACAAGGCCCAGATCGAAGAGATGGGCATCGAGACGTTCAACGCGGCCTGCCGCGCCTCGGTGCTGAAGTACACCGACGAGTGGCGGGCCTATGTCACCCGCCAGGCCCGCTGGGTGGACTTCGACAACGACTACAAAACCCTGGACCTGACCTTCATGGAGTCGGTGATCTGGGCCTTCAAACAGCTGTGGGACAAGGGGCTGGCCTACGAGGGCAACCGCGTCCTGCCGTACTGCTGGAACGACGAGACCCCGCTGTCCAACCATGAGCTCCGCATGGACGACGACGTCTACCAGAGCCGCCAGGATCCGGCGGTGACGGTGGGCTTCACCGTGACCGACGGCCCGCTCAAGGGTGCGCACCTGTTGATCTGGACGACGACGCCATGGACATTGCCGTCCAATCAGGCCGTGGCCGTCCACCCGGACATCGATTACGTGCAGGTACAGGGACCCGACGGCCGGCGTTATGTCCTGGCGCAGGCCCGGCTCGCCGCCTATGCCCGGGAGCTCGGCGAGGAACCCGAGGTGCTGGGCAGCTACGCCGGCCGGGATCTGCTGGGGACGCACTACCTGCCGCCGTTCACCTACTTCATGGACGCACCCAACTCTTTCCAGGTGCTGGCCGCCGACTTCGTCAGTACCGAGGACGGCACCGGCATCGTGCACATGGCCCCGGCCTATGGCGAGGACGACAAGGCCACCGCGGACACCGCCGACATCGTCGCGGTCACGCCGGTGGATTCGAAGGGACGCTTCGACAGCTCGGTGCCCGATTACGCGGGTCAGCAGGTCTTCGAGGCGAACTCTCAGATCATCCGGGATCTCAAGAACGGTGACGGGTCGGCCGCAGCCAACGGGGCGGTGCTATTGCGGCACGAGACCTACGAGCACTCCTACCCGCACTGCTGGCGGTGCCGTAATCCGTTGATCTACCGCGCGGTCTCGTCGTGGTTCATCAAGGTCACCGAGTTCCGGGACCGGATGGTCGAGCTCAACCAGCAGATCACCTGGTATCCCGAACACGTCAAGGATGGACAGTTCGGCAAATGGCTGGCCAATGCCCGCGACTGGTCGGTATCCCGAAATCGCTACTGGGGCAGCCCCATCCCGGTGTGGAAATCGGATGATCCGGCCTATCCGAGGATCGACGTCTACGGCAGCCTCGACGAGCTCGAGCGCGATTTCGGGGTGCGGCCGACCGATCTGCACCGGCCGTTCATCGACGAGCTGACCCGGCCCAACCCCGACGATCCGACTGGCAAGTCCACCATGCGCCGCATCGAGGATGTATTCGACGTGTGGTTCGACTCCGGGTCGATGCCCTATGCGCAGGTGCACTACCCGTTCGAGAACCAAGATTGGTTCGACACCCATTTCCCGGGCGATTTCATCGTCGAATACATCGGCCAGACCCGCGGCTGGTTCTACACCATGCATGTGCTGGCCACCGCACTCTTCGACAAGCCGGCCTTCAAAACCTGTGTGGCACACGGGATTGTCCTGGGCAACGACGGTCAAAAGATGAGCAAGTCGCTGCGCAACTACCCCGATGTGTCCGAGGTGTTCGACCGTGACGGGTCCGATGCCATGCGCTGGTTCCTGATGGCGTCGCCGATTCTGCGCGGTGGCAACCTGATCGTCACCGAACAGGGCATCCGTGAAGGCGTGCGACAGGTGCTGCTGCCGTTGTGGAATGCCTACAGCTTCCTGGCGCTGTACGCGCCGAAGAAGGGCTCGTGGCGCACCGATTCGGCCAACGTGCTGGATCGCTACATCCTGGCCAAGCTCGCCCAGCTGCGTGACGACCTCACCGTGTCGCTGGACACCTGCGACATCTCCGGGGCGTGTGACGAGCTGCGGCAGTTCACCGAGGCGTTGACGAACTGGTATGTGCGCCGGTCACGTTCGCGGTTCTGGGAAGAAGATGCCGACGCCATCGACACCCTGCACACCGTGCTGGAGGTGACCTGCCGACTGGCCGCGCCGCTGTTGCCGCTGGCCACCGAGGTGATCTGGCGCGGCCTGACCGGTGAGCGTTCGGTGCATCTGACCGACTGGCCGGAAGCCGACATCCTGCCCAAGGATGCCGATCTGGTGGCGGCGATGGACCAGGTGCGCGAGGTGTGCTCGGTGGGCTCCTCACTGCGCAAGGCCAAGAAGCTGCGGGTGCGGTTGCCGCTGCCCAAGTTGACTGTGGCTCTGGACAAGTCGGTGAACCCGGCCGCGCTGGCCCCGTTCGCCGACCTGATCGCCGACGAGCTCAACGTCAAGACCGTCGAGCTGACCGACGACATCGACACCTACGGCAAGTTCGACCTGGCGGTCAACGCCCGTGTCGCGGGTCCCCGCATCGGCAAGGACGTGCAGGCCGCGATCAAGGCGGTCAAGGCGGGGGAGGGCGTGGTCAACCCCGACGGCACGCTGACCGCCGGTCCGGTGGTGCTGCAGCCCGAGGAGTACACCGCCAAACTGGTTGCGGCTGATCCGGAGTGGACTGCGGCGCTGCCCGGTGGTGCGGGCCTGGTGGTCCTCGACGGCACGGTCACCGAGGAGCTCGAGGCCGAGGGCTGGGCCAAGGACCGCATCCGTGAACTACAGGAGCTGCGCAAGTCCACCGGTCTGGAGGTATCCGATCGGATCGTGGTGCAGATGTCGGTGCCGGCCCAGTTCGAGCCGTGGGCGCGTGCCCATCGTGATCTGATCGCCGGTGAGATCCTGGCCACCAGTTTCGATTTCGGTGACGTCGCCGATGGCACCGACATCGGCGACGGGGTGCGGGTCGCGATCGCCAAGGCGTGAATCGCGCCGAACGTGAACTTGATGGCGAGATTTCACGCTTTCTTCGAAATGAAGTTCACACTCGGCGTAGGACCCGGGCCATCCGACCGGCCAGGCTGACCTCGTCACCGTCGTGCAGCTGGCGGCCCCGGCGGTACTCGACCTCGCCGTTGACGCTGACCAGGCCATCGGCGATGACGGCTTTGGCGTCGGCACCGCTGTCGATCAGAGAGGCGAGCTTGAGGAACTGCCCGAGGCGAATCGAGTCGTCCCTGATCGATACGTCGTCCGGCGTCATGCACGTCAGGCTAGCGCCATAGCATCAGCAGCCATGGGTGGCGCCGAGAAAGCGGGCGGACGCTGGGTCCTGCACCTGGACATGGACGCGTTCTTCGCGTCGGTCGAGCAGCTGACCCGGCCCACCCTGCGTGGCCGGCCCGTCCTTGTCGGTGGTCTGGGTGGACGCGGCGTGGTGGCCGGCGCCAGTTATGAGGCGCGTCGCTACGGTGCGCGCTCGGCGATGCCGATGCATCAGGCCCGCCGGCTCGTCGGCGCACCGGCAGTGGTGTTGCCGCCGCGGGGTGCGGTGTACGGCGTGGCCAGTCGTCGAGCGCTGGACACCGTCCGCAGCGTCATACCGGTGCTCGAACAGTTGTCGTTCGACGAGGCATTTGGGGAACCCGAGGAGCTGGCCGGTGCGTCCGCGGCCGACGTCGAGTGGTTCTGTCAGCAGTTGCGGGCCAAGGTGCGTGAGCAGACCGGGTTGGTGGCCTCGGTGGGAGCCGGATCCGGAAAACAGATGGCCAAGATCGCGTCGGGTCTGGCCAAGCCCGACGGCATCCGGATCATCCGTCGCGACGAGGAAGCCCTGTTGCTCGACGGGCTGCCGGTGCGCAAGTTGTGGGGTATCGGGCCGGTGGCCGAGGAGAAGTTGCACCGGTTGGGCATCGAGACGGTCGGAGCATTGGCCGCGCTGTCGGATACCGAGGCGGCCAGCGTGCTGGGCACCACGGTGGGGCCGGCGCTGCACCGGCTGGCGCAGGGGATCGACGACCGCCCGGTGGCCGAGCGGGCCGAGGCCAAGCAGATCAGCGCGGAGTCGACGTTTCCCGAAGACCTCACCACGCTGCGTCAGTTGCAGGAAGCGATCGGCCCGATCGGCGAGCATGCCCACCGGCGCCTGGCCAAGGACGGACGGGGCGCGCGCACCGTGACGGTCAAGCTCAAGAAGTCCGACATGAGCACGCTGACCCGCTCGGCCACCCTGGCGTATGCCACCACCGAGGCTTCCACGTTGATCGGCACGGCCCATCGTCTGTTGCTCGACCCGGTCGAGGTCGGTCCGATCCGACTTGTCGGAGTGGGTTTTTCGGGCTTGTCTGAAATCCGGCAGGAGTCGTTGTTCCCAGATCTCGAGCGACTCGACGATGTGGTCGACATCCCCGAGCAGACAGTATCCGAGGCCGGGACAGCGGCTGGCTCGCCGGCCGGTTGGCGCATCGGTGATGATGTGGAGCACCCCGATCACGGCCACGGCTGGATTCAGGGCGCCGGACACGGCGTGATGACGGTGCGTTTCGAGACCCGCGCCAGCGGACCCGGTATCGCTCGAACGTTTCCCGCGGACACGCCGGGGCTCGCGCGCGCCAACCCGATCGACAGCTTGGACTGGGGCGATTATCTGGCCGGACTGACCGATTGAACCTCGCCTACCAGAGAAATCCAGTGTCGCGATCCAACGAAAAGCCGTGCCGGCCAGAGGTTTTACAGATCAGTGTGCCGTCATGGGTGACACCGCAGGCGGCTCCCCAGTTCTCCAGTCGGTGACCCGCGGGCAGCACGTCGACGTCACGGGTGAACAGCTTGGTCCCCGAATGGCGATAGGAAGCCGGTCCACCGGCCTCGACGAAGGTCTGGGTCATGCCCTCCGGCGCATCCGCGGGCACCGCGTCGCAGCCGACCGGACCGCGGTTGGGCAGGATTCCACAGAACCGACCGTCCGGGGTCTGGAAGTACAGCCCGTAAAAGTCGGTGGGCGAGGTGTAGTTACCCTCCGCGATCGGGTACGCGTCGATGTCCTCGACCCCCGGTGGCGGCGCCCACGGCCACGCCGCCGCGGTCGGGGCGGGTCCGAGCGCGAGGACGCTGACGGCCACCGCCGCCGCAATGTGGAATCGCACGTTCTCTATTTGAGCACAGGCCGTCAACCCCAGGCCTCGAAGACTTCGTCAACCGGCCGGCCCGCGGCCAACGCCGCCATCAGGAGTACCCGGGCCTGGGGCGTGCGCAGTCGGGGCGCCATCACCGCACCGGCGTCGACGAGCTGTTGTCCGGGCCCGTACTGCGCGGCGACCGGACCGTCGGGGACCCGGGTCGTTATCGCGACGAGCACGCCGTTTCGGCAGTGCCTACGCACCCCGTCGATCAACGCGGCGCCGGCATTCCCCGAACCCACCGCCTCGATGACGACGGCTGATGCCCCGGCGGCGACGCAGGCGTCCAGGGCGGCCGCGTCACCGCCGGGATAGGCGGCAACGATGTCGACGCGAGGGGCCGTCGCCGCGGACAGCTCGCCCAGGAATGCGCCGTGCTTGGCCGCGGACACGTCACAGGCGCCGGCGGTGATCGTGGCGAGTGCAGTGCCCGTGAACGCGTTCAACTCCCAGGTATGGCGCTTGCGCAGGCCCAGCGGTTGCCACACGGTCCCGGCGAAGCTCACCACGACGCCGAGTCCGCGGGCCTGGGAACTGGAGGCGACCGCGATCGCGTCACGCAGGTTGTCCGGTCCGTCGCTGTCCGGGGCATCGGCACTACGCTGCGACCCAGTCAGCACCACCGGCACATCACCGTGGTAGCCGAGTTCGAGCCAGAGCGCGGTTTCCTCCATGGTGTCGGTGCCGTGGGTCACCACGATGCCGTCCGCCCGGGTCGAGGCCGCCGCCACTGCGGCGGCGATCGCGTCCCAGTCGGCAGGGGTGAGCAGCGCGCTGTCCACCGTCATCAGGTCGATTACCTCGACCTCGAGGCCGGGCGCCAAACCGGCCGTCAATTCGGCTCCGGTACGCCTGGGATGTCGAATTCCGGCGTCGTCGGTGCTGGTGGAGATCGTGCCGCCGGTCGTGATGACGACGATGCGCTCGGCCGGCGGGGCGGGCACCGTCGAGGTCTGGGTCACGGTGCAGATTGTCGCGCATCAACTGTTTGGGATGATGGGAGAGTGACTGATGAATCGTCAGGCCCGGTAGAGCCGGTGACCGACGCAACCGGGGACACGAAATCGTCCTCAGCGGCCGTTGCCCGGCCTCGCCGGCGACTGCGCCTACTGCTCACCGTGGCGGCAGTGGTGCTGTTCGTCGACGTCGTGACCAAGGTGCTTGCGGTTCGGTTACTGACGCCGGGTCAACCGGTGTCGATCATCGGCGACACGGTCACCTGGACGTTGGTGCGCAACTCCGGCGCGGCGTTCTCGATGGCGACCGGATACACCTGGGTTCTGACGCTCATCGCGACGGGTGTGGTGATCGGCATCGTCTGGATGGGTCGTCGACTGGTGTCTCCGTGGTGGGCGCTCGGCCTCGGCATGATCCTGGGCGGCGCGACCGGAAACCTGATCGATCGTTTCTTCCGGGCGCCCGGTCCGCTGCGCGGCCACGTCGTCGATTTCTTCTCGGTCGGCTGGTGGCCGGTGTTCAACGTCGCCGATCCGGCGGTGGTCGGTGGCGCGATCCTGCTGGTGGCCTTGTCGTTGTTCGGCTTCGACTTCGACACCGTCGGTCGCCGACGCCCCGACACCAAGACCGACACCGAGGGCGACCGGGAGTCAGCGACCCCCTCCGACGAGTCGAGCGCAGTCGGCGGCCAGGCCGAGACGTCATAGTGACGACCCGATCGATGCCGGTGCCCGAGGGCCTGGCGGGAATGCGAGTCGACGCCGGGTTGGCCCGGCTGCTCGGGCTGTCCCGTACCGCGGTGGCCGCCCTGGCCGAGGACGGCGGCGTCGACCTCGACGGTGCCCCCGCAGCCAAGTCCGACAAACTCGTCGCGGGCGCCTGGTTGGAGGTCCGGTTGCCCGAGCCGCCGGCCCCCGTCGAGAACACCCCGGTCGACATCGAGGGCATGGACATCCTCTACTCCGACGCCGACATCGTCGCGGTGGACAAGCCGCCCGGTGTGGCCGCGCACGCCACGGTCGGCTGGCACGGGCCCACTGTGTTGGGCGGGCTGGCCGCGGCCGGGTTCCGGATCAGCACGTCGGGCATCCACGAGCGGCAGGGCATCGTGCACCGACTCGATGTCGGCACGTCCGGTGTCATGGTGGTGGCGCTGTCGGAACGGGCGTACACGGTGCTCAAGCGAGCGTTCAAGCAACGCACGGTCGACAAGCGGTACCACGCCCTCGTGCAGGGCCACCCCGACCCGTCGAGCGGGACCATCGATGCGCCGATCGGGCGGCACCGGGGCCATGACTGGAAGTTCGCGGTCGTCGACGGCGGCCGACACAGCATCACCCACTACGACACCCTGGAGGCGTTCCAGGCCGCCAGCCTGCTCGATATCGAGTTGGAGACGGGCCGGACCCACCAGATCCGCGTGCACTTCGCGGCGCTGCATCACCCCTGTTGTGGCGACATGACCTACGGAGCCGACCCGACGCTCGCCAAAAAGCTTGGGCTCGAACGGCAATGGTTGCATGCGCGGTCACTTGCCTTTGCGCATCCGGCCGACGGCCGGCGCATCGAGATCACCAGCCCGTACCCGGCTGACCTGCAGGCCGCGCTCGACGTGCTCCGTCGCCACTAGCCGTGGGTGGCGACGCGGGCCAGAAGCCGGCGGGCGCGGGGCGTTCCGGGGTGCTGTACGGCGCCGGGGCGTACATCTGGTGGGGATTGTGCCCCGGATTCTTCCTGCTCCTGCTGCCCGCGGGTGCGCTTGAGGTGCTGGCTCACCGCATCGTCTGGAGTGCCGTGTTCCTCGTGCTGGTGCTCGCGGCAGGCCGACGTCTCGGGGATCTGCGCCGGTTGCGGTGGCGGACCTGGTTGCAACTGGCCGCGGCAGCGGCTCTGATCTCGCTGAACTGGGGAACCTACATCTACGCCGTCACGACCGGTCACGTCGTGGATGCCGCTCTCGGGTACTTCATCAATCCTCTGGTCAGTGTGCTGTTGGGCGTATTGGTGTTCCGCGAGCGGATCACCCGATGGCAGGCGGTCGCGTTGCTGCTCGCGGTCGGCGCAGTGGTGATTCTGACCGTCGGCGTGGGAGCACCGCCCTACATTGCGGTCACGCTGGCGCTCTCGTTCGGCCTCTACGGCCTGGTCAAGAAAGTGGTCCAGGCCGATCCGAGAGTGAGCGTGGCCGTAGAGACGTTGCTGGCCCTTCCGCTGGCCGCCGGTTATCTGCTCGCGCTGGAACTGACCGGCGGTGCAAACTTCCTCGACCATGGCCCCGGGCACGCGGCATTGTTGCTCCTGGCCGGTCCGGTCACCGCCGTGCCGTTGCTCCTGTTCGCCGCCGCCGCGCAACGCCTTCCGATGGTGACGCTGGGGCTGCTGTTCTACCTCAACCCTGGCCTGCAGATGGCATGGGGTGTGTTCATCGGCCATGAGCCGATGCCGCCGGGCCGGTGGATCGGGTTCGCTTTGATCTGGCTCGCGCTGCTGATCATGACCATCGGTGTGCTGCCCAAACGGCCGGCCGAACCAGGGCGGGACGACACCGGCCGGGCCCGGGCCCAGCCACTGTCCTCCTGAATTCTGGCCCTGCCGTTTGCGAGTGGGACTTTTGACCTTGATTTAGCTATGCAATAGGGTTTGCTCGATGACTCCGCAAGGCGCACACCCGCGTGGCCGTCGAGGGCCCGGCCGACCGGTCGGTGCCGATGCCGCGCAAACCCGTGAACGCATCCTGCGAACGGCCTACGACGTCATGAACGAGCGCGGCTACGCCGCGACGACGTTCCAGGAGATCGCCAAGCGCAGCGGGCTGAGTCGTCCCACGCTGAACTACTACTTCTCGAGTCGCGACGAGCTCTACCGCGCCCTGCTCACGCGCGCGCACGAGGTGGTCGACGAGTGCATTCGTATCGCGAAAAAGCATGAATTAGCGATGGATCGGTTACGTGCGTATGTCGAGGCGGTGGTCGCGGTCTGGCAACACGACCGGGCGGTGGTCGGATTCCTGGTCAATGCCCGGCTGGAAGCGCTTCGCCACCCCGAGCTGCCCGCGGTCACCGTCGCGGCCACCCGTGACTTCCTGAGTGAGGTGATCGTCCAGGCCGTCGAGCGCCGCGAACTGCCGCCGCACACCGATCCGGCGGTTCTGGTGGAGCTGCTGTACGCGATGGTGTGGGGCGTGGGGGCCTACACCGGTTGGCAGCGCCGTTCGGTGGACCTTCCCGAGATTGCCAAGCAACTTCATCTCGTGATCGGAAACGGCTTGCTGTCCGAGTCTGGCGGATCGCGCCGGCCCGCCGCCAAAGACACGCGTTGCGACACGCGCGGCGGTGTCGGTGGGGCGCAATAGACTGGCAGCCCTATGAGCGGTTCATCTTCGGGCTCCTTTGTCCACCTGCACAACCACACCGAGTACTCGATGCTGGACGGCGCCGCGAAGATCACTCCGATGCTGGCCGAGGCGCAGCGTCTCGGCATGCCGGCCATCGGAATGACCGACCACGGCAACATGTTCGGGGCCAGCGAGTTCTACAACTCCGCGACCAAGGCCGGTATCAAGCCGATCATCGGTATCGAGGCGTACATCGCGCCCGCCTCTCGTTTCGAGACCAAACGTGTCCAGTGGGGTGACCCGAGTCAGAAGGGTGACGACGTCTCGGGTAGCGGTGCCTACACCCACATGACGATGGTCGCCGAGAACGCGACGGGTCTGCGCAACCTGTTCAAACTCTCGTCGCTGGCCTCCTTCGAGGGGCAGCTCGGCAAGTGGGCCCGCATGGACGCCGAGATCATCGCCGAGCACGCCGAGGGGATCATCGCCACGACGGGTTGTCCGTCGGGTGAGGTGCAGACCCGGCTGCGGCTCGGCCACCGCCAGGAGGCGCTGGAGGCGGCCGCCAAATGGCGCGAGATCTTCGGTCCCGACAACTTCTTCCTGGAGCTCATGGACCACGGCCTCGACATCGAGCGCCGGGTCCGTGAAGGCCTGCTGGAAATCGGGCAGAAGCTGGGCATCCCGCCACTGGCCACCAACGACTGCCACTACGTGACGCGGGAGGCCTCGCAGAACCACGAGGCGCTGCTGTGCATCCAGACCGGCAAGACCTTGTCGGATCCGAACCGCTTCAAGTTCGACGGCGACGGTTACTACCTCAAGTCGGCCGAGGAGATGCGGGCCCTGTGGGACTCCCAGGTGCCCGGCGCGTGTGATTCCACGGTGCTCATCGGCGAGCGGGTGCAGTCCTACGCCGACGTGTGGACGCCCACCGACCGGATGCCGGTGTTCCCGGTTCCCGACGGCCATGACCAGAACTCGTGGCTCACCCATGAGGTGCAGGCCGGCCTTGAGCGCCGATTTCGGGGCGCCACGGTGCCCACCGAATACACCGACCGCGCGGCCTACGAGATCAAGGTCATCTGCGAGAAGGGTTTTCCCTCCTACTTCCTGATCGTGGCCGACCTGATCAACTACGCCCGGTCGGTCGGGATCCGGGTGGGCCCGGGTCGTGGGTCGGCCGCCGGCTCACTCGTGGCCTACGCGCTGGGCATCACCAACATCGACCCCATCCCGCACGGTCTGCTGTTCGAGCGGTTCCTCAACCCGGAACGTCCGTCGGCCCCCGATATCGACATCGACTTCGACGACCGCCGCCGCGGCGAGATGCTGCGCTACGCCGCCAACAAGTGGGGTAGTGACCGGGTGGCCCAGGTCATCACCTTCGGTACCATCAAAACCAAGGCGGCGCTGAAGGATTCGGCCCGCGTGCATTACGGCCAGCCGGGTTTTGCGATCGCCGACCGGATCACCAAGGCGCTGCCGCCGCCCATCATGGCCAAGGACATCCCGGTCTCGGGGATCACCGATCCCAACCACGAGCGGTACAAGGAAGCCGCCGAGGTCCGGGCGCTGATCGACACCGATCCGGATGTCCGGACCATCTTCGAGACCGCGCGTGGTCTGGAAGGCCTGGTCCGCAACGCGGGTGTGCACGCGTGTGCGGTGATCATGAGCTCCGAGCCGCTTATCGACGCGATCCCGCTCTGGAAGCGGCCCCAGGACGGCGCGGTCATCACCGGTTGGGACTATCCGTCGTGCGAGGCCATCGGCCTGCTGAAGATGGACTTCCTCGGCCTGCGGAACCTGACGATCATCGGTGACTGCCTGGAGAACATCAAGGCCAACCGCGGGATCGACCTGGACCTGGACACGCTGCCGTTCGACGATCCGGCGGCCTACGAGCTGCTCGGCCGCGGTGACACCCTGGGCGTGTTCCAGCTCGACGGCAGTGCCATGCGCGACCTGCTGCGGCGCATGCAGCCCACCGGATTCAACGACATCGTGGCGGTGCTCGCGCTGTACCGTCCCGGTCCGATGGGCATGAACGCCCACAATGATTACGCCGACCGCAAGAACGGCCGACAGGCGATCAAACCCATCCACCCCGAGCTCGAGGAACCGCTCAAGGACATCCTCGCCGAGACCTACGGCCTGATCGTCTACCAAGAGCAGATCATGTTCATCGCGCAGAAGGTCGCCTCCTACACCATGGGTAAGGCCGACGCGCTCCGAAAGGCCATGGGCAAGAAGAAGCTTGAGGTGCTCGAAGCCGAGTACAAGGGCTTCAAGGAAGGGATGACCGCCAACGGGTTCTCCGAGGCCGCGGTGAAAGCCTTGTGGGACACCATCCTTCCGTTCGCCGGATACGCGTTCAACAAGTCCCACGCGGCCGGTTACGGTCTCGTGTCCTACTGGACGGCGTACCTGAAGGCGAACTACCCGGCCGAGTACATGGCCGGTCTGCTCACCTCCGTCGGTGACGACAAGGACAAGGCCGCGGTCTACCTCGCCGACTGCCGCCGGCTCGGCATCACCGTGCTGCCACCCGACGTCAACGAGTCGGTGCAGAACTTCGCCTCGGTGGGCGACGACATCCGGTTCGGTCTGGGCGCGATCCGCAACGTCGGCGCGAATGTCGTTGCCTCGCTCATCAATACCCGTACCGAGAAGGGCAAGTACGCCGACTTCTCCGACTACCTCAACAAGATCGACATCGCGGCCTGCAACAAGAAGGTCACCGAATCATTGGTGAAGGCAGGCGCGTTCGACTCGCTCGGCCATCCCCGCAAGGGGCTGTTCCTGGTGCACACCGATGCGGTCGATTCGGTGCTCGGCACCAAGAAGGCCGAAGCGATGGGCCAGTTCGACCTTTTCGGTGGCACCGATGACGGCGGCGGCACGGACGCTGTGTTCACCATCCGTGTGCCGGAAGAGGAGTGGGAGGACAAGCACAAGCTCGCCCTCGAACGCGAGATGCTGGGGCTGTACGTGTCCGGGCATCCGCTCAACGGCGTCGCGCATCTGTTGGCCAACCAGGTCGACACCCAGATTCCGGCGATCCTCGACGGCGATGTCGCCAACGATGCGCAGGTGGTGGTCGGCGGCATCCTGGCCTCGGTCAACCGTCGCGTGAACAAGAACGGCTTGCCTTGGGCGTCAGCTCAATTGGAAGACCTCACCGGTGGTATCGAGGTTCTGTTCTTCCCGCAGACCTATTCGCTGTTCGGTCACGAGATCGCCGACGACGTGGTGGTGCTGGTCAAGGCGAAGGTGGCCGCGCGCGACGACCGGATCTCGCTGATCGCCCACGAGCTCGTCGTGCCCGACTTCAGCAGCGCCCAGGCTGACCGTCCGCTGGCGGTCAGCCTGCCCACGAGGCAGTGCACGATCGACAAGGTCAGTGCGCTCAAGCAGGTGCTGGCCAACCACCCCGGCACGTCCCAGGTGCATCTGCGGCTGATCAGCGGTGAGCGGATCACCACGCTGGAGTTGGATCAGTCGCTGCGCGTCACTCCGTCGTCGGCCTTGATGGGTGACCTCAAGGCGCTGCTGGGCCCCGGTTGCCTGGGGTAGCCGGGGGAGTCCGGCGTCAACTCGACGCGAACGATGGCGCTGTCAGGCCACACTTCACGCATCCGCGCGCGGCGTAGCTTTTCGCGTAGCGGGAGGTCCCGGTGCACGTTGGTGACACCGGGGATCTTCAGCAGCGGCACGATGTTCCACTGCCAGCCGTAGCGCCGGTGCAGCGCACGGTTGGCCTGCTGTGCCGGCGCGCCCGACAGCATCGAAGCCCGGCCGTGCAGACGAATGCCGTCGGTGATGCGACCGCGATAGTCGCAGGCGATGAGCTCGACTTCTGGGTTTGCGCTCAGGCGTTTGGTCTTTGGGCCCCGCTTCGTCCGGAAGACGATGCTTCGGTCGTCCTCGACGGCGAACCAGATCGGGGTGTCGACGGGCGAACCGTCACGACGGAAGCTGCGTAGGACCGCGTAACGGGTTCGGTTCAAGGTGTCGGTGGATGACATGCCACGAGTCAACAACTTAGAGTTGACTCTAAGTCAAGTCCGCGGTGAGGAGTTCACGGTGAGCGAACGGCTGACCATCGGTGAGGTGGCCCGTCGGGCGGGCGTCGCGCAGACCGCGCTGCGTTATTACGAACAGCTGGGTCTGCTCCCGGCTCCGGAGCGCGTCGGTGGGCAGCGGCGTTACCAGGAGTCGGTGCTCGTGCGGCTGGAGGTGATCCGGCTCTGCAAGAGCGCAGGATTCACGCTCGACGACATCGTCGTGCTGATGGACGACGACGCCCCCGGGCGGCCGGCTGCGCGGGTCCTGGCTCAGGCCAAGCTCTCCCAGATCAATGAGCAGATGAGTGCGCTGGCGCAAGCCAGGGCGATCATCGAGTGGGGCATGCAGTGCACGTGCCCGTCCATCGATGCGTGTACCTGTGGCATTCACGCGGCGGTGCCGACCTGACGGAGCAAGCGGTCAGAACCGGTACCGCAGGATCCGCGCTTTGCGGGCTGTCGCCTTGCTGAGGGCTGAGGCTCGAGTGGCAATGCGCACCCAGCGGGGGAAGAGGTCGACCTCGGGCTGGCGGGTAAGGCTGGTCTCCTCGACCAGGTGCAGTCGTGGATTCCATGTTTCGGGATGGTGAGCATCCTTGAATCCGGGGTATCCCCACTGGCTCTCGACGTCTTTGAACATCTTGGCCGGAAACAGTTTGAGTGCCGCCCGGCTGATCCAACCGATGCGGCCGTAGTCGTTGAAGGCCACCTCGCCGGAGTCGAAGTGTTGGGTGATCTTTTGGAAGATGCCGATGATCACCGGCTCGGAAAGGAATGCGAACAGTCCGTCCGCCACCAAGATGGTGGGCCGATCGGACGGGATCGGATCGGTCCAGTCCGGGTCGTCCAGTGATGCGACGACGATGTGGGCCTGGGGGAGTGGCGGAATCACGCGCCCCCGCAGTTCGCTGACCCCAGGCAGGTCGACGCTGTACCAGTCGACCGTCGCCGGCGGCGCTACCCGGTGTACGCCACTGTCGAGGCCGCCTCCGAGGTCTACGACGACCGCGTCGGGATGCTCGGCCACGAACGCGCGGACCCGGGCATCGAGCATCTTGGCCCGCAACGCCGTCTGGCACACCATACTGGTCTGCACGCCCAAGCCGGCGAAGTCGTAGTCGAGTTCGCCGACCGCCCGATCTGCCAGTGCGTCGCCGAGGATCGGCCGGGCCCATCGGCTGTCGAGCGCCCTGGCGTACAGGGTCAAGAATGCGGTTTCTTCTACCGGCGCCAGGCCAGTCGTAGCGATTCCCACGAGTCCGACGGTACTCCTGGTCCGTGGCTGAACGATTCGCCGAAAAGGTTTACCGCACTTGCCATTACGCGGCTCGAACGTCAGTGACCCGAGGGGGACGAGTGGCCGAGGCCCAGCCACACCACAAGGGTGGCCGCGCTCGCAGCGAGAACGGCAGGTGCCGCGCTCATCGTGACCACGCCGACGCCCAGCAGCACCAGGGCACCGATCGACAGGGCGATCAATTTGTAGGCCGGCCAGGGCACCCCGGCGATGTCGACCTGGTGATCAGCCCGGAAGGTGGCGTTGCGAAAGTTCCCGGCCGCGGTCATACATTGACGATAGCTCGCAAGAAAGATTTCGGCTACCCGAAACACGGAATGAGGGGTATCCGGTTATCGGGGCCTCAGCAGTGGGCTTCCATCTCGAACTGAACCTCGGCCGGCTTGGTAGGACGATCGGCGAAGGCGCCATGCGCGGTGCCGCTGACCCGGATGGTCGTTCCCTCCATTTCCGCGCCGGCGAGGGCGTCGTCCGCCGCGCTACCGGTAAACCCCGCCAAGTCGTGGATCCGCATCACCTTGGGCTCGACAGCGCCGCCCGTCTCTACGATTGCCGTGAAGCCGGGTGTTTGCGGCAGGGTCTCGATGGTCCAGAGCCAGCCTCGCTGCGTGCAGTCGACCGGATACGTCGCGGATGTTTCCTTGTTATCGATCACCATCCGCGCGGTCAAGGCGCCGGCAGGGACTTCGGTGGGGCTCGCGCAGGCAGCCACGGCCACGGCCGGGGCCGTCACAGCGCAGACCGCCAACTGCCGAACACCGAGCCGCCACATGCGGGTTGTCTTCCCGCTTCGAAGCCAGGTCAACCACATTTCGGCCGTCTTGTGCGATTGGGCCTACCGCGTCGACGACGGCCTTAGGCTTAGTGGCATGCCGCTCACCGGAGATTACGAACCGAGCACATCCGACTGGGCTCGCGAGAACGCCGAGACGTACATGTCCTCTGGCGGCACGTCCGGCACCGAGCTCAACGGGCGACCGGTGATCCTGCTGACCACCATCGGTGCGAAAACCGGCAAGATCCGCAAGACACCACTCATGCGCGTCGAGCGCAACGGTGAATACGCGGTGGTCGCGTCACTGGGAGGGGCCCCGAAAAACCCGGTCTGGTACTACAACGTCAAGAAGAATCCCCACGTCGAACTCCAAGACGGCACCGCGTCGGGTGATTACACGGCGCGCGAAGTCACCGGTGACGAGAAGGCGCTGTGGTGGCAGCGCGCGGTGGAGGCATTCCCTGACTACGCCGAGTACCAGAAGAAGACCGAGCGTCAGATCCCGGTGTTTGTGCTCACCCCGGTGCCGTGAAACCGCTGGCCAGTGGCACCATTGAACGGTGACTGCCGAATTGA
Organism: Mycobacterium sp. NS-7484; assembly: GCF_001953975.1. GTDB lineage: Bacteria > Actinomycetota > Actinomycetes > Mycobacteriales > Mycobacteriaceae > Mycobacterium. Next base: position 32,177 of record NZ_MBEJ01000102.1, read on the forward strand.
GCAAGAGCTCGCGAGTGCCTCCCACGACTGCGCCGCTGTCCGCGGCCGACATCGACGAGGCCGTTGAGCGAATTTCGGGCGTGGTCACACGCAGCCCGCTGCAATACAACGAACGCCTGTCGGAAGCCACCGGTGCCAACGTCTACCTCAAACGCGAGGATCTACAGGCCGTACGTTCGTACAAGGTTCGGGGGGCATTCAACCTGATGGCCCAGCTCTCGGCGGACGAATTGGCCGCCGGGGTGGTGTGTTCCTCGGCGGGCAATCACGCACAGGGTTTCGCCATGGCGTGCCGGTCGATGAAAACCCACGGCCGGGTCTACGTACCCGGCAAGACGCCGAAACAGAAACGGGACCGCATCCGCTACCACGGGCGGGAGTTCATCGACCTCATCGCCGTGGGGTCGACGTACGATCTCGCGGCGGCCGCCGCGCTGGACGACGTCGCGCGCACCGGGGCCACCCTGGTGCCCCCGTATGACGACGTACGCACCATCGCCGGTCAGGGCACCATCGCCGCCGAAATCCTCGACCAACTCGAGGAGGAACCGGACCTGGTGATCGTGCCGGTCGGCGGCGGCGGTTGTATCGCAGGCATCACCACCTATCTGGCGGAGCGCGCCTCGGATACCTCGATCCTCGGGGTCGAACCCGCGGGTGCGGCGTCCATGATCGCCGCACTGGCCGAGGGTGCTCCGGTGACGCTCGAGAACGTCGATCAGTTCGTCGACGGCGCGGCGGGGGCCCGCGCCGGGGCGCTGCCGTATGCCGCCCTGGCCGCGGCTGGAGACATGGTCACGCTCACCACGGTCGACGAGGGTGCGGTGTGTACCACGATGCTCGACCTGTACCAGAACGACGGGATCATCGCCGAACCGGCGGGCGCGTTGTCGGTGGCGGCGTTGTTGGAGGCCGACATCGAGCCGGGATCGACGGTGGTATGCCTGATCTCGGGCGGGAACAACGACGTCTCGCGCTACAGCGAGGTGGTCGAACGCTCGTTGGTGCATCTGGGGCTCAAGCACTACTTCCTGGTCGACTTTCCCCAGGAGCCCGGGGCGCTGCGCCGGTTCCTCGACGAGGTGCTGGGCCCGGGCGACGACATTACGTTGTTCGAGTACGTCAAACGCAACAACCGCGAGACCGGTGAGGCGTTCTGCGGCGTCGAGCTGAGTGCGGCGACGGATCTCGAAGGCCTGCTGGCCCGCATGGCGGGCTCCGACATCCACGTCGAATTGCTCGAACCGGGATCACCCACGTACCGCTATCTGACCTGAGCCGGCCTTCGCGGCCACCGTCATCACGGTCAGACCGCGGATCGGCTGACTGACCACACGACGAGTGCGCAGGCCGCGAAGGTCGCGCCGAGGATGCTCGATCCGATCCATCCCGCGACCGAGTACACCGCGGTCGTCGCGGTTGCGCCGGCAGCCGAGCCCAGCGAATAGAAGAACATGTAGCCGCCGATGACGCTGCTGGTGCGGTGTGGATAGGTCGTGGTGAGCGCATGCTGATTGCTCACGTGCGCTGCCTGCACGGCGAAATCGAGCACGATCACACCCGCGACGACGAGGACCAGCGACCAACAGGCCTGTCCGATGGCCAGCCACGACGCGACCAGGAGCCCGAGTGCCCCGCCGGTGACGGTGCCGGCGAGTCCGGTATCGGCCCAGCGTCCCGCCCGCGCGGCGCTGAGCGCGCCGGCGAGGCCCGCGATGCCGAACAGTCCGATCTGTGCTGCGCTCAGGTGCCACGGACCAGCTGTGAGCGGCAAAGCCAGGCCGCTCCACAGCGTGCCGAAGGAGGCGAACAGGAAGAACGCGATCAGTCCGCGCGAGATGAACAGAGGTTCGCCGAACAGCCGGCCAAACGATGCCAGCACCTGTGGATAGGTGCTCTGGTGGATTCGTGGGTCGGGCGGCAGCAGTCGCGCGCCCGCGGCTGCCAGCACGACCAGAACCAGGGCGAGTCCGGCGTAGATGCTGCGCCACCCCCACGCTGTGGCCAGAGCCCCCGCGGCCACGCGCGCGCCGAGGATGCCGACGACGACACCGGAGGTCACCACGCCGAGGGTCCGGCCGCGTTCGGCGGGTGTGGACAGGGCTGCGGCATAGGCGACAGTGGTCTGGACGACGGCCGCGAACAACCCGGCGATTGCCAATCCGGTCAGCAGTAGCCAGGTGCCGGGCGCCACCGCGGCTACGGTGACGCCGACGGCGGCCAGCGCCAGATGCGCACTGATGAGCCGACGACGGTCGAACACGTCACCGAACGGAACCAGCAGAATCAATCCCAGGAGATATCCGAGCTGTCCGGCTGTGACGATCCAGCCGAGCTCAGCCTCCGGCACGCCGAGTTCACCGCCGATCTGGGTCAGTACCGGCTGCGCGGCATAGACCGTGGAAACGGCCACTGCGCATACGGCAGCGAAGAGCGTCCGCATACCAAGGGTCAGTTTCACCACCACCTCCAATTGGTTGCATATTGCAACTCACTGAACGCTACGGCAGAATGGTTTCAATCAGCAACTCGTATGGGGGGTGTGATGAGGGATTCGACGGTCCGTCGCGACGACATGACCTGGACCGACCCCCGGTGTCCGGTGGCACGCACTCTCGACCTGATCGGGGATCGCTGGAGTCTGCTCATCGTCCGTGACGCAATGGACGGCGCGCGGGCGTTCACCGACTTCCAGCAGCGAACCGGCATTGCCCGCAACATCCTCACCGACCGGCTGCGCCGCCTCGTGGAACGGGGCATTCTCCATCGAGAGACGGCGCCGTCCGGCCGGCGGCAGGTGTACACGCTGACTGCGGCCGGACGTGATCTCTTCACGGTCGTACTGGCGCTTCGTCAATGGGGTGAGCGGCACGCGTTCGCTGCGGACGAGGCGCATTCGGTCCTGATCGATGAGCGCGGGCAGCCGGTTCCCGAACTACGACCCATCGGTGTGCGCGGTGCACCGGTCGGACTCGACACCACATCTGTGCTGAAGAATCGGTGAACGCCCGCAACGGGTCTCGACCACCTTCGCGGCAGCTGCGGCTGTATCAGCCGTCGGTAGACCGCCGGATGCCACGCAGAACGGCGAACGAATGCCCGGGCAGGGCCGTGGCGTCGGCCCCGACCTCCGGAACATCCCAGGCCGCGACCAATTCACCGGTCACCGGAACCGACACCGGATCAGCGCCGAGGTTGCAGGCGATGGACACGGTGCCTCGATGGAGCACGATCCAGCGCTGGTCCTCGTCGAAGTCGATGGTCAGGTGGTCCAGCCACGGATCGGCGAGATCGGGTTCGTTGCGGCGCAACGCGATCAGCTCGCGGTAGGTCCGGTGCAGCCGACCGTGCTCGCCTTCGCTGACCTCGTCCCAGTTCAACTTGGAGCGCTGGAATGTCGCCGGATCTTGCGGGTCGGGGATCTCGTCGGCGTCCCAGCCGTGCTCGGCGAACTCGGCCTTACGGCCTTCGGCGGTGGCGCGGGCCAGTTCCGGCTCCGGGTGCGAACTGAAGAACTGGAACGGTGAGGAGGATCCCCACTCCTCTCCCATGAAAAGCATTGCCGTATAAGGCGAACCGAGGGCCAACGCGGCTTTGACCGCGAGTTGGCCGAACGTCAGAACCTGTGACGGTCGGTCTCCGACCGCACGATTTCCCACCTGGTCGTGGGTCAGGGTATAGGCGAGCAACCGGGTTGCCGGGATGGTGGCCGTGTCCAACGGGCGGCCATGTCTGCGATGGCGGAACGAGGAATACGTGCCGGCGTGGAAGTATCCGTGCTTCAAGGTCTGCGCCAATGTGGCCAGCGACCCGAAATCGGCGTAGTAGCCCTGCCGTTCACCCGACACCGCGGTGTGGATGGCGTGGTGGATGTCGTCGTCCCACTGCGCGGTCAGTCCGTATCCACCGCGGTCGCGGTCGGTGATCAGGCGGGGGTCGTTGAGGTCGCTCTCGGCGATCAGCGACAGTGGCCTGCCGAGTTCTTCGGCCAGCGCGTCGGTGTCGGCGGCAAGTTCCTCGAGCAGGTGGATCGCGGTGTTGTCCATCAGCGCGTGCACCGCATCGAGGCGCAAACCGTCGACATGGAATTCGCGCATCCAGCGCAACGCACACTCGATGATGTAGCTGCGCACCTCGTCGGCATCGGCGTCGGACAAATTGATCGAGCTGCCCCACGGATTGCTACCGGCCGACAGATACGGCCCGAATCGCGGGAGGTAGTTCCCAGACGGTCCGAGGTGGTTGAACACCGCGTCGATGAGCACCCCGAGGCCACGGGCATGGCAGGCATCCACGAAGCGGACCAGGCCGTCGGGACCGCCGTAGGGTTCGTGGACGGCATACCAGAGCACGCCGTCGTAACCCCAGCCGTGGGTGCCGCTGAAGGCGTTGACCGGCATCACCTCCACGAAGCCGACCCCGAGATCCACCAGGTGATCCAGTTTTTCGATCGCGGCGTCGAATGTGCCTGCGGGCGTGAAGGTTCCGATGTGCAGTTCGTAGATCACATCACCCGAGATCGATTTTCCGGCCCAGTCCTGGTCCGTCCAGGCGTCTGCCGCGGGCTGCCAGTGCTGCGAGCGTTCGTGCACACCGTCGGGCTGGCGTGGGGAGCGGGGGTCGGGCAGGACCTTCGGGTCGTCGTCGAGCACGAACCCGTAGCGGGCGTCGGCGCGGCTGGGGACCTCGGCGCGCCACCAGCCATCGTCCGAGCGGGTCATCTCGTGCAGCGTCCCGTCGACGTCGACGCGCACCCGTTCCGGTTTGGGTGCCCACACCGTGAACTCAGTCATCGGCTCTCTCCAGCAGCGCGACGGGCGAGTCGGAGAGCAGCTCGGCGACCTCAACCCGGCCCGACCAGGTTCGGCCGCTGAGGCGATCTGTCCACAGGCCGTCCGGCAACGGCAATACCGTGTCGCCCCAGCCGGTTTCGGCGAGGCTCACGGTCCACCGGCTCACCGCCACCACGACATCCTCACCGCGGCCGAAGGCCACCAGATGCCGGGCCGCGCTGCCGGTGGCCGCCAGGGGAAGGTAGGCACCGGCCAGGAAGGTCTGCGGACGCGCGCGGCGCAACTTCAGTGCCGAGGTGGTCACCCGCTGTTTCGGATCGTCCCCACGTTCCAGGGAAGCCCGCAACGACGGGTAGTCGACCGGGCGGCGGTTGTCGGGGTCCACAAGGCTGTCCTCGGTGGTCTCCGTGCCCTGGTAGACGTCCGGGACGCCGGGGGCGGTGAGCTGGACGAGTTTCTGGCCGAGGCTGTCGTTTCGGGCGTGCACCTCAAGTCCGCTCACCAGCGCCGTCATCTCGGCGGCCACCTGTCCGTCGAGTATCCGGTCCAGCCAGGCGTGCACCTCGTCCTCGAAGTCTGCGCGGGGGTCGTGCCAGGACGTGTGGATGGCCGCCTCGCGGATCGCTTTCTCGGTGTAGGCGTGCAGCCGGTCGCGAAGCTGTTCGGTGACAATGCCATCCACGGGCCACACCCCGAAAATGTTCTGCCACAGGAACAGTGCGGTGGCACGGTCGGGGGGAGCGGTCAGCGTGGTCCATCGCTGAACCGAATCCGTCCAGGTTTCCGGCACCTGGGACAGCAGCCCGATGCGAGCGCGGACATCCTCGCCACGTTTCGTGTCGTGTGTCGACAGCGTGGTCATGGTCGACGGCCAAGCGTGTGCCCGCGTGGCGTTCCGTTGATGGAACTCGGCGGGGGTGACGCCGAACAGATCCGGGGCACCGCCGACCTCGTTGAGCGATACGAGCCTGGCGTCGCGGTAGAACAGGCAGTCCTCGACCGCTTTGGCGGTCGCGGCTCCGCACAGTTGGTTGAAGCGTGACACCACCTCGGCGCTGGTGGACATGGCCACGGAAAGGGCTGTCAGTGCATCGGCGAGTTCGGGCGCGGCAGAAGCGGTTTCGGCCAATGCCACGGGGAGGATCGGGGCCAGCGCCGGGTAGTCACTTCGGTAGACACCGATCCGGCCGGCCAGGGCCGCCACGGCGGTCGGAAGTTGCGGTTCGTGCTGTGCGGTCACGGCCGAGATGACCCGGCACAGTCGGTTGAGTTCGCTGGAGAGAGTGTCGGTGACGGTCGCTGATTTGAGTGTGCATTCGTCGTGTGGATCACGAGCACCGCACAGTGCGGTGAGCACATCCTTCCCGGCCGGATCGACGAAGATCCCGCCGATTTCGCGCAGCGCGTCGTATCCGGTGGTGCCGCCGACCGGCAGCGACGTATCAAGGCGCTCGTCGGTGGCCAGGATCTTTTCCACCACGATCCAGGCCTCCGGACCGGTCAACTCGCGCAGCCACCGCAGATACCCCGCCGGATCGGACAACCCGTCCGGGTGATCGATGCGTAGACCGTCCACCAGTCCCTCGTCGAACCAGCGTTTGACCTCGACATGGCTGGCATCGAACACCGCCCGGTCCTCCTGGCGCAACGCAGCCAGCGACGTGATCGAGAAGAACCGGCGGTAGCCACAGACCCCGTTGCGCCACCCCGTCAGCCGGTAATGCTGACGGTCGTGCACCTGCGTTCCGGGACCTTCGCCGGTCCCCGGCGCGATGGGGAAGACCAGATCCCCCAGGCGCAGGACGTCGCCGTCGACGGTGAGATCGGCGACATCGTCGTCGGAACCCAGGACCGGCAACACAATCCGGCCGTCGGCAAGATCCCAGTCGATGTCGAAGTAATCGGCATACCGCGAGACACGACCGTTTTGCAGCAGGTCCCACCACCACGGGTTCTGCTCGGCGTGGGCGACGCCGACGTGATTGGGCACGATGTCGACGACGAGGCCGATGTCCCTGGCCCGGGCGGCTTCGGAGAGTCGGCGCAGGCCGTCCGGGCCACCGAGATCGGCCGACACCGTCGTCGGGTCGGTGACGTCATAGCCGTGTGTGGACCCGGGTGCCGCGGTCAGGATGGGGGACAGGTACAGGTGTGAGACGCCGAGCTGGTCGAGATAGTCCAGCAGGTTCACCGCATCGTCGAACGTGCAGCAATCCGCGCGCATCTGGAGCCGATACGTCGAGACGATCGGGCGCGGCATGTCAGGCCGTCTTACGCAAGACGAGAAGTGAACGGGCTTGCAACGAGATGGTGTCGCCGGCCGCGACCACCAGGTCCGAATCTCCGGTCGGGTTCGCGGTGTCGATGTCGGCTGTCCACTCGGTCGCGTATTCACCGTCGGGGGTGACGAAATCCTGCTCGTGGTCATTGGCGTTGAAGCACAACAGGAACGTGTCGTCGACCACGCGTTCACCGCGGGCGTTCGGAGCCGGGATCGAGTCGCCGTTGAGAAACACCGCCACGCAGGTGCCCAAGCCGGCGCCCCAGTCCTGTGGGGTCATCTCGGTGCCGGCCGGGGTGAGCCAGGCGATGTCGCGGACCTGATCGCCGCTGCGGATCGGCTTGCCCTCGAAGAACCGGCGGCGCCGAAAAGCCGGATGGCGTTTGCGAAATGCCAGGACCTTGCGGGTGAACTCCAGGTGATCGGCGTTGGTCTCCAGCAACGACCAGTCCATCCAGGACAGTTCGGAATCCTGGCAGTAGACGTTGTTGTTACCCAACTGGGTTCGGCCGATCTCATCGCCATGGGCGATCATCGGAGTTCCTTGCGAGAGCATCAATGTCCCGATGATATTGCGCATCTGCTTGGCGCGCAGTGCCAGGATGTCCGGATCGTCCGTCGGTCCCTCGACACCGCAGTTCCACGACCGGTTGTGGCTCTCGCCGTCGCGGTTGTCTTCACCGTTGGCCTCGTTGTGCTTCTCGTTGTAGGACACGAGATCGTTGAGCGTGAACCCGTCATGGCAGGTGACGAAGTTGATGCTGGCGCTGGGCCGGCGGCCGGTCGCCTCGTAGAGGTCCGACGACCCGGTCAGCCGGGACGCGAACTCGCCGAGGGTTGCGGGCTCGCCCCGCCAATAGTCACGCACAGTGTCGCGATATTTCCCGTTCCACTCGGTCCACAAACCCGGGAAGTTGCCGACCTGATAGCCGCCCTCGCCGATATCCCACGGTTCGGCGATCAACTTGACCTGGCTGATCACCGGATCCTGCTGGACCAGATCGAAGAACGCCGAAAGCCGGTCCACGTCGTAGAACTCGCGGGCCAGGGTAGAGGCCAGGTCGAACCGGAAACCGTCGACATGCATCTCCAGCACCCAATAGCGCAAGGAGTCCATGATCAACTGCAGCGTGTGCGGATGCCGGGCGTTGAGGCTGTTGCCCGTGCCGGTGAAGTCCTTGTAGTACTCGGGCTGGCCGTCCAGCAACCGATAGTAGGCGGCGTTGTCGATGCCGCGGAAGTTGATGGTCGGACCGAGATGGTTGCCTTCGGCGGTGTGGTTGTAGACCACGTCGAGGATCACCTCGATACCCGCGTCATGGAACGCCTTGACCATGGATTTGAACTCGGCCACCGCCCCGCCGGCGTGCCGGGTGGCTGCGTACTGGAAATGCGGGGCGAAGAAGCCGACGGTGTTGTAGCCCCAGTAGTTCCTCAGCCCGAGGTCCAGCAGCCGGTGATCGTGCATGAACTGGTGTACCGGCATCAGCTCGATCGCGGTGATATTCAGCGATTGAAGATGCTCGATGATCACCGGATGACTCAGACCGGCATACGTGCCACGCAGCTCCTCGGGGATCCCCGGGTGCGTCTGGGTCATCCCTTTGACGTGCGCCTCGTAGATCACCGTGTCGTGATACGGGGTCTTGGGTGCCCGGTCGGAGCCCCATTGGAAGAACGGGTTGATCACCACGCTGGTCATGGTGTGGCCCAGCGAGTCGATCCGCGGCGGCGTTCCGGTGCCCGCCGGTTCGGCCGACATCTCATAGGAGAACAGGGCCTGGCTGAAATCGAAGTCGCCGTGAAACGACTTTCCGTACGGGTCCAGCAGGAGCTTGCTGGGGTCACACCGGTGACCGGCGCCCGGGTCCCAGGGGCCGTACACCCGGTAGCCGTAGCGCTGCCCCGGGGTCACCGTGGGTAGGTAGGCATGCCACACGTAGCCGTCGACCTCTTCGAGGTTGATCCGGTTCTCGGAACCGTCCTTGGCGATCAGGCACAGCTCGACGCGCTCGGCGACCTCGGAGAACAGCGAGAAGTTGGTGCCCGCACCGTCATAGGTTGCCCCCAGCGGGTAGGCCTCACCGGGCCAGACCATCGATATCGGCGTGGGTACTGGTCCGGACGGAACCGAAGAGGACGGCAGCATGGCTCACCACCAACCGGTGGCCGCCGCCATCTGACGGCCCAGCTCACCCGTCATCGTGCGCATGTAGGTCGTCGACAGGTGATGGGAATCGTGGTACAGCAAGACATTTCCCTCAACCACCCGGCAATAGTCCTTGCGGCACACCGCATCGCTCATGTCGAGCGGCTTGAGCCCCGGGAACCTCCCGATGAAGTCGAGCGTCGGGTTGTGGTCGGACAGCACCTTCGACCGCTCGATGCCGCACGAGACGGAATCACCACCGTTGGCCAGGCAGTCGTAGGGGAAGTAGGGCTTGCCGTTTCGGGTGAGCCAGGGCGTGTCGCGCATGGCCAGCACCGGGATGTTGTTCTGCGCGAACGCTTCCCAGATCCCGATATAGGTCCCGGGCATCACATCGCCGGGCTTGATGTTCCAGGGGCGGGTGGAGGTGGTGAACACATAGTCCGGGCGATCGGCGATGAGCTTCGCCATCACCTTTTCATTCCACTGGTGGCACTTCGGATACGGGCGATTGTCACCCATCACCAGCGGTGTCTCCTCGGTGGTCAGCGGACAACCCATTTTGAGGTAGGTGACCACCTTGAAATCGTGCAGCCGGCCCAGCAGATCCAGCGCGGTGATCCAGTGCTCGGCGTGCGAACCACCTGCCACGGCGATGGTGCGTGTCGCGTCCTTGTCACCGTAGGTGCAGTTGATCACGTCGGTGTTGCCGAAGTCGCTGATACAACCGTCCGTCGTGGAGACCGGAAGGTCGTCCTTGGCCTCGAGCACCGTCGGGCGCATCGGCAGCTTTGGTACCCGCGCGTGCTCGGTCAAGGCGCGCGCTCCCGGGTAATCACGGGCCGAGAGCCCGGACAGTTCTTTGCCGTTGGCGCGCTGAACGGTGACGTGCTCGCGCCAGGTGAACGAGGTGGCGGTCAGGGCCACACCCAGGAGACCGACGATGGAACCCAGAACAATGGTGGGTCGGCGCAGCCGGACCCGGATCGGGACCTGAACGGCCGGGGCCGTGGTGGTGGCCTTCGCCTTCTGCGGCCGCAGCGGATCCTCGATGTAGCGCGTGGTGAGCCAGGCCAGCACTCCGGAGATCAACAGCACGACCGTGCCCTCGAGGAAGTTGGCGTGGGCGTGGCCCGAGTAAGACAGCCAGAAGATCAGCAGCGGCCAGTGCCACAGGTACAGCGAGTAGGCCATCGAACCCAGTGACACGAACGGCTTGGTGGCCAACATCCGGTTGGGAGCCGGCAGTCGCTCGGTCTCCGGGTCGCGGTTGGCGGCGGAGAGGATGAAGATGATCGTGGCCCCGACCGGGACGAGCGTCCACGGGCCCGGGAATTCCTTGACGCCGTCGATCAACCAACCGCACGACAGGATCGCGGCCAGCGACACGGTGGCCAGGACGGTCCGCAGCCACATCGGCCATCGCACGGCAGGCACCAGCGCACCGGCGAGGGCGCCCACGAGCAGCTCCCATCCTCGCGCGAAGCTGTTGTAGTACGCCGTGGCCTGGTCGGTGTTGTGAGCGATGATCGCGTACACGAACGAGGCGATGGTCAGGGCGCCGAGTAACACAATGAACGCCGCCCGCAGGTGGCGTCCGAACAGCCGGCGTCCCAGGAAAGCGAACCCGAAAACCACCGCCAGGAACGCCACATAGAACTGCCCTTGGACCGACATGGACCAGATGTGCTGCAGCGGGCTGACCGCCTCACCGGCGCGAAGGTAGTCGGCGGCGGTGTTGGCCAGTTCCCAGTTCTGGTAGTAGCCCAGGCTTGACAGGCTTTGGTCAGCAAACGTTTCCCAGCGGGTCTCGGGCTGCACAAGGATGGTCAGCACCGCGGCCGCGGCAAGCACCACGACCAAGGCGGGCAGCAGGCGCCGCACCAGCCGGACCAATTCCGGCAGTGGCCTCAGCGGCACGTCCGGATTGAGTGCGATGCGCAGGATCTTGCCGCCGAAGAAAAAGCCGGACAACGCAAGGAAAACGTCGACACCACCGGAAACTCGACCGAACCAGATGTGGAAAACCGCCACCAGGGCAATCGCGATACCACGCAGTCCGTCGAGATCGTGGCGGTAGAAACCCGATGTGCGAGACCCCATCACGGCGCGCGAATCGGAACCGGATTCGGTGCCGGGCTCCGTCCGGGGGGCGTCAAGGGTTCTCATGATCGAGGCCAATTTACCTAACATCGGCCCGCTGCTCATATTTCGGATGCGTGCGTCCCAGTGTGTGAGCAAAGCGCTAGGCTGCCCGACTGTGGCTGAGCTGACACCAGCGCAGATCAATGCCATCGACGCGGCCCACATCTGGCATCCCTACAGCGCCATGGGCGCGCAGGTACTTCAGCCGGTGGTGGCAGTCGGTGCCAAAGGTGCGTGGCTGACTGTGATCGACCCTGGCGACGGCGCGCGAATCGAGGTGCTCGACGCGATGGCGTCCTGGTGGACGGCCGTGCACGGGCACGGGCATCCGGTGCTGGACCGGGCGATCGCCGACCAACTCGCGACCATGAATCACGTGATGTTCGGCGGCCTGACGCACGAACCGGCCGCGCGCCTGGCGCAGCTGCTGGTGGAGTTGACCCCGGCGGGTCTGGAGACCGTCTTCTTCAGCGATTCCGGTTCGGTCTCGGTCGAGGTGGCCGTCAAAATGGCGTTGCAGTATTGGCGCAGCCTGGGCCGCGGCGCCAAGCATCGCCTGATGACCTGGCGCGGCGGCTACCACGGCGACACCTTCACCCCGATGAGCGTGTGCGATCCCGATGGCGGGATGCATGCGCTGTGGACCGACGTGCTGGTAGCCCAGGAGTTCGCGCCGCCGGTGCCCGCCGACTATCAGTCGTCCTACATCGACGCCTTCGAACGCCAGTTGGCCGCGCATGCCCACGAGCTTGCCGCGGTGATCGTCGACGGCACAGGCCAATGCGTTGGCCATGAACGTCGGGCCGTGCATGAGTGCGCCGGGCTCCCCCGCGCTGATCGTGCCGGCGATCCGGGTGGTGCACAGCGTGGCGGCCAGAGTGATGTAGCCACCGGATTCGGTCGCACCGGAAAGCTTTTCGCGGCCGAGCACGCCGGCGTCACCCCGGACATCATGTGTGTCGGCAAGGCCCTGACCGGTGGCTACATCACTCTGGCCGCCACGCTGTGCACCACCCGGATCGCCGGCACGATCAGCGCGGGGGAGCCCGGCGCACTCATGCACGGCCCGACGTTCATGGCCAACGCATTGGCCTGTGCCGTCGGCGTCGCCGCGGTCGAACTGCTGATCGGCGACGACTGGCAGTCCCGGGTGGCCGCCATCGAGACGGGCCTGCGCCGCGGCCTGGAGCCGGCGCGCGATCTGCCGGGCGTCGCCGACGTGCGGGTGCTCGGGGCCATCGGCGTGATCGAGATGTGCGAGCCCGTGGACATGAAGGTGGCCACCCTGGCGGCCTTGCGTCATCGCGTCTGGCTGCGTCCGTTCGGCAAGTTGATCTACGCGATGCCGCCGTTCATCTGCACCCCGCAGGAGGTCGACCAGATCACCGCGGGAATGGTCGGCGTCGCCCGTGCATTAACCTGAACGGTGTTCAACTGCCGGCGCCGGCACCGAAGGAGCACCGTGACGCGCACTGATCTTTCCCCGCTGGCGTGGCTGGCCGATGTCGAGCAACAGCGCCGTCATGCCGGGCTGCGACGCGAACTGCGCACCCGCCTCGCTGTCGCCACCGAATTGGACCTGGCGTCCAACGACTATCTCGGGCTGTCGCAGCATCCCGATGTCCTCGAAGGTGGCGTCGAAGCGCTGCGCACCTGGGGCGCAGGGGCCGGTGGTTCGCGGCTGGTCACCGGAAACACCGAGCTGCACGAGGGGTTCGAGGACGCCCTGGCGACGTTCGTCGGCGCCGAGTCGGCCCTGGTCTTCTCGTCGGGCTACACCGCCAACCTGGGCGCTGTCGTCGCGTTGTCCGGACCCGGCTCGCTGCTGGTCTCGGACGCCCTTACCCACGCGTCCCTGGTCGACGCCTGCCGGCTGTCACGCGCTCGCGTGACCGTCACCCCGCACCGCGACATCGAGGCGATCGAGGCCGCGCTGTCCGCGCGCACCGAAGAGCGTGCGGTGGTGTTGACCGAGTCGGTGTTCAGTGCCGACGGGGTGCTGGCCCCGCTGCGTGAGCTGCACGAGGTCTGCCGTCGGCACGGCGCGCTCTTGCTCGTGGACGAGGCACACGGGCTCGGCGTGCGGGGTGTGGGCGGTCAGGGTCTGCTGTACGAGGCGGGGTTGGCGGGCGCGGCGGATGTCGTGATGACCACGACGTTGTCGAAGGCGTTGGGTAGCCAGGGCGGCGTGGTGCTCGGCCCCGCAGCGGTGCGTGCCCACCTGATCGATGCGGCGCGGCCGTTCATCTTCGACACCGGCCTGGCGCCCGCCGCCGTCGGTGCGGCCTGGGCGGCGCTGCGCGTGTTGGTCGCCGAACCGCAGCGGGCGGGCGCCGTGCTCGACCATGCCGCCGAACTCGCCCGGATTTCCGGGGTGACGGCGGTACCGGACTCCGCGGTCGTCTCGGTGATCCTCGGCGCGCCCGAGGTTGCCGTGGCCGCCGCCGCGGCCTGCCTGGACCGCGGTGTGCGGGTGGGCTGCTTCCGACCGCCGACGGTTCCTGCGGGTACGTCGCGGTTGCGTCTGACTGCCCGGGCCTCGTTGACCTCTGACGAGATGGGGTTGGCGCGGCAGGTGCTGACCGAGGTGCTGGCAGAGGCTCGCTCATGAGCACTCTGGTTGTCACCGGAACCGACACCGGCGTCGGGAAGACGGTGACGACGGCGGCCTTGGCCTGTGCGGCGCGGCTGGCCGGCGTGGACGTCGCAGTCTGCAAACCGGTGCAGACCGGAACCATCGACGGTGACAACGACCTCGGCGAGGTGGGACGGCTGTCCGGCGTGACCAACCTGCACGGCGGATGGCGCTACCCCGAGCCGCTGGCCCCGGTGGCCGCGGCGCATCGGGCCGGGCTGCCGTTGCCGACGCGCTCCGACCTGGTTGCCGCTGTCCGGGACGCGCAGATTGCCGGTGGGCTGACCCTGGTGGAAGGGGCCGGCGGTCTGCTCGTCGAGCTGGGGGCCGACGGCGTCACGGTGCGCGATCTGGCGGCCGAGCTTGCTGCGGCCGTCCTGGTGGTGGTTTCGCCAGGGTTGGGAACCCTCAACCACACCGCTTTGACGTTGGAATCCCTTGCTGGGCAAGGGATTACCTGTGCTGGGCTGGTGATCGGCACCTGGCCGGAAGACCCCGGTGTCGCCGAATCCGGCAATCGGGACGCACTGGCGGAACTGGCGCCCGTACGCGCGGTGCTCCCGTCGGGCGCAGGTGGCGTGAGCGCCGAGGAGTTCGAGAAGCTGTGTGTCGACGCCTTCGATCAGGAGTGGCTGACTAGCCTGAGCTGATGGTGCACTCCGTCGAGCTGGTCTTCGACCCGGACACCGAAGCCGCGGTTCGCGGGATCTGGGATACGTTGCGGGACAACGAAATTCCCAGCCAGGCGCCGGCCAGTCGGCCCCACGCGACGCTGACGGTCGCCCAGCGCATCGACTCGCAGGTTGACGAAGCGCTGCAGGCGCTCACCGATCGATTTCCGCTGAAATGCAGCTTGGGCGCGACTCTCGTCTTCGGACGTTCCGCCGGAGTGCTGGCACGGCTGTTGATCCCGACCGAGGAGCTGCTCGGCATACAGGCCGATGTTTACCGACTCTGTCTGCCGTTCATGGATCCAGCCCCGATGCCGCACGCCGAACCGGGGCAGTGGACCCCACATGTGACGCTCGCCCGACGGATCGCTCCGGTCAGGTTGACCACCGCCGTGCGGATCGCGGGACGGCCGGCGGAAATCACCGGCCGCGTGACAGGGCTACGGCATTGGGACGGCGACAAGCGCCTCGAGCACCTGATCGGCTGACTCGCCGCGGTCAATCCTGGCTGTGCTGGGGAACATCGCGTCCGGAGCTCAGTGTGCTGGCGGCGCGCACCGCCAACCCGTCGACGAGTAGCTGCAGACCGAAGGCGAACTGCCGCGAGGTGTCCCGGTTGAGCACCGACTGCCCGTCGGTGAGCGCGCCCGCGGCGTCCCACTGCAGTCGAGACTGCTCATCTGCGGTGAATCCGAGCACGTAATAGAGCACCGTGCGAGCGGCCAACTCGTCATCGGGCGAGGACACTCCGGCCCGCTGGGCCGCCCCGGCCAACTGCGCGACGATCTCGGTGGCGATCTCCGACTGGCCGGCCGCGAAGCTGGACGAGACCAGCTCGGCGCCGTCGGTGTGTGACAGCAGTGCGTCGCGCAACGCCACGCAGGTCTGCTGGATCTGTCCCGGCCAGGTCGTCGCGGTGGACTCGGCTCGTACGGGTTGCAGGATGCGGTCGGCGACGGCGCCGAGCAGCTCCTGCTTGTTGGCGAAATGCCAGTACAGCGCGCCCGGGCTGACATTGAGCTCACGCCCCAGGCGCCGCATCGTCAGGTCGGCGATGCCGTAGTTGTCGAGGATGGCCGTCGCCGCATCCACCACGTCGGGTTTGTGGAGTTGCACACCGTTACCCTAGCCTGAACGGTGTTCAATTGTCGGCTCGCCGACGTGTTCAAGTGTCGGCACCGCCGACGTGTTCAAGTGTCGGCCCCGCCGACGTGTTCAAGTGTCGGCCCCGACCGGCCACATGATCCACAGGAGGACATTCGGTGACGCAGGCGGCCGTAGATGTGTTGGGCGTAGCACGTGAGCAGGTTCTGGAGCGGGGCGTGGGCCTCGACAAGGACCAGACGTTGCAGGTGCTGCAGCTGCCCGACGACAAGCTCGAGGAGCTGCTCGCCCTGGCCCATGAGGTCCGGATGAAGTGGTGTGGCCCCGAGGTCGAGGTCGAGGGCATCATCAGCCTCAAGACCGGCGGCTGCCCGGAGGACTGCCACTTCTGCTCGCAGTCGGGTCTGTTCGCCTCCCCGGTGCGTAGCGCCTGGCTCGATATCCCGAGCCTGGTCGAGGCCGCCAAGCAGACCGCCAAGACCGGTGCCACCGAGTTCTGCATCGTCGCGGCAGTGCGCGGGCCGGACGAGCGCCTGCTGGCCCAGGTCGCCGCCGGCATCGAAGCGATCCGCAACGAGGTGGACATCCAGATCGCCTGCTCACTGGGCATGCTGACCCAGGAGCAGGTGGACCGCCTCAAGGACATGGGCGTGCACCGCTACAACCACAACCTGGAGACGGCCCAGTCGTTCTTCCCCAACGTGGTCACCACGCATACCTGGGAAGAGCGCTGGGGCACCCTGGAGATGGTCCGCGAGGCCGGCATGGAGGTGTGTTGCGGCGGCATCCTCGGCATGGGGGAGACGCTGGAGCAGCGGGCCGAGTTCGCCGCCAATCTGGCCGAGTTGAATCCACACGAGGTGCCGTTGAACTTCCTCAACCCGCGCCCGGGCACGCCATTCGGCGATCTCGAGGTGCTGCCCGCTTCCGAGGCGCTCAAGGCCGTCGCGGCATTCCGCCTCGCGCTCCCGCGCACGATGCTGCGTTTCGCCGGTGGCCGCGAGATCACGCTCGGTGACCTCGGTGCCAAGCAGGGCATCCTGGGCGGCATCAACGCCGTCATCGTCGGCAACTACCTGACCACGCTGGGACGGCCGGCCGAGTCGGACCTGGAACTGCTCGACGATCTGCAGATGCCGATCAAGGCTCTCAACGCCAGCCTGTAGAACTACGGGTGTGGTGATCTCCGAGATGGCAGCAACGCCGGCTCTGCCCGCGCCCGTCGGCGCCGGCCTCTACAACGTCTACACCGGGGTCCAGGCCGACGCGGCGAACGGAGCAGCGCTGCCCACTGCGGCGCAGCTCGGTCTGGAACCGCCGCGCTTCTGCGCCGAATGTGGCCGCCGGATGATTGTCCAGGTGCGCCCCACCGGATGGTGGGCCAAGTGTTCGAGGCATGGGCAGGTGGATTCGACGGACCTGGATACCAGGCGATGAGCCTTTCGGGCGAGGCCGGCGCGCCGCGGGTTTCGCGCGGGCGCGCGGCGCTTCTCGTCATGGCTGTGTTGGCAGTTGCCGGTGGTCTTCTCGGTGCCCTGTGGGCATGGTTGGCGCCCGAGGTGCATGGCGTGGTGGCCTTGTCGCGCAGCGGTGAGCGGGTGCACGCCTACCTGGGCGGTGAGGCCGACCATTTCTTCACCGCGGCGTTCATGTTCGTCGGTCTGCTCGTCGTGCTGGCAGTCGTGGCGGCGGTGGCGGTGTGGCAGTGGGCCGCGCCTCGCGGTCCACTGCTGGTGGGCGCGTTGACCGTCGGGTGTGCGGTGGCCACCGGAGTGGCAGCCGCGGTCGGCACCGCC
>NZ_MBEJ01000103.1 GCF_001953975.1 Mycobacterium sp. NS-7484
TGCGCGGCGATAGCAGCATCAGCGAGGCGCAGTGCCGTTTGCGGTCCGATTGACCAGTCGCCGACCGGCCTGTCCTCGATGGCCTTGGCGACGGTTTCGCGTGCGCTCATTTCTTCCTCCACATGGTTCCGGTTTGGGCTCGGCGGGTTCGGTGCGCACAACACGATTCAGCGGTCACAGGACACCTCGCTTCAGGTACTCCAGCTCTGCAAGTGGCCGGTGGTAGGCATCAAGCGGCACCCACACGGCCTGGCCATCTGGCTTCAGTAGCAGCAGTGGGCCGTCGGTAATTACTTCTCTGGCGTCGGCCATGGTGGCGATCTGTGACAGATAGCCGCATTCGATGAGGCACTGGCCCAGAACGAGGCTCACAGGACACCTCGCAGCCGCGCAGTCCGGTACGCCTGGCGCACGGCTTCGTCGCGCCGGGTGATCTCGTCCTCGGTCAGTGGCCGGCCAGGGCGCAGCATGTCGCCGAACGCCTTCACGCAGTCCCGGCATGGGGTGCCGGGGATCTCGGTGATCAGCTGGCAGCCGGGGGACGCGCAGATCGGGAGGGACAACTGGGCGGTCATGACGCGCTCGATTCGCTATGCCGGTCGAACAGTGACCCCTGGCCAGAGATCGGCCGGTTCGACCAAATCACCTCGGTACGTGCGTGACTGGTCTTCGCCTGCCCGGTCATCGTGGGGATTTCGATGCGCTCCCAACCGACTAGCGCGTCTTCGTACAGCTCGGATGGATAGCCGGACAACACCACTGACGCCTGGCAGCCCATCAGTTCCCAGATCAGTTGCAGGTGCTCATCGTGTCCGCGCATCTCGTGCCGGTACGTGCCGCCACCGGTCGCCCGGCTACTCCCGATATATGGCGGGTCGACGTACATGAGGCAGTTGGAGTGCGCGCCGTACTGCTTGATGATTTCGAGTGCGGGGCGGCATTCGAGGCTGACGTGCTGCAGGCGTTCCGCGCAGGCCGCCATCCGATCGACGTACCCGGCGAGGTACTGCGGCATTCCGGCTGAACATCCGGCCGGATCCACATAGCAGCGCCACCCGGTCTTGCGTAGTGTGCCGCCGCGGCCCTGGGCGATCTGGACCCAGATCAGGCGCGCCCGCTCGATGTCGTCGAGATCCTCCAGCGAGGCCTCGCGCGCGGCTAAGTACTCCGCTCGGGAGTGCGGCGTGAGCGCGCACGCTCGGGCTAGCTGCTCGGGCTTGTCGCGGAGTACTCGCCAGAACGTCATCAGGTCACCGTCGAGATCGTTGACCGTTTCCATGCGGCTGGGCTTCTTGGCCAGCAGGACCGCCAGGCTTCCGGCGAACGGCTCGACGTAGTGCTCGTGTGGCGGCAGCAGCGCCGCGATCTTCGCAGCCAGCCGGGTTTTGCCGCCGTAGTAGGCGAACGGTGGGGCGCTCATGCTGTGGCCCCGAACAATTCGAGCTGGCACGGGGCGGCCTCGGCCAGGCCGAGGACCGTCAGCATCGCGTCGTCGACGTTGTTCCGGTCAGCCTTGCGGGCCTCCATCAGCACGGCCCGCAGCTCCACCGGCAGCTCCTGCGCGAACCGCTTCAGCTGCGTCCACGTGACCGTCACCCGCACGACGCCTGGCGCGTCACCGCCCACGATCCCCGACTTGGTGACCTGGTACGAGTTCAGCCACTCGGGCACCCGTGCGCGCCCGGGCGGCCAGCATCCGCCGGCGTGACTCTGCTTGATGCTGGTGATCCCGTAGTCAGGATCGATCAGCGCGATCGGCATCACATGCCGTGCAGCGACGTACAGCAGCCACCGCTGGCCCTCGGTGAGCGTGGCGGCGGTCATCACTCACCTGCCAGTGCGTCGGCGAGTTTGTCGGCCAGGTGCCGCTCCCACTCAGCGCGGGTGCCACGCAGCTTGCACGGGCACCGGTAGACCCTGCCGTCATAGGTCTCCGCGTTGTGCGCGGTGAACACCGCGGCCAGCTCGGTGATGCGGCCGTGGACCCGTTCGCGGATCCGGCCGGCGGACACCTGGGCGATAGCGCGGTGGCGGTCCGCCCCGGCCAGGAACCCGAGTTCGACGGCCCGCTCGATCGTTGCCAAGTCAGGGTTCTCCCCCAACGGCTGATCATCCTCGGTCGCGTTCATGCTGCACTCCTCAGCGCCTGGATCTTGCCGGGCCGGAACCCACCCCACGGTGGCAGCTCGACCCCGTTGACGTTCGCGCACACGATCGGCGCGCTGGTGATGTCGAGTTCCATTGCAGCAGCCCGGGTCTGGTCGTCAATCGCCATTTCGGTGAACGGGATGCCGAGCTTGCCCAGGTGCTGCTTCGTCGCGGTGCACTGCGGGCACGCGGTCGCCGTGTACACCGTCACCACTGGGGCGGTCATTCGTCACCGTGGGAGAACGAGGGGCCCTCGAACGTGTCGCCGAGCTCTGCATCCGGATCGTCCCCGAACAGCGGCGGCTGCGCCTTCGCGGCTTCGGCTTCGGCTTCCGCGTCCAGCTCGGCCTGCGTCTTCGGCTCCTCAGGCTCCGGCTCACCCGGCAGCCAGATCGCCTGGATCTGCAAGTCGCGCTTGTACCGCTCCTCACCGTCCGCGCGAGTCAGCGGGCCGTGCTCGCCCTTGCACCGGGCACGCACCATGAACACC
>NZ_MBEJ01000104.1 GCF_001953975.1 Mycobacterium sp. NS-7484
GGCCAAAGGCTGGCCGGAACTGTTCGGGAAGCTCGCCGACGGCAGCCGCGGCAAGTTCACCGTCGAGGGCATCGCCGACCTGCACAAGGCGGCATCGTGACCGCCCGCCTGCCGCTTCGGATCGGCTCATCGGATGCCCGCGGTGACGACGTCACGCATTGGCAGCGCTGGGCCCGGTCGTACGCGGAGTCGTACGCCAACCTCATGGGCCCGGTCGACGGCTACTACGGCAACAGCGACGCCGAGTTCACCCGCGAAATGCAACGCCGCCTCGTCGCCGCCGGCCACGCGATCCCGATCACCGGTGTGTTCGACGAAGCCACCGCGGCGCTCGTCGGCTACGCCGGCATCACGGCCGAGCCGCGACGCAAGATCTGGATCTACACCGCCCCCGGCTCCGGTGCGGACTGGTGGGCCGGGCCGTCGTTCGAGCTCGGCGAATGGTGCAAGAAGGTGCTCAAGCTCAACCACCAGCCCGTCGGCTACCCGAAAGGCGGATACCTCGGACTGATGGGTGGCCCGCCGG
>NZ_MBEJ01000105.1 GCF_001953975.1 Mycobacterium sp. NS-7484
GAGGACAGGCCGGTCGGCGACTGGTCAATCGGACCGCAAACGGCACTGCGCCTCGCTGATGCTGCTATCGCCGCGCACCTGAAAGCGCTCGCCGATGAGCGGGTCGTCGCGGTGGAACTGCCCGAGCAGATGGTGGACCGCAGCAACGTCGCCGAATCCCTGCGCGGCGAACCGATGTGGGAAACGGGCGGGTCCTGGACCTGCCTTACCTCCCCGGACTGCATCGAGTTCGAGGCGGCACATCAGACCGAGTACGGCACCCTCAGCGTTCGAGAGGCCCGAGAGTTAGCCGCCGCCTTACTCGCTGCGGCCGACGCTGCGGAGGCATCCCGATGACCGCCCGCCCGCCCGGTTGCTGCGGTGGGTGCCCACCACTCGCGCGCGGCGGCTACGACTGCACGTGCAGGGGCAACGTCAACTGCTCGGCCCGCATCAAGGTCCAGGCGGTGCGCGCCGCCAACGGACGCATCCAAGGCTGGGCAATCAACCGGGGCAACCAGGAACTCGACTTCTACTACGTCAGCCTCCGCGTCCTCGGCGAGCCCACTGCCCACGCACTGGCGATGGCCAAAGCCCAACGAATCGCACGAGGTTAACGATGAACGAAGCGCTCTGCCCGGGTTCCGGCCACCAAACCGGCGTCATCGGACGCATCGGATGCGAACGCGGCATTCCGCACTACGCGACATGCCCCTACTGCCGGCGCGGGTACGCAACGAACCTCAACGGCCGCATCCGCAAACACCAGGGCCTCCCCAAACCGCCCGACGGTGGCTGCCCCTACAAGTGCCCCGGACCCGAATGTGACTTCGCCTGCTACCACCCGGAGGTCACCGATGCCTGAGTACACCCCACAAGACACCGGCGTCACCCGCGAGTGGTGGACCACCCACGCACGCAACCCCGACCGGGTACTCCCTCGCGGCGTGTTCGGATCCACCGGCCCAGGAGGCGAACCGATCACGACAACCACCGATCATCGGATGCTCTGGCATGTCCGGGATGAACTGCTCGGCGCACCGCCGTATCTGCGCGGCGTTTTCGAGCTCCTGAACGATTACCTTGCCGCCAACTGTCAACACCACTGGCGGGACTACCCGACGTGCTGCACGCCACGCAAGGACGACTGCTTTCCACCGCACCGGCAGTGCTTGTGGTGCAACAGCGTTGAGGAACTGCCCGATGCCTGAGCCGATCAACCACGACGACACCCGCTGCGCCCTCTGTGACTGCTACGGCATCCAACACGACAAACCCGAGCACGGCGGCCCATGCACAGCCACCGACGGCCGAGGCAACCCCTGCACCTGCCCTGGCTTCGAGACACCCCAAGACGACGACGAGGAGGCGCATCGGTGACCACGCGCGAATACGCAAAGAATCTCTTCTCGACGTGGAGTGACGACGACTTCTGCGCCCAGCCGATATTCGACAAGCTGCTATTCCAGGTGCTCAACGGCCAGCGCACCGTCAACACAGCCGGCGTCTTCCCGATCAACTTCACCCGCTGGCGTAAAGCCATGCGCGACGGCCAGGCCGAGCCCACCGAACGTGACCTGAAAGCGGCCCTGATTCGCCTGGAGCGCCGTCGCTATGTGTTCGTGGACGAATCCACCGGGGAAGGCCTGATCCGCTCGCGTGTGCGCCGCGACGAACTCGACAAGCAGCCCAACGTACTGCTGTCCGCGCTGCGGCTCATTGGCACGTTCGACAGCCCGAAATTCGCCGCCGTGATGCTGGGCGAGCTGGATCGGATCGCACTGCCAGAGGTCAAAGGCGACAGCCCTTCAGCTAACCGGTTGCGGGAGAACCTGAAGCGCGCAGAGGCCGATGCGCGGACCCACCTGGCAAGGGTCTCCGAAGGGTTATCGGAACCCTTTGCGGAACCCTTTGCCGAAGACTTCCCCGAAGGGTTACCGGAACCCTTTGCGCGACCTGGGAAAACGTCCGAGTCGGGAAACCCTTCCGGGAACCCTTCCCTAAACCCTTCAGTTTCTGTTTCTGGTTCTGTTTCTGTTTCTAAGTCACCTTCCGTAGGTGGTTGGGTTGGGGAGGTCGACGCCGAGCCGAACGAAACCGGCCAGACCGCAGCCGCACCCGACCGCAACGGGCCCCCACCCGAACGCTGCCCCAAGCACATCAACGACACCGACCCGCCGCCATGCGGCGCGTGCCGCGGCTATCGCCAGCGCCGCGAACGCTGGGACGCCGAATCGGGCGACCGTGCAGCACAAGCCCGCGCCGCGTTCTGGGCCGCAGTCCGCGCCTGCCCCGACTGCGACGACCGCGGCCACATCGACGACGAGACCGCCAACCGCGTGACCCGCTGCCCCAACCACGACTGGGAGAACCTCCATGCCTGACCTCGAAGCCGAACGCGCCGAACGCGAACGCCGCTACGCCGAGGGTCTCGCGGACTGGCACGCCCAGCACGACGTCCCCGCTCATCTCGCCCAGGCTGAGCGCGACAACTGCACGCTCTGCGACTCGGACGGCTACCGCGGCGCCCAGGTCTGCGACCACGTCGACCACACCGCAGCGGCCAAGCGCGGGATCGCCAAGTGTCGCGCCGCACTCGCGAAGGAGGCCAACCGATGAACGCCGCCGAGCACATCGAGTGCGCCAAGTCGCTCGTCGCCCGCGGTGGACGCGCTGACTACGCCACCGCCCACGCACTCATAGCGATCGCCGAGCAAGGCCAACCCGTCGAGCACGCCATCGACGTCGCCGAGCTCCGCCAACAGCGCCCGATCGTGCTCACCGACGACGAGCTGAACCGGGCAGCGGAATCCCTCGTCGAGCACACCGGCATGTCCCTGCTGGCCTGCGGGAACATCGTGGCCCGAATCATCCGTGACATCAACGAGTTCGAGAGCGAGGTCACCGGATGATCGTCGCCGGCATCGACCCCAGCCTCACCAGCGCAGGCGTCGCCATCCTCAACTGTGGCCGACCCACCATGGTCGCCAGATTCGGCCACGGCGGACACAACGGCGCCAGCTACCAGGCCCGCAGCCGCCGCGTTCGCAAGCAAGTCGCCGACGTCACCCGCGCCATCGGTCACCCCGACCTCGCCGTCATCGAGGAACACCCGTACGCCGTCCGCATCAGCGCCGGCGAGTTCGACCGATCTGCCCTCTGGCACGGCATCTACGGCCAACTCGACGCCAAAGGCATCCCCGTCGTCGTCATGAACAACACCACCGCCAAGAAGTGGATCACCGGCAAGGGCAACGCCAAGAAGCCCGACATCATCGCCGCCGTCAACGAATGGTGGCACGACGACGAGCTATTCGAGCCCGTCGACAACGACGACATCGCCGACGCGCTCGGTCTGGCCGCCATCGGCGCATTCCACCTCGGCGACCCCATGCCCTTCCCCGTGAAGCCTCGCCACACCACCGGACTCGAGAAAGTGAGCTGGCCAGCATGACCTTCAACGCCGCGGAGAACGCCCACATGGTGCCCACCGGAAACGGCGGCCGGACACCAGAACCCGAACTCGACCCAGCATGGCCAGACCTCGTCAAGCTCCGCTGGCACGCCGCACTCGTCCGCGACGAGACCGGCCTGGATGTCCACGTCGGCGAAGCCAAGTACTCCATCGCCGGTGTGCCGCAGCGCGGTTACTACTCGATCAACCTGCGCTACGGCATCACCTCGTCATTCATCGGGCCGCACACCTACCGCGACGCGTGGACATACCTCAACGGCATCGTCACGGGAGCGCAGGCGGTGCAGCAGTGACCCAGCAGTGCCAGGCGTGCACCGGCCGCGCCACGACGTTCCTGTGCCCGCAGTGCACCAACCAGCTCCGCGACGCGCTGCGCTCGCTGGTCACCGGCCCGCAGGTCAACGGCAGGCGTACCTCGGGCCTGCTCGAAGACCTCGCCGACGTCGTGCTCAAGCGGACCAGGCTCGGCAACGGCGCCGGCCACCGCAAGCGCGGCGACACCGTCCCCGGCCCATACGAGCCCGACGTCGAGAACGGCAGAGCCACAAAGCAAGGCGAGGCATCCACACTGCTCGACGCCCTCAACAACGCGCTGAGCA
>NZ_MBEJ01000106.1 GCF_001953975.1 Mycobacterium sp. NS-7484
GGGCGGGCGTGTGAGGGGGTGGGGGGGGGGGGGGGTGGGGGGGGGGCGGCGCGCCGCGGCTCCCCCCCCCAACGACGGCATCCGGCGCAGTGCTCTGAGCCAGCTTGGCAGCCCACTCGTCGTAGTGCCCGCCGTTGACGACGACCAACTGCGCGCCCTGGAATTTCGCCGCGTCCGCGGGCGCGGGCTCGAAGTCGTGTGGATCAACCGACGAGCCGGCCACCACCGTCGTCACCGTCGCGCAGTCCCCGGCGAGTTGGGACACGATGTCGCCCCACTGGTCGACGCTGACGACGACGTTGACCGGGGTGGCCGGGCAGTTTCCGGCCGATTGGGCACCGGTGGTCTCACCCGAGCCGCAGGCGACGAGGGTGAACGGCGCGGCCAGCAGAAAGGCAGCGGCCGAAGTGCGCAGGTTCAGACGTGAAAGCACGGCGATAACGATAACCGTTTGCATTATGCGTTGCACATCCAGATGATAGCTTATTGATAATGATTTTCAATAAGGAGCGCGATGTCCGACCTGCTGCCCGTCACCGTCCTGTCCGGCTTCCTCGGGGCAGGCAAGACCACACTGCTCAACCACATCCTGGCCAACCGCGAGGGCAAACGGGTCGCCGTGATCGTCAACGACATGAGCGAGGTCAACATCGACGCCGCACTGATCGCCGGGCAAGGACACCTCGACCGGACCGAGGAGAAACTGGTCGAGCTCACCAACGGATGCATCTGCTGCACGCTGCGCGAGGATCTCGTGGAGGCGGTCGGGGAGCTGGCTCGACAGGGACGCTTCGACCAACTGGTGATCGAATCGACCGGCATCTCCGAACCCATGCCCGTCGCGGCGACCTTCAGCTGGGAGTTCGGCGACGGCTTCCGGCTCGGCGATCTGGCCCGGCTGGACACGTTGGTCACCGTGGTGGACGCCTCGACGTTCCTGACCGAGGTGGTCCGCGGCGACGCGTTGGCCGAGCGCGAGATGACCGCAGGCCCCGGAGACGGCCGCAACGTGGCGGATCTGCTGGTCGACCAGGTGGAGTTCGCCGATGTCATCCTGCTCAACAAAACCGATCTGGTCAGTGCCGAACGGCTCGGCGCGGTCGAGGCGGTGGTTCGCAAGCTCAACCCGCGCGCACGGCTGCTGCACACCGCACACGGCGTGGTCGATCTCGGCGAGGTCCTCGACACGGGCTTGTTCGACCCACTCGCCGCAGCCGAGGCGCCCGGCTGGGACGAGGAGATCGCCGAGGGGCACACTCCCGAGACCGAGGAGTACGGAATCTGTTCGACGACGTTTCGGGCCGATCGCCCGTTTCATCCGCAGCGACTTGCCGAAGTGCTCGAACAGGTGCGAGGCCTGTTGCGCAGCAAGGGTTTCTGCTGGATCGCCAGCCGGCCGTCGATCGCGGCGATCTGGTCACAGGCCGGCCCCAACCTGGTGATCGAGCCGGCCCAGTATTGGTCGGGTACCGAGATCACGCCGGGTCAGGAGATCGTGTTCATCGGGATCAAGCTCGACCAGGAGGCCGTCGACGCACTTCTGCGCAGCGCCCTGCTGACGGATGCCGAACTGGCCGAGGGTGAGCCGGCATGGATGGGCTATCCCGATCCGCTACCGGCCTGGAACGTCACGCACTCGCACTGAGCGGCCTGCGGCCCCACATCGAGATTGTCGCCAGGGACAACATCGCCATCGTTCCTGTCCCTGAGTGCAATCTCGATGTGGGGCTGAACCGTTGGTGTGCCCGGCTAGTGCTCGTGGCCCACGGTTCCGCTGAGCTCATTGGGCGCCTGATCGAGCGTCACCGATGTGCCTTTCTCGCCGGATTCGACATCGACCGCGTGAATCTGCCTGGTGGCGGGGTCGGTGACGTACACGTCGTGGCCGCGGGCGAACACGCTCGGACGGGGCTGCTCCCAGTCCTCGGGTTCGGTCCACGGTTCGACCACCGCGATCGTCTTCAGGGTCTGCCCGGACACCGGATCGACGACGTGGAGATTGCCGTCGGTACCCAGGATGAGGCCTTCGCCATGGGGCCCGCGGGCCAGCGACCGGAACGAGTAGCTGACCGACTGCGGGAGGGCGACCAGACGCAACTGCTTGCTCGCGGTGTCGGCCAGAGAGAAGCGGTTGGGCCGTTCCAGCTCGGCGTCAGGATCGACCTTGTAGTCACCCAGCACCACCGGTGAGTCTTCGTGTCCGCGAACGGTTCCCACCCGGCCGTAAGGGTCCGGGGCGGTGATCTTGGTGAAGGCGCCGTCGGCGTAGGCCAATACCCCGTTCTCACAACCGAATACCAGTGTGGACGCTCCCGCGACGGTTTCGCCGTGTAGACCGGGACATTCACCACTGCGGGCGATCTCCCGATCCGAGGCATCAAATGCCACCGCACCACTGCGCCGGTCGCCGTCGCCCTCGCTGCGCACCCAGCTTCCGTCGTCCAGCACCACCGCGACACCGTGATGCGGTTGCGGCGCCTTCAGATTCCTCATGCGCGGGGCAGACCCTGCGATGTCATGCGGGTCGAGCGCGATGATCTCGCCCGTCCCCTCGTCGAACAGCACCGTGTGCTCGCCGTGTGTGACGACGTGTCCCGGCTCGTCGGCCATGAATGTGGTGTCGGTGAACTCGCCCGCCGCGGCGTCGAGCAGCCGGAAACCGTTGTCGGCGGACACCAGCACGTGCGCATCGTCGCCGGCCGGATTGACCCGGAGGAAGCCATCCGCCGGGAGGTCTGCCTTGACCTGCAGGCTGTTGCCGTCCAGTACATACAGCCCGCCGTCGTAGGTGACCACCAGCGGATCGGCTATTGGTTCGCGCGCCTCGCGTTGCGGTTCGCCGCCACCGCAGCCGGCCAGCGCCGCCGCCAGTGTCAGTGCCCCGGCGGGCACGAGAACCTTCAATGATTTCGGCACATGTTCTCCTTCCCTCGCACCGAACCGTTCAGCGCTCCAAACTCCTATCATTAATGACATTCATTTTCAATAAGGTCGGCGTCGGCGGGATCCGAGGGCCCGCCTAAGCTCGATGCGTGTCCGAGCACGCCTTCAGCCCCGACGAGCGTCGCGCCGTCTACCGGGCCATCGCCGAACGTCGCGACATGCGCCGGTTCGTCCCGGGCAGCACCGTGGCACCCGAGGTCCTCGGCCGGCTTCTGCAGGCCGCGCACGCCGCACCGAGCGTCGGCCTGATGCAGCCCTGGCGGTTCATCCGGGTCACCGACGACGCGCTGCGCCGAAAGATCCACGCGCTCGTCGACGAGGAACGCGTGCACACCGCCGATGCGCTGGGCTCCCGCGGCGAGGAGTTCCTGGCCCTGAAGGTCGAGGGCATCCTCGACTGCGCCGAACTGTTCGTCGTCGCCCTCGGCGAGAACCGTGACCGGCATATCTTCGGCCGCCGCACGCTGCCCCAGATGGATCTGGCATCGGTGTCGTGCGCGATCCAGAACATGTGGCTGGCCGCGCGCGCCGAGGGCCTCGGCATGGGGTGGGTGTCGATTTTCGAACCCCTGCCCCTGGCTCGGCTGATGGGCATGCCCGACGACGCCGAGCCGGTGGCGATCCTGTGCCTGGGTCCGGTGCCCGAGTTCCCGGACCGGCCGGTGCTGGAGATCGAGCACTGGACCGTCGGCCGACCGCTACCCGAATTCGTCTCGGAGAACAGCTGGCCGTCAGTAGCCGCGCCTTAGGCTGATCGGGTGGCTGGATTCGTCGACCTCAATGCCGATCTGGGCGAGAGCTTCGGCGCCTGGACGCTCGGTGACGACGAGGCCATGTTGCGCCTGGTTACCAGCGCCAACGTCGCCTGCGGCTTTCACGCCGGCGACCCGGCGCTGCTGCTGCGTACCTGCCGCGGGGCCGCCGAGCGCGGAGTGCGGGTCGGTGCTCAGGTCAGTTACCGGGATCTGGCCGGGTTCGGCAGGCGCTTCATCGACGTCACCCCAGAGGACTTGACCGCCGACGTCATCTATCAGATCGGTGCGCTCCAAGCCATCGCGTATGCCGCCGGGACGGCGGTGACGTACGTCAAACCCCATGGCGCGCTGTACAACACGATCGTCAGCCACCGGGTGCAGGCCGCCGCGGTGGCGGCGGCGGTCCATGCCGTCGATGCCGGCCTGCCGGTGCTGGGCCTGTCCGGGTCGGTGTTCTTCGAGGAGGCGCGACAGTTGGGTCTGCGCACGGTGGCCGAGGCCTTCGCCGATCGCGCCTACCAACCCGACGGCACGCTGGTGTCCCGCCGCGAACCCGGCGCCGTGCTGCACGATCCGGCGGCGATCGCCGACCGTGTCGCCACGATGGTGACGACGGGCGAGGTGGTCGCGGTCGACGGATCGACAGTACCCATCACCGTGGAATCGGTTTGTGTGCACGGTGATTCACCGGGTGCGGTGAACATCGCCACCGCCGTGCGCGATCGCTTGGCGGCCGAGGGGATCCAGCTGACGCCGTTCAGCTAGCGAGTTCAGGCCGGACCGACCACCGGCAGCAGCGCCATCTCCCTGGCGTTCTTGATCGCCGTGGCGACCTGGCGCTGCTGCTGCGGGGTGAGACCGGTGATGCGCCGGGACCGGATCTTGCCCCGCTCGCTGATGAACGTGCGCAGCAGGTGGACGTCCTTGTAGTCGACCTCGGTCACCCCGAGGGCCTTCAGCTGATTGCGCCTCGGCTTCTTGAGATCGGTGGCCGGCGGTCGCTTCTTGGTGTTCTTGCGGGAACTCGTCGCCATCACCAACTCGACTTCCGTACGCCGGGCAGTTCACCGCGGTGCGCCAGCTCGCGCACCCGGACCCGGGACAGCCCGAACTTGCGCAGATGGCCGCGCGGACGGCCGTCGACCGCGTCCCGGTTGCGCAGCCGCACTGGGCTGGAATCCCGCGGCAGGCGTTGCAGCGCCGAGACTGCCGCGGCTTTCTGCTCGCCGGTGCTGGCCGGATTGCGGATGGCCTCTTTGAGCTCGGCCCGCCGTTCGGCGTAGCGCTCCACGAGCTTTCGACGTTGTTCGTTCTTGACGATCTTGGATCGCTTGGCCATCAGCGCTCCTCTCGGAAGTCGACGTGGCGGCGGATCACCGGGTCGTACTTGCGCAGCACGATCCGGTCCGGGTCGTTGCGGCGGTTCTTGCGGGTGACGTACGTGTAACCGGTTCCCGCCGTGGACTTCAGCTTCACGATCGGCCGAATATCTGTTCTTGCCATCAGATCTTCTCCCCCGCACTACGCAGCCGGGCAACCACCGCTTCGATGCCGTCGCGGTCGATCACCTTGATTCCCTTGGCGCTGACCCGAAGTCGGATGCGACGACCTTCGGTGGGCAGGTAGTACGTCTTGGTCTGGATGTTGGGGTTCCAGCGTCGGCGACTGCGCTTGTGCGAGTGCGACACCGTGTTGCCGAACCCGGGCGAGCGCCCGGTGACTTGGCAGTGGGCAGACATCGGCCTCCTTCGGATGGGGTACCCTCACGATAATGACAATCGTTTTCAACAACAAATCCGGGGAGGTGCAGTGCGAACCCCTGTAGTGCTGATCGCCGGACAAGGTGACGCCGACGAGGTCGCAGCACAGCTGAGCCGCAAGCCGGGCACGGTCTTGGTGCGCCACGTGTTCGACGGCCAGGTGGTGTTGCGCACCGTGTCCGACAGCAACAGCACATCCGAACTCGCTCTCGAGCTGGCACACGGCTGCGTCTCCTGCACAGTGCGCGACGACCTGCTGATCTTGCTGCGGCGCCTGCACCGGCGCGATGACGTGGACCGCATCGTCGTGCAGTTGATGCCCTGGCTGGAAGCCGAACCGGTGTGCTGGGCCATCAACACCATCCGGGTCCACGTCGGCTCCGGCTACATCGACGGGCCCGCTGCCCGCGACGTCACCATCGACGCGGTGATCGCCTGCCTCGACGCGACGGTCTGGCTGCAGCAGTCCGTCGGCGACGAGGAACTGCCCGACGGACGCACGGTCGCCCAGGTGGTCGTCGGGCAGGCCGAGTTCGCCGACATGCTGGTGCTCAACGAGCCGGACGCCACCACCCTGGCGGTGTTGCGCCGGCTCGCTCCCCGCGCCCGCATCACCGTCGGCCCCGACCGGGTCGAGCTCGGCCTGGCCCACCTGGAACCGAACAGCCCACGGGGCCGCGCCACCACCCCGCACGATCCGCTGCTCGCCGGTGAACCCCCGCTGGAGCCCGACGATGAGGTCATCATCGTGGAGTTCGCCGCGCGCCGGCCGTTCCATCCCACGCGACTGCACGACGCGATAGACCACCTGCTCGACGGCGTCGTGCGCACCCGCGGCCGGGCCTGGCTGGCCAACCGGCCGTCCGATGTCATGTGGATCGAATCCGCGGGCGGCGGAATGCATTTCAGCAATGCCGGAAAGTGGTTGGTGGCAATGGACGACTCCGAGCGCGCCTACACCGACCCCGAACGTCTGGCCGTCGCCGCGATCGACTGGCATCACCAATTCGGTGACCGCCACGTCTCGTTGACCGTGTTGGTCTGTGGCGCCCGACCCGGCGAGGTGATCGAGGCGCTGCGCGGCGCTCTGCTCACCGACGACGAGCTGGCCCGACCGCACGAGTGGGCCACGTACCCCGACCCGTTCGGTGACTGGCACGAAGAGCCCTGTCAGCCCGCCGTCGACGAGGCCGCAACATCCGTTCACACAGAAGGCGAATCCCAGTGAAATCCGACATCCACCCCGACTACCACCCCGTGGTGTTTCAGGACGCCGCGACGGGCACCAAGTTCCTGACCCGCTCGACGGCGACCAGCGATCGCACCATCGAGTGGCCGACCGCCGACGGCATGCAGACCTACCCGCTGATCGTCGTCGACGTCACCAGCGATTCCCATCCGTTCTGGACCGGGTCGGCACGGCACATCGACTCGGCCGGGCAGGTGGAGAAGTTCCGCCGACGCTACGGCTAGGTCCCCGATCAGGCCGGTTTTAGGGTGAAGCCATGCGGCTCAAGCCCGGCAGACCCGACCTGGCCCCCTATGCGCGGTATTTCGACGTGCCGTCGGCCACATCGCAGTCCCCGCTCAGCGTCACCTGGGCCGGGGTCAGCACGCTGCTCGTAGACGACGGCACCTCGGCCGTCCTGACCGACGGATTCTTCTCCCGGCCCGCGCTGCCGACCGTGGTCTTACGCAAGCTAAGGCCGTCACTTCCCCGCATCGAGGGCTGCCTGGCCCGGCTCGGCATCGACAAGCTGGAGGCGGTGCTGCCGGTACACAGCCACTTCGACCATGCGATGGATTCGGCCGTCGTGGCCGAGCGGACCGGTGCCCGACTGGTGGGCGGCACCTCGACCGCGCAGGTCGGCGTCGGGCACGGTCTGCCTCCGGATCGGATCGAGACCTCCGCCCCAGGGGAAGCCGTGTCTCTCGGTCCCTACGACGTGACGCTCTTCGAGTCCGAACACTGCCCACCGGACCGGTTCCCCGGAATCATCACCGAGCCCGTCGTGCCGCCGGTCAAGGTCGCGGCCTACAGATGCGGGGAAGCCTGGTCGACACTGGTGCATCATCGGCCCAGCGACCGCCGGCTCCTGATCGTCGGCAGTGCCGGCGCGGTCCCCGGCGCACTGGCCGGGCAGCGTGCCGAGGTGGTCTACCTCGGGATCGGTCAACTCGGGCTGCAGTCCGACCAGTATTTCGAAAGTTACTGGGCCGAGACGGTTCGCGCGGTGGGAGCGCGGCGGGTCGTGCTGATCCACTGGGACGACTTCTTCCGCCCGCTGCACAAACCGTTGCGCGCCTTGCCGTATGCCGGTGACGACCTGGATGTCTCGATGCAGGTACTGACCCGGTTGGCCGAAGTCGACGGAGTGCGCCTGCACCTGCCGACCCTGTGGGATCGGGCCGACCCCTGGCACTGATCCTGGCGCTCATCGCGCTGGCCGTGGTGCTGGCCTTCGCGATGGCGCGCCCGAATGGCTGGCCCGAGGCGGTCGCGGCGGTGCCGGCTGCCGGTCTGCTGATCGCGTTCGGCGCGATCTCCGGTTCCGACGCTATCGCCGAGGCGAACCGCCTGCTGCCGGTTGTCGGCTTCCTTGGGGCGGTGTTGGTGCTGGCGCACCTGTGCGACGACGAAGGACTGTTCCACGCCGCAGGCACCGTGATGGCCCGCGCCAGCCGCGGGGATGCCCGGCGGCTGCTGACCCGGGTGTTCCTGATCGGGGCGACGACGACGGCGGTGCTGAGTCTGGACGCTACCGTGGTGCTGTTGACGCCGGTGGTGCTGGTCACCGCCCGCGCCCTCGCGTTGCCCCCGCGGCCACACGCCTACGCCAGCGCACACCTGGCCAACTCGGCGTCGCTGCTGTTTCCGGTGTCGAATCTGACGAATCTCTTGGCCTTCGCCGTGGCCGGGCTGTCCTTCGTGGAGTTCACCGCCGTGATGGCACTGCCCTGGGTGGCCGTCATCGCCGTCGAATTCGTGCTGCTGCGTGTGCTTTTCCGTCGCGAGTTGGCGGATCGGGCTGCCGAGGTGGCGCCTCCGCCGGCCGAGGTTCCGGTGTTCGTCCTCGTGGTGTTGGGGCTGACGCTGGCGGGTTTCGTCGTCACCTCGGTGTTCGATACGTCGCCGGCCTGGGCGGCGCTGGCCGGGGCGGTCGTGCTCGGGGTCCGCAGTCTGGCCCAGCGCCGCAGCACAATTCAAGGCATCACCCGCGCCGTCAACCTGCCGTTCCTGGCGTTCGTGCTTTGCCTGGGCGTGGTGGTGGACGCGGTGGTGCGCAACGGGCTCGACGACGTCATGCGCGGCGTACTTCCGGTCGGCGACTCGTTCCCCGAACTCCTCGCGCTGGCCGCCATCGCGGCGGTACTGGCGAACCTGGTCAACAACCTGCCTGCGGTGCTGGTGTTGCTGCCGTTGGTCGCCGCCGCCGGCCCGGCCGCAGTGCTCGCCGTGCTGATCGGTGTGAACGTCGGGCCGAACCTGACCTACGTGGGGTCATTGTCGAATCTTTTGTGGCGCAATGTCGTTCATCGAGAAGGCCTACCCGCCAAAGCCACGGAGTTCAGCTGGGTAGGGCTGGTCACCGTGCCGGCGACACTGCTGGCCGGTGTGCTCGCGCTATGGCTCAGCCTCGGTTTGATTCTGCGGTGAGGGCTGACCGCACTCGCACTTGACCGCAGAATGGAAGTCAGGCGCGACGTTGACGGGCGATCTCGGCGAGCACCACACCGGCGGCCACCGAGGCGTTCAGCGACTCCGTCGGCCCTGCCATCGGGATCGACACCACCGCGTCGCAGTTCTCCCGCACCAGCCGTGACAGCCCCTTGCCTTCCGAGCCCACCACCACGACCATCGGCCCGGCGCCGTCGAGTTCGTCGAGCGACGTGTCACCGCCGGCATCCAGGCCCACGACCTGCAGCCCGGAATCGGCCCAACTCTTCAGTGTCCGAGTCAGATTCGTCGCGCGCGCCACTGGCGTACGGGCCGCCGCGCCGGCGCTGGTACGCCAGGCCACCGCGGTCACCGAGGCCGAACGCCGCTGCGGGATCACCACACCGTGCCCGCCGAACGCCGCCACCGAACGCACGATGGCGCCGAGGTTGCGCGGATCGGAGATGTTGTCCAACGCCACCAACAGCGCCGGTTCCCCGGAATCTCGGGCCGCCTTCACCAGATCGTCGGGGTGCGCGTAGTCGTATGGCGGCACCTGCAGGGCCAGCCCCTGGTGCAACGCGTTGTTGCTCATCCGGTCCAGGTCGTGGCGCTGCACTTCCAGGATCGAGATGCCGCGATCGGCAGCGATCTGAACGGATTCGGTGAGCCGCTCGTCGGCCTCGGTGCCCAGCGCCACATACAGCGCGGTGGCCGGAACCTTGGCCCGCAGGCACTCCACCACGGGGTTGCGGCCGAGCACCAACTCGGTGTCGTCGGTCTTGCGGTGCCGCCCCTGCGCCTGACGGGCCGCCTTCGCGGCCTTCTTGGCGGCGGGATGGTGTGGGCGCTGGTCAGCCCGGGGCGTCGCCCCACGGCCTTCCAATCCACGACGACGCACGCCGCCGGACCCGACCGTGGGCCCCTTCTTCGTCCCTGGCTTGCGCACTGCGCCACGGCGCTGCGAATTCCCGGCCATCTACGCTCCGTTCCCGTCCACCAGCGCCCACTGCGGGCCGTCAGCGGTGTCGGTGACCTCGATCCCGGCCTCTTTGAGCCGGTCGCGGATTGCGTCGGCCGCAGCCCAGTCCCGGTTGGCGCGCGCCTCGATACGACCGGCCAGGGCCCACTGGACCAACACGTCAACCGCGGCCAGGGCGGCCGAGGTCTCGTCGCGGGACTCCCAACGCTCGTCGAGCGGATCGCAGCCCAAGATGCCCATCATCGCCCGGATTGACGTGGCCCGCGCCATCGCGACCTCGTGATCGCCGGCATCCAGCGCCCGGTTGCCCTCGGCGCGGGCGGCATGCACCTCGGCCAGCGCCATCGGCACCGCGAGATCGTCGTTGAGCGCGGCGGCGAACTTGGGGGTCCACGCCCCGACCGCGACGGCCCCGACGCGGTTGCGGACGCGATGCAGGAAGTCCTCGATGCCGCTGTAGGCCTTCACCGCGTCCTGCAGTGCGGTCTCGGAGAACTCCAGCATGGACCGATAATGGGCGCTTCCCAGGTAGTAACGCAGCTCGGCAGCCCGAACCCGTTGCAGCACAGCGGGAATCGAGAGCACGTTGCCCAGCGACTTGCTCATCTTCTCGCCGCCCATGGTGACCCAGCCGTTGTGCAGCCAGTACCGGGCGAAGCCGTCGCCTGCCGCGCGGGCCTGCGCGATCTCGTTCTCGTGGTGCGGGAACACCAGGTCCATACCGCCGGCATGGATGTCGAACTCCGCACCCAGGTAGGCCTCGCACATCGCCACGCACTCGGTGTGCCAGCCGGGACGACCGCGGCCCCAGGGCGTCGGCCATGACGGCTCACCCGGTTTGGCGCCCTTCCACAACGTGAAATCGCGCTGATCGCGCTTGCCGGTCGCCACGCCCTCGCCCTGGTGCACATCGTCGATGCGATGGCCGGACAACGCGCCGTATTCCGACAGGCTCAGCACGTCGAAGTACACGTCGCCGCCTCGGGCGTAGGCATGGCCCCGCTCGATCAGCCGGTCGATGAGCTCGATCATCTGGGTGATGTGACCGGTGGCCCGGGGCTCGGCAGACGGCGGCAGCACGCCCAGCGCGTCATACGCGGCGCTGAACGCCCGTTCGTAGGTGGCCGCCCATTCCCACCATGGCCGGCCGGCGTCGGCCGCCTTGTTCAGGATCTTGTCGTCGATGTCGGTGACGTTGCGGATGAAGGCAACGTC
The DNA here is from genome assembly GCF_001953975.1 of Mycobacterium sp. NS-7484. GTDB lineage: Bacteria > Actinomycetota > Actinomycetes > Mycobacteriales > Mycobacteriaceae > Mycobacterium. The sequence goes on from NZ_MBEJ01000106.1 coordinate 11,314, forward strand.
GTATCCATTGGCGGTCAGCCAGCGGCGCAGCACGTCGAACGCGACCCCGCTACGGACGTGGCCGATGTGCGGCAGGCCCTGGACGGTGGCACCGCACAGGTAGATCGAAGCGTGCCCCGGCCGCAGCGGTACGAAATCTCGTACGGCACCCGCCATGGTGTCGTACAGCCGCAGGCCGGTCTCTGTTGCCGACCCGACAGCTTGAGCGCGATCGGTCACGACGTGCCAGCTTACCGGCCTATTCGACAGGAACCACCAAAGCGCTGGCCATCGCGGCCAAACCCTCGCCCCGACCGGTCAGACCGAGCCCGTCGGTGGTGGTCGCCGAGACGGATACCGGCGCCCCGATCAGCTCGGACAACAGCTCCTGGGCCTCCAGGCGGCGCGGCCCGATCTTGGGCCGGTTGCCGATCACCTGCACGGTCGCGTTGCCCACCCGGAAACCCGCCTGCTGCACCAGCTGACGCACATGGCGCAGCATGTCCGCGCCGGTGACCCCGCGCCATTCCGGCCGGTCGGTGCCGAAGACCCCGCCGAGGTCACCGAGACCCGCGGCACTGAGCAGCGCGTCGCACAACGCGTGGGCGGCGACGTCGCCGTCGGAATGCCCCGCGCAGCCGTCGGCGCCGTCGAATTCCAAACACAGCAGCCAACACGGCCGGCCGGGCTCGATCGGATGGACGTCGGTACCCAGCCCGACCCTTGGAATCAACACGGAATCAGCATGCGATCGTCATGCCCCGCGCGCCATCACGGCCTCGGCCAGCAACAGGTCCAGGGGCGTGGTGATCTTGAAGGCCAACGGGTCGCCCTCGACGATCTGCACCGGAGTGCCGAGCTGTTCGACAAGGGAGGCATCGTCGGTCACTGCACCGGCACCGGCCCGCTGATAAGCGCGGCGCAAGACGTCGGCGCGGAAGCCCTGTGGCGTCTGCACGGCCCGCAGCCCGGCCCGCTCGGGTGTGCCCAGGACCGCCCCGTTGGCGTCGACGGCCTTGATGGTGTCGGCCAGCGGAAGCCCGGGGACGACGGCGGCGTGGCCTTCTGTCAGCGCGGCGACGACCCGGGCGATCAGGCTCGGCGGGGTCAGCGCCCGCGCGGCGTCGTGCACCAATACGAAATCGGCGTCATCGGCGGCGCCGAGGGCCAGACCCACCGATTCGGTACGGTCCGCTCCCCCGGCCACGATCTGCGCCCGCGCACCGAAGACCAACATGGCCTCATCGGTACGCGCGGGCGGCACCGCGACCACGACCCTGTCGATCACGCCGGAGCCGAGCAGCCCGTCGAGAGCATGCTCCAGCAGGGGTTTGTGCCCCAGGTTGACGAATGCTTTCGGCCTGCCCGCGCCGAGCCGCTCACCAGAGCCGGCGGCCGGGACGACCGCGACAGTTGTTGCCACGGCGCGTCAGGACGCGGCGGCCAGAACCTCGTCGAGGATGGTCTCGGCCTTGGCGTCATCGGTGTTCTCGGCCAAGGCGAGTTCGCCGACCAGGATCTGCCGAGCCTTGGCCAGCATTCGCTTCTCACCCGCGGAAAGACCGCGCTCCTGATCCCGACGCCACAGATCCCGGACCACCTCGGCAACCTTGTTCACGTCACCGGAAGCCAACTTCTCGAGATTGGCCTTGTAGCGGCGCGACCAGTTGGTCGGCTCTTCGGTGTGCGGCGCGCGCAACACCTGGAAAACCTTGTCGAGGCCTTCCTGGCCCACGACGTCGCGGACACCGACGTACTCGGCGTTCTCTGCGGGCACTCGAACGGTCAGATCCCCCTGAGCGACCTTCAGTACGAGATATTCCTTCTGCTCGCCTTTGATAGTCCGGGTTTCGATCGCCTCGATCAACGCAGCACCGTGGTGTGGATAGACGACGGTGTCTCCGACCTTGAAAATCATCTGATTCGAGCCCCTTTCGCTAGTCCATCCTAACACGGGCCGCGATCACGTGCGCACCAACTATGCAGGTCAGGGGCACCGCAGGTGAAGAGCAGGGGTTGACATGGTGACGAAAGCGTGCAACGCCCGGGCCCGCCCGACACCCGAAACGGGCCGCCGCGCAAAGCCGTTGTGCGCCTGCCGCAGCCGTGGATCGACGGTCCGGAGGGCACCGAACCGGGTCCGTCGACGGCCCTCTGCCAGCCCTCGCATTCCCCCGACGACACCCACCTACTACTGTGCATAGTCGAAGTACGCCGACCCAGCTCAGGAGGCTTGAGTGAACCGCTTCGCAATGCGCGCCTCGATCGGTCTGGCCGCATGTGGCCTGACCGCAGCCGTTCTCACCGGCTGCGGCGCCGGGCAGGTCTCCCAGACGGCGACGCAGGAGCCCGCCGTCAACGGCGTCAACGCACAGGTGGGCGAGGTCGCCCTGCGCAACGTGCACCTGCGCGCACCCCAGGAGAAGGATTACGTCGAGCCCGGTTCCGAGGCCGAGCTGCTGTTCGTCGCGGCCAACGGCTCCACCGAAAAGCCCAACAAGCTGATCTCGATCGAGTCCAACGTCGGCGACGTGGCACTGACCGGCGACCAGACCATCCCGGCCGGCGGCACCCTCGTCGTCGGTGAGCCCGACGGCCAGCTCAAGCCGCTGGAGAAGACCGAGGCGGCCGACGGCGCCACCGCCAAGGTCACCCTGACCAAGCCGATCACCAACGGGCTGCTGTACGACTTCACGTTCAAGTTCGAAAACGGTGAGACCACTGTCGCCGTGCCGATCTCGGCAGGCGAGGCGCCTCGCCGCAACAAGGCCGGCGAGTCCCCCGAAGAGGCTGCCGAGACCGGTGGTACGGGCGGCCACCACTGATCGCTTCATCGCTGAGGGTTGACCCCTGAGGCTGCGACCCCGTCGGGACCACCCGGCGGGGTTTTTGCGTTCGCACTGACCTGCCGTTTCCGTCGGTTGCCAGGTGGCTGCTCGGGTGCGCCTGACCGTCGATGTCGGCGGTTGCCGTTACTGTCACGGCGTGGCCGCTTCGAAAGTACGTTCGCAGTACCGCTGCTCGGAATGCCAGCACACCACGCCGAAATGGGTCGGCCGGTGCGCCAATTGCGGCACCTGGGGAACGGTCGACGAAGTAGCCGTTCTCTCGTCTGTGGGCGGTGCGGCCCGCCGCTCGGTGGCCCCGACCTCACCCGCGGTGCCGATCACCTCGATCGACCCGGGCATCACCCGGCATTACGCCACCGGCGTGACGGAACTGGACCGGGTGCTCGGCGGCGGCCTGGTGGCCGGTTCGGTGACGCTGCTGGCCGGGGAGCCCGGCGTTGGGAAGTCGACGCTGCTGCTCGAGGTGGCCAACCGCTGGGCGCACACCGGTCGCCGCGCGCTGTACCTGTCCGGTGAGGAGTCCGCCGGCCAAATCCGGCTGCGCGCCGAACGCACGGGCTGCACACACGACAACGTCTATCTGGCAGGCGAATCCGACCTGCAGATCGCCCTCGGCCACATCGACGAGGTCAAGCCCAGCCTGGTGATCGTCGACTCGGTGCAGACCATGTCCACCACCGAGGCCGACGGCGTGACGGGTGGGGTGACGCAGGTGCGGGCGGTGACGACGGCGCTGACAGGCTATGCCAAGACCGCCGTCGGCGATCCGGCGGTGGCGATGATCCTCGTGGGCCACGTGACCAAGGACGGCGCCATCGCGGGGCCGCGCTCCTTAGAGCATCTCGTCGACGTGGTGCTGCACTTCGAAGGGGATCACGCGTCGAGCCTGCGCATGGTGCGTGGGGTCAAGAACCGGTTCGGCGCGGCAGACGAGGTCGGCTGTTTTCAGATGCACGACAACGGAATCGAGTGCGTCAGCGATCCGTCCGGGCTGTTCCTGGATCAGCGCCCCTCGGCGGTGCCGGGCACCGCGATCACGGTCACGCTCGACGGCAAGCGCCCGATGATCGGCGAGGTGCAGGCGCTCGTCGCCCCACCCGTAGGGCCGCCGCGGCGCGTCGTCAGTGGCATCGATTCGGCCCGCGCGGCGATGATCGGCGCGGTGCTGCAGACCCGTTGCGGCCTTCCGATCGGCAACAGCGACATCTACCTGTCCACCGTGGGCGGCATGAGGCTGACCGATCCGTCCTCGGATCTGGCCGTGGCGGTGGCCATCGCGTCGGCCTATCTCGACATCGCGTTGCCGATGAACGCAGTGGCGATCGGTGAGGTCGGCCTCGTCGGCGACCTGCGCCGGGTCACCGGCATGGATCGCAGGCTGGCCGAGGCCGCCCGGCTGGGGTTCAACATTGCCGTGGTGCCGCCCGGGGTGACCACCGTGCCCACCGGGATGCGCGTCATCACCGCCGATCACATCGGGGCGGCATTACGGGCACTCAAAGACATCGCGATTGCCAGCAATCAATCCGATCACGGACAATAGCGGCCGACCCGAGGAGAGCAGATGGCCGTGAACTCCGGCGCCAGGACCAGCCGCACCGTCGTGCATCTGGCGCGGCCGACGCTACGAGAAACCCTCGGGCGGCTGGCACCCGGTACCCCGCTGCGCGACGGCCTGGAACGCATCCTGCGCGGCAAGACGGGCGCCCTGATCGTGCTGGGCTACGACGACAGTGTGGAAGCCATCTGCGACGGCGGGTTCGCCCTCGACGTGCGTTACGCGCCCACCCGGCTGCGTGAGTTGTCGAAGATGGACGGCGCGGTGGTGCTGTCCAGCGACGGCAGCCGGATCGTGCGGGCCAACGTACAACTGGTGCCGGACCCGTCGATCCCCACCGACGAATCCGGTACCCGGCACCGCTCGGCCGAGCGCAGCGCCATCCAGACCGGTTACCCGGTGATCTCGGTGAGCCATTCGATGAGCATCGTGACGGTGTACGTGGCCGGCGAGCGGCATGTGGTGCCCGATTCGGCCACCATCCTGTCGCGGGCCAACCAGACCATCGCCACGCTGGAGCGCTACAAGGGCCGGCTCGACGAGGTGAGCAAGCAGCTTTCCACCGCCGAGATCGAGGACTTCGTGACGCTGCGCGACGTCATGACCGTGGTGCAGCGCCTGGAGATGGTGCGCCGGATCAGCCTGGAGATCGACGCCGATGTCGTCGAACTCGGCACCGATGGGCGTCAGCTCAAACTTCAGCTCGACGAGCTTCTCGGGGACAACGAGGCCGCGCGCGAGCTGATCGTGCGCGACTACCACGCCCTTCCCGACCCGCCGACCGCCGCGCAGGTGCACGCCACCCTCGACGAGCTCGACACCCTCTCGGACAGTGAGTTGCTCGACTTCACAACGCTGGCAAGGGTTTTCGGTTACCCATCGACAGCGGAGGCGCAGGATTCGGCGATGAGTTCCCGCGGCTACCGTGCGATGGCCGGCATCCCGCGACTGCAGTTCGCCCACGTCGACCTGCTGGTCCGGTCGTTCGGCTCACTGCAGGGGCTGTTGGCCGCCAGCGCCGATGACCTGCAGTCTGTGGACGGGATCGGTTCCATGTGGGCCCGGCACATCCGCGAAGGCTTGTCACTGCTGGCCGAGTCGACCATCGCCGACCGGCTGGCCTGACGTCAGTTTCCCGGCGCGGGCACCTCAGGCGCCGGTGCGCCGCCGGCGGGCGGCCCGGGCTGCTGCGCGCTGGGCTGGGCCAGGATGAACGGGACCGGCGCCGATCGAAGATTGCCCAACTGCACGATCAGGTTGTAGGTACCCGGTCCGATCGGCTGGCGAGGCATCGGGCACTGCGGCGCCGACCCCATCCCGGTCCAGGTGACCTCCGTGGTCACCTGTTCACCGGGATTGAAGGTCTTCACCAAGGTCTCGTTGGACGGGGCGCAGTCCAGGTTCGACCACAACCGGTTGTTGTCCAGCGAGTAGACGTAGGCGGCCAGCACCGCGGCGCCCACGTCGCGTTTGCAGGCCACCAGGCCGATATTCGTGACCACCATGGTGAACTTCGGCTGATCGCCGACCACGTACTCCGGCTGGCTGGTGATGCCCTTGACGGCAAGCGTCGAATCCGGGCAGTCGTCCCCCTCCTTGAGCAGCGGGGGCGGTGTCACCGCGGCGGTCGGCGTCGCCGTCGGCGGCGGCGCGTGCTGCGCCGGGGGCACCACCGGGGACTTGACCTCGGGGTTCTCCCCCGGCAACGGGGTCGGCGGGGCCGCGCTGGCAGCCGGCTCGTCGGCGGGCTTGGACTCGGCACCGGAGTTACTGGTCATGATCACCGCGACGATCGCGGCGACGATCCCCACGACGACTACCGCGATACCGATAGCCAGCGCCCTGCGCCGCCAGTAAATCTGTGCGGGCAGTGGCCCATGAGGTTCCAGATCCAACACGGCTTTCACGGTAAGCCCAGGTCATCCCCAGTTGTTCGAGGCGACCCGGCGTGTCGTCAGGCTTCGCCGATGTCGCCGAGGTGACTGCGCAGTTCCACCCGCCCGTCGGCCAGGTGGTAGGTGGCACCGACGATGGCCTGCGTGCCTGCGGCAAGTCCCTCGGCGATTGCCGCCGAGCGCAGCTTCAACTGCGACACCGTCTCGTTGACGTGGTACTCCTCGAACTCGTCGACCCGCTTCAGACCGGCATGCCGTCCCATCAGGATCGACGGGGTCACCCGCTCGACGATGTCGCGCACGTAACCGCCGGGCACCGTGCCCTCGTCGAGGGCGTTGATGGCAGCCTGGACCGCACCGCAGCTGTCGTGGCCGAGCACCACAATCAGCGGCACGTTCAGGATCGACACCGCGTATTCGATCGAACCCAGCACCGAGTTGTCGATCACGTGGCCTGCGGTGCGCACCACGAACATGTCGCCGAGACCCTGGTCGAACAGCAACTCCGCGGCCACGCGGCTGTCGCCGCAGCCGAACACCACGGCAGTGGGCTTCTGCCCGTTCGCCAGGCTGGCGCGACGGGCGATGTCCTGGCTTGGGTGCTGCGGTTCGCCTGCCACGAAGCGGGCGTTACCGTCCTTGAGTGCTTTCCATGCGGACACTGGGTTTGAGTTGGGCATATCAACCATTTTGCATGAGCCGCTGATGAGCATCGACGCGGAGGAGCTCTTGCGGTGGTATGAGCAGGCTCAGCGTGACCTGCCGTGGCGTCGACCGGGCGTCACCGCGTGGCAGATCCTGGTCAGCGAATTCATGCTGCAGCAAACACCGGTGGCCCGGGTCGAGCCGATCTGGCTGGCCTGGATCGACCGGTGGCCCACACCGTCGTCCACTGCGGCAGCCGGGGCGGCCGAGGTGTTGCGGGCCTGGGGAAAACTGGGATATCCGCGACGGGCCAAGCGGCTGCACGAGTGCGCGGTCGTCATCGCCGACGAGTACGGCGACGAAGTGCCCACCGACGTCGAGACCCTGCTGACACTGCCCGGCATCGGCGCCTACACCGCGCGGGCGGTGGCCTGCTTCGCCTACCGGGCAAGTGTTCCAGTGGTCGACACCAATGTGCGCCGGGTGGTGACGCGGGTGCTGCACGGCCAGGCCGACGCCCCCGCACGTGCCCGTGACCTCGATGACGTGGCGGCACTGCTACCACCGGACGCGACGGCGCCGACGTTCTCGGCCGCGCTGATGGAGTTGGGCGCGGTGGTGTGCACGTCCCGCTCCCCGCAGTGCGGGAACTGCCCGCTGAGCAGCTGCCGCTGGCGGTCGGCCGGCTACCCGGCGGCCACCATCGCCCGGCGGGTGCAGCGGTACGCCGGCACGGATCGACAGGTCCGCGGCAAGCTGCTGGATGTGTTGCGGGCCAGCACAACTCCGGTGGTCAAAAGCCAGCTGGACGTGGTGTGGTTGTCCGATCCGGCACAGCGGGACCGGGCGCTGGATTCACTGCTGGTCGACGGACTCGTCGAGCAAACTGGCGATGGCCGGTTCGCTCTGGCAGGCGAAGGTGAAATACATGAAGTCGGCATGAATTCGGGCCGCAGGGGCACGCGACGCTCCGATTGCGCGCCCGAACTGAGGTAGGGCGGTACTCTATCCGGCCGGTCGGACCCGGGCGAACACTGCTTTCATGACTCGATCGGGCGGGCATGCGGTGGTGTTGGGTGCGAGCATGGCGGGTGCGCTGGCCGCACGGGTACTGGCCGAGCACTACGAGACGGTCACCATCGTCGAACGCGACGAGATCCCGGACACCGCCCAGAACCGGCGCGGCGTGCCACAGGGCCGGCACGCCCACGCACTGTTGGCACGCAGTTCGGCGATTCTGGACGAGCTGTTCCCCGGTTTCCTCGACGAGCTCGTCGCCGGCGGGGTCGGCAAGTGGGACGACGGAGATCTGTCGAAGTTGTGGATTTCGGTTGGCGGCCACCTGTTTTTGCGATCAGGCACTGCACCCTCGGCGCCCACGCAGTACTACCCGAGTCGGGCCTTTCTGGAATGGAGCGTGCGCCGACGGCTGGCAGCGATCGACAACATCTCGGTCTTGTCCGGTCACGACGTGCGCGGGCTGACCGCCAGCCCCGGCGGTGCCCGGGTGACCGGCGTCGTCGTGCAGGACCGCAACAACAGCTCACCGACCGAGCTGGCAGCCGACCTGGTGGTGGATGCCACCGGTCGCGGCTCACGCACGCCCACCTTCTTGGCCGAGCTCGGATACTCCCGCCCCCGAGAAGACGAGCTTGTGGTGCGGCTGGCCTATGTCAGCCAAATGCTCACCATGTCCCCCGATGCCCTGCCCGAACACCTGGTGGCGATCTTCCCGGAACCGGGCCGCCCCACGACCTGGGCGCTGATCGGCTACGAAAACAACATCTGGATGCTCACCCAGGGCACCATGGCCGGCCTGGAACCGCCCGCCAACTTCACCGAAATGCAGTCTTTTGGAGAAGGTTTCGCGCCGCCGCAGGCACTCGAAGCGGTGCGCGCGGCTGACCCCCTCGGCGAGGTCGCGCACTATCGGGTGCCGTCGAACCGGTGGCGTCGCTACGACAAGATGCGCAGGTTCCCCGACGGCCTGCTCGTGATCGGGGACGCCATCTGCAGTTTCAACCCGATCTACGGCCAGGGGATGACGCTGGCGGCCATCGAGGCGACCATCCTGCGCGAGTGCCTGCAGCACACCGACAACAACCTGGCGCGGCGATTCTTCACCGCGGCGGCACGCCCGCTGCGGGTGGCGTGGCAGACCGCCGTTGGCTCCGATCTGGCTTTACCCGAGGTGATCGGGCCGCGTCCGTGGTCGATGCGGCTGAGCAACGCCTACCTCGGTCGCGTCATGTCGGCCGCCGAGCACGACCCGGCGGTCACCACCGCACTGACCCGGGTGACCGGGATGATCGACGCTCCCACGCGACTGTTCCGGCCCGCCATCGCCTACCGCGCGGCGCGGGCCGGACGGGTCCGCGACGGTCGCCGCACCGACTACGCGGTGGCCTCGACATCTCCCGGGTCATCTGCGGCACAGGCGAATTGACGCCGGTAGTCCGATGGCGTCACGCCGATGACGCGGCGGAAGTGGTGGCGCAGCAGGGTTGCGGTGCCGAATCCGGCCTGCCCGGCGATCCGGTCGATGTCGAGATCTGTCTCTTCCAACAGCCGGCGCGCGTACAGCACCCGCTGATCGGTGATCCACTGCATCGGGGTGGTGCCGGTCTCCTCGACGAACCGGCGGGCGAATGTGCGGGTGGACATCGCCGAACGCCGGGCCAGACTCGTCACGGTGTGCGGCTTGTCCAGGTTGTCCATGATCCAGTCCAGTTGCGGGGCAAAGCCTTCCGAACATCGGACCGGAATCGGCTGGTCGATGAACTGACGTTGACCGCCGTCGCGCTGCGGTGGCACGACCATGCGGCGGGCGATCTTGTTGGTCACCTCACTGCCCAGTTCCCGGCGGACCAGGTGCAGGCAGGCATCGATGCCGGCCGCGGTGCCGGCGCTGGTGATCAGGTTGCCGTCGTCGACGAACAGCACGTTGCGATCTACCCGGGCGGTGGGATATTTGCGGGCCAAGGCATCGGCATGCATCCAGTGCGTCGTGCACGGGCGGCCGTCGAGTAGTCCGGCCGCACCGGCCAGGAAAGCCCCCGAGCACACGGTCAGGATGATCGAGCCGGCATCCGCCGCCGCGCGCACGGCGTCCAGCGCCGCGGGCAGGTAATCGGAGCCGCCGATGGCCGGGATCGCCACGAGATCCGCGCCCTGGAGTGCATCGAGGCCGTGCTCGGGGGTCAGCGTGGCGCCGACCGATGTCCGCAGTGGCTTTCCCGGCTCGGGACCACACACCTTGAAGTCGAAGTTCGGCACCCCGTCGGCTGACCGGTCAATCCCGAAAACCTCGCAGATGACCCCGAATTCGAAGATCGCCAGACCATCGAGCACCAGGGCGGAGACACTTCGCAGCATGGCAGCATTTTATCGCAAGGTGTCACTACTGCCACTGTTGGCCGGATATATCCCTTGCAACGATTACTGCCATGACCGTTGCACTCGCCCTGTTCATCCTGATCTCGCCGATCGCGGTCGCCGCCGTCGTGAGCTGGGCCGCGCACCGTGACAACGTCCTTCGATTCCGCCTCGACGTGTTCGACATCCGCCAGCCCGACTACGAGGCCTACCGTGCCGACCAGGACCTCGATGCCGTACGCACCCGCTTCGAGCGCCAACCCTGCTGGCCCAGTGCAGGGGCGTCAGGCGAGCACCGATAGGAAGGCGGTCACGGCCTCGCGGTAAACCTCTGGCTCGTCGTCGTGGATCAGATGACCGGCCCCAGGGATGTGCAGATACGTTGTGGCCTGGCCGGTCTCGTCCATCTCACGCATCTGCCCGGGCGGCGCCACCGAATTGCCCGCCTCCAGCAGCAGGGCCGGGACCCGCACCCCACGCCACTGCTGCCAGTAATCCCGTGTCCCCCACTGGGCGGCGATATCCAGCCACCACTGTGGGTATCCGTGCAGCCGCCAGCCCGTGGGCGTCCGGTCGAACGCCTCCAGGAAGTACCGCCCGGCCACGGGTCCGAACTCGTCGTAAACCTCTTGCTCAGAACCGAATTCGACCGGCAACGCGTGCACCCACGGTTCCCACGGCCCGGTGGTGCGACCCCGGAAATCGGGGGCCATGTCCTCGACCACCACCGCGCTGACCAACTCCGGCCGGGCCGCGGCCAGGCACCAGGAATGCAGTGCGCCCATGGAATGGCCCACCATCGCCGCCGGTCGCCCCAACGCGGCCACGGCATCACCGAGATCGGCCACGAACCGTTCGGTGCTGATCGGATACGGATCGGCGACGTCACGCCCCCGGTGCCACGGCGCGTCGTAGGTGTAGACCGCACCCAGCCCGGTCAACCACGGCACTTGGCGTGACCAGGTGCTGCCGCGGCCCATCAGGCCGTGCACCAGGACGATGGGCTCGCCGTGGCCCCCTCGGTACGTGAGTAGATCTGTGACCATGCCGTTATCTTGCCGGGCCGTACCGGTAGCCTGAACAGCATGCCTGTCGTGAAGATCAACGCCATCGAAGTACCACCCAACGCAGGCCCGGAACTGGAGAAGCGGTTCGCCAACCGTGCACACTCCGTCGACAACCAGCCCGGGTTCCTCGGCTTCCAACTGTTGCGCCCGGTCAAGGGCGAAGAGCGTTACTTCGTGGTGACCCAGTGGGAAACCGAAGAGGCGTTCCAGGCCTGGGCCACGGGACGCGCCGCCGAAGCGCACAAGGGCGAGCACGCCAACCCGGTCGCCACCGGCGCATCGCTGCTGGAGTTCGAGGTTGTGCTGGACGTTGCAGGGCCCGCTGCCAAGGCGTAGCCGCGGCCAGGTGCTGCGCCGCGCGGTCGGCCTGACGGCCGTCGTCGCGGTTGCGGCAACCGTGGCTTGTGGCTGTTCGCACAAGGTCGCGCCGGCAGCGGAAGTGTCCTACGGCGCGCACATCGACACCATCACCCCACCCGGTCTGCGGGCCAAGCAGACCATGGACATGCTCAACTCCGACTGGCCGATCGGCCCCATCGGTGTGCGCACGCTGGCCGCACCGGAGAAGGTCGACCTGGTGGGCACCAAGATGGACTCGATCTGGTGGGATCGACCGTTCCGTGTGACATCGGTGGACATCGGCGCCGCCCAGGCGACGTTGCACGTCCTCAACTCCTACAACGTGGCCCAGGACATCGATCTCAAGACCAACGACGTCGGCCTGGTCGACCGCTTCGACATCACGCTGGTGCCGCCCAGGATCGACACCTGGTCGGACATCGACACCGAACTGACCAAGTCCGGCGCCCGCTACTCGTATCGGGTGTCGAAGGTGGTGGGCGGCAAGTGCGAGCAGGTCGCCGGCACCAACACCGAGCTCTCGCTGCCGCTGGCCTCGATCTTCAAACTGTATGTGCTGCTTGCCGTTTCGGACGCCATCAAGGCGGGCACGCTGCAGTGGGACGATCATCTGACGATCACCAGGGAAGGTAAGAAGCTCGGCTCGGCCGGTCTGGACAAGTTGCCGCCCGGCGCGCAGATCACCGTGCGCACCGCCGCCCAACAGATGATCTCGGCCAGCGACAACATGGCCACCGACCTACTGATCGAGCGAGTGGGCACGGCCGCGGTGGAGCGTGCCCTGGTGACGGCCGGTCATCACGATCCGGCCAGCATGACCCCGTTTCCGACCATGCACGAGGTGTTCTCGGTCGGCTGGGGCGAACCGAATCTGCGGGATCAGTGGAAGGCCGCTTCGCCCGCCGACCGGGTGGCGCTGCTGAAGCAGACCAACAACCGCCCCTACGAACCGGATCCGAACCGCACCCACACGCCGGCGTCCAATGACGGTCTGGAGTGGTTCGCCAGTGCTGCCGACATCTGCCGGGTGCACGCCGCGTTGCAGGCCTCGGCCGTCGGCCCGGCCGCACCGGTCAAGGACATCCTGTCGGCACTGCCCGGTATCGACCTGGACCCGGCGAAGTGGAACTACATCGGCGCCAAGGGCGGCAACCTGCCCGGCGACCTGACCTTCAGCTGGTACGCGGTGGACCACACCGGGCAACCCTGGGTGGTCAGCTTCCAGTTGAACTGGCCGAAGTTCCGCAGCCCGACGGCAGCTGGCTGGCTGCTGTCGATCGCCAAACGGGCGTTCGCCATGGCACCCGTCGGCTAGCTGCTCCGCAGGGTCCAGGCATGCCCGCGGAAATGCATCACGGTGCGGCTCAGCGGCGCAATGTCGATGCGCCAGAACGACTTCGGCGGGGCATCCAGGGCGACGAGGATGGCGGCCCTGATCACCGCGGGATGGGTCACCGCCACCAACCGTCCCCGCACCGCGGTCAGACTGTCCATCCAGGCGTGTACCCGCTCGACGAGGTCGACGACGGATTCGCCACCGTGTGGGGCTTGGGTCGGGTCGGTCAGCCAGATCGCCAGATCCGCCGGCTCGACGCCTCCGAGGACGGCCCCGCGCCAGCTGCCGAAGTCCAGATCGGCCAATTGCGGTTCGACGACGGCCGACAGCCCGAGCAGTTCGGCGGTCTGGCGGACCCTCTTCTCGGGCCCGCAGTACGCGGTGTCGACGACGCCGAGTTCGACGGCCGCGTCCGCCTGCCGGTGGCCCAACTGATTGAGGGCCTCGTCGGTGGGGAATCGTCCGGCTGCGGTGGCGTCCGTCATGGCATGGGACACCAGCGACAGCCGGACGACCTCACTCACGCTCGCGGCTCATGCGGTCAGGTGCTCCTGACGCTTGCCCTCGAGCAGCTTGGACACCATGGCCCCGAACACCAGGCCGATCGTCGCCCAGATGACAACCTGCGTGCCCAGCGAATACAGCCGGAACTCATAGAGATCGTCGGCGGGGAACGTCGGCGGGGTCTCGTCGATGGTCGGCAGGATCAAGAACACCACGGCCATCGAGACCACATAGTCGGCCATCCCGATCAGTGAGGCGTTCCAGACCCCCAGCTTGGGGATCAACCGTCGCACCAACAGGACCGAGCCCACGAACAGCGCCGCGGAGAGCACCACCAACAGCACGTAGAGCAGGGTCCGCTGCTTGATGGTCTCGTCGAGGCTCACCGCAGGTGGGTTCGGCGGGTACTTCAGCGCCGGGACGATCCACAACGAGACCAGCATGCCGCCCGCGGTCAGGGCCGCCAGGGCCCGCGCCGAGAGGTTGATCCGGCCGTACACCACGCAGAACACCACGGCCAGCAGGGCGCCCATCGCCACGCTGAAGATCAGGACGCCCAGGCCCATGCCGATGTTGGACTGCACGCCCCGGCTGAACAACTCGGCGCCCTCTTCGCCATGGGAATGGCCGCCGTGGGAATGCCCGGCCGCTTCGTGTGCCGCACCGACCCCGTTCTCGAAGTCGATCGCCCGACCGATCACCGGTTCGATGAACACCTTGGCCCAGACGAACGCGAGCACGCCGGCGAGGGCGCCGGCCAGTACGCCGCGCCCGATGATGTGTTTTTCCATTGTGTCGGTGTCTCGCTGCGAATCAGTGGCAGGGGAAACCGAGCAGATGGCGAGCATCGTGCACGAACTCGTGCACGTAGGTGTTGTTGCCCAGCACCGAGGTGGCGCCCTGGTCCATGCCGACGAAGTAGAGCGCGAGCAGCGCCACAAACGCGGTCAGCGTCAGCCAGAGCACCGCCTTCGTGGCCGACAGGTCGATTGCGCCAGCGTGGCTCTTACGTGCCTCTGCGGAAGTCATCTACGGGTCCTTTCCGGGAATTCGCGTCCCAGTCCGTGTGTGCGACAGGTCAGGGTCTGACTGTTCACAGTGGCGCGGCCGTCCTGGAGTTCCACCAGGTTCCTATGCCTGTCGATTACAGCAGCATCCTACGACCCGCGCAGGAGATCTCCGGTCGGCAGGTATGAAACAGGTATGAAAAATGCCCCCGCCGTTGTGGCGAGGGCATCTTTCGTGTTGAACCTTATTCCGCGGTGGCTCCGGCCTTGGCCAGATCCGGACCGTCGGGGCTGGCCGCCTTGGGCGCACCGGAGAACGTGAACTTCGCATCCTCGCCGGCGCCTTCGCCGTCCCAGCCTTCGACATCGACCGTGACCAGCTGACCGGGGCCGAGCTCCTCGAAGAGGATCTTCTCCGAGAGCTGGTCCTCGATCTCGCGCTGAATCGTGCGCCGCAGCGGGCGGGCACCCAGCACCGGATCGAAGCCACGCTTGGCCAGCAGAGCCTTGGCCTTGTCGGTCAGCTCCATCTCCATGTCCTTGGCCTTCAGCTGGTTGCCGACGCGGCCGATCATCAGGTCGACCATCTTGATGATCTCGTCCTGCGACAGCTGGTGGAACACGATGATGTCGTCGATGCGGTTGAGGAACTCAGGCCGGAAGTGCTTCTTGAGCTCGTCGTTGACCTTCTGCTTCATCCGCTCGTAGTTGTTCTCCCCGCCGCCCTGGCTGAAGCCCAGCCCGACCGCCTTGGAGATGTCGGACGTGCCCAGGTTGGAGGTGAAGATCAGCACCGTGTTCTTGAAGTCGACCGTGCGGCCCTGACCGTCGGTGAGACGTCCGTCCTCCAGGACCTGCAACAGGCTGTTGTAGATCTCCTGGTGGGCCTTCTCGATCTCGTCGAACAGCACGACCGAGAACGGCTTGCGGCGCACCTTCTCGGTGAGCTGGCCGCCCTCTTCGTAGCCGACGTACCCCGGAGGGGCACCGAACAGCCGCGACGCGGTGAAGCGGTCGTGGAACTCGCCCATGTCGATCTGGATGAGCGCGTCGTCGTCACCGAACAGGAAGTTCGCCAGCGCCTTGGACAGCTCGGTCTTACCGACACCGGACGGGCCGGCGAAGATGAACGAGCCGGACGGACGCTTCGGGTCCTTCAGGCCGGCGCGGGTGCGGCGGATGGCCTTTGAAACTGCACGGACGGCATCCTCTTGGCCGATGATCCGCTTGTGCAGCTCCTCTTCCATGCGCAGCAGGCGCGTGGTCTCGGCCTCGGTCAGCTTGAACACCGGGATACCGGTCCAGTTGCCCAGCACCTCGGCGATCTGCTCGTCGTCGACCTCGGCGACCACGTCGAGATCGCCCGAACGCCATTGCTTCTCCCGCTCGGCGCGCTGGGCGACCAGCTGCTTCTCCCGATCGCGCAGGCTCGCGGCCTTCTCGAAGTCCTGCGCGTCGATCGCGGACTCCTTCTCCCGGCGCGCGTCGGCGATCTTCTCGTCGAACTCACGCAGGTCTGGCGGAGCAGTCATCCGGCGGATGCGCATCCGGGCACCGGCCTCGTCGATCAGGTCGATCGCCTTGTCCGGCAGGAACCGGTCGTTGATGTAGCGGTCGGCCAGGGTGGCCGCGGCCACCAGCGCGCCGTCGGTGATCGAGACCCGGTGGTGGGCCTCGTAGCGATCGCGCAGACCCTTGAGGATCTCGATGGTGTGCTCGACCGTCGGCTCACCGACCTGCACCGGCTGGAACCGGCGCTCCAACGCGGCGTCCTTCTCGATGTACTTGCGGTACTCGTCGAGGGTGGTGGCGCCGATGGTCTGCAGCTCACCGCGGGCCAACTTGGGCTTGAGGATCGACGCGGCGTCGATCGCGCCCTCGGCCGCACCGGCACCCACGAGGGTGTGCAGCTCGTCGATGAACAGGATGATGTCGCCGCGGGTGTTGATCTCCTTGAGCACCTTCTTCAGGCGCTCCTCGAAATCACCGCGGTAACGGCTGCCGGCCACCAGGGACCCCAGGTCCAGGGTGTAGAGCTGCTTGTCCTTGAGCGTCTCGGGGACCTCGCCGTGCACGATCGCCTGCGCCAGACCCTCGACGACGGCCGTCTTGCCGACGCCGGGCTCGCCGATCAGCACCGGGTTGTTCTTGGTGCGACGGCTCAGCACCTGCATGACCCGCTCGATTTCCTTTTCACGGCCGATGACCGGATCGAGCTTGCCGTCGGCGGCGGCAGCGGTGAGGTTGCGGCCGAACTGGTCGAGGACCAGCGACGTCGACGGGTTGCCCGACTCGCCACCACGGCCACCGGTGCCGGCCTCGGCCGCCTCCTTGCCCTGGTAGCCGCTCAGCAGCTGGATGACCTGCTGGCGCACCCGGGTCAGCTCGGCGCCGAGCTTGACCAGGACCTGCGCGGCGACGCCCTCGCCCTCACGGATCAGGCCGAGCAGAATGTGCTCGGTGCCGATGTAGTTGTGGCCGAGCTGCAGCGCCTCGCGCAGGCTCAGCTCGAGGACCTTCTTCGCGCGCGGCGTGAACGGGATGTGGCCGGACGGCGCCTGCTGCCCCTGGCCGATGATCTCCTCGACCTGGCTGCGCACGCCCTCCAGCGAGATGCCCAACGACTCCAGCGACTTGGCGGCTACGCCCTCGCCCTCGTGAATAAGACCCAACAGGATGTGCTCGGTCCCGATGTAGTTGTGGTTGAGCATCCGGGCCTCTTCTTGCGCCAGGACGACGACCCTGCGGGCACGGTCGGTAAATCTCTCAAACATCGGTGGTTACCTGCTCTCCATCGCGTAGCGATACCCGCGTACGGCTTTGTTATATCGGTTCTCTCAGAGCCCGCACGAAGTACCTGCCGTCCACTCTAGTGGGCGGCCGCCCCGGGCGCGGAGGTTGGCGGTCTGTTCCGCCCGAGGAGACCCGCCCGCAACCGGTGCTGCAGATGAGCAACGCCGCCGGTCGGCGAATCGTTTCCCGAAACCACGGCTTTCGGGTTCGCCATTAGCGAAAAACTCCGGACCGGGAATTCTCACCGGTCCGGAGCTGGCAACTATCGGTTGAGTTGCGGTCGATTATGTGGCGGCGTGGAAAGCGTCGATGACGTCTGCCGGGATGCGCCCGCGGGTGGACACGTTGTGCCCGTTGCGCCGCGCCCATTCACGAATGGCGGCACTCTGCTCACGGTCGATGGCACCGCGGCCACGGGCCGGCCCGGCAGCACGCCCGCGCCGGCGTCCACCGACGCGACGGCCGGCCTCCACCCACTGCTTCAGGTCATTGCGGAGCTTGGCGGCATTCTTGGACGAAAGGTCGATCTCATAGGTGACACCGTCGAGACCGAATTCAACCGTCTCATCGGCGGTGGCTTCACCATCGAAATCGTCGACCAACGTGACGGTCACTTTCTTTGCCATTACCCCGCACCGAACCCTTCTGCACACGCCATTGGTGACTAAGCCTGAGTATCCTGCACCCGGGGCCCAATGTGCCACAAAAACACGCACATTTCCAACAGGGTGTCGATCACACCGGTCCAGTTGCAGTGTCAGTTACTGTGACGACGAACAATCGGGAACAAAACCGTCTCCCGAATAGACAAGCCCGTCAACGCCATCAACAGCCGATCGATACCCATTCCGGTGCCGGTGGTGGGCGGCATCGCGTACTCCAATGCGGCAAGGAAATCGTCGTCGAGAACCATTGCTTCATCATCACCGGCGGCCGCAGCGCGGGCCTGGGCCTCGAAACGTTCCCGCTGGATTACCGGATCGACGAGTTCGGAATATCCGGTGGCGAGTTCGAAACGTCGTATGTAGAGGTCCCATTTCTCGGTGACCCCGGCAATGCTGCGGTGGGCCCGGGTTAACGGTGAGGTCTCGACCGGGAAGTCGCGAACGAACGTCGGCGCCCACAACTTCGCACCCACGGTGTGTTCCCAGAGTTCCTCGACCAATTTTCCGTGCCCGTAGCCGCGGTCGCGTGCAATCTCGAGCTCCAGGTTGTCGGCAATACGCCACAAGTGCTCAACGGATGTCTCGGGAGTGATCTCCTCGCCAAGGGCCTCAGACAACGAGGGATACATTTCCAATGTGTCCCATTGGCCGTCGAGGTCATAGATTGTGCCATCAGGCAATGGCACCTGACGGGTGCCGATCGCCTCATCGGCGACCTCTTGAATAAGTTCGCGCGTGACAACCGCCGAATCGTTGTAGTCACCGTACGCCTGATATGTCTCCAGCATCGAGAATTCCGGTGAGTGCGTGGAATCGACACCTTCGTTGCGAAAGTTCCGATTCAACTCGAAAACGCGGTCAAATCCGCCGACGATGCAACGTTTGAGGAACAGTTCCGGCGCGATCCTCAGGTACAGATCGACATCGAGTGCATTGGAGTGGGTAATGAACGGGCGAGCCGCCGCGCCGCCGGCCAGCGTTTGCAGCATCGGCGTCTCGACTTCCAGGAAGCCCCGGCGTTCCAGCGCCGAACGGACCGCACGCACCACGGCCACCCGCTGACGCGCGATGCTGCGGGCCTCGGGACGCACGATGAGATCGACATAGCGTTGACGCACCCGGGCTTCTTCGCTCATTTCTTTGTGAGCAACCGGAAGTGGCCGCAGCGCCTTGGCCGCCATCTGCCACGAGTCGGCCAGCACCGACAGTTCGCCGCGCTTCGAGCTGATCACTTCACCGTGGACGAACACGATGTCGCCCAGGTCCACGTCGGCCTTCCACGCATCCAGCGACTCCTGCCCCACCTGGGCCAGGCTGATCATCGCCTGCAGCTGCGTGCCGTCGCCCTCCTGCAGCGTCGCGAAGCACAATTTGCCCGAGTTACGCGCGAACACCACCCGGCCGGAGACGCCGACGATGTCGCCGGTCTGGGTGTCGGCGACCAGGTCCGGATAGGCATCGCGCAGCTCGGCCAACGTGTGGGTCCGCGGAACGGTCACCGGATAGGGCTCGCGGCCCTCTGCCAGCAGCCGCTCCCGTTTGGCCTGACGAATCCGGAACTGCTCGGGAAGGTCGGCCTGGGACTGGGACGCGTCGTCGCGATCGGCTGGGCTCACAAAATGCCAGCTTAAAGGAACACCGGAACGCGTCCTGCCACGCCGACGGGCCGGAGGAACTCGACTGCGAGGTCGCGGGCCGGTGGGCACGGCTGCACGGTCAGCCGTTGTGTACAACCTCACAACCGCGACCCGCCGCCCCGGCGGCGAGCCGCCTCAGCGGGCCGGCTTCAGCCGGCCGCGCTGGCTGTCGCGGTTGCGTTCGAACACCAGGCGCAGCCCGTCGAGGGTGAGGTTGCGGTCGTAGTGCTCGACCGTGCGCAGGTCCGGCAGCACCAGCGGAGCGGTGTACCCGGTGGCCACCACCGCGACGTCGCCGCCGGAGAATCCGTCGACGTCCT
The DNA here is from genome assembly GCF_001953975.1 of Mycobacterium sp. NS-7484. Lineage (GTDB taxonomy): Bacteria > Actinomycetota > Actinomycetes > Mycobacteriales > Mycobacteriaceae > Mycobacterium. The sequence goes on from NZ_MBEJ01000106.1 coordinate 31,304, forward strand.
CGCGAATCCGGTTGACCAACCCGTCGACCAGTCCGGCGAATCCGAACACCGCACCGGCCTGCATGCATTCCACGGTGTTCTTGCCGATCACCGAACGCGGCCGGGTCAGCTCGACGCGGCGCAGCGCGGCGGACCTGGCGGCAGCAGCGTCAGACGACACCTGCACCCCGGGGGCGATGGCCCCGCCCAGGAACTCGCCCTTGGCCGATACCACGTCGACACAGATCGACGAGCCGAAGTCGACGATGATCGCCGCGGTGCCGTATTTGTGAAAGGCGGCAAGGCAATTCACGATCCGATCGGCCCCGACCTCCTTCGGGTTGTCGACCAGCAGCGGGATGCCGGTACGCACCCCGGGCTCGATGAGCACGTGCGGCACCGACGGCCAGTACTGCTCGAGCATCAGCCGTACCTCATGCAGCACCGAGGGCACCGTGGAGAGGGCGGTCGCGCCGGTCAGTTCGTCCGCGGCATCACCGATCAGGCCGTCGATGGTGAGCGCCAACTCGTCGGCGGTCACCTCGGATTCAGTTCGAATCCGCCACTGCTGCACCACTTTCGCGTGATCTCCGGACCCGGAGATCAACCCGACGATGGTGTGGGTGTTGCGGACGTCGATGGCGAGAAGCATCAGCGCGGTGACATCAGTTCGGACACGTCTTCGGGGACGTAGGCCGGATCGTGACTGTGCTCGCCGAGGTCGATCTGCTTGTTGTCGTTGTCCACGAAGACGATCCGCGGCCGGTAGGTACGGGCCTCGGCGTCCTCCATCACGCCGTAGGCGATCAGGATGACCAGATCCCCGGGATGGATGAGATGCGCGGCCGCGCCGTTGATCCCGATCACCCCGGTGCCCCGCTCACCGGTGATCGCATAGGTCACCAGGCGGGCGCCGTTGTCGATGTCGACGATCGTGACCTGCTCACCTTCGAGCAGGTCGGCGGCCTCCATCAGGTCGGCGTCGATGGTCACCGAGCCGACGTAGTGCAGGTCCGCCTGCGTCACGGTGGCACGGTGAATCTTGGATTTCAGCATGGTGCGCTGCATCAGTTCCTCCAGGGCAGTTCATGATTGTCGTCGCCGACGCGGGGGTGTCCGTCGATGCCGGCCGAGGCACCGATGTCGACAGAGATGTTGTCCAACAGCCGGGTTCGGCCCAGCCGGGCGGCCACCAACAGCCGGGCCTGGCCTTCGGCCGGGGCCGGGCCCAGCAGCGCGTCGCGCACCTCGAGATAGTCGACGTCGATGGCCGGAACCTCGTCCAGCACGGCACGGGCCGCCTCGATGGCGGCCAATGCACCACCGGCGGCGGCGTACTTTCCGGCCAGCAGGGCCGCTGACAGTGCACCGGCCTGCTCGCGTTCGTCGGCGTCGAGGTACTGGTTGCGTGAGGACATCGCCAGCCCGTCGGACTCGCGCACGATGGGCACCCCGACGATCTGCACATCCACGTTCAGGTCGGCGACCATCTGCCGGATCAACGCCAGTTGCTGGTAGTCCTTCTCGCCGAAGAACGCCCGATCCGGCCGGACGATCTGCAGGAGTTTGAGCACGACGGTCAGTACGCCGGCGAAATGTCCTGGGCGCGAGGCACCTTCGAGCTCGTCGCCGACGGGGCCGGGCTGTACGCTGGTGCGCGGGCCGTCCGGATACATGGCCGATGCGGTTGGGGTGAACACGATGTCGACGCCTTCGGCACGCAACGCGGCCAGGTCGTCGTCAAGGGTGCGGGGGTAGGCATCGAGATCCTCACCGGCGCCGAATTGCAGTGGGTTGACGAAGATCGACACCACCACCACCGCACCGGGCACCCGCTTGGCCGCACGAATCAGGGTCAGGTGCCCGCCGTGCAGCGCGCCCATCGTCGGTACCAGCGTGATCCGCCGGCCGCTGGTGCGCAGCGCCCGCGTGACCGCCGAGACGTCGGCGGGCGCGGAGTAGACATTGAGCTCGCCGGCCACGAACTTGGGCGGATTGCTGTGGGTCATCCTTGACTCGTTTCCGGGCTCGATTCGGTCAGAACTTGCAGGACGTCCTGCGGTGCGTGGGCACGTTGAGCGGTCCGCAGCGAATTGGCCCGATATGACTGGGCCAGTTGAGGATCCAGTTCGGCCAGCGCCTGCAGATGCGCCGCCACCGCGGCCGCGTCACCACGGGCCACCGGCCCGGTCAGGGCGGCCTGACCGCGTTGCAGCGCATTCTCCAGCGCCGCCCGGGCCAGCGGTCCCACCGCCCGCTCGGGCAGCCCGCCGGGGGCATCGCCGACGAGTTCCTGGCCGAGCAGTTCCTGACCGCGCAGCGAGGCCCGCAGGGTGTCGACGGCATCGAGCACGAGGGTGACCAGGTGGTTGCTGGCATGCGCCAGCGCGGCGTGATAGCGGGTCCTGGCATCCTCGGGGACCCGGAACGGCTCCCCACCGATCTCCAGCACCAGCGACTGCCCGATCGCATACCCCACCTCGTCGGCGGCGGTGATGCCGAAACAGGTGTCGGGCAGCCGGGCGATGTCCTCGTCGGAACCGGTGAACGTCATCGCCGGGTGGATGGCCAGCGGTATGCATCCTTGCTCGCTCAACGGCGCCAGCACCGCGACGCCGTTCGCCCCGGAGGTGTGCACCACGATGGTTCCGGGCCGGACGGCACCGGTGGCAGCCAGGCCGGATACCAGGGAGGCGAGCTCGGCGTCGGGGACGGCCAACAGCAACAGCTCGGCGCGCCGGGCCACCTCGGCCACCGGGAGGATCGCGGTGTCGGGCAGCCGGCGCTGCGCCCGCAGCCGCGAGGCCTCGGAGATCGCGCTGCACGCCACCACGACATGTTCGACCCGCTCCAAGGCATGGCCGAGCGCCGTGCCGACCCGGCCGGCGGAAATGACGCCGACGCTGAGCCTGGCCGGACGCAGGCCCTCAGGTGGAGACCACCCGTCTGCCGGGAGCTGCTGCATCGCAGACGACCTCACAGGATGAATAGGTTCTCGTTCCAGTCCCGCGTGGCGGGTACCGGACGGTCGCCACGAGACTAACTCACGGTTCGCGACGCCTGCGACGGCCGCCTTCTGCCGGGGCCGACTGGAACCGTGCCAGCAACTCACTGACCGACTGTCCGTCGGCGTGGTGGCCGTTCTGTGGCTCCGGCTCGTCGTCGCTGCGGTGCCGCGACGCCCGCCGCGGCGGCTGGGAGGGCGGCGCCGACGGTTCGGCGGCCAGGGCCGGTGACGGCTGAGCGGCTGCGGGCCGCGCTGGATCGGACTCGGCCGGGGCGGAGTGGCGACCGCGAGGCGGCTCGGGCGTCTGGGCTGCCGACATCGCCGGGGCCGGGGTCCCCGGGGGTTCCGGCGTGGGCTCCGGGGCCGGTGCCGCTGTGGGTTCCGGGGCTGTCTGCGGGGTCGACTCCGGGGCGCGACGCCGGCCGACGTACTCGGTTGCCGCACCGTTCTGCGGGGTCACCGGGGCTGACCAGTTGCTGCCCGGTGCGCCCGCGGGAATCCACTGGCCCTCGGCGGGGGCGGGTTGCCAACCGGTCGCGGCCGGTTCGGAAGCCGCGTCCGGTGCCGGTTCCGGTGCCGGCACGGGCCCGGGCTGGGGCTCCGGTTCGGGGGCTTCGATCGTCGGTGACGGTTGCATCGGGGGCATGGTCGGCGGTGGGGGCGGCGGCGCCCAGGCCGACGTGGCCTCCGCGGGCCGACGTGCCGCCGGTTGCGGCTCCGGACGGGGCTGGGGTTGGGGCTCGGGCTCGACGCGAGGTTCGGGCTCCGCCTGGGGCTCGCGGCGCGGCGGCTCCGGCTGGCGTGCGGACTCCTGCTGCTGGCGCCGACGGCGGCGCGGCGGTTCACCCGCGGGCATCGGCCGTGACGGCAGCCGGTGGGCACCACCGGAGGTCGCCCAGTCGTTCTCCGGGGGATGCGGCTCGGCCGGAACGTCGATGATCGGGGTTTCCTCGGTCCGCGACGTACGGATGTCGGTGACCTCGACCGGTGGCACGTCCAGACGGCTGGCGGTGACCCGGCCCGCGGTGCGTACCGCGCTCTTGTCGGTCTCGATGGCCGGGCGGTTCATCAGGTCGGTGTCGAACAAGATCTCCAGGTTGGCCCGCAACGCGGCGAGTTCGGCGCGCAATGCGGCCACCTCGTCGGCGGCCTGGGCGCGCAGCTCGGAGGCCAGCTCCCGGCGCAGTTGGGTTTCGACGGTCAGCTCGTACTCTCGCCGCGCGGAGATCTCCCGGTCCAGCTGCAGGTCGTAGACGAACTTCAGGTCCCGCGCCTTGGCCTGGTCCAGATCGCTCTGGCGGCGGTAGATGACAGAGACGAAGGCCGCCACCACGGCAGCCCACAGCGCCAGGATGACGGCGAGTTTCAGCAACTCGACTCGATCGGTGAAGACCAATGCGGAACTGGCCAGAATGGCGAGCACCAGCAATACCGTCAAGAGGAGCCAGCCCGGCCTTCGGCCGCCGCGCCGTGGCCGACCACCGCGGGGCAGAACGGTCATGCGCCGACTGTACCCGTCACCGGCCATTCAGCCGGGCGACCGCTGCGGCGATTCGGCCATCGACCTGAGGAAATCGGCTATTCGGTGGCGGTGTCGCCGTTGTCGGGCGGCTCGCCGGGGGACGTGCAGCAATGCTGCAGCCACACCGCCGCAACGGCGAGCGCCAGCGCACTGATCGCGGCGACCACCGCACCCGGGGTGTCTTCCCCGGCCACCCGCAGTTCGCCGCGGCGCGGCAGCAGGTAGACCACGACACCGATCCACCAACCCGCGACAATGGCCCCGACCCAGGCCGACGCCTTGGCGATGACGACCGACCGGGCCACCGCCAACGGATGCAGCCGGCCGGTGCCGACCCCGATCTGGCCGTCGTTGATCTTGGCCCGCACGTAGAACGCCCAACCGGCCTCGATGAGTGCGACCGCCAGCAGCGACAGACCGGTCCACACCGTCAGCGGCGGAAACCACCGATAGAGAATTGCGACCAGCACATAGCCGACGATCGCCACGATCGCCGTGGTGCCGGCCAGATCACGTTTGCGGGTCGGCCCCATCAGTCGGCCACGGGTGCGGTTCGGGCGACCAGTTCCAGATCCGTGCGCCGGACCCCGGCCCGCTCGACCGGATCGATCTCCTCGAGCAGATAGGCCACTCGACACGACTGGCCGACCACGGTCAACGTGGCGTCAGGATCGACAGCGAGCCACGGGATGAGCACGAACGCGCGCAGATGCGCCAGCGGATGAGGCAACGTCAGCTCCTCGTCCCGGGAGAACACCTCGACGTCGCCGTCGTGGCAGGTGATCAGGTCGACGTCGAGGGTGCGCGGACCCCACTTCTGTTCCCGGACGCGGTCGGCAGCCTGTTCCAGGGCCTGGCCGCGCCGCAGCCAGCCCCGGGCGTCGAGATCGGGTGCGTCCGCGATCACCACCGCGTTGAGGAACGGATTCTGCTCGACACCACCCCAGGCGTCGGTCTCGAACACCGGCGACACCGCGCGCACGGCGGGCCCGAGCGCATCGAGGACCGATTGCAGGCGGGCCAGCCGGTCACCGAGGTTGGAGCCGATCGAGAGGACGGTGGAGGTCACGTGGCACCTCCGCTGTCTCTGTTCTGCTCCTCACGTCCACGGCGCGACCGGCGGGCCACCACCGCGACATCGTCAAACGTTAGCGGAATGGGGGCACTGGGCTTGTGCACCACAACCTCGACCGCGTGCAGCCGTTCGTCGACCATGAGGGCGTCGGCGATCTCGGCCGAAACCGTCTCGATGAGATTGCGTGGCGGGCCCGCGACGATGTCGGCCGCGCGCTCGGCCAGGGCACCGTAGTCGAGGGTGTCGGCAAGGTCGTCGGTTTCGGCCGCCCGGCGCAGATCCACCCAGGCGGTGACGTCGACGACGAATTCCTGACCGTCACGCCGTTCATGCTCGAAGACGCCATGGTTGCCGCGAACCCGTAAGCCGCGCAACTCAATTCGATCAGCCAATCCGTCCTCCAGATTCCCAGGCGTGCAGCACGGCGAGAGCGTCGACGGAGGCCACCACGTCATGCACGCGAACGCCCCAGGCCCCGTGCTGGGCTGCCAGCAGCGAGATCACGGCGGTGGCAGTCTCCCGGCCGTCGGGCGGCCGCGGCGCACCGTCGGGGCCGGCCAGCAGTGCGCCCAGAAAGCGTTTACGTGACGCACCGACCAACACCGGGATCCCGGTGGCGACGAACTCCGGCAGGGCGTGCAGTAGTGCCCAATTGTGTTGCGCGGTCTTGGCGAAGCCCAGACCCGGATCGATGATCAGCCGCTGCGGATCGACCCCGGCGGCCACTGCGGCGTCGACCGCGGACAGCAGCTCGGTGCGCACCTCGGCGACCACATCGCCGTAGGCCGGGGCGCGGTGCGGCCGGTCCGCGCCGACCGAGCGCCAGTGCATCAGGATCCAGGGAACTTTCGCCTCGGCGAGCAGCGGGGCCATGTTCGGATCGGCCAATCCGCCGGAGACGTCGTTGACGATCTGTGCGCCGTTCTCCAGCGCAACTTTCGCCACGGCGGCGTGCATGGTGTCGATGCTGACGGTGATCCCTTGGGCGGCAAGGGCTTTTATGACGGGCCCGACGCGGGCGGCCTCCACCGCCGGGTCGATGCGCACCGCACCGGGGCGGGTCGATTCGCCACCCACGTCGATGATCGCCGCCCCGGCCGCGGCCAGTGCCAACCCGTGTTCGACCGCACGGTCACGGTCGATGAATTTGCCGCCATCAGAGAAGGAATCGTCGGTGACGTTCACAACTCCCATGACCTGCACAGGGGTGGGCTTCACTTCCGCAGGATAAGTTCCAGCGCCTCGGCCCGGGATGCCTTGTCCGTCTTGAACTGTCCGCGCACCGCGGAGGTGGTGGTGACCGCGCCGGGTTTACGGACCCCGCGCATGGCCATGCAGAGGTGCTCGGCCTCGATCACCACGATGGCTCCGCGCGGATCGAGCTTGCGCATCAGGGCGTCGGCGATCTGGGCGGTCAGCCGCTCCTGCACCTGCGGACGCTTGGAGTACAGATCGACCAGCCGGGCGATCTTCGACAGGCCGGTCACCCGCCCGTCCACCCCGGGGATGTACCCGACGTGGGCCACCCCGTGGAACGACACCAGATGGTGCTCGCAGGTGGAGTACATCGGGATCTCCTTGACGAGCACGAGCTCGTCGTGTTCCTCGTCGAAGGTGGTGTTGAGCACCGCATCCGGGTCGGTGTACAGGCCCGCCATCAGTTCCTTGTACGCACGCGCCACCCGAGCCGGGGTGTCCAACAGACCCTGACGGTCGGGGTTCTCACCGATGGCGATCAGCAGCTCACGCACTGCCGCCTCGGCCCGCGGTTGGTCGAACACCCGCGTGGCCGTATCGGTGTTGTTGTGATGCTCGCGCAGCGACTGCGACATCGAAGCCTCCGTTCTTCCGATCAGCCGTGGGTGCCTGGATTGGACCGGTCGGCCCGATCAGACCGGTCGGAACCGCCGTCCTGGCCGGCCTCCTCGTTGGGGTTGGGCTGACCTGGATGAGGATAGGGCTGATACGGGTACGGCTGGGGCTGTTGCCATCCCGACGGATGCGGCGGCGGGTACCAGTAACCCTGCTGCTGCGGGGGCGGCTGGTATCCGGGCTGCTGCGGCTGTTGCGGCGACTGGTGTTGCGGCGGCGGAGGCCAGCCGGGCGCATGCCAGCCGGCCGGCGCGCCGTAGTCGGGCTGCGTCGAGCCGTTGGGTGGTGCGCCGTTGCTCGGCACACCGTTGGTCTGACCGGCGGCCTGGGCCTTTTCGTTGGCCTCGCGGCTGGCCGCGGCGATGGCGGCCTTGAACGCCGGCTCCGGCACCGGCGGCGGCCACGGCTCACCGCGCTCGATGGCGATCTCGCCCGGGGTCTTGATCGGCGGCTTGTCTGACGGCACGCGGCCGCCGAAGTCGTCGAACATGGTCAGCCGGGGACGCTTCTTGACGTCGCCGAAGATGGCCTCCAGCTCGGCGCGGTGCAGCGTCTCCTTCTCCAGCAGCTCGCCGGCCAGGGTGTCGAGCACGTCGCGGTACTCGGTGAGGATCTCCCACGCCTCGGTGTGCGCAGCCTCGATGAGCTTGCGTACCTCGTCGTCGATATCGCGGGCCACCTCATGACCGAAGTCGGCCTGAGTGCCCATGGTGCGGCCCAGGAACGGATCGCCGTGCTCGGTGCCGTAACGCACCGCACCCAGCTTGGAGCTCATGCCGTACTCGGTGACCATCGCGCGGGCGATCTTGGTGGCCTGCTCGATGTCGGACACCGCACCGGTGGTGGGCTCGCGGAACACCAGCTCCTCGGCGGCGCGGCCACCCATCGCGAAGACCAGCCGGGCGATCATCTCGGAGCGGGTCATCAGGCCCTTGTCGTCCTCGGGCACCGCCACGGCGTGGCCGCCGGTGCGGCCGCGGGCCAGGATGGTCACCTTGTAGATCGGCTCGATGTCCGGCATCGCCCACGCGGCCAGGGTGTGTCCGCCCTCGTGGTAGGCGGTGATCTTCTTTTCCTGCTCGCTGATGATGCGGCTCTTGCGGCGCGGGCCACCCACCACGCGGTCGACGGCTTCTTCCAGCGCCGCACTCGTGATGATGGTGCCGTTCTCGCGGGCGGTGAGCAGCGCGGCCTCGTTGATGACGTTGGCCAGGTCCGCGCCGGACATGCCGACGGTCCGCTTGGCCAGCCCGTCCAGGTCGGCGTCGGGCGCGATGGGCTTGCCCGCCGAGTGCACCTTGAGCACCGCGCGACGGCCGGCCAGGTCGGGGTTGGACACCGGGATCTGCCGGTCGAAGCGGCCGGGCCGCAGCAGGGCCGGGTCCAGGATGTCGGGCCGGTTGGTGGCCGCGATGAGGATGACGCCCTGGCGGTCACCGAAGCCGTCCATCTCGACCAACAGCTGGTTGAGCGTCTGCTCACGTTCGTCGTGACCGCCGCCCATGCCGGCGCCGCGCTGGCGGCCGACGGCGTCGATCTCGTCGACGAAGATGATGCACGGGCTGTTGGCCTTGGCCTGCTCGAACATGTCACGTACGCGGGAGGCGCCGACGCCGACGAACATCTCGACAAAGTCCGAACCAGAGATCGTGAAGAACGGCACCCCGGCCTCGCCGGCAACCGCGCGGGCCAGCAGGGTCTTGCCGGTTCCGGGCGGGCCGTACAGCAGTACGCCCTTGGGGATCTTCGCGCCCAGCGCCTGGTAACGGCTGGGGTTCTGCAGGAAGTCCTTGATCTCGTAGAGCTCTTCGACCGCCTCGTCGACGCCGGCGACGTCGGCGAACGTGGTCTTGGGCATGTCCTTGCCGAGCTGCTTGGCCTTGCTCTTGCCGAAGCCGAAGCCCATCCGGCCGCCGCCCTGCATGCGGGAGAACATCACGAACAGCGCCACCAGCAACAACAACGGCAGCATGTAGATCAGCATCGAACCGAGGAAGCTGCCCTGGTTCACGGTGGTGCCGAACTTGACGTTCTTGGCGTCGAGCTGGTCGACGAGCTTGACCGCATAACCCGTGGGGTACTTGGTGATGACCTTGTCGGAGTTCTCGGTCTCTTCTTTACCGCTCTTGAGGTCGAGGCGCAGTTGCTGCTCGCGGTCGTCGATCTGGGCGCTGTTGACGTTGTCAGCGTTGATCTGAGCCACCGCCACCGAGGTGTCGACGGGTTTGTAGCCGCGGGTGTCGTCGCTGAAATAGAAGAACGACCAGCCCAGCAGCAGCACGACCGCGATCACGGTCAGCGTGCGGATCACATTTTTGCGGTTCATCGATCACTCGGCCGAGTTCGGCCCGGTCCTTCCAACGTGCGCAGTTGAGACATTCAAGGCTACCGCTAGACCAACGTTCGGCAGTTCCCGACGGTATCTAGCCCACGGCGCGCTGCTGTGCTTGGGTGAGATCGTGCTCACACCTACCGAACGGTTAGTCGACACCAACGGCGTGACATTGCGGGTGACCGAGGCGGGTGAACGCGGAAACCCGGTGGTGGTGCTCGCCCACGGATTCCCCGAACTCGCCTATTCATGGCGTCATCAGATCCCGGCACTGGCGGCGGCCGGCTACCACGTCCTGGCGCCCGACCAGCGCGGCTACGGCGGCTCCTCGCGCCCCGAGGACATCGACGCCTACAACATCATGGAGTTGACCGCCGACATCGCCGGCCTGCTCGATGATGTCGGTGCCGAGAAGGCGGTGCTCGTCGGCCATGACTGGGGCTCCCCGGTGGCCACCAACTTCCCGCTGTTCTTCCCCGAGCGCACCGCGGCGGTGGCCGCGCTGAGCGTGCCGCCGATCCCGCGCGCCCCGGCGCCGCCCGTCGCGATCTGGCGCAAGATCTTCGGTGACAATTTCTTCTACATCCTGTACTTCCAGGAACCCGGCGTTGCCGATGCCGCGCTGGGCGCTGACCCGCGACACTCCCTGCGTCGCTCGCTGGCGATGGAGGGCATTGCCGAACCGATCGAGAGCCTGGCCGATCGGCCGTTGCCGCCACTGCCGGACTGGATCACCGAAGACGAGTTCGAGCACTACGCGCGGGCCTACACCGAGAACGGTTTCACCGGGCCGTTGAACTGGTACCGCAACTTCGACCGCAACTGGGAGCTGACCGATCCCGACGCCGAGAACACCGCGGCCCAGACCATCACGGTGCCGACGCTGTTCCTGGCCGGCAGCGCCGATGCGGTGCTGAGCTTCACCCCGCGCGACCGTGTGCGTGACGTGGTCACCGGTGATTACCGCGAAGTGTTGCTCGAGGGCGCCGGGCACTGGTTGCAGCAGGAACGCCCGGACGAGGTGAACGCGGTGTTGTTGGAGTTCCTCGACGGGTTGGAGCTGAAGTGAGACCGCTGAACTTCGGCGCCTTCATCACGCCGTTTCACCCCGTCGGCCAATCCCCCACCACCGCACTGCAGTACGACATGGACCGGGTCGAGGCGCTGGACCGGCTCGGCTACGACGAGGCCTGGTTCGGCGAACACCACTCCGGCGGTTACGAACTGATCGCCTGCCCCGAGGTGTTCATCGCCGCGGCGGCCGAGCGCACCCGCCACATCCGGTTGGGCACCGGCGTGGTGTCGCTGCCGTATCACCACCCGCTGATGGTGGCCGACCGCTGGGTGCTGCTCGACCATCTCACCCGGGGTCGGGTGATGTTCGGCACCGGTCCGGGTGCGCTGCCCTCGGACGCCTACATGATGGGCATCGACCCGGTGGACCAGCGGCCGATGATGCAGGAATCCCTGGAGGCCATCCTGGCCTTGTTCCGCGCCGCCCCCGATGAACGGATCAGCCGCCAGACCGACTGGTTCACCCTGCGCGACGCGGCCCTGCACATCCGTCCCTACACCTGGCCGTATCCCGAGATATCCACCGCGGCAATGATTTCCCCGTCTGGTCCACGACTGGCCGGGGCCATGGGAACCTCGCTGCTTTCACTGTCGATGTCGGTGCCCGGCGGCTATGCGGCACTGGAGACCACCTGGGACATCGTGCGCGATCAGGCCGCCAAATCCGATCGGCCCGAGCCGGACCGGCAGAACTGGCGGGTGCTGGGTGTCATCCATCTCGCCGACACCCGTGAGCAGGCCATCGAGGACTGCACATACGGTCTGCAGGATTTCGCCAACTATTTCGGTGCGGCCGGTTTCGTACCGCTGTCGGAGAAGACCGAGGCCGCCGGCTCCGCCTATGAGTTCGTGGAAAACTATGCCGCCAAAGGTAATTGCTGTATCGGCACGCCGGCCGACGCAGTCGGCTACATCCAGGATCTGCTGGACCGCTCCGGCGGGTTCGGCACGTTCCTGATGCTGGGCCATGACTGGGCGCCGCCGGCGGCGACGTTCCATTCCTACGAACTGTTCGCCCGTGAGGTAATCCCGCACTTCAAGGGTCAGCTCACCGCGCCCCGCGCCTCCCACGACTGGGCCAAGGGCATGCGGGACCAGCTGCTGGGCCGGGCCGGGCAGGCCATCGTCAACGCCATCACCGAACACACCTCCGAGACCTCGAAGGCCGAAAACTGATGCGCGCGGCGGTACTTCGCGACGGCCGGATGATCGTCCGCGACGACGTGCCACCTCCGGTGCCCGGCCCCGGCCAGGTGCTCGTAGAGGTCAAGGCGTGCGGCATCTGCGGGTCCGACCTGCATTTCGCCAGCCACGGCGCCGACATGCTGGACGCGAGCGCGGACCTCGAAGGCATGCCCGACATGGACATCGACCTTTCCGGAGATGTGTACATGGGCCATGAGTTCAGTGCCGAGATCCTCGATGCCGGGCCGGATACCGAGGCGCCGGCCGCCGGGACGCTGGTCACCTCGGTGCCGGTACTGATCTCCGCGGGCGGGATCGCGCCGATCGTCTACAGCAACACGACCGTCGGCGGCTACGCCGAGCAGATGCTGCTGTCGGCGCCGCTGCTCCTGCCGGTGCCCAACGGGCTGAGCGCCGAGCACGCCGCGCTCACCGAGCCGATGGCCGTCGGCTTGCATGCGGTCAACGCCTCGCGAATCGAAGCCGGCGAAACCGCGCTTGTCGTCGGCTGCGGTCCGGTCGGCATCGCGATCATCGCCGCGCTCAGGCTGCGTGGTGTGGAAACCATTGTGGCGTCGGACTTCTCCCCGGCCCGCCGTGCACTGGCCGCGACGATGGGCGCCCACGTCACGCTCGACGCAGGTGAGGATTCACCGTTTCATCAGTGCAAGCCCGCCGTGGTGTTCGAAGCGGTGGGCGCACCGGGCATCATCGACGACGTCCTGCGCCGGGCTCCGGCCGGTGCGCGTCTGGTGGTGGCCGGCGTGTGCATGCAGCCCGACACTGTGCATCCGTTCTACGCGATCACCAAGCAGATCAACATCCAATTCGTCTTCGGCTACGACCCGGGCGAATTCGCGGCCTCGCTCCGCGCGATCGCCGAGGGTGAGATCGACGTGGCGCCGATGATCACCGGCACCGTGGGGCTCGACGGTGTGGCCGCGATGTTCGACGAACTCGCCTCGCCCGACCGGCATTGCAAAGTCCTGGTCACGCCATGACCCGACGGTAGGGTGCTGTCATGCGATTGCGTGCACTCGCCGCGGCGGGCCTGATTGTCCTCAGCCTTTCGGCCTGCGATGCCCAACCGGCCGGCGGCAGCGGGGGCGACCCTCGACAGGTGACGGTCGTGGGGTCCGGCCAGGTGCAAGGTGTACCGGACACCCTGACCGCCGATGTGGCAATGGAATTCACCGCGCCGGATGTGTCGGGCGCGCTCAATCAGTCCAGCCAGCGTCAGCAGGCCGTCATCGATGCCCTGGTCAGCTCGGGCATCGACCGCAAGGACATCAGCACCACACAGGTCAGCGTGCAGCCGCAGTTCACCGACAGCAAGATCTCGGGTTATCAGGCCAGCAATGCGATCAAGGTCAAGATCCGCGACACCGCCAAGGCGTCGGACACCCTGGCGTTGATCGCGAGCACCGGTGGGGATGCGACCCGGATCAACTCTGTCGACTATTCGATCACCGACGATTCCGATCTGGTGCGCGACGCACGGGCCCGGGCTTTCGACGACGCCAAGAACCGCGCCGAGCAGTACGCCGAGCTGTCCGGACTGGACCTGGGCAAGGTGATCTCGATTTCCGAGCAGTCCGATGGATCCACCCCGCCACGACCGACGCCGATGCCCCGCGCGGCGATGGAAGCGGTGCCACTGGAACCCGGTCAGCAGACGGTGAACTTCTCGGTGACGGTGATCTGGGAGTTGACCTAGGCCGCCGCGGGAGTGGCCATCGGCACGTCGTGCCGTCGGCGGTTTCGCAGGGGTGTCCGATGTGCCCGACTACGAGCGACAACTCAGCGACAATCGCCACAGTGGCATCTCCAACCTCACGAAACACGTTGTCGCTGGGCGCATTTGCCTCTCAGGCCCCGCTGGCCCCGTGAGCCTCAGCAGTCCAGTGTCCAGCTATCAGCGACTCCGTCGCTGATAGCTGGACAACCCGAAATTCGTGAAATATGAGGCTGACGAGACCTCAGAGACACGTGTAATCAATCCGCATGTGACCGGCGGTGCATGTGGTGCTCAGGAGGCGGTTGTCGCTCGATTGTCGCGGATAGGCGGGCAGGTCGGACATCCTTTTTCCGCGCCGCCGTGCCGACGTGCAGCCGCCGAGACATCAACCCGCCGGCGCGATGTCGACCGGGATACCGTTGAGCACCGCGGTGCCCGAGAGCGGGTCCAGATGCGTGCCGTCGTTGAGCTGGTTGACATTCACCCCGGGTCGGGAGCTCGCCAGCGACTGCCCGGTGCCGCCGCGGTCGTGGCCCCAGCCGTGCGGAAGTGACACCACACCGCGCCGCATGCCGTCGGTCACCTCGACCGGGGCCAGCAGCTCACCGCCGGGCCCCTTGACGACGGCGATGTCGGTGAGTCCCAACTCAGCCGCGTCGTCGGGGTGAATCTGCAGGGTGCAGGTGTTCAAGCCGCCCGCAAGCGCAGGCACGTTGTGCATCCAGCTGTTGTTGGACCGCAGGTGGCGCCGGCCGATCAGCAGGAACCCGCCCGCCGTGCGGCCGAGCGCGTCACGCAGCCGTGCGACGTCGGCGGCGATCGGCTCCGGCGCGAGTTCGATCCGTCCACTAGGGGTCCGGAGGATCTCGGGGATGCGCGGGCGCAGCGGCCCCAGATCGATGCCGTGCGGGCTGGCCTTGAGTCGCGCCATGGTGAGTCCGTCCGGCTTGGCACCGAACGCGTCGCCGTAGGGCCCGATCCGCAGCATCATGTCCAGCCGTCGTTCATAGCCGGGCCCGTCGTACAGCATCGCGGTGAGCTCGTCGACATTGCGCCCTGCCACCGGTGAATCGGGGTTGGCGACCTCCTTGGCCAGCGTCGTGGCGATCACCTGGGCGTCGACCAGCGCGGGATCGCCGTCGTACCCGACGCCGTAGAGGATGAGCGCGAGCCGGGACAAGATCTCCGGTTCGCCGGGCCGCCCGTCCAGGGGCAGCGCCGGCGGGGTGTACCGCACGTTGTTGCGGACGGCGAGGTTGTTCAGCGCGACGTCGAAGTGGGCGCTGCGCGATGGCGGGGGCGGTGGCAGGATGACGTCGGCGTGCCGGGTGGTCTCGTTGAGGTACGGGTCGACGCTCAACATGAATTCGACACTGTCCAAAGCCTTGTCGAGCCGGTCGCCGTCGGGTGCGGACAGAACCGGGTTGCCGGCGATGGTGATCATCGCCTTGATCTGCCCCACGCCGGCAGTGTCGATCTCTTCGGCCAGCGCGGCGGCGGGGAGCTCGGACAGCGCCTCGAGGTATCCGGAGACCCGGCTGGTCCACCGCCCGGTCTTGAACCCGCGGCCCGGTTTCGGCGGGCGCGGTGCGGGTGCGGCGGCGCCGAGCGGGAACATCGCCCCGCCGGGCCGGTCGAGATTGCCGGTGAGGACGTTGATCACGTCGACGAGCCAACTGCTGATGGTGCCGAACTCGACCGTCGAGGTACCGATCCGGCCGTAGACCGCGGCGGTCGGGGCGGCCGCGAGTTCGCGGGTCAACTCGCGGATCTCCTCGGCGGGCACCCCACAGGCCTGTTCCACGGCCTCGGGCGAGAACTCGTCGGCCAGGGCGCGGAGCTCCTCGAGGCCGGTGACGTGCTCGGCAAGCCGGCCGAGATCGACGAGATCCTCGTCGAACAGCGCGTGCACGATCGCGAACAGCAGCGCTGCATCGGTGCCGGGCCGTGGGGCGAGATGCCGGTCGGCGAGCTTGGCCGTCTGGGTGCGGGCCGGGTCGATGACGACGAGCTTGCCGCCGCGCTTGCGCAGGGCGCGCAGCTTGCCGGGAAAATCGGCGGCCGTGGCCAGGCTGCCGTTGGATACCAAGGGATTCGCGCCGATGATCACCAGGTAATCGGTGCGGTCGAGGTCGGGCACGGTGAACGCGACCGGGCTGCCGAACATCAGACCGAGTGCGACGTGCTTGGGCATCTGGTCGAGCGTGCTGGCGCTGAACGCCTGCCGGGTGCCCAGGCCCTTGATGATCAGCGGCGCATACAGGCTGCCGGCGATGGTGTGGGCGTTGGGGTTGCCGAGGTACACCCCGACCGATGCGCCGCCGTTCTCAGCGATCACCGCGCCGAGCCGCTCGGCGACCACCGCGTAGGCCTCGTCCCAGGTGGCCTCGGTCAGCACCCCGTCGCGCCGGACCAACGGCTGCGTCAGCCGGTCGGGATCGTTGTCGAGTTCGCCGAAGCTGGCCCCTTTGGGGCAGATGAATCCCGCACTGAACACGTCGTCGCGGTCCCCGCGGGCGCCGGTCACCCGGCCGTCAGAGGTCGTGAGCGTCAGGCCACAGGTGGCCTCGCAGAAGGGGCAGATCCGCAGGGCTGTGCTCATGCCCCGAATTCTGCGCCGGTCAGGGCGTTTTGGTAAGCCTCCGGGTTACGGCGTTTCGTACACCTTTGGCTCGAGAGTGCCGATATAGGGAAGGTCGCGGTAGCGCTCGGCGAAGTCCAGGCCGTACCCGACGACGAATTCGTTGGGGATGTCGAAGCCCACGTAGGCGACGTCGAGTTCGGTCTTGACGGCCTCGGGTTTGCGCAGCAGCGTGCACACCCGAAGCGAGCGCGGATGGCGGGTGGCCAGGTTGCGCAGCAACCAGGACAGCGTCAGCCCCGAGTCGATAATGTCCTCGACGATCAGCACGTCGCGGTCATTGATGTCGCGGTCGAGATCTTTGAGGATCCGGACGACGCCGGAGGACGAGGTCGACGAGCCGTAGGAGCTGACCGCCATGAACTCCAGCTGGGTCGGCAGCGGGATGGTCCGGGCCAGGTCGGTGACGAACATGACCGCGCCCTTGAGCACGGTGACCAACAGCAGGTCGTCGTTGCCCAGGTTGTCGCGATACTCCTCGGCGATCGCCTCGGCGAGTTCGACGGTGCGGGCCCGGATCTGCTCCTCGGACAACAGCACCGATTTGATGTCTCCCGCATAGAGCTCGGCAGAGTCGACAGCCACTCCGACAGCGTGCCACGTGAAGGGGGCGGTTGACCAACGCGGGCGCTAGACGGGTTCGGTGTGCAACCTCAGGGCGCCGCCGCGGCGCGCCGCGAACAATCGCTGTTTGCGCAGCCCCGACCCGACGGCCACTCCGCCCTGCCCGCGCCATGCGGTCACCAGCCGGTCCACCCCGCGGATCTGGATGTCGGTCAGATCACAGGCGCCACCGTCGAGCAACCACGCTCGGATCACCCGGCGCCGCAGCGCGTCGGGCAGCTCGCTCAGCCGGCCGACGTCCAAACCTTCGGCGTCCAACCCGTCGGCGCTCAGCGCCACCGCCAGCGCCTCGCGAGCCAACCCGTCGAGCGTCTCGGTGTCCTCGCGTAACGCGGTGGCGGTCCGGGCCAGTGCCTCGGCCACTCCCCCGCCGAGCACGTCCTCGAGTAAGGGCAGGACCTCGTGCCGCAACCGTGACCGGGTGAACCGGCGCTCGGCATTGTGCGGATCCTGCCACGGCACCAGCCCCAGCTCATCGCACGCGGCGTGGGTGAGCGCGCGTCGCACCCCCAGCAACGGCCGGTGCCAGGGTGGGTCGTGCGGACGCATACCGGCGATCGAGCGGGGACCCGACCCGCGGCCCAAGCCCAGCAGCACCGTCTCGGCCTGGTCGTCGAGGGTGTGGCCGAGCAGCACCGGCGCACCGTCGCGCGCTGCTTCCAGCGCCGCGTAACGAGCCCGGCGCGCGGCCGCCTCCGGTCCACCATCACGTCCGATGTCAACCGGAATCACTTGCGCACCAACACAACCCAATTCCAGCGCCTGATGCCGGGCAGTGTCGGCCACGGTATCCGAATTCGCCTGCAAACGATGATCGACGATCAACGCGGTGGTGGGCCGCAATTGGGCCGCCACGGCCGTCAGCGCCAGGGAGTCCGGGCCCCCGGACAGCGCCACGCACCAGCGGGAGCCGTCGATCTTCGCGTCTGCAGCCTTCACCGCGTGCCGCAGCGCGGCTACAGCACCCGGTCGATCCATCGTTGCGGCTCGTCGATCTCGTCGGGTTGCGGCAAGGTCTCCGGACCCGACCACACGGTGTTGAACCGGGCCATGCCCACCGCAGACACCACGTGGTCGACGAATGCCTTGCCGCGGGTGTACTGACTCATCTTGGCGTCGAACCCGAGCAGCGCCCGGACCAGTCGCTGCACGGGCGGCTGCTTGCGTTGCCGGCGTTCGTCGAAGCGGCGCCGAATGGTCGACACGGTGGGCACCACCGCAGGCCCGACGGCATCCATCACGTGGTCGGCGTGGCCCTCGAGCAGGGTGCCCAACACCAACAGCTGATCCAGCGCGCGACGTTGCGGCTCGGCCTGCACGGCACGCATCAGACCGAGCACGCCGGATGAGCGCGGGTCCGCGTTTGCGCCGCCGCGTTGGTTGCGGACGAACTCCGCGAGCCGGCCGAGCACGTTCGAGACGTCGTCGCCCGCGTCCTGGGTGAGCACCGCCAGTGACTGCGACATGTGGTCGGTCAGCCACGGGTTGGCCCGGAACTGCACCCGGTGGGTGACCTCGTGCAGGCACACCCAGAGCCGGAAATCTGTTGGGACAACCCGCAATTGACGTTCGACGGCGATGACGTTGGGGTAGACCAGCAGTAGCTCGCCGCCGTCGGCGGCAAACGGATCGTATTGGCCGAGGATGCCGGTGGAGATGAACGCCAGCACCGCACCGGTCTGCGCCCCGGTCACCCGACCGGTGACGACACCCGGCTTGTCACCTTCGGTCGCACCCGTCATCACCCGCATGGAGCGGGTCGCCGCCCGAATCCACTCGGGACGGTCGAGGATGCGCGCCTCGGGCACCTCGGCGCCCTCGATCAGCCCGGTGACCTCACGCACCGGCAACTCGGCTGCCTTGGAACTTTCCGAGAGCTGCTCGATCACCTGGTCGCGGGTGTAATCGGAGCAGGCCGGAGCCGCCTTGGCCAACTTGGCCCCGACCGTCGCGGCGAAATCCCAGTCGACCGCGCGGCCCGCCGTCATCGTGGCGCGCTCGCTCATGTGCCGCACCCGCAGGAGCGGAGCACCGCGGCCAACGCATCGATCGCCGTGCGCCCGGTCGGCCCGGCATTGTTGGAGATCAAGGCGAAGGTGAGCACCCGGCCGCTGTCGTCGGTGACGATGCCGGCCAACGCGTTGGTCCCGGTCAGTGAGCCGGTCTTGGCGCGCAGCCAACCCGCGGCGTCCCGCCCGGCGGCGGTGTCGAGGTAGCGGTTGGACAGCGTGCCGCTTCCGCCGGCGATCGGCAGCAGGTCCACCAGTGGCCGCACCGCCGGCTCGGTGTTGCCCGCCGCGACGCTGACCACCTCGTCGAGAATCCGCGCCGTCAACCGGTCATCGACCGACAGTCCGCTGGAATCCACCAACTTCACCGCCGACGTGTCGATACCGATGCCCTCGAGTTCGTTCAGCACCGCGTCGACGCCCCCGGCGAAGCTCTGCGGCCGGTGCTGCACCGCCGCCACCTCGCGGGCGATGGACTCGGCCATCACGTTGTCGGATTCGTTCATCATCTGGCGCAACCGCTCGATCAGCGGCGCCGATTGCACCGAGGCGATCTGCCGGCCACCCGAAACCGAGCTGGGCAGCACGGTCACCGCCGACGGGTCCACCCGCAGGGCCACCGCCAGCGCCCGGCCCGCATCCAGTGCCGGTGTGGTGGACCGTCTGGACTCGACCGTCGTCGGCTGGGTGCGTCCGCCGTCGAGCATCACCGGTTCCATCGGCGCGATGTCGCCACCGTCGATGTCGGCGGGGTCCCAGCCCGGCGCCATCGCCGGACCGCTGTACTCGCTGGTGTCCACGCGGACCGCGGTGACGGTGACCCCGCTGCTGCGGACCTGCTCGGCCAGGTCGCTGATCCGGGCGGCACCCTTGTACCAGGTGTCGATGCCCTCCGGCGCCGCTGAGAGCGTGGTGTCCCCGCCACCCTTCAGCACCACCAGACCGGGCTGCGAGTCGACGGCCAGGACCGTGGTGGTCAGCCGGGCATCGCGGTCCAGCGCCAGCAGTGCGGCGGCCGTGGTGAGCACCTTGTTGACCGAGGCCGGCTGCATCGGCACCCCGGAGTTCTGTTCCCACAGTTCGGCACCGGTCTCGGCGTCGGTGATCCGGCCGGTCAGCGCGCCGAGATCGGGGTTGGCCAGGGCCGGTGCCAGCGCGGCGGCCAGCCCATCGGCGGTCGGAATCGGCGCTGACATGTCCACCGGAATGACGCCCGGGCTGGCGGTCACGAGCGCGGGCGCGGGCTTGGCGGCCTCGGCACTGCTGGACTGGTGGCCGGT
Source organism: Mycobacterium sp. NS-7484 (assembly GCF_001953975.1). GTDB lineage: Bacteria > Actinomycetota > Actinomycetes > Mycobacteriales > Mycobacteriaceae > Mycobacterium. The sequence goes on from NZ_MBEJ01000106.1 coordinate 51,642, forward strand.
GAGCACTGCGGCGACCGCGACGACGGCCGCAACCAACACCAGGACCACGACGCCAACCGCCACATGGGTGGACTGCCGCCACCGAGTGGGCCGCATATTTCTCCTGCTCTGCCGGTGGTGGGAACGAGCCACCCGTTTAGGCCAGACTATCGCTCGATTAGGGTTGACCCGCGTCGTCGCCCGACGACCCAAGCCTGACCGCAGATGCGAAGGAGCCGCGACGGTGAAGTTCGACGTCGTCATCGAGATCCCGAAGGGTTCACGCAACAAGTACGAGGTTGACCACGAGACCGGCCGGGTCAAGCTCGACCGCTACCTGTACACCTCGTTCGGCTACCCGACCGATTACGGGTTCTTCGAGGACACTCTCGGCGAGGACGGCGATCCGCTGGATGCGCTGGTGCTGCTGCCCGAGTCGGTGTTCCCCGGTTGCACCGTCGAGGCCCGCCCGGTCGCGATGTTCAAGATGACCGACGAGGCCGGCGGCGACGACAAGCTGCTGTGCGTGCCGGCCGGTGACCCGCGCTGGGATCACATCCAGGATCTCGCCGACGTGCCGCAGTTCGAGCTCGACGCCATCAAGCACTTCTTCGTGCACTACAAGGACCTCGAGCCGGGCAAGTTCGTCAAGACGGCCGACTGGGTGGGCCGCGAAGAGGCCGAGGCCGAATTGCAGCGTTCGGTCGAGCGCTTCAAGAACTCCGGGCACTGAGCCCGGCTGAACCAGCCTGATTTAGCCCGGTTGTAACACCGGGTAACTCCCCTGTGCTCTGGGGCTTTCATGCTTGACCAGGTGTTGATGCATCAGGGCGTGGGACTTGAGGCGTACAACGCATTGCCGGTGCGGCGTGCGGTGCACGCCGTCTACGAGTGCTGCTACAGCGTCGTGCTGGCGACCGATCTGGCCGGCGGTCGACCCTATGCCGACCACGACGCACTGTTGCGGCGGGCCGATGCGCTGCTCTTCAGCTTGGGCGAGGCCTCCATCGACCGCGTGTTGCAGGCATATCCGCATATCGCCGAGCTGGAACCAAACATGGCATCGGTGGTCCGTCACGAGCTGGTCCGCATCAACCGCGCGCGGCTGGAGCGCATGCTCGGACCTGAGGGCGGCTTCGACAACTGGTGAGTCGGCAGGCTTACGGTGGCTACATCCCGACCGAGGAGTATGTGTGCCTGCACCCGATCACGCCCACCGCGTCTTACAGGTGGGCCCGCTCAAACCGTCACTCGCCGAGACCCTGCGCACGGGCTATGACGCACTGGTCCTGCCCGACGGGCCCGAGCGCGCAACCTTCCTCCAACAGCACGGCGCGGCAGTCCTGGCGGTGGTGACGTCGGGACGTACCGGGGTGGATGCACGGCTGATGTCCGCACTGCCGAACCTGGGCGTGGTGGTGAACTTCGGCGTCGGATACGACACGACGGACATCGAGGCTGCCGCCGCACGCCACGTCATGGTCAGCAACACCCCCGATGTCCTGAGCGATTGCGTGGCCGACACGGCCGTGGGTTTGTTGATCGACACGATGCGACAGTTCCCGGCCGCCGAACGGTATCTACGGGCCGGGCATTGGGCAGCGGTCGGTAATTATCCGCTGACCCACAAGGTTTCGGGCTCGCGCGTGGGCATCATCGGGCTGGGTCGGATCGGCCAGGCGATCGCCACCCGGTTGGTCGCCTTCGGCTGCCCGATCAGTTATCACAACCGGCGTGTGGTCACCGACTCCCCTTATCCCTATGTTTCGTCCGCCGTCGAGTTGGCGCGCCAGGTCGACGTCCTGATCATCGCCGCGGCGGGCGGCAGCGGGACACGCCACCTCGTCGACCGGAAGGTGCTCGACGCGCTGGGACCCGACGGCTACCTGATCAACATCGCCCGCGGCAGCATCGTCGACGAACAGGCGCTCGTCGAGGCACTGACCGACGGCCGGCTGGCCGGCGCCGGGCTCGACGTGTTCACCGACGAACCCCACGTGCCCGAGGCGCTGCTGGGCCTGGACAACGTGGTGTTGCTGCCCCACGTCGGGAGCGGGACGGTGGAGACCCGGGCCGCCATGGAGGCACTGACCCTGGCCAACCTGGACAAGTTCCTCGAATCCGGAGAACTGGTGACGCCGGTGCCGTTGCCCGCGGCATCACGTACCTAGGCTTCACGTACCTGGTCGTGCCGAGTCATGCGCGCCGACGCCGGAGGTCCGGACCAGCACCGACAGCACCACGGCGGCCAGCAGCAGCGCCGGAACGTCGCCCAACAGGTGGCCCATGTGGTGGCCGCTGCCGAAGGACTGCACGGCCATGATGGCCGCATGCACGACGCTCGATGCGACCGTGAACCAGATCAGGCTGAGGTTGGCCGCAAGCCGTCGCGCCGCGTTCCAGAGAAACAGCCCGAGCGTCACGTACAACCCGACGATCATCATGAAGTAGTCGGACTCGTACGGTGCGCCGTGATGCCAGGCCCACCCGGCCGGCCACACCACGGCCAGCGGATAGAGCAGGATCATCACCGCGCCGAACACGACGAGCGCGATCTGGAGAAGCCGGTAGCTGCGTGAAGGTGCCATGGCCCCGCCTCCTAGGAGTGGAACCTCCAGCATCGCACTGCCGACCGTCACCACGTGGGCTGATGGAGCAGGTGGAGCGCGGTCCGTCGGTGATTCGTCTGGGCCCACAGTGGCAGAAGGGCGACACCCCGCTAGTATTTGTCGACGTCTCCAGAGGCGCACGGATCACGTCGGAGGTGACGATGAATAGCCAACCGGACCCGGCAAGCTGCTCGGTGGAAGAGAGCCGCGTCGGAGAGGTGAGTGTGGTGGCAGTGGCCGGCACGGTCGACATGCTCACCGCACCCAAACTCGAAGAGGCGATCGGTGCTGCCGCCAAGAGCTCGCCGTCGGCCGTGGTTGTCGATTTGAGTGCCGTGGAATTCCTGGCATCGGCCGGGATGGGAGTGTTGGTTGCCGCACGGGAAGAACTGGGCGACGCTGTGCGGTTCGCCGTCGTCGCCGACGGCCCGGCCACCAGCCGCCCGCTCAAATTGGTCGGAATCGCCGAAGTCGTAGATCTTTTCGCGACGCTCGACGAGGCTTTGGCCGCATTGAAGACATAAGACCGGCGAAAACGGGGTAGCCAGCAGGTCGACATGACAGACGCAGGCCAGACAGCACACTTCACGAAAAACGTCACCGCCGCAGCAGAAACCGCGGCGCTGATACGCCGTGAGTTCTCCAGCTGGCTGAGCACGCACCTCGATCTCGACCCGACCAAGGCCAGCGACGTCGTGCTGGCCGTGAACGAGGCCCTGGCCAACGCCGCGGAGTTCGCCTACGTCAACGCCCCGGCGCCCGGTGCGATGCACGTCGAGGCCGACTATGACGAGGACACAGCTGTACTGACGGTCACCGTCGCCGATGAGGGTCAGTGGCGGATCGCCGAGACCGACCACAAGAACCCGGCGCGGGGCCGCGGCATCCCGCTGATGCGCGCGCTCACCGACCGGGCTGTGATCGACTCGAACCACTCAGGCACCAAGGTGCGCCTGCAGTGGGATCACATCCGTCAGAACTGCGGAAGCCGCACCACCTGAACGAAGAACTCGTCGATCTGGCGGACCGCACTCATGAACTGGTCCAGGTCGACAGGCTTGGTGACGTAGGCATTCGCGTGCAGCTTGTAGCTACGCAGGATGTCCTCTTCGGCCGATGACGTGGTGAGCACCACGATCGGGATGTGGCACAGGTCGGCGTCGGACTTGATCTTCTCCAACAGCTGGCGGCCGTCGTATTTGGGCAGGTTGAGATCCAGCAGGATCAGGTCCGGCCGCGGCGCATCTTCGAAAGCACCCCGCCGATACAGGAAGTCGAGCCCTTCCTCACCGTCGCGCGCCACATGCAGGTTGTTCTTGATCTTGTTGTGTTCGAACGCTTCCCGGGTGATCAGTTCGTCACCCGGGTCATCCTCGACCAACAGGATGTCGATGGCGCGGCTTTCCGATGAGGTCATTCAGGGCTTCCTTCCAGCTGGGGTTGCAGAACAGCGTTGGGCACCGTCGTCGGTGTGACGGGCAGGGTGAACATGAACCGGGTGCCGCCGGTGTAGGACGTGTCGATCCAGATCGACCCGCCGTGGTGCTCGACGATCTTCTTACACAGCGCGAGTCCGATGCCGGTGCCGGTGAAGGCATCTCGACCGTGCAGACGCTGAAAAATCACGAAAACCTTGTCCACGAACTCGTCGGCGATGCCGATCCCGTTGTCCGAGACACTGAGTACCCACTGATCGGCGAATTCACCGGTACCTTCGGCGCATTCGATGACGATCCGCGGCGTCGCACCGTCGCGGCGGAACTTCACCGCGTTGCCGATCAGGTTCTGCCACAGCATCGCCATCAGCGTGGGGTCGCCGTCGATCTCGGGTAGCGGCTCGGCGGGTCGCTCGATTTGCGCGCCGGACTCCTCGATCCCGGCGGTCAGGTTGTTCAGCGCCACGTCGAGCGCGTCGTTGAGGTTCACCTCGGTGTGTGTGGCGTTGAGCCGGCCCACCCGGGAGAACGTCAGCAGGTCGTTGATGAGGACCTGCATGCGCTTGGCACCGTCGACGGCGAATCCGATGTACTCGGCGCCCCGCTCGTCGAGTTTGTCGCCGTAGCGTTTCTCCAGCAGCTGGCAGAACGAGGCGACCTTGCGCAGCGGCTCCTGCAGATCGTGCGACGCCACGTAGGCGAACTGCTCCAGTTCGGCGTTGGAGCGGCGCAATTCGTCGGCTTGCTGATCCAGGGCCTCCTGCGCCGACCGCGAGGCCTCGAGTTCCTCGACCACCCGCTGCCGCATGTCCTCGACGTCGGCGGCGATGGCACGAATATCTTTGGGGCCCTTCACCGCAATGCGCTCGGAGAAGTGGCCCTCGGTGATCCTGCGGCACGAGGCGGCCAACGCGGCCAGCGGCCCGGTGACCGCGCTGTGCACCAGGATGGTCATCAGGATCGCCACGGCGAAGAAGGCCACGATCATGGCGATCACGACCTTGTCCCGCCATTGCCGGACATGGCTCATCTCATCGACACTGGCTTGCCTGGCCTTGCCCAGGTTGTCGTTCTGAATGTCGAACAACCCACGCAGCCGGTCGAATTCCGCCTTCCCGCGATCTGCGGTACTGGCGTCCACGATCGCGGGGTCGCCCACTCTGACACTGGCGATCAGCGGCTCGGCATAGGTGGACCGCCAGGCCGCAGCGGCCTTTTCGATCACATCCAGATCGGTCAACAGATGATCGTGGCCGGCCAGGTAGCCCCGCATCTCGGCGGCGGCCTCGGATTCGGCCCGCTGTCCATCGCCGTACGGGTCGAGGAATCGGGGGTCGGCGGCGATGGCGTAGCCCCGCACGGCCGTCTCCTGATCCCGCAGCGCCGCCTGCAGCTGGTAGGCGGCCACCCGGGCGGGCTGGATGTTGTCGATCAGTTCACGGGACACCGCATCAGTGCGGCTCACCAGGCTGATCCCGGCGATCGCGCCGGCCAGCACGATCACGCACATCGCGAACACGAGTAGGTTCTGCCAACCTTGCACCGTCAGTCTCATCGCAGTGAGCGTTCCACTCTGATCATCGCGATGTCGTCACTGAGGCCCCCGTACGGACGGGCGCGGGATTCGACTTCGGCGATCAGCGCACCGACGAACTCACGACCGGGCCGGGCCGCCTGTGTTCTCGCCAGCTCGAGAAGGCCCTGTTCACCGAGACGGCGGCCGCCGGGCCCGGCATGACCCTCGAACAATCCGTCGGTGAGCAACACCAGGCCGTGTCCTTTCGGCAGTTCCAATCGGTCGACCGGCCACTCGCTGGCACCCAGGCCCAGCGCGGAACCGGCCGTGGGCTCGATCCATTCCACCGTGCCCGGTGCGTGTACCAACAGACCGGGATGGCCGGCGCGGACGACGTCATACTGCCCGGTCTCGGGATCCAGCGCCACGCTGAGCAGCGTGGCGAAGATTCCGGGTCCGGGGCGTTCGGTGGTCAGAACTCGGTCCAGTTGCCGCATCCGCGCGTTACCCCGAAGCCCGGCGAATGTCAGTGCCCGCCAACCGATGCGCAGCGCCACCCCGAGTGCGGCCTCGTCGGGTCCGTGGCCCGCCACGTCGCCCATCATCACGTGGACGGTCCCGTCGGACGTCTGCACGATGTCGTAGAAATCCCCGCCCAACAAGGCATCTCGCCGGCTCGGCAGGGATTGGGTGACGACCTCGACACCCGGATCCTCCAAGAGCAACGCCGAGGGCAGCAGACCCCGCTCAAGCCGGGCGTTTTCGCGCTCACGCAGCTGGCTGGCGTGCAGGTCCACCGCCGTGAGCTCGGCGCGTTTGCGTTCGATCGAATACACCACGGCCCGGCGCAGCATCTCCGGATCGACCCGGCCCTTGACGAGGTAGTCCTGTGCGCCCGAGGCGACCGCCGAGACACCGAAGTGCTCGTCGTTCAAACCGGTGAGCACGATGATCGGAACCGTGGGGTCGAGCCGGCCCAGCCGGTGCAGGGCGTCAATGCCCTCGGCGTCAGGCAGATTCAGGTCCAGCAGTACGCAGTCCGGGCGGGACTCGACGATCGCCTGCTCGGCAGATGCCATGGACTGCACCCACATCAGGTCGATGTCGGCGGTGTCGGCGACATCGGCGATCTGTTCTTCGACCAACAATGCGTCGCCGCGGTCGTCCTCGACCAACAACAACGACAAGCGGCGCCCGCCTGCTCGCGGGCCGAAGCCGGCGAGGGTCGCAGAAGGGTACGGCTGTTCCGCGCGCATGGGATCACGTCCTTACTCACTGAGGCCACCCCGGTCGCGCTGACCTCTGCTTTAGTGACGACGTGATTGAGAATACCTATGCGCAGACGTCAATTCTCAATCCGCCCATCCAAGATCACGACGCGCGGGCCGCAGAGCGCAGGCGCAGGCGTCGCAACACGTCGCCGCCGAGCCCCCGCGGATCGGGATCCGGGCCGGTCGGGATCAGTGTGACGCCGTCGGCCACGCCGGCCGCCTCGATGTCGGCGATCAACCCGGTCAACCCGTCAATCGTCCCGACGTACCGCACACCGGGCGCTGAACCGTCGTCCGAACCCGCCACCGTGAGACTGCAGCGGGCCGAGCGGTAATCCGCGGCCACCGCGACGGACACGTCCAAGATCACCGAGACGGCGTCGTCCTCCGATTTGAGGCCGGACGAGAGCCGGCGCGCCTGGGCCAGATCGGGCGCCGAGATCCGTGTCGTGGGCCGGCCGCCGTCGGTCAGCTCGGTCCAGTCCCCTGCTTCCACCACAAATATCCGCACTCCGGCGACGCTAGGCCACCGCCGGGCGTCGGCCCATGGTTGTGCTCAGCGGAAGTTCAAAGGACTACCGGACGTCGCGCACCCGGGTCTTGTACAGGCTCGCGACAGTGGTGATCGCCAGCGTCACCACGATCACCCCGAGGCTGGCCAGGGTCGGGATCTCCGGCACGTGCACCGGCTCGCCGCCGTTGATGAACGGCAGCTCGTTCTCGTGCAGTGCGTGCAGCACGAGTTTGACGCCGATGAAGGCCAGGATGAACGCCAGCCCCTGCGACAGGTACACCAGGCGCTTGAGCAGGTCACCGAGCAGGAAGTACAGCTGCCGCAGACCCATGAGCGCGAACACGTTGGCGGTGAACACCAGGTAGGGCTCCCGGGTCAGCCCGTAGATCGCCGGGATCGAGTCCAGCGCGAACAGCAGGTCGGTGGTGCCCAGCGCCACGATCACCAGGAACATCGGCGTCATTAATTTCGTGCCATTCGCGCCGCCTTCCTTGATCCACAGCTTCAGGCCGTCCCACTGGTCGGTGGTGCGCAGGTGCTTGCGGGCGAAACGCACCACGCCGTTGTCGCCGTCGTCGTCATGGTCGGTATCGCGGACCAGGTTGATCGCGGTGTACACCAGGAACGCGCCGAAGATGTAGAACACCCAGGAGAACTGGTTGATGGCGACCGCGCCCAGCGCGATGAAGATGCCGCGGAAGATCAACGCCAGGATGATGCCGACCAGCAGGGCCTGCTGCTGGTAGATCCGCGGCACCTTGAAGCTGGCCATGATGATCAAGAAGATGAACAGGTTGTCCACCGAGAGTGAATATTCGGTGAGCCAGCCGGCGAAGAACTCGAGCCCGAACTGGTTGCCGTGGAACACCCACACCCAGATGCCGAACGCCACCGCCATGCCGATGTAGATCGACAGATAGGTGGCGGTCTCGCGGGTGGTGGGTTCGTGTGGGCGTCGCCCGATCACCACGACGTCGAACAGCAGAACTGCGATCGTCACGGCGAGGGTGATGATCCATTCCAGCTGTGTTACCTGCATCGAGAATCCTCCGGTCGTCAAAGCGCCGGAGGTCTCTTCCACCGGAAACACGCACCGGCCCGCGACACCGATCGATCAATTGACGACCGACGTGATGACGACATCGCAGCGAAGGAATACTCCCCTCCGCCGACCAGTCTGCCTGACATCACCGGCCAACCGAAATCGGACCGGCACGCCGCCCCGACCCGCGGCCGGGTAATGGGCCGACCCGCCGGCGGCTTAGTAGGTTTGTACCCGTGACAGCAGCCGCCGGTGACTACGAGATTCCGCCGCAGTACGCGCTATCCCCACTGGCCCCCGCGCCCCGCACGCTCATCGACATCCTGCACGAGACCGCTGCCCGTTTTCCGGACGCACCGGCTCTCGACGACGGCACCGTCCAGCTCACCTACTCGGAGCTGATCGCCGACATCAACGACAGCGTGGCCTGGCTGGCCGCCCGCGGGATCGGCCGGGGTGACCGGATCGGGGTCCGGATGCCGTCGGGCAGTTACGCGCTCTACGTGGCCATCCTGTCGGTGCTGGCCTGCGGCGCTGCCTACGTCCCGGTGGACGCCGACGATCCCGACGAGCGCGCCGCGTTGGTGTTCGGCGAGGCCAACGTGGTCGGGGTGATCACCGAAGCCGGCCTGACCCGCGGGCCGGGCTCCTCGCGCGGGTGGCGCGCCGCCGCGCCGCTGGGACGCGACGACGCCTGGATCATCTTCACGTCCGGATCGACGGGCACCCCGAAAGGCGTTGCCGTCACCCATCGCAGCGCGGCCGCATTCGTCGACGCCGAGGCGCAGTTGTTCTTGCCGGACAACCCGATTGGTCCGGGCGACCGGGTCCTGGCCGGTCTGTCGGTGGCGTTCGACGCGTCGTGCGAGGAGATGTGGCTGGCCTGGCGGCACGGCGCCTGCCTGGTACCGGCGCCACGGTCGTTGGTGCGCAGCGGGATGGACCTGGGCCCGTGGCTGGTCAGCCGGGACATCACCGTGGTCTCCACAGTCCCGACGCTGGCCGCCCTGTGGCCCGCCGAGGCACTGGAAGCGGTGCGGCTGTTGATCTTCGGCGGCGAGGCCTGTCCACCTGAACTGGCGGCTCGGCTCGCATCCGGGGAAGACGGTGCCGGCCGCGAGGTGTGGAACACCTACGGCCCCACCGAGGCCACCGTGGTGGCCTGCGCCGCGAAGCTGGACGGACAGGGTCCGGTCAGCATCGGCCTGCCGCTGGCGGGATGGGATCTGGCCGTGGTGAACGCCGAGGGCCTTCCGGTCGGACTAGGTGAGGTGGGCGAACTGGTGATCGGCGGGGTGGGTCTGGCCCGCTACCTCGATCCCGACAAGGACGCCGAGAAGTACGCGGCTATGCCGACGCTGGGCTGGAGCCGCGCCTACCGCAGCGGCGACCTGGTGCGTCTGGAGGCCGACGGCCTCTACTTCCAGGGCCGCGCCGACGACCAGGTCAAGGTCGGTGGCCGCCGCATCGAGCTGGGTGAGGTGGACACCGCCCTGGTCAACCTGCCCGGGGTGAGTGGCGGCGCGGCCGCGGTGCGCAAGACCGCCAGCGGCACCCCGCTACTGGTCGGCTACATCGCGAGTACGGACCCGTCCTTCGATCTGGCCGCGGCCCGCGCGGCGCTGTCGGAGTCACTGCCCGCCGCCCTGGTGCCGCGGCTCGTGCTGCTCGACGAGCTGCCGACCCGCACCTCCGGCAAGGTCGACCGCAATGCATTGCCATGGCCGCCGCCGGGCGACGACGAACCCGACGGCACCGAACTCACCGGCACGACGGGTTGGCTGGCCGGGTTGTGGCGGGATGTCCTCGGCACGCCGGTCGACGGGCCGGAGGCCGATTTCATCGCCCTGGGCGGCGGCTCGCTGGCCGCGGCACAGCTGGTGGCCGCGCTGCGCCAACGCTATCCACTGGTGACCGTCGCCGATCTCTACGACCACCCGCGACTGGGTTCCCTGGCCGGCTACCTCGACGAGCTCAAACCGCCGCCGCAGATCACTTCCCGGCGGGTCAAACCGACCCCGGTGCTGACCCAGGCCGCGCAGGTCGCGTTGTCACTGCCGCTGGCCACCCTCACCGGCATGCAATGGGTGGTCTGGCTGGCGTTGCTGAACAACATCGCCGCCGTGACGGGCCTGGTGTCATGGGCTCATCCGCTCAGCTGGTGGTGGGTGCTGGCCGGGTTCGTACTGTTCGTCACGCCGCTGGGCCGGATGGGCATCGCGGTGTTGTTCGCCCGGATGCTGCTGGGTGGCCTTGAGCCCGGCACGTACCGACGCGGTGGCGCGGTGCACCTTCGGGTGTGGATCGCCGAACGACTGGCCGAGGCCAGCGGTGCGGAGAACCTGGCCGGCGCACCGTGGATGGTCTACTACGCCCGCGCCCTGGGCAACAGCGTGGGCAAGGGCGTCGACATGCACTCTGCACCGCCGGTGACCGGCATGCTCAAGATCGGCCATCGCGCCTCCGTCGAACCCGAGGTGGACCTGAGCGGGCACTGGATCGACGGCGACGTGTTCCACGTCGGGCCGGTGTCGATCGGCAACGACGCCACGATCGGCGCCCGCACCACGCTGCTTCCGGGAGCGACCGTCGGCAAGAACGCCGATGTCGCGCCGGGCTCGGCGGTGGTGGGCAAGGTCAAGAACGGCCAGTTCTGGAAGGGCTCACCGGCCGTGAAATCCGGTAAGGCCCGCCACCCCTGGCCGGATCACCGGCCGCCTCGTGCGCCGTTGTGGGTCGGGGTGTACGGGGTGTCCTCGATGTTGCTGGCCGGTCTGCCGCTGGCCGCGTTGGCCGCGGGCCTGGCGGTGGTCGTCTGGGGCGTGCACGACACCGCCTCACCGAGCGACGCGCTGCTGCCCGCACTGGCCTGGACCCCGGCCGCCGCGCTGGTCGCGATGTTGGTCTACGCGGTGCTCACTGTGATCGGGGTACGAATCCTGTCGGTCAAGCTGTCCGAGGGTTATCACCCGGTGCGCAGCCGCGTGGGCTGGCAGTTGTGGATGACCGAACGCCTGATGGACGCGGCCCGCCATTACCTGTTTCCGATCTACGCCAGCCTGTTCACCCCGTGGTGGTTGCGGCTGCTCGGCGCGAAAGTCGGTCGGGACACCGAGATCTCGACGGCGCTGTTCACGCCGAAGTTCACCGAGGTGCAGGACGGGGCTTTCCTGGCCGACGACACCATGGTGGCGTCCTATGAGCTGGGCGGCGGGTGGATTCACGTCGCCAAGGCCACCATCGGCAAGCGCGCCTTCCTCGGCAACTCGGGCATCACCCAACCCGGCCGCAAGGTGCCCGACGACGGCCTGGTGGCGGTGCTCTCGGCCACCCCGCACAAGGCGAAGGCCGGCTCGTCCTGGTTGGGTAGCCCGCCGGTTCGGTTGCGCCGCAACGCCACCGCCGCCGATGCGCTGCGCACTTTCCATCCGTCACTGCGGCTGAAGGTCATGCGCTCGGCGGTCGAGACCTGCCGGCTGATCCCGGTGATCATCACCTTTGCCATCGGTGTCGCCGTGCTGGGCGTGTTGCAGGCCGTGACGCTCCAGTTCGGTTTCCTGTGGGCGGCGCTGACCGGCGGCCTGGTGCTGTTGGTTGCCGGGGCCGTGGCCGGCATCATCGCGGTGATCGCGAAATGGTTGGTCCTCGGCCGGATTCGCGCGGTCGAGCGTCCGCTGTGGTCGTCCTTCGTCTGGCGCAACGAGGTGTCGGACACGTTCGTCGAAACCGTCGCCGCGCCCTGGTTCGCCCGGGCGGCCAGCGGCACACCGGTGATGAACCTGTGGCTGCGTGGCCTGGGCGCCTCGATCGGCCGCGGCGTGTGGTGTGAAACCTACTGGCTGCCGGAAGCCGATCTGGTGACACTCGAGGCCGGCGCCACCGTCAACCGCGGCTGCGTGGTGCAGACCCATCTGTTCCACGACCGCATCATGCGGCTGGACAGCGTGGTGCTCGAAGAGGGTGCGACGTTGGGACCCCACTGCGTGGCGCTGCCCGCGGCCCGGCTAGGCGCCGGGTCCACCGTCGGGCCGGGCTCGCTGGTCATGCGTGGCGACGAGGTGCCGCCGTCCACCCGCTGGCAAGGCAACCCGATCGCCCCGTGGAACATGTTTGGCAAGAAACGCACCGCAAAAACGGCCGAGGCCAAGCGGACGGAAAACCCCGCCGCGTGACCCGATCGAAGAAAGCTGCCAAGAAGGTGACGTCCACGCCCGTGATCGACCCGTATCTGCCGCGCAACGGCAATTTCGGGTACCGGGTGTCGCGCTACGAGCTCGAGCTCGAGTACAAGGTGGCGATCAACCGGCTGGCCGGGTCGGCGACCATCACGGCGGTCACCCTGGCCGCGCTGCGCACCTTCACCCTGGACCTGTCCGATGCGCTGTCGGTGTCCCGGGTTTCGGTGAACGGCCGTCGGCCCGCCCAGTACCGGGCCAGCGGCGGCAAGCTGTCGATCACGCTGGGATCGGCGTTGCCGGCCGGGGCCGCGATGACCGTCGTCGTCCGCTACAACGGAAACCCGCGCCCCATCGAAACCTATTGGGGTGACGTCGGTTTCGAGGAACTGTCGAACGGGGCCCTGGTGGCCGGTCAGCCCAACGGGGCCGCCTCCTGGTTCCCCTGCGACGACCACCCCAGCTCGAAGGCCAGCTACCGCATCCAGATCAGCACCGACAGCCCGTATTACGCGCTGGCCAATGGCGAGTTGCTCTCCCGCAAAGCCCGCGCCGGGCACACGGTGTGGACCTACGAGCAACCCGAACCGACATCGAGCTATCTGATGACGCTGCAGATCGGCATGTACGAGAACCAGCGGCTGACCAAATCACCGGTGCCGATGCATGCGGTCCTGCCGCCCCGGCTGCGCCGCAACTTCGAGCACGATTTCGAACGCCAGCCGCAGATGATGAAGTTGTTCATCAAGCTGTTCGGCCCGTACCCGGTGGCCAGCGGTTACACCGTGGTGGTGACCGACGACGATCTGGAGATTCCGCTGGAGGCGCAGGGCATCTCGATCTTCGGGGCCAATCATTGCGATGGGCATCGCGGCGCCGAGCGGTTGATCGCCCACGAACTGGCCCACCAGTGGTTCGGCAATTCGGTGACCGCGCGGCGCTGGCGGGACATCTGGCTGCACGAGGGCTTCGCCTGCTACGCGGAGTGGCTGTGGTCCGAACACAGCGGGGGCCGCAGCGCGGCACAATGGGCCCAGCACTATCACGCGCGGCTGCAGGACCAACCGCAGGATCTGCTGCTGTCCGATCCGGGGCCCGAGGACATGTTCGACGACCGGGTGTACAAACGTGGCGCGCTGACCCTGCATGTGCTGCGCACCCGCATCGGCGACGCGAAATTCTTTGCACTGCTACAAGATTGGACCACCCGCTACCGGCACAGCACCGCCTTCACCGACGATTTCACCGGGCTGGCCGCCGGCTACACCGACGAGCCCTTGCAGCCACTGTGGCAGGCCTGGCTGTATTCGAAAGAGCTGCCGGCGCTGTGACCGACGGCGGCGGGACCCCCGGTTTCGATGCTCTTCGCGCAAGCGGCTCATCGGATTTCGATGCTCTTCGCGCAAGCGGCTCATCGACAGGCCCCATCACGCGCAGCAGCGTCGCCCGCGTCGGCGCGGCGACCGCGATCAGCGCGGTGTGCGGGTACGCCGTGCTGTACCTGGCCGCGCGGGACTTGGAGCCGGCCGGCTTCTCGATCTTCAGCGTGTTCTGGGGCGCCTTCGGGCTGGTGACCGGCGCCGCCAACGGTCTGTTGCAAGAGGCCACCCGTGAGGTGCGCGGGGCCCGCCACCGGGATCTCAGCGGCGAGCCCACCACTCACCCGATGCGGATCGCCGCACTCGTCGGCGTCGTCGCCGCCGTGGTGATCGCGGCCAGCTCGCTGCTGTGGAGTTCGCACGTGTTCGCCGAATCGCGGGTGTTGAGCGTGGCGCTGCTCAGCGTCGGGCTGGCCGGGTTCTGCCTGCACGCCACACTGCTCGGCATGCTCGCCGGGGTGAACCGGTGGACCGAGTACGGGGCCCTGATGGTCACCGACGCCGGGATCCGGGTGGCGGTCGCGGCGGCCACTTTCGTGTTGGGCTGGGGACTGGCCGGGTTTCTGTGGGCCACCGTCGCCGGAGCCGTGGCCTGGCTGATCATGCTGATCGCGGCACCGGCCGCGCGGCTCGCGGCCGGCCTGCTCACCGCCGGCAGCCCCGGCACCTTCCTGCGCGGGGCCGGGCATTCCATCGCCGCCGCCGGCGCCAGCGCGATCCTGGTGATGGGATTCCCGGTGCTGCTCAAGGCCACCTCGGGCGAACTCGGCGCCACCGGCGGCGTGGTGATCCTGGCCGTCACGCTGACCCGCGCCCCACTGCTGGTCCCATTGACCGCGATGCAAGGCAACCTCATCGCCCACTTCGTCGACCAGCGTGACAAACGGCTGCGCGCGCTGGTGGCGCCCGCCGCCGTGGTGGCCGCGCTCGGCGCCATCGGGATCGTGGCGGCCGGACTGCTCGGCCCGTGGTTGCTGCGCGTCGGGTTCGGCGACGATTACCAGGCCGGCGGTGCGCTGCTGGCCTGGCTGACCGGGGCTGCCGTGGCCATCGCGATGCTGACGCTGACCGGCGCCGCCACCGTCGCGGCCGCTTTGCACCGCGCGTATGCGACGGGCTGGATCATCGCGACCGTGGCCGCGGTGGCGCTGCTGCTGTTGCCGGTGGGGCTGGAGGAACGGACCATCATCGCGCTGCTGTGCGGACCGCTGGTGGGAATCGTGGTTCACCTGGGCGCGCTGGCGCGGAGGGCTGCTGGGTGATCGCGGAGCGGCTCCGGCCGCGACATGGGACCGCAGTGTAGTTTGGTGCCCATCGACATGCGCTTTCACGACGTTTGGGTCATCATTCCCGCCTTCAACGAGGCGAGCATCATCGGCGACGTCATCACCGACGTGCGCTCGGTTTTCCCTAACGTCGTCTGTGTCGACGACGGCAGTCGTGACGACACCGCCCGCCTGGCGCTACGCGCCGGCGCACACGTCGTCCCGCATCCGGTGAATCTGGGCCAGGGCGCTGCCATCCAGACCGGTATCGAATATGCGCGGAGCCGTCCCGGGGCCCGGGTGTTCGCCACCTTCGACGCCGACGGACAGCACCAGGTCAAAGACGTGGTGCGGATGATCGACCGTCTCGACGCCGAGGGCGCGAACCTCGTGGTGGGCACCCGCTTCGCCGACCGCGACGCCCACGCCGTGACGCACACGCCACTGGTGAAGCGGATCATCCTGCGTACCGCCGCCTTCCTCAGCCCGCGCAGTCGTGCGCTCGGGCTCACCGACGCGCACAACGGTCTGCGGGTGTTCGACAAGGTGGTCGCCGACGAGCTCGATCTGACCATGAACGGGATGAGCCACGCCGGGGAGTTCATCGCGGTGGCATACGAAAAGCGTTGGCGCGTTGTCGAGGAGCCCGTCGAGATCCTCTACACCGACTACTCGAAATCCAAAGGCCAGCCGTTGCTCAACGGCGTGAACATCGTCTTCGACGGGTTGTTGCGCAGGAGGCTGTCCCGATGAACTGGATTCAGGCGCTGCTGATCATCGCAGTGCTGGTGCTGTTGGCGTACCTGCTGGGGTCACGGCGCAGCGCCCGGTCCAAGGCGTGGGTGAAGGTCGGCTTCGTACTGTTCGTCGCGACGGGCATCTATGCGATCCTGCGTCCCGACGACACCACTGTGGTGGCCAATTGGCTTGGCGTGGACCGGGGTACGGACCTGATGGAGTACATGCTCATCATCGCGTTCGTGTTCGTCACGATATCGACCTACCTGCGCATCAAAGATCTCGAGTTGCGCTACGCCCGGCTGGCCCGAGCGGTGGCACTGCAGAACGTCCGGGTGCCGGCCGCCTCAGAAGATGAATGACGAGCCATCCGGCACTACTGACGACCCGGCGTCGCTGAACGCGCTGCTGGCTGTTGCGGCCGCCCGCCAAAACGCAGGCGATCTGCGCGGGGCACTGCGCAATGCCATCGAGGTTCACGAAGCCCGACGCACCACCCTCGGCAACGATCATCCGGACACGCTCGCGGTGGCGTGGCTCGTCGTCAGTTGGCGATACGAGCTCGGCGAAGCGGGGGCCGTTGAAGCCATCCGTGACCTGCTCCCGACAATGAGGCGCGTCCTCGGTCCCGAGCACCGCGATACCTTGTGGGCGCAGCACACCCTGGCCGCAATCGACGATAGCGCAACAGATCCGGCCGATCGCCTGCTGCGATGGGTTCACCTGTGCGGTGCCGACACTCGCGCCTTCGGCGCACGCCACCCGCTGACGCTCGCCGCAGCATACGGGGCGGCGTTGGCCCGTCGCGATCTCGGCGATCCGTACGGTGCGAGTATGGAGGCGTTGGTAGTGCACCAGCACCGAGTCCGCCTCCTCGGTGAGCTCCATCCCGAAACGTTGGCGGCGCGACTGGCGCAAGTGAGCTGGCACGGTGAGGCGATGGGGGTTACCGCGAAGACCCTCACCGACCTCGACGACCTGATCCCGGTGCTGGAGAAAGTGCTCGGTCACGACGATCCCACCACGTTGACGGCCCGGTACACCCGAGCACTGTGGACCCCGGAATCAGCTGACAACACGATGGAGCGTATTTCGGAATGGGAGGTTCTCGCAGAGGATCTCGCCCGTGGACGAGGCGATGCAGATCCATTGACCCTGTCGGCTCTGGACAAGCGGGCCGCAGCACGCACGGAGTGGCAAGACCGGCTGGAGGCGACCCGCGATATCGCCTACAGCCTGGAGTTCCAAGAGCAGAGCGACGACCCACACTGCCCCGACGCCGAAGCCGAGAGCAGGGCGGCTGATGCCGCAGACGAGGAAGAGTCCGAGCAAGCGCATTTCTTCGAATGCGTTCTGACCGCGAAAAAAGCGTTGTCTCAGTGCGCCCGGAGCGCAGGTAACGATGCACACCAGACGTTGCTGTGGCGCTACTACCTCGCATGGTGCCTGTGGGCCGGACACGAATTCGGTTCGGCCGGTCAGCGGGCCCGACGGCTGGTCAAAGACAGCACGACCATCGTCGGCGAAGACCATCCGTTGACCGAGGCGGCGCGGAACTTGTTGTCTTTCAGCGATACCCAGGCATGGACGGGACTCTCACCGTTCTGGGACGGTAGCGACGCCGCCGAACTGACCGGAAGTTAGCGACTGAGCAAACTGCGCCAACATCGCGATCCGGGCGTCCTCGAGTTCCGGCATCGGCAGCACGCGGCGCACCATGGCGGCGCCGTCGAACGTGTTGAGCACGACGGTCAGCAGGACGGCGAAAACATCCTCGGGGATCTGGTCCATGCCGGGCCCGTGCTTGGCGGTTTCGTAGATGTTGTGGATGTACTCGGTAAGCACCGCCTGCAGTGGGCCGCGCAGCTTTTCATCGGTACGCGCCGCCATCAACAGTTCGTGCCACACGGTGTTGGTTTCACTGCCCGCGATGTCGCGCAGGATCGCCAGCACCGCCGGAAGCGCCGGCTGATCGGCAGAGATATTCGCACCCAGCTTGCTGCCCAACTCCAGTTGCCGGCGCGCCACCTCCCGCGCGGTGGCCGCCATGAAGTCGCTCATCGTCGGGAAATGCCGGAACAGCGCGCCGTCGGAAACCTTGGCCCGCTTGGCGATCACCGCCGCTGAAGCCTTGGCGTAGCCGACCTCGATGATGGTGTCGATGCCGGCGTCGATCAGGCGCGCCATGGTCTCCTCGCGGCGCTGCTGCTGGGTTCTGGCCATCTCAGACCGCAGCGTGGTCCAGGTGCTCGGCACCAGCCCGCAGGTAACGTCCCGACTTCACCGACTCGCCGTAACCGTCACGGAATTCACCGTTGCGGAACACCACGGCGCCGTTGACGGCGGTGGCGACGACGGCGTCGTCGTTGCGGTTCACCATGCGGCTCAGGCCGCCGTAGAAGGGGACCGTTTCCTCGTGATAGGCGTCGACATCGCCATTGAGGCCGGCCGGATCGACCACCACGAAATCGGCCCGGTCCCCTTCGCGCAAGGTGCCCGCCGGGACCCCGAACCAGTCGGCCACCTCGGCGGTCAGCCGGTGTACGGCGTGCTCAGTGGTCAGGAACGGACGTCCGGCCAACTGCGCGTCACGAACCCGCTTGAGCAACCGCAGCGGGTAGTTGTAGAACGCCATGTTGCGCAGGTGCGCACCGGCATCCGAGAAGCCCATGTGCACCGACGGATCCTTGGCCAGCTTGTCCAGGTACTTGGGCCGGTCGTTCGCCACGATCGTCGTCCAGCGCACGTTGCGTTCACCGTTGTCGACCAACACGTCGAGGAAGGCGTCGAGTGGGTGGATTCCCCGCTCATCGGCGATCTGCCCGAAGCTCTTGCCGATCAAGGTTTCATCCGGGCATTCGACGATGGTGGCGTCGTGGAAGTCGCGGTGCCACAACGTCGGACCGAGCTTGCGCCGATCGAACGACCTGCGGAACCGGCGACGATACTCCGGGTCGGCGAGCAGCGTGTTGCGCTCGAGTTGATCCTTGAGGTGCAGCGCGGCCGTGCCGGCCCCGAACTCCTCGAAGACCGGCAGATCGATTCCGTCGGAATACAATTCGAACGGCACCGGCAGGTGCTGGAACCGCACCTTGGCGCCGAGGATCCGGTTGAGTAGCCGGGTGCCCGGCCCGATGACATGCACCGCGCCTGGTGAGGACTTGGCGTCGGCGGAGACCAGCAGGCTCATCTTGACGCCGCGGCGGCGGCCGAACAGGCCGCTGCTCTCCAGGAAGAAGTTCAGCGCCTCTTGAGCTTTGGCCACATTCGGCGCGCTCTGCAACATCCGGCCACGCTTGCGCAGCACCTTGATCAGACGCCGGCGTTCCCGCCAGGTGGCGAATGTGGATGGGAGCGCACGGGACCGGAACCGATCACCGTCGAGCTTGTCGATCGCGGCATCCATTCCCGACATGCCGAGCATGCCCGCTTCCAGCGCCTCGTCGAGTTTGGCCGCCATGGTTTCCAATTCGGCATCGGTGGGGATGACGCCGCGGGTGGTGGCCCGGTCCAGACCGAGAACCGAGGCACGCAGATCCGAATGTCCCAGCAGCGACGCGATATTCGGGCCCAGCGGCAAATCGTCGATGGCTTTCACGTATTCGGCCGGGCCGGTCCAGGTCTTGCGCTTCTGCAGCGCGCCGAGCACGAACTCGCGTGGGACCGCCTCGACGCGGCTGAACAGGTCGGCAGCGTCCTCGGTGTCGGCGTACACCGTCGAGAGCGAGCACATGCCCAACAGCACCGTCGTCACGCCGTGCCGCACCGATTCCCGCAGGCCCGGGTCGAGCAACACCTCGGCGTCGTAATGGGTGTGCACGTCGATGAAGCCGGGCAGCACCCACTTGCCGCCGGCGTCGATCACATCGGGACATCCCGTCTCATCCAGCGCGGTGGCCGACACCGCGGCCACCACCCCGTCGCGGATTCCGAGCGTGCGGACCTGCGGACGGGCGCCGGTGCCGTCGAACCACAGGCCGTTGCGAACGATGACGTCGTAAGACATGACGCAACGCTAGAGCAGAAAGTGAGTACTCACAATCTTTTAGCGGGAATTGGTCTGGAAGAACTCCACCGTCTTCGGGATGCCCGCGGCCAGATCCACCTGCGGCCGCCAGCCCAGCACGTCGCGGGCCCGGGTCACATCGAGGCACGACCGGCGCAGGTCACCGAGCCGCGGCGGGTGCATCTCCGGGTCGTCGGGGACGCCGACGGCCAGGGTGATCGCGGTGTGCATCTCGCGCGTCGACGTCTCCACCCCGGTGCCGACGTTGAACCGCTGACCGCCGCCGGCGGTGCCCGACGCCTTGACGAAGGCGTCCACGACGTCGTCGACGTACACGTAGTCGCGGGTGTCGGTGCCGTCGCCGAAGATCTTCGTCGGCCGCCCGGCCAGCAGGGCTTGGGCGAAGATCGCCACCACGCCGGCCTCGCCGTGCGGATCTTGGCGCGGGCCGTAGACGTTGGCCGGGGCGATGTGCGAACAATCCAGGTTGTAGAGGTTGCGGAACATGTTGAAGTACACCTCGCCGGCGACCTTGCTCGCCGCATACGGGGAGGACGGGTTCGTCGGGGTGTCTTCGCCGGTCGGATACGACGGCGGTGTGCCATAGACCGAGCCACCCGAGGACGTGTGCACCACCTTGCGCACCCCGGACTGCCGCGCCGCCTCCGCCAACCGCACGACACCCACCACGTTCACCGTCGAGTCCAGCTGCGGGTCATCCACCGAGCGCTTCACCGAGATCTGGGCGGCCAGGTGAAAGATCACCTCGGGCTGGGTGTCCTTGAACAGGCTCAGCAGGTCCGCGTCGACGATGTCGGCCTTGACGAACTCGAAGGCTTTGTTGTTCTCGGCGCTGCTGAGGTTCTCTGCCCGCCCCGAGCTCAGGTCGTCGAGGCCGACAACGCTGTGCCCGTCTGCCAGCAGCCGATCGACCAGCGTCGATCCGATGAAACCTGCCGCTCCTGTCACCAGTGTTCGCACCGGATCACCATACCGACGGCAACTATGGCCTCGCTGTGTCCGTACAGTCGGCAAGAGTGAACAAGGTCGCCCGTGCTGCCGCCGCGCTGATCGCGCTGCATCTGGTGGTCCGGGCCGTGGTGGCTTTCGGCGGCTACTTCTACTGGGACGATCTGATCCTGATCGGCCGCGCCGGCACCCAGAATCTGCTATCCCCGTCCTTCTTGTTCGACGATCACGACGGCCACGTCATGCCCGCCGCGTTCCTGGTGTCCGGCGCGATCACCCGGGTGGCGCCGTTCTCGTGGGTGCTGGCCGCGGTGAGCCTGGTGGTGATGCAGCTGCTGGCCTCACTGGCGCTGCTGCGGGCGCTGTGGGTGATCCTGGGTTGGCGGCCGGTGCTGCTCGTGCCGCTGACCTTTGCCTTGTTCACCCCGCTGGCGGTGCCCGGGTTTGCCTGGTGGGCGGCGGCTCTGAACTCCCTGCCGATGCTGGCCGCGCTGGCCTGGGTCTGTGGTGAGGCCGTGCTGCTGGTGCGCACCGGAGCGTCTCGGCACGCAGTTGTTGGTGTGCTCGTTTTTCTGGGCGGACTGTTGTTCTTCGAGAAGGCCGCGGTGATCCCGTTCGTCGCGTTCGCGGTGGTGGCGTTGCTCGGGTATGTGACGGGGACGTTCTCGGTGGCCGAGGTGTGGCGCCGCGGGTTGCAGTTGTGGGTCTCGTGCCTGGCAGTTTTGGTGGCCTGGATCGGGGTATATCTCGTCGTCGTCGATCAGAAGCGGTGGAGCTTCGACGTGGCGATGACGTGGGACCTGTTGAGCCGCTCCTTTACCCACGGCATCGTGCCTGGGCTTGTCGGCGGGCCCTGGTCCTGGCAGCGCTGGGCACCCGCTTCCCCCTGGGCCACGCCGCCGGTGTCGGTGATGGTGTTGGGCTGGGCGGTGCTCGTTGTTTCGGTGGCCGTGGTGTTGGTGCGCAAGACCCGCATCTGGCCGGTGCTGGTGGTGGCCCTGGGATATGCCGTGGCCTGCCAGATTCCGATCTATCTCATGCGCTCCTCCCGGTTCACCGCGCTGGAGTTGGCGCAGACACTGCGCTACCTGCCGGATCTGGTGGTGGTGCTGGCGTTGTTGGCGGCAGTGGGGTTCTGTGCGCCCAACCGGAGTTCGTTGTTTTCCGCGTCGTTGGGCCGGACTGTCGTACTGGTGTCCGTGGCAGTACTTTTCGTGGCCAGCAGCCTGTACTCGACGTGGACATTCTCGAAGGTGTGGCGCGACAGCCCGGTGCCTTCTTATCTGAACAACGCCCGGGCCTCGCTGGCGTCGACCTCACCGGCCGCACCGCTGCTCGACCAAGAAGTCGATCCCTTGATCCTGCAACGCGTGGCCTATCCCGAGAATCTGGCCAGCCACATGTTCGCGCTGGCATCGCCTCGGCCTGAGTTCGCCTCTGCAACAACCGATCTGCGGATGTTCGACCGGACCGGGACATTGGTCGACGCGAAGGTGACGTGGGTGCGCACCATTGTCGAGGGCCCCGCGCCGCAATGCGGTTTCCTGGTGCAACCGGATGAACCCGTCGTCATGGCGCTGGACGGGCCACTGCTGCCGGCCGATTGGACCGCCGAGATCAACTACCTGGCCAACAGCGACGGCTCCCTAACCATGGCCTTGGCCGAAGGTCCCGACGTGAAAGTGCCGGTGCGGCCCGGGCTCAACCGGGTGTTCGTGCGGCTGCCGGGGGCTGGGCAATCGATCTCTGTGGGCGCCAACACCGCCGCGCTGTCGGTGTGCATCTCTCCTGGGCCGGTGGGATTCCTGGCGCCTCGGTAGTCGTCCAGTCGCTAAGGGCAATTGATGACATCATCACGGCAGGGAGGTGGCCAGGGTGGCACGACGTGCAGCGGTCGCGATTCTCGTGTGTCTGGCTTTCGTTGTGGCGGCCTGCAATCCGAGCCGCGATGATGCGCAGCCGTCCGGCGTTGTCACGGCACCTCCCACCGAGGTCCGACACGACTTGGAGCCCTTGACGAAACGGTTCCCTGCGATCGGCAATCCTGTCGACGCGACCTGGATGAGCGGGACCCTCGGCGCGCAGTCAGACAATCGGGCGACGGCGCCCGGGCCCTCGGTCTACTGGATCGAAGCTGTCATCAAACTTCGCCCGACCACCGCAGACGCACTCCGACAGAAATTCGCACCCACGTCGACGGGCGAGGTTCCTGACCTCAACGAGGGCCTGCGGGCTCACGTGCCCGCCGGACCATTTCTCACCAGCATCGCGATGGATACCGCGCTGAGCACCGACGACTGGCGATCGACCGCATACCTCGACAGCGGTTCGGACACGCTCGTGCTGCGATCTGTCGACGATTGACCGGTGTTGAGAACCGCCATGATTCGGATACTCGCCATCGCGTTATTGATCGCCGGCTTCCTCAGCGGCTGCGGGGTTTTCGGTGACGCGTCGAACCGCGAGGGCGATCGCTTCGCGCGGCCCGACCATCCGAAGCACTCCCCTTCCGGGCAGTATTCGGTGTCGGTCGCTTCCGGGCCGTCACAAAACCGTGTCGACACCTGGGTCGTCGCGATCAAGGACACGGCAACCGGTGCTGAGGTCTTCCATGACACCACCGCGTACAGCACCCGCCACGGCGTCGGCATCACCTGGCTATCGTCCAGCGACCAGTTGTGGTTGCTGTCGAGTGATATCGGCACCGCCCATGTTGACCGGCAATCCGATGGGACGTGGGTCAAGACCTACATCTCTCCAGACACGGTGGGCGACATCCCCGACGAGATCCGCGCGCTGGGTGGCTGATCGTGGGCCCACCCGATTCCTGACACCGTGGTGTGCCACGTGCTGAGATACTGACGGTTAACTGTCGGAATCGTGTCGAGGGGGACGTGTCCGTGAGCGCGCTGGATGGCTTCTATTCGACGTGGAACAAAGCGCGAGAAACCTTCGGTGTCGGCGTTCCTACCGACGGCTCTCAGCATGACGGCAGCTCGCAGCTGCTGAAGCTGAAGGGAATGGTCGAGTCGGCTGCACCTGATGATCGCTGGCAGGGCACCGCATCACAGGCGTATGCCGCCGCCAATAAGAAGCACTCCGAGGTGTACCAAAAGCTCGCCGATCTCGACCAAAAGATGGCTACCGAAGTCACCAACGCCGCCAATGTCGTCGCCAACGGTCGCAACAAACTCGATGCCACAAAGTCCTGGGTCGACAGCGCGGTCAACTCGCTGCCCAGTTCACTCAGCGCCCAAGCCCGCGAGAAAAGTTTGATCCCCATTGCGAACGAAGGCGTCAAACAGGTCAACACCGCTGTCAACACAGCCCACGGCGACATGCTCAAGATCGGCTTCCGCGTCACCGTACTCAAGAACGCGTTCGATGAGCTCCAAGATCAGCAGTTTGGACCGGGCAGTGAAAAGAAGGAGGACACTCAAGCTCTTGGCCGCGAGGAGGCACATGCCCTGAGCCCCGAGGAACAGGCTGAGCGGGATGTCGAAGCAACCCTGAATGGAACTGGAATCGAAGGCGGCCAAGCCGAACGAGTGGACAAAGTTCTCAGCTCGATTAAGCCAGGGGAGGACTTGACGCCCACCCAAGACGCTTACCTCACGAAGATGCATGATCACCAAAAGGGGATGAGCGTGAGCGAACTAAAACAAGCAGAGCAGCGATTGGGCGAACATAAGAATGTTATCGCTGATTCGTGGCAGTTAATGAGCAACGATGACGTGCGCTATTCCGGAGGAGCGGGAGAGCCCCCTAAGGGCGCAGCCTCCGAACTGCCCGACAGCGTTCAACACGCCCTACGCCATGCCGATTCTGCCACCGCCAGCGAAAGCGACCGTAATCCCGAACTAGCTCACGGCGACTCTCTTAGAGCAATCGCCGACATCGTTAAGGATGGAAACCCAAGTTTCCAAACCGGAACGGAACTGGACCGACAGATTATAGTCGCGACCGATAAACTTATGGACAAAGCAGGCACGATGTACACGCCGCATGATCTCGTCTCGACTACACAGTCGTTATTCGAGGCAGTCGATGATGACCATCAAATCATCAACGACCATCTGGTGGGCAGAAATGGAATGGATCCGAACGACTTTTTGAAAGATATCAATACAACGAACTGGGAAGATAATGGTAAGTCGGCGCGTTACCTTTTCCAGTGGACGAACGAGTCCCATATCGGCGCGGAGTCATCGATAGCCGCCTCGACAGCGGAGATATACTCAACTTACATCGGTAGCCATAGCGAGCTCATGGATATACATGGGAAGACCTTGGGCCAACTCAATCCAGAGTTGGTGCAGGGCTACGCTCACGGATTATCACCATATGTGAGCGAACTCGCAGGTTTGTCGGACCAGATAAAGGGTGATCAATTCAGATTCCCCGATGCCGATAACCGAGAGCTGCCTACGGCAAAGGGCGTATTTTCCGTTCTTGCAACTGACAGTGCCGCCTATACCGAGTTCGATGGCGCGGTGAAGGAGAAACTATTGACGTTGAGTCACAGCTGGGCGAGCGAAGCACGGAACGGACAGGCCTCAGAATTCGATAACCGCATGGTAGATTGCGCAACGCTACAGGCCCTCGAGTCCGTGGGCAGCACCGAAGCCGTAAATCGGCTCCACCTCAATGCCGAGGAACTGTATAATCAGAATAAAGCATCATACGAAATAGCCGTAAAGGCAATCAGCGGAGGCGGAGGCTTAGTACCCGGCATAGGGCCGGCTCTTGCACCGTCGCTGGACATCTTCGGCACAGCCATGGAGGAAACCATTATCGGGAGTCAGCCGTCTGACGGCTACGCTCCGGCGACCGTAAAACCCATGTTCTCTGACGACCCCGCCCGATTTGCACTCAATGCACTTCTCGCCACTGGAACGCCGCCGACCGGCGTTCCCTCCGAATGGCTAGTCGACGTACCAGTTGATCCAGACCACCCGGACGGTCCCACGGTCAAGCAGATTGCGCCATCGGAAGATATCATCAAGAACTACGAAGAGGCTCACAGCACAATCAGCCGAGACCTGAACAGGCACCTGGAGGAGATCGTCGGCGGATCCCGCAATAGCCCCACCGGGCCGATGATTACTCAATACACCGGCATTACGGGTAACCCGGTACCGAAATGATGCAGATGCCGAGACGATTACTCAGCATCGCCCTGATTGGGGCCACGCTCTGCGGATGTTCCGCGGGAGAGCCGAACGGCAACGCACAGGAACCTTGGTCGGGAATATTTGCCGATGTCCGCAGCCAGTGGAGCGCTAACCCTGGAGTCGATCTTCTCAACGGAATTTCTGTGCCAGTAAGGGCTTATTTTGAATCACGATTTTTAGTTCAATATTCCGGAAGCATGGAGTTCGCGTATTCCGGCTTCATTCGCGCTGTACCCCCTAATACACCCACTGAAAATGACGACGCCGGCACGAGTAATCGTCGCCCGAATATAGAGCACGCTACCGGATCGCAGCCGATGTTCGGGAACGTTCGGTTCCGCATCCTTTCGATCGATGCGACCGGACCCAACAGCGCCGATGTAACTGTGTGTCGGTACATTTATTCATTGGCGGAACGCGAAGGAGACGGGCTATTCACAAGCATCGTGAGCGCGGGGCCGAACGTAGATACTCGAGGCATTCTGGCGATGCGTATTACGCTGCACGAATATGATGATGATGCTTCATCGCCTGGCGCACAAAGCGGGCCAAACGCCGGTCCTAAAAATGATGTTTTTGGACCCTGGCAGATCAAACGGTTCCTTTCCGCTTCAAATGCGAGCGCAGATGAACCAGAGTGGCCGAGAATGAAGGCCGATATAGGCACATGCATCGACCATGCCCCCGATCCGCCAGCCCGACGCGCATTCCTCATAAACGACGCGAACAGTCGTTCCGACTTTCCAACCCGAGCTCCGGATCCCGGTTGGCCGACGGACTAATGGCGCTCAACGGTCATATGAATGATCCATACCGCGGGCGGGCAATCAGATAGCTGAGCGACAGTGCGATGGAGAAGGCTCTAAGCAACATCGACTGAACTGACGATCGCTGACCTTCGTCGACAAGTTGCTCGGATATCTTGTGACGCAGTCGGTCGACAGTTGATTCAGCCGTAATGCCAAGCTGACAGGCATGACTGACGTACGTGAACAAGGTCTCCGAGTCCTTCAAGAGATGGTGCCGCACCTGTCGGCAGATGTGGTCGAGCCGAATGGCAGCTTCGGTGACGAGCTGATGGGCATCGGTGTCGACAATGTCTTCGGCCGGCTGTGGAGCCGGGAGGGCCTGAGCCGCCGTGACCGCAGCCTGGTCACCATGGGCATCCTCATCGCGCTGCGGGCCACCGACGAATTCGAGTCCCACGTCAAGATCGGCCTGCGAAACGGCCTGACCGAGGACGAGATCGCCGAGGTCATCTACCACGCCAGCGGCTACGCGGGATTCCCTGCTGCGAACACCGCCCGCAATGTGGCGCGTGAAGCGCTGAGAAAGGCTTAGGCGAGACTGGCACCGCTTCACGGTCCGAGCAGCGCCAGCGGAATCACCGCCACGCCATCTGGACGCCGGTACGCGAACTGTCCGGTGTTCACCACGATCCGTTCCACCAGCCGATCGCCGATCTGGCCCTTGAGCCAGTTGAGATGGCGTACGTCCTTGTCGTCGACGCCTGCCGCCAACTTGACTTCGATCGCGATCACTCTCATCCCGGGGCCTTCGACGATCAGATCGATCTCGTGGTCGCCGTTCTGAGTGCGAAGGTGACCCACCGTCGCCTCGGCAGCTTCGGCATATACCCGAACCGACTGAGCAACAAGGGATTCGAACAACGCTCCGAGCCACATGCCGGCCGGACCCGGCGCTGTGGTGCCGCCGAGCAGTGCATCGACGTCAACGCCGAACAATGCTGCCGCAAGTGCTGGGTCCACAAGGTGATGTTTGGGGGTCTTCGTCAGCCGCTTGAGCGGCGTAAAGGACGGTATCCATGGACTGATCGGGTCAAGGATGAACAGCCGTTGCAGATGTTCACGGTATTGCGCGACGGTTTGCCTGGCAGGCTTGTCAGACTCGCCCGGCGTCGCGGAGCCGAGGATTACGCTGTATGCCGCATCCGTCGACGTCGCCGCCCCGTACGCGGCGAGCCAGGCCCGCAGCGCAGCTGGCTGCCGCACCGCCATCCCGTTCTCGGGGAGCTGGCGCTCGACGATTCGGCTCAAGTATCCGTTGAGCTGTGCACGCCGGACGCGCAGAGGTAGATCCCGAATCCCCGGGAAACCGGAGCGGACGACTTCTTCGGCGTAGTCGGGCAAGGCGACGTCGGTCTGTCCTTCAATGCGCGACTCGCTGCCGCCCAGAAGCGCACGCAGTGACACCGTCGGACTGGTCAGCCCGCGCTCGGCGAGGGACATCGGCCGCATGATCACACTGAGGATGCGACCAGCGCCGGAATGGAGCCTCGCGCCTGCGGCTACCTGCGCCGATCCGGTCAACAGAAACCGTCCGCCCTCCGCCGACTGATCGACACCACGGCGGACTCGGTCCCATATCGGTGGGAGTAACTGCCATTCGTCGATGAGAACCGGCGGAGTCAGCCGATCGACCAGCCCGAGGTCAGCCGCGAGTGCCGATCGCTGCGCACCGTCGTCCAGACTCAACGTGGAAGTGGCGCGCTGGGCCGCGGTCGCCGTCTTGCCCACTCCTTTGGCGCCCTGGAGAGCGATGGCGGCAGTGTACGGGAACAGGTCATCAAGTACCTGGTCAACGACCCTCTGTAGATATGCCACGCCGCGAATCTAACAAATTACAGGCTTTCTATATAACAGATCGCAGCATTTCTATCTAACAGATCGCATACGTCGACGTAGCTACCTGGTACTCAAAGATTGCAACTGTCGGCAGATGTGGTCGAGCCGAACGGCAGCTTCGACGACGAGCTGATGAGTATCGGTGTCGACAATATCTTCGGCCGGCTGTGGAGCCGGGAAGGCCCGCGCCTACGCGGAATTCCCTAAGAGTAGAAGGCGCGGCTGCCACGCCCCAACAGCCAGACCTTCGCGTTGACTTTGAGCTGACGCCGCAGTTGTGCGAGTAGCGGTGTGCGTGGATTCAAAGTCAACGGGTCGGTCGACAACAAGGTGGAGCCACCCAGGGGAATCGAACCCCTGACCTATTCATTACTGGTCAACCGATAACGGCTCTACCGGCGAACTATCCCCGGTCCTGCCCTTCCCGGCATGTCTG
>NZ_MBEJ01000107.1 GCF_001953975.1 Mycobacterium sp. NS-7484
CCTGAGCTACCTCGGCGGAGTCACTCTGGCCGCCATCATCACCTTCTACCGCGTCCGCAATTAACAGACACGACCTAATCCAAAGTAGCTTCAGACGATCACGGGGCATCGGATCGGCAGGATCGGCGCTGGCAGGGCGGGACGTCCGGTGCATCAGTACCGTCCGGGAGTGAACCCTGTGAGGTGAGCCCTTCGTAGTGGTCCAGTTGTTGTGCGACTCTGTTGTCCGAGTGTTTGGGCAGGAAGAATCGACGACGACATGGCAGCGAACAAGCGCCGGCGGCACACGCCGGATCAGATCATCCGCAAGCTGGCCGAGGGCAACACGCTGCTCGGGACCGGCCAGGAACTGGCCGAGGTGTGCCGGCATCTGGAGGTCACCGAGTCGACCTGGCATCGCTGGGTGACCCAGTACGGCGGGATGAAGGCCAACGACGCCAAACGGCTCAAAGAATACGAGGCAGAAACTTCTGACCCCGAACCGCAAGCACAGCGCCGTAGCGATGCTGCGCGAGCGGTTCGGGGTGTCGCAGCGGCGCGCCTGCTCGGATGGTCGGTCTGCACCGCTCGACGATGCGCCTGCAACCACCGGCGATCACTGATGAGGAAGCTGAGCTGCGGGCCTGGCTGTCGAAGTTCTCCATCGACCGGCCACGATGGGG
>NZ_MBEJ01000108.1 GCF_001953975.1 Mycobacterium sp. NS-7484
CCGGCGCGCAACTATTCCGCCCCCCCCCCCCCCCAACCGCTCCGTTTGGGGCGGGACAGCCCGGGTTTGCGTCTGCTCGGCGGGGAAACTAGAGCGTGATCACCTCGTAGGCACCGTCGGCGTGGCGGGCCCGGATCACCTTCTTGTCGTATTTGCCCACGCTGGTGCGCGGCACCTGGTCGACGAAGGTCCACCGCTCGGGCAACCACCAGCGAACCACCTTGTCCGCCAAGAACTCCCGCAGTTCGGCCGGCGTGGCGGCGGCCCCTTCCTGCAGCACCACGACCGCCAGTGGGCGTTCCTGCCATCGCTCGTCGGGCACTCCGACGACGGCGGCCTCCAGCACCGCGGGGTGCCCGATCAGATGGTTCTCCAACTCGACGGAGGAGATCCACTCTCCCCCGGACTTGATGACGTCCTTCGCGCGGTCGGTCAACGTCACATAGCCGTGTGGGTCGATCGAACCGACGTCCCCGGTGCGCAGCCAGCCGCTGTCGAACTTCTCGGCATCACGGCCCAGGTAGTAGCCGCCGGTGATCCACGGCCCGCGGACCTCCAGTTCGCCGACGGCCTTGTCGTCGTTGGGCAGCGGTGCGCCCGCGTCGTCGACGATGCGCACCTCGACACCGCACATCGGCCGGCCCTGGCTGACCCGCATGTCCCAATGCCGGTCCTCCGACACCCCAGGCAGCGGTTTGGCCACCGTCGCCAGCGGCGAGGTTTCGGTCATCCCCCAGGCCTGCTGGATGTAGACGCCGTGGCGGTCCTGGAAGGTCTGCATCAGTGAGAGCGGCACTGCGGACCCGCCGCAGGCGACCAGACGCAGCGACGAAACGTCGTGTCCCGGATTCTTTTCCAGGCAGTGCATGACGTCGTTCCAGATGGTCGGCACGGCGCCGGCCAGCGTGGGCCGTTGCGATTCGATCAACTCGATCAGCGCCGGCCCGGTCATGAACCGGTCGGGCATCACGAGGTTGGCACCGGCCATCAGGGCGGCATACGGCAGGCCCCACGCGTTGGCGTGGAACATCGGCACGATGGGCAGCACGGTGTCACTGCAACTGACGTCGAGCGCGTTGCCGGTGCAGGTGCTCAGGGCGTGCAGGTAGCTCGACCGGTGGCTGTATACCACACCCTTCGGGTTTCCGGTGGTTCCGCTCGTGTAACACATTGCCGCTGCGGAGTTTTCGCCGATCTCGGGCCACTCGAACCCAGCGGGCTGCGCCGCCAGCAGTTCGTCCCAGCGCAGCACCGTCACGCCGGTCAGCGCCGCCACGTCGCCGTCGCCCACCACGATCACGGTGTGCACGGTCTCCAGCAGTGGCAGGACCGGGGCCAGCAGGCCCATCAGCGATGCGTCGGCGATGACGACGCGGTCGGCCGCCTCGTTGGCGATGTAGGCGATCTGTTCCGGGGACAACCGGATGTTCAGCGTGTGCAGCACCGCGCCCATCGCCGGCACGGCCAGGTAGGCAGCCAGGTGCTCGGTGTTGTTCCACATGAAGGTGCCGACGCGATCGTCACCGTCGACCCCCAGACCGCGCAGCGCGTTGGCCAACCGCGCCGCCTGCTCGCCGAGTTCCCGATAACTGATGGTGCGGTAACGACCCTCGCCGACGGCGGTGGTCACGGTCCGATCACCGTTGACTCCGCAGGCATGCCGCAGGATTGCGGTGATCGTCAACGGCCAGTTCTGCATGGTGCTGTCCACGGGCGCGATGGTATGCGTTCGCCACGGCGCGCCGGCGGGAACGATTCGAATTCCCCTGACGATGTAGGTAGAGGAGAATGAACCGGTAACGACAGAAGGGTGCGACCGATGCGCATGAAAGGGTCCCTGGCGGCCGTCGCCATGGCGGTGTTCGGGATGCTCAGTGTGTCGTCGGCGGTGGCCACGGCCGAGGAGACGGCCCAGGAGACGATCAGCCGCCTGCAGTCCGAGGGTTACACCGTCAACATCGACAAGATCGGCACCGCACCGCTGGATCAGTGCACGGTCACCAGCGTGCGTAATCCGCAGCGCGTCGGTCAGTTGCTGCCCTACGTCGGGCCGGGCCTCGGTGGTGATCGCATCCTGGTGCCGGCGATCACCAGCCAGACGGTGTCGGTCTCGTTGAACTGCCAGCGCTGAGAGTCATCCCGAGCAGTCCAGCGACACGGTGATGGTGCGTCGCACCACCACGGGTATGAGGTCGAATTCCTTGCCGTTCTTGCCGAACCGTTCGACCCGGATGAGCCTGGTCTGATCCTGAGGATTGCGCACGCTGGTGACCGTGCACTGATCCAGGGGCGCATTGCCGATGCGATCGACGTTGACGTGAAATCCCTCGGCTTCCAGCTGACCGATGGTCACCACCGGTGAATCGGCGTGTGCCGGAACGGCGGTCGACAGAACCGCACTCATTGCCGCCCCCGACGCGGCCAGCATGACGATTGAACCTCGCATGACCGTGTCTTCTTTCTACGTTCTCGCATTCACTCTTTCGGTGATGTCCTTCCCGTTGTTACGGGCGAGGACGCTTGCGAGTTCAACGCAGCCGCCGGCTAGGCGGGAGCAGGTTCGCGGGTCTCGGTGGCGTGGTCGTCGACCATGGTGAGTTCGTCGAACGGATCGTCACCACGCAGCACCGCGTCCACCTTGTCCTTGTCCACGGTGTGCGTCCACGAGCCGACCAGCAGGGTGGCCACCGCGTTGCCGGAGAAGTTGGTCACCGCACGGGCTTCGGACATGAACCGGTCGATCCCGACGATCAGGCCGACTCCGTCGAGCAGATCAGGGCGATGGGCCTGCAGGCCGCCGGCCAGGGTGGCCAAACCGGCGCCCGTCACACCGGCGGCCCCCTTCGACGCGACGATCATGAACACCAGCAGACCGATCTGCTGCCCGACGGACATCGGGGCGCTCATCGCGTCGGCGATGAACAGCGCCGCCATGGTCAGGTAGATGGCGGTGCCGTCGAGGTTGAACGAATATCCGGTCGGCACAACGACTCCGACGGTGCTGCGGTCGACACCCAGGTGCTCCATCTTGGCGATCAGCCGCGGCAGCGCCGACTCCGACGACGAGGTCGAGAAGATCAGCAGGTACTCGCGGGCCAGGTACCGCACCAGTTTGAAGATGGACACGCCCGACACCGCGCGCAGCAGGATGCCGAGCACACCGAATACGAACAGCACGCACGTCACGTAGAAGCCCAGCATCAGGGTCAGCAGTTGGGTGACGGCGGTCCAGCCGGTCTGCCCGACGACGTTGGCGATCGCGCCGAACGCGCCGATCGGTGCCAGCCACAGGATCATGATCAGCACCTTGAACACGAGCTTCTGCAGGTGCTCGATACCGCGCAGGATCGGTTCACCGGCACTGCCCATGCCCTGCAACGCGAATCCGACCAGCAGCGCGACGAACAAGGCCTGCAGCACGCTTCCGGCGGTCAGCGACGAGAACAGCGTTTCGGGAATGATGCCCTGCACGAAGTCCATGAGTCCGCCGGCCTCGTGCGCCTTCTCCGCGAGCTCGGCGCCCTTGCCTGCCGAGCCCTCCGACAGGTGCATGCCGCTGCCCGGGTGGATCAGGTTGCCCACCACCAGACCGATGGTCAGCGCGATCGTGGACATGGCCAGGAAGTAGCCGAAGGCCAGGCCACCGACTTTCCCGACGGTGGCGGCCTTGCGTACCGAGCCGATGCCCAACACGATCGTGCAGAAGATGATCGGACCGATCATCATCTTGATCAGGTTGACGAACATGGTGCCGAGCACGCCGACGCTCTTGCCCACCTCAGGCGCGACGAGCCCGACCACCACACCGACGACGACGGCCGCGATGACCGCGATGTAGAGCCAGTGCGTGCGGTCGCGACGCGGGGACGCCGGCTCGGGTCGCGACTCTGTCGACACAGTCATCGGTGCACCTCCAGTTCGACTTCGAATGCGCTGTACCAGTACCTTCGACCATAGGGTGAGCCAGGTCACGATTTAGTTCATTACGTTCATGCGATCGGAGATGTGGTGGCGCGCTGGTGGCGGCGTCTGTCGGTCCGGGCCTGGCCGCATTCGCTGGCCGGGCAGGCCATCGCGCTGCAAATCCTCGTGGTCGTGGTTGTGGTGCTGGCCGGTTCCACCCTGGCCCTGCTCGACGCCCGCCGTGACGGCGCCGACGCGGCGCGCCTACAGGTGATCGGCATCGCCACGGCCCTGGCCGATTCCCCTTCGACCGCGGCGGCGATCGAATCGGGAACGGCCACAGAGGTTTTGCAGCCGGTCACCGAGGCCGTGCGCACGAGTACCGATATCGCGTTCATCACGATCATGTCCCCGGAGGGCATCCGGTTCACCCACACCGATCCCGGCGAGATCGGCGGGCATTACCTGGGCACGGTCGCGCCCGCACTGCGCGGGGAGACGTTCACCGAGGTGTACACCGGGACACTGGGACCGTCGGTGCGCACCATCGCACCGGTTCGTGGGCACGACGGACGCATCGTGGGACTGGTCTCGGCCGGGATCACCCAGCAGACGTTGGCGCAACGCTGGCGGGCCCAGGTTCCGGTGATCGCCGCGGTAACCGCCGCTGCACTGGGTGTTTCGCTGATCGGCGGTTGGGCGATCCGCCGCCGGCTGCTGCGCCAGACCCACGGCCTGGGCCCCGCCGAGCTGCGGGTGATGTACGACCACCACGACGCGATCCTGCATTCGGTGTCCGAGGGGCTCATCGTGCTCGACCGCGATGGCGTGGCGTTGGTGAACGACGAAGCACGCCGACTGCTCGGCCTGCCGCCCGGACCGGTGCGCGCACAGGATCTGCCGGCGTTCCTGCGCCAGGCCGACCCGGGCGCCCGCGACGAGGTGCACGTCACCACCGATCGGGTGCTGGTGGTCAACCGGGCCCACGTCGCCGACCCGGGTCCCGGCGGGCAGGCGCGAAGCCGATCCGAGGTGGTCACGATCCGTGATCGCACTGAACTCCAGGGCGCCCTGGGTGAACTCAACTCCCTGCAGGTGCTGGCCGATTCGTTGCGGGCACAGGCGCATGAGTCGGCCAACAAGCTGCACACCGTGGTCACCATGGTGGAGATGGGCCGGCCCGACGACGCGGTCCGGTTCGCCACCAGTGAGTTGGAGTTGTCACAGCGCCTGGTGGACCGGCTGTCGGCGGCGGTGGGTGAGCCGGCCCTGGTGGCGCTGCTGCTCGGCAAGACCGCGCAAGCCGACGAGCGCGGGATCACCCTGACCGTCACCGAGGACACCCAACTGTCCGATGACGCCGCGCTGTCGGGGCAGGAGATGGTGACGGTGCTGGGTAATCTGATCGACAATGCGATGGATGCCTGTGACCGTGACGATCCATGGGTCGAGGTCACGGTGAACCAGGAGGATCAGCAGTTGGTGATCCAGGTCGCCGACGGCGGCCCCGGCATGGATGCGGACACCTTCGAAAAGGCCATGCAGCGTGGCTATTCCACGAAATCCGGCGACATCGCCGGCCATGGTCTCGGGCTGGCGTTGGTGGCGCAGGTGGTCACACGGCATTCCGGCACGCTGACCGCCGACGTGACGTACGGTTCTGTCGTGACTGCCACGATTCCGGTCGCGCGGCACACATGAGGATCAATGTGATGATCGTCGAGGACGATCCGCTGATCGCCGAGGCCCATCAGACCTACCTCGCTCGGCTGCAAGGCTTTTCGATGGTAGCGGTGGCACACACGGCCCGCGACGCGATGCGGGCGGCCGCCGCGGCGGCAGCCTCCGAGCATCCGGTGGATCTGGTGCTGCTGGACATCGGTTTGCCCGACGCCAGTGGAATCTCGTTGGCGTCCGGGCTTTCCGGGCTGCGGCCGGCACCCGACATCATCGCCATCACCTCCGAGCGTGACCTGGAGATGGTGCGCGCAGCGGTAGCCCACGGCGCCCTGGCTTACCTGCTCAAACCGTTCACGTTCGCGGCGTTTCGCGATCGGCTGGAACGCTACCGCCGCTACCGTTCGGCGTTGCCGTCCGGAACCGATGCCGCCAGCCAGGCCGAGGTCGACCGGGCGCTGGCCGAATTGCGCGTCGCCTCAGGGGAATCCGCCAGATCTGCGCCGAAAGGGGCGGCCCCGCACACCACGGAGGAGATCGCCACTGCGGTGCGCGACGAGCCCGCCGGATTGACGGCCGACGAGGCGGCCAAACGCGTCGGGGTGTCGCGGGTGACGGCGTGGCGCTATCTCGAGCGCCTGGCCGACGACGGGACCGTCGTGCGGCACACCGAATACGGCAAGGCCGGGCGGCCCCGCACCCGCTACCGGTGGCGCTGAATCAGGCGCCGGCGGGCTCCAGGGCGGGCATCGCGGGCATCGCCGCAATCTCGACCGCGTCCGTCGCCACCAACTGCGAGTACAGCGATTCGGCCACCTCAAGGACGTTCACCCGGCCGGCATAGTCGGCGACGTACAGCCGGGTGCCGTCGTGGCGCAACGCGACCGCCGCGGGCTCCGCATGCACGTCCACGCTGCCCTGGACCTGGCCGGTCAGGGCGCACCACACGACGACGCGGTCGTAGTCGACGAGGTAGGCACGGGTGGCGTCGGCGCTGAGCACCAGTTCGGTGGGCGCGCCGGCGACCTCGACCGCGTCCACCACGGTGGCCGCGGACAGATCCACGGTGTGCACCACACCCCGGTGGGTGAGGTCGGAGGTCAGCACGTAGGCGATACCGTCGCCGATCGCCACATCGCGGATCGGGGCGCCGACCCACACCGTCGCCTGCACCTGAGCGGTCTCGGTGTTGACGACGACCAGGCGGCTGCCGCGGGGGTCAGAGGTGGCCGCGAGCAGGCGCTTACCGGTCGAGTCGACCTGGAGCGCATCGAGGTTGACGCCGGCGCCGGTCGCGATGTCGATGGTGCCGACGCGCTCGGCGGTGGTGTCGATGACGGCGATGTCGATGCGCTCGTGGCCGGCGCGGCCGGCGAACACGCGCTTGCCGTCGGGGCTGATGGCCATGG
Source organism: Mycobacterium sp. NS-7484 (assembly GCF_001953975.1). GTDB lineage: Bacteria > Actinomycetota > Actinomycetes > Mycobacteriales > Mycobacteriaceae > Mycobacterium. The sequence continues at coordinate 6,990 of NZ_MBEJ01000108.1, forward strand.
CCGTGACGGTCATGGCCAGCGGGTACTCGTTGAGCACCGCGCCGGTGAGGGTGTCGACCGTCAGGATCGAGTCGTGTGCGGCCCCGGCGACACTGACATAGGCGCGGTCGTCGGCGACCACGACGTGGAACGGATCCCCGGGCAGGCGCACCGAACCCACCACACCCATGGTGTGGGGATTGATCACGGTCAGACTCTGATTGGTGACGTTGGTGACCACCACGGTTTCGCGGTCGGGATCGACGGCGATGTCCCCGATCGCGCCACGACCGACCTCGGCCACGCCGGCGACGTCGATGTCGTCGAGCGCGCCGTCGAAGGTGATGCCGCGGGCCGGCAGGTCATCGATGACTCCGTGATTTCGGCGGGCTTCACGGCCAGAGCGCGCGGCCTCGGTCAGCGCACGCAAAAAGTTCTTTGCCATCTGTGTCGGCACCTCCGCCGGTGAGAGTTCCACCGGCTCTAGATTTCAGTCATCTGCGCCGGGAGTGGCGCGGTTGCATTGAGTCTAGCGACGAAACCGACAGCTCCTGAACGACTTCGCAGCGAATATCGCGAAGCTGACAACAGTCTCTCAGGATGCGCTTAAGAAATTCTTCGTTATCGACTTGTTACCTTTTGGCTTTGATCGATTAAATGCCTGTTACCAGGCTTTTCGCCGTATTTAATGCGCATCACATAATTGGCGGTAACCGGGCCGGTCGATACCGTTTCTTATCCTCGCGGGCAAAAGTGAGCGGTAGATCACATCCCGACACTCCAGCAAACTTTCCGCAGCGTCAAGATCGGAACGCCTGGCGCAACGCGTAACGCGTGTTACCGCTGTGAAAGATGTGCCGGGCGCAGCACCAGGTTCACCTCGCACGATCCATGCCGTGCGTCGGGCCGTACGGTCGCGGTGTATCGGCCCCCGACCACCTCGGCGTTCAAATCGATCACTTCCTGGATCATGCCCTGCTGAATGCCGCGGACCACCTCGGGTGAGGCCGCCGCGACCTCGGCCAGCGGGCACGTGCAGATCTCCACCGACACCTCGCCGAACGAACTCAGCACCGAACGAACCTGGAATCCCAGTTCGCCGAGCGTGGCCACGACAAGATCGGGAAGCGACGTCTCGCCGCGCCGACGCGCCACCCGCACCCGGTGCGCCAGGTCGGCGCCGATGCGCAGCGCACGCTCTTCGCGTTCCTCAGGGGAACCACCCAGGTGCCGGGCGAACAACGCGACGATGTCGGCGTAGTCGAGGCGCGGGACGATTTCATACGTCAGCCTCGGCCGGCCCACCCGTCCGGCGGCAGGACTCGCTGCGGCGCGGCGGATGACGCCCTGTCCTTCCAGCGTGCTGAGGTGGAAACGGGCGGTGGTGATGTGGATCTGCAGCGCCTCGGCGATCTGCCGGGCGTCGAGGGGATTGTCCGCGGCCCGCAGGAGGTCGGCGACGCGGTGCCGTTGCTGTCCGGCCGCCCGGTCAGAGTCGACGCGTTCACGATGCCGGGGCATGGACACATCATGCACGTCGGATGTCATGGCGATCCCACGCCTAGGCAGAACCAGGCACCACCGCAACGATCGCCACCGCGGTCAGCTGCTCGCGGTAGCGATTGAAAGTTCTGCGCATGTGCAGCACGCGCTTTCGGGCATCTGGATGGGTCAGCACGTTGCCGACGATCCGCAGCGCGCCGAGCAGGCCTTCGTCGGCGATCACGCGGCGCGGTTGCAGCAGGGCCATCGGCGCCCGGTCCACCTCGGCCACCTCGAAACCCGTACTGGTCAGCAGCTCGGTCCACTCGGCCACGGTCAGCGGTCGCGCGTTGACCTTGATGGCCCTGGCCATCTCGCGGCGGATGTCCTCCTTGATCGCCTCGTCCAGGCCGTCGGGCATCAGGGCCAGTTCGTGGATGGCGTAGCGGCCGCCCGGGCGCAACACCCGGAACGCCTCCTCGACGATGGCCCGCTTGGCCTTGTCCCCCTGCATGGTCAGCATGGCCTCACCGACGACGACGTCGGCCGAGCCGGCATCCAGACCCGTGTCGGCGGCGTCGGCATCGATCAGCCGGCCGCCGGTGGCGGCCACCGCTTTCTGCACGAGTGCGGAGGTGGCCGAGCTGTCGTCGACCCCGACGTACGAGCGGGGCCGCTGTGCGGCGATGTCGGTGGCGGTGCGGCCCAACCCCGGTCCGAGTTCGACGACGTCGACGCCGCCGATCCGGGCCGCGGCCAGCAGCCGCGTGGTCAGCTCCAGCCCGCCGGGCCGAAGCACCCGCTTGCCCAGCCGGGCCAGCAGCCAGTGCCCGGGCAGGTCGGCGTCGGAGCGCTGCGGAAGCGGCAGTTCGTTCTTGCCCGTCATTTCGTGATACCTCCTCTACGGGCCGTGCACCACGTACTGCACAGCAGGACAACGGAAAACAGGGCGCACGTGTACGCCAAGGCGAGGTTCTGCCCCCACGGCGGGTTCAGGACGATGTCCTGCCCGGTGGCGTAGACGCCGTTGAGAAAGGGCATGAAACGTTGCAGTGAGTAGCCGCCGGGCAGGTAGCCGACGGCGGTTTCGATCACGTACACCCAGAACAGGATCGCGCCGACCGCCGCTGCGGGTGTCCGGATCAGGGCGCCCACGCCGAGGCCGAGGCCGGCCGCGAAGAACGCGTAGACCGGCACGGTCCACACCAGGCGCAGGCCGTGCGGATCGGTCACCGACACCTGTCCGTAGACCAGCGCGGACACCCGGGGCAGGGCGACGAGTACCAGCACCACCATCGCCGCGGACAACGCGGCGCCGAGAGTGCCGTAGAACAGCCACTTTCCCATCATCGCCGACCAGGTGCGCGGCAGCGCGAAACGCACGTACTGGTGTGCGCCGGACCTGAATTCGTGTGCCTGACCGTAGGCCGACGCCAGCGCGGACAGCACCACGGTCACGGTGATCACCCAGTAGGCCGCGTTGGTGGTCGACACCTGTTGGACATAACTTTGACCCGGGATGCGCGCGAATCGTTCTGCCACAACGGCGATCAGGAACGTGATCGCCGCGGGCACGATCACCGCCGCCGGGACCAGAACGTTCCACAGTGGGCCGCGACCTCCGGTGCGGGTCATCTCGGCGCGCATGCTGCGCAGCACATGCCCGGTCATGCGTCGGCCATTCCGAGTAGCAGTGCCTCCAGGTGCCGGCGCGGGTCGGTGCCGGCCGGCACGATCTCGTCGATGCTGCCCGCCGCGGCGATCCGACCGTGTTCCAGCACCAACAGCCGGTCGGCGGTCAGCGCCACCTCGCCGAGTAGATGACTGGCCACCACGACGGTGCGCCCTTCGGCGGCCAACCGCCGCAACAGGTCTCGCAGCCAGACGATGCCCGGCACATCCAGGCCGTTGACCGGTTCATCGAAGATCAGTACCTGCGGTTCGGCGAGCAAGGCTCCGGCGATCGCCAGCCGCTGACGAGCCCCCATCGACAGCTGCGCAATGCGGCGATGTCTCTGGTCGGCCAGCCCGACCTGGTCGAGCACCTCGTCGATGCGGGCACCCGCCACGTCGCCCAATGCTGCCAGCCACGACAAGTGGCGCTGCGCGGTGTGCCGCGGATCCATGGTCGACGGGTCGAAGTGCACGCCGAGCACCTCCATAGGGTCCGCGTGGTCACCAATCTTTTTGCCACACAACGTGATCGTGCCGTGATCGGGTCGTTCGACCCCGGCGATGAGCCGTAGCAGCGTGGTCTTTCCTGCGCCGTTGAGGCCGAGCAATCCGGTGACCGTTCCGGCCGGGGACGATGTGGTGACGTCGACCAGGGCCGGAATGCCACCGAAGGCCTTGGTCACACCGCGGACGTCGATCATCGGTGGATCACTGGAAGTTGCACGGAATGGGTAGCCCCAGGGTCGAGATGCCGTTGCACATCGACTTGCTCGCGAGCTTCCACTGCCCGTCGATGTACCGCCATTCGGCGGGGATCTGCAAGGTGGGCTGGCCCTGACGGCTGCCGTTGATCACCGCGGTGTGGCTGGTGCCGTCATGGGTTTCCGGTCCGGTCACCAGGGCCGAGCCCTTCGGGGCGCGGAAGATACCGAGCCGGTAGACCATCTTCGGCACGATGACCGCCCGCGGACCGCCTTCGAGCTGTGCGGCCTTGACGTGATCCGGCGCCTGGCTTGCCACGAGTAGCTGGATCTGGGCGTTGAGATCCTCCAGCGTCGGGACCGCAGCGGTGATCGCGAAGTCCTCGGCAGCAGCCGGCGGCGCGAAGGCGACGGGGAGCGAGACCGCAATGACGCTGGCGACCAGCGAAAACAGGCGCTTCATCAGCGATTCCTTAATTTAGAGGAAAAGTATGCGGTTAACCCTAGAAGTTTGGTTAGCCTAAGGCAATACCTTCGTGCGGAGCGTCGCGCGTGCCGTTTACTCCCGACACCATGAGCGACGTGCGAGCATCTGCGGATGGACTCGAAGGACGATCCCGAGGCGCGCATCCGGGAATTGGAGCGCCCGCTGGCCGATACGGCACGCACCTCGGAGTTGGGCACTCACGGTTCCGGCAGCTTTCCCCCGCCCCCACCCGGGCCGCCGGCACCATGGCCGGGTTATGAGCCCTACCCGCCATATCCGGCACCGCCGCAGCGCAAGTCCAATGCGGCACCGTTCGTGATCCTGTTTGCGCTGTTGTCGTCGCTGCTCGTCGCCGGTGCCATCGCCGCTTTTGTGTTCTTCGACAACGCCGGCGAGAAGTCCGGCTCCGCCGACTCGTTCTCCGACAGCCGATCCACCGCCATCCGCGCTCCGGCGTCCGAACCGCTTGCGCCGAGCCGGGTTTCGCCCGGGCAGACGGTGATCGTCTCGGGTATCGGCGAGCACCGGACCGTTGAGTGCCAGGACAGCACCGTGATCGTCAGCGGCGTCGAGAATCAGCTGCAGATCACCGGGCACTGCATCGCCGTGACCGTATCCGGCGTGAACAACGTCATCGAGGTCGAGTCGGCCGACACCATCGGCGTCTCCGGATTCGAGAACCGGGTCACCTACCGCAGTGGGCAACCCGAGGTGAGCAAGTCGGGTCAGTCCAACGTCGTCGAGCCGGGCTGATCCGCCCCGGGCACACCCCCGAGGCGGCGCAGAAACGTTTGCAGCAGCCCGATCAGCGGGGCCGGATTGTCTTCCGGGACCCAGGCGTAGGAGTCGTCGACGAATTCCAGCGTGGCCTGGGGCAGCGTCCGGGCCAGCCGGGCCGCACCTTCGGCCGGGAAATACCGCTCCTCGCGCGGCCACACCACCAGGGCCGGCCGGTCGTACTCCGCCAGTTGCGGTGAATACTTCGCCAGGTAGTCGGGCGACAACCCCTGCAGGAAGCGACGTAAATCGTTGCGCACCAAGGGATCACTGCGCAACGGACCCACATAGTCGGCCATGATGTCGGGTGGGATCGGCCGTTTGGTCGCGCCGCCATAGGTCACCCGCAGGCGTTGCACTCCTTTGAGCCCGATGCCCACCGACTGCAACAGCCCGGCCCCGGGCAGCCCGGCCAGGGTGGCCAGGAGCTTCACCGGCCACGGGTCGGAATCGAATGCGTTGGTGGCGACGAGGACCAGCGCCTCGACCCGCTCGGGATGGGTCACGGCGGCCACCTGGGCGATATCGCCGCCGTAGCCGTTGCCGACCACGACGGCCTGCTCGATTCCGAGTTCGTCGAGCAGGTCGACGACGGTTTGAGCCAGGCCCGGCAGGGTCACGTCGGCGCCGGGCAGAGCGGGGGTGTGTGATCCCATCGCCAGATCGGGTGCGATACAGCGGATTCCGTCCCCGAGACCGGCCACCACGTGGCGCCAGACCAAGCCATTGGCGACGAGTCCGTGCAGGAGCACGACGGGGCGCCCGCTGCCGCATTCCCGCACGCCGACCGGTCCGCAGGGCAGCTGTACCAGTCGTCGGGAGCTGAGCGTGTTCATCCGACCGTCCCTTCACCGCGAGCACCGGTAAATCAATACAGACTGTATGTAAACACATAGATCGGCAAACATCAATACATACAGGTTGTTAAAATTTCTCGGTGAGCAACGAGTCCCGCGACGGCCGAGAGCAGCGCAGCGAAGCCACGCGGTCGGCACTGGTCGCAGCGGCACGCGCACAATTCGTCGAGCGCGGTTATTCGGCGGTGTCCACCGGAGACATCGCGCGCGTCGCGGCGGTCACCCGTAATGCGCTGTACTACCACTTCCCCACCAAAGAGGCGGTGTTCCGGGCGGTCTACGAAGATGTCGAAGGCCAACTCGCCCAGCGGGTCCTGCCTGCGGCCGCCGCACATACCACCGGCCGTGCCCAACTCGAGGCCGGTATCGAGGAGTTCCTCGACGGGTGCCTGGACCCCACCGTGGCGCGGGTCAGTGTGCTCGAGGCACCGGCCGCACTCGGATTCGCGCAGATGCGCGAGATCGACAATCGCAACTACCTCGGCGCGCTGCGTGACGGGTTGCGCACCGCGATGGCCGACGGTGAGCTCCCCGACCTACCGGTGGACACGCTCGCCTCGATGATCATCGGCGCGCTGGACGAGGCCGCACTGCTCATCGCGACCGCCGACGACCCGGCCGCGGCCCGTCACGATGCCGGCGTGGTGGCCCGGGCCCTGGTCGACGGCTTGTTCACGCGCTGACGCGCTACAGCACCTTCGACAAAAACTCTTGCAGCCGAGGATGTTTGGGGTTGTCGAAAAGCTCGGCCGGCGGCGCGTCCTCGACGATGTTGCCGTCGCACATGAAGATCACCCGGGAGGCCACCTCGCGGGCGAAGCCCATCTCGTGGGTGACCACCACCATCGTCATGCCGCCCTCGGCCAGGTCCCGCAGCACTTCCAGCACGTCGCCGACCATCTCGGGATCCAGCGCGCTGGTGGCCTCGTCGAACAGCATGATCGACGGGTTCATCGCCAGTGCCCGCGCGATCGCGACGCGCTGCTTCTGTCCACCGGACAATGTGGCCGGTTTGACGTGGGCCTTGTCGGCCAGGCCCACCTGGGTCAGCAGCTCCATGGCCCGTTTCTCGGCGGCGGCCTTGTCCATCTTCTTGGTCAACAGCGGTGCCAGCGTGACGTTGTCGATCACCGTCATGTGTGGAAACAGGTTGAAGTGCTGGAACACCATGCCGATGTGCTGGCGCACCTTGTCCAGATCCACTTTGCGGGCGGTGAGGTCGAACCCGTCGACGGTGACCTTGCCGGCGGTGATGTCCTCGAGCTTGTTGAGGCAGCGCAGGAAGGTGGATTTGCCCGAACCCGACGGGCCGATGACGCACACCACCTCACCCTTGCTGATCGTGGTGTCGATGCCGTCGAGGACCACCAGATCGCCGAACGACTTCTTCAACCCCTCGATCCGGATCTTTACCGTGCCTTCGGGCTCGGCGGCGGCGGCTTCCGGTACCAACTGCGTCATTTGATCCTCTTCTCGAGTCGATCCGAGAGCTTCGTGAGCGCCATGATGACGATGAAGTAGATGATGCCGATGATCAGCCACATGGTGAACGACTGGTAGTTGCGCGCGATGATCAGCCGGCCGGTCTGGGTCAGCTCGGCGATGCCGATCACCGACAGGATCGAAGTGTCCTTGAGGGTGATGACGAACTGGTTGACATACGACGGGATCATCGTGCGAACCGCCTGCGGCAGAATCACTTTGCGCATCGTGGGCAGATAGCCGACGCCCAGGCTGCGGGCGGCCTCCATCTGACCTTTGTCCACGGATTGGATTCCGCCGCGGACGATCTCGGTCATGTAGGCCCCGGCGTTGAGCGAGAGCGTGATGATGCCTGCGGTCAGCGCCGTCATCTGGAAGCCCAACGCCGCTGGAATACCGAAGTAGATGAAGAACGCCTGCACCAGCAGCGGGGTGCCGCGGAAGATGTCGACGTAGGTGGTGCCGATGCCGCGCAGGATGATCGAGCGCGACACCCGGAACAGCCCGAAGACGATGCCCAGCACCAGCGCGATGGCGATCGAGACCACGGTCAGGATCAACGTCATCTTCAGGCCGGTCATCAGGAACGGGAATGTGCTCTCGAGCAGCCCGAGGAACGAGTTGTCGGCCTCGGTGGCGCCTTCACCGAGGTATTTCTCGAGGATCTCGTCGTAACGACCGGACTCCTTGAGTTCCTTGAGGCCGGCGTTGAACTTCGTCAGCAGTTCGGCGTTGTGGCCCTTGTTGACCGCGAAACCGTAGCTGGAGCCCTTCTCCTTCGGCGTCACGGTCTTGAACCCGTTGCCCTGCTGGATGCCGTAGTTCAGCACCGGGTAGTCCTCGAAGATCGCCACCGAGTTACCGGTCTTGACTTCCTCGAACATCGACGCCGAATCGGCGAACGAGACGATCTGGAAACCGTACTTGTCCTTGATCGACTCGGCGAATTCCGCACCCTCGGTGCCGTTCTTGACCGCCACCCGTTTGCCGCGCAGGTCGGCGTAGGACTTGATGTCCTCGTTGTTGGCCAACACCGCCATCTGCACGCCCGATTCGAAATACGGGTCGGAGAAGTCGAACACCTTCTTGCGCTCGTCGGTGATCGACATGCCCGCGATCACCCCGTCGGCCTGGTTGGCCTGCACGGCCTGCAGCGCCGCGTCGAAGCCCAGCGGCTTGATGGTGATGTTGAACTTCTGGTTCGCCGCGATCTCGTTGATCAGGTCGATGTCGATACCGACGAATTTGCCGTCCACATCCTGGAATTCGAACGGCGCGAAGGTGATGTCGGTGGCGACGACGTAGGTCTCGCCCTCAGCGCTGGCGCGGGCCGGGGCCAGCGTGGCAGCGCCGGCCACCCCGAGCAACAGGGCCAAAAGAGTGAGCAGATGTACCGGTATTCGCGAGCCCGATCGTCGACTGCGAAGCGACTGTGGCGAACCAGCTCGCATATGGCAACTCCCCTCGGCACGGCTATGGGCGAAGCCCACCGTATCGCTAGCCCTGGCCGAACGGGAGAATTCGGGGGCGACAATGGGCTGGTGTTCGATGGCTTCGACTTCCACCGCGCCTCCAACGGGATTGCACTTTGGGTAGGCGGTACCGGACCGGCGCTGCTGCTGTTGCACGGATATCCACAGACACATGTCATGTGGCATGCCGTCGCACCGCTGCTGGCGCGCAACTTCACCGTCGTCGTCGGTGACCTCCCGGGTTATGGTGCTTCCGAGGCACCACCGGTAGCGGCCGATCACGTGCCGCATTCCAAACGGGCCTGGGCGGCTCAGTTCGTGGCGGCCATGGACGAGTTGGGATTCGATCGGTTCGCGGTGTGTGGTCATGACCGCGGCGGCCGGGTTGCCTACCGGATGGCGCTGGATCATCCACGGCGGGTCTCGCGGGTGGCTGTGCTCGATATCGTGCCGACTGTCGAGATGTATGAGACTGCCGATCGCGACTTCGGTTTCGGTTACTGGCACTGGTTCTTCCTGCCGCAACCTGCGCCCTATCCGGAGACCCTGATCGGCCACGACCCGGATGCGTTCTTCGAGGGCTCGCTGATGAAGGTGACGACGTTCGCCCCCGAGGCGCTGGAGGCGTATCGCTTTTCGTGGCGCCGGCCGCACACGATCGAGGCGATGTGTGAGGACTACCGGGCCGGGTTTGGCATCGATTCCGAACTGGATCGCTTCGACCGCGAATCCGGGCGAAAGATCACCATGCCCCTGCTGGTCCTCTGGGGCTCCCGCGGTGTGATCGACAAGTGGTACGAGCCGCTGCAGCTGTGGGCACGGTGGGCCGAGGACGTATCCGGAGCCGCCGTCGACGCAACACATTTCCTGGCCGAGGACCAGCCGGATGAGGTGGCTCGGCGACTCCTGAAGTTCTTGCAATGACGGGCGAGAAAACCGGGGAAAGGAGTAGTGCACTACTCGTGAGGTAACGCCACCAACGGCCGTACGTTTTCTGCATCAGGGCGTCGGGAAGTTCAGCGCCTGGTTCAGAGGAAGTCCGACATGAGCGTTTTCCATCCGGTTTCCGTCCTCAGACGCGAAGCCGCACCACAGACCACACCGGCCGTCCACACCCACGAGCCCGTACTGATCACCGAACAACAGGTGCTGTTCAGCACCGCTGTGGCAGTGGGGGCCCCGCCGCGGCACACCCTCATGGCGACGATGTCAGAGGCGATGTCACACGCGGTGTCATCGGCGGTGACGCACTGGCGCACGCGGGAGGTCCGTCCGCATTACCCGCCGCGGATGTCCTACCTCGAACACAGCCTGATGGCCCGTGAGATGGACCGGCTCTGATCAGCCGGCCAGCGCCACCACGGGGGTGACCACCTCGGAGTACCGCGACGCGTCACCGGCGACGGACCGGCTGCGCCGGCCGTGCACGTCGACCGGGACATCGCCGGCCAGCGTGATCCGGCTCAACCGGCGGAACTGATCGTCGTAATCGGCCACCGCGTAGTGCTGGGTGGCCCGGTTGTCCCAGATCGCCAGGTCACCGGGCTCCCAGTTCCAGCGAATCGTGTTCTCCAACTTGATCACCCGGTTCTGCAGCAGCTGGAACAGGGTGGCCGACTCGGCAGCGCTGAGCCCGACGAACTGTTTGATGAAGTGCCCGAGCAGCAGCACCCGCTTACCCGTCTCGGGATGGACCCGCACCACCGGATGTTCGGTCTCGTAGTACTCGGAGACGAACTCGTCGCGATACTGCTTCTCGGCGTCCGCGAGATCGTCGTGGCGCCCGTCGTAATCGGCCGCATAGTCGTATTGATTGGTGTGCACCGCCCACAGGTTCTCCACCAGCACCCGCAGCGGCTCGGGCAGCCGGTCGTAGGCGGCCTCGGTCGAGGCCCACGTCGTGGTCCCGCCGTAGTCCGGCAGCGTCACCGCGCGGAGCAACGAGGCCTTGGGGATGCGGTCGACGAACGTCACGTCGGTGTGCCAGCTGTTGGCCTTGTCATAGCGCGAATCGATGGGCAGGATCCGGTCACCGCGTGAGGTGACGGTCGGGTGGGCCGCAGTGGGGATACCAAGCAGCCGGGCGAACGCCAGCTGGCCGTCGTCGTCGAGGTGGTACTGCTCCCGGAAGAAGATGACCTTGTGTTCGAGCAGGGCATCGTTGATCGCGGACACCGTGTCCGCATCCAGGTTTCCGTTGACGTCGATTCCGTCGATGCGGGCCCCGATGTGGGCGCCGAGCTTCACTACACGCAGAGAGGACACCGCGTCACCATCGACGAGCGCGGGCCTGAACACCATGTTTGCGCTCAGTGAGAGCGCAACCGTCAGTCGATACGGATGACGTAGGTGCCGTCGTCGTCGCGCTCGATCTGCCCCTCAAGGGCGTTGATCCAGACCGGGGTGTCACGTCGAGAACCCAGGAAAGCGCTCTGCACGGAGCCGCCGGGCTGCAGATCGACGTTCCACTCGTCGTCCTGGGCGACGATGGTCAGGATCTCCTCGCCGTCGGCGCGGCGGATCGAGATCACCTGACCGTTGGACTCCAGGTCCTCGGCGTCATAGTCGTCGAGCTCGTCGAAAGGTTCGGCATCCGGATCCCTGACATCGTCATGCACGGGCAAGACTGTACCCAGAATCACGTTCGGCGGATGACGACTGTCCGGCCCGCAACGGCTAACGTGCATCCGACGTTTACCGGCTGTTCGCCCGGGGAACAACGAGTCCCGCTGTGGCGTTGGCCAAGCATTGGTCTGTTACCAGGAGGATCATCATGGCTACCGATTACGACGCGCCGCGCGTCAAGGAAACCGACGAGTCGGCCGACGAGTCCCTCGAACAGCTGGCGGCCCAGCGGCGCACCGCGGCCAACACCGCGGTCATCGACGAGGATGAGGTGGTCGATTCGTTCGACCTGCCCGACGCGGACCTCACCGGCGAGGAACTCAGCGTGCGCGTCGTCCCCAAGCAGGCGGACGAGTTCACCTGTTCGAGCTGCTTCCTGGTGCAACACCGCAACCGGCTGGCCCTGCAGAAGGGTGAACAGCAGCTCTGCATCGATTGCGTGTAGTTCCCGGGATCCGCCCACGGCGCGGCGGATAGTTCCTATCCTCAGCTGCATACCGACAACGATGTTGGAGGTGCAGATGACCGACCGCGCGACAGCCGGGCCACGGCGTGACACCCGACGCGAACGCCACAGCTACCACTTCGACCGGCACACTCCGCAATACCGCGACCAGTTCGAGCCGATCACCTCGGAGATGCTGGCTGCCTGTCCGCTGGCCTGGACCGACACCTACGGCGGGCACTGGGTGGCCGCCGGTAGCAGCGAAGTGTTCGAACTCGCCCGCTGCCCGCACATCTCGAACGATTTCGATTTCCTCGGTGAACGAAAAGGCTACTTGGGCATCAGCATTCCCCGTGCCGAGTCGAGCACACAGTTTCGCGGCGGCATGTTGGAGATGGACGATCCCGAACACCGTGCCTACCGCACACCGCTCAACGGATATCTGTCGCCGGCCGCGGTGGCCCGGTGGAAGCCGGTGGCCGATGAGCTGGTGCGGGCCTGCCTGGACGAGAAGATCGAAAGCGGCAGCATCGATTTCGTCGACGATCTGGCAAACATCGTCCCGGCGGTGCTGACGCTCGGACTGCTCGGTGTCCCGCTGGCCGAGTGGGAGATCTACTGCGAGCCCGCCCACGCATCGGTGTACACCCGCGCCGACTCCCCCGATGCCAAGCGCGTTTTCGACCTGTCCGTGGCCTCGGCGGTGCACATGATGGAGCACGTTGCGGTGATCCGCGAGACGCCGCGGCCAGGGTTGATCGACGCCATGGTGCGGATGCGGATCGACGGTCAACCCGCTCCTGACAGCGAGATCATGGGCATGCTCATGCTGTTGATCGGCGGCGGCTTCGACACCACCACGGCGCTCACCGCGCACTCACTGGAGTGGCTGTCCCAACATCCCGACGAGCGTGAGCGGTTGCGTCGTGACCGCGCGCGGCTGCTCGACTCGGCGACGGAGGAGTTTCTGCGGTTCTTCACCCCGGCCCCCGGGGACGGCCGCACCGTGGCCGAGGACATCGAGGTGGCCGGCGTCGACCTCAAAGAAGGTGAGCGGCTGTGGCTGTCGTGGGCGATGGCCAACCGCGATCCGCGGGTCTTCGACGCTCCGAACGAGCTCAAGATGGACCGCACCGGCAACCGTCACTTCAGTTTCGGGCTCGGCGTCCACCGTTGCATCGGGTCCAATGTGGCCCGCACGGTGTTCAAGGCGATGCTCACCGGGGTGCTCGACCGAATCCCCGATTACCGCTGCGATCCGGCCGGGACGAAGCACTACGAGACCATCGGGGTCATCCAGGGCATGCAACATCTGCCCGCCACCTTCACCCCCGGCCCGCGGCGCGGTCCAGGTCTGGCGCAGACACTGGAGAAACTGCAACGGGTCTGTGACGAGCAGCAGTTGGCCGCACCGATCACCGAGCACAAGGCCGCCGCGGTCATCGACTGACCCACGCGCCTGCCGTGCCGAGAACGCGTCGACACGATACGGTCAGGTCGATCGTTCGGCTCACCACGTTCGGACTGGAGAAAGCGGGAACAGATGACGGCAAAACCGATGACCGGCCGGCTACTGGCAGCCTGCGGATTCGCGCTCGTGGCGCTGGCCCCGACGGTCACGGGAATCGCTGCCGCACCGCACAACTCGGTCGCTCCCCTGGCCGACTGCCCGACCGGTGAGGAAGGCGACGTCTACACCGGCACGTGCACGCCGTACCTGGTGCCCAACTCGCCCGAGGCTCCGCCGGCAGCTTCGACACCTACCGAGCCAAACCTGTGCCCACCCGGTGTCGGCGGATCGCAGTGCACGCCGTCCACCGGCGGCAAGGCCACCCCTTCCGAATCGCAAATGCCCGGAACCATCGCACCCTCGGGCCCTGAGCAGTCACTCCAGGACGTCAGCACGCCCGATTTCTGATCGGGCCCCGGTTCACTCCGCGGTTCACTCCGCGGTTCACTCCGCGGTTCACTCCTCCACGACGGTGAACAGCGAGTCCCCGTCCTCGGGCGTCCCGTCGATCTGACCGTGGTGCTCGCCCGGGCCGTCGAGGCCGGCGTCCGAACCGATCGACTCGTCGGCCACACCGTCGGCGTCGCGCGGGTCGACGTCGTCGACGGTCACGTCCGGCTCCTCCTCGGCGAGCCGCTGATCCAGCGATTCGCCTTCACGTTCCTCGGCCGCGGACACACCGAACTTGGTGGCCTCGCTCCAGTCCTCCGGCGGGTCGACCACTTCGTCGCCGTCGTCGTTGCGCACGTCGTCGGAATCGGTGGCCTCCATCGGGCTCAACATGTCATCGGCGCCGCCCAGGTCATTGGCGCTCGCGCCGGTGTCGTCGGTGCTCATCTTCTCCTCCAATTCCGGTGCAGCTTCCCCTCAGCGATAGCCATCGCGCTCAGGGTTGAAACCGGACGGCGCCCGGTGTGAGCATGCCAACGGGAGCCAGGAGATGCGGGTGCCGGGTTATCGTGGTGCACCATGGCCAACTTGGACCGTCGAAAAATGATGATGTTGTCGGGTCTGGGCGTGATGGCGGCGGCGCTGCCCGCCCAGCAGGCCCACGCTCTGCCCGCCAAGCCCCAGGCCCCGCGGGTCCCGGCGCCGTCCGCGGTGAACTACGTGTTCGCCGACGAATTCGACGGGCCGGCGGGCTCGTCGCCGAACACGGCGAAGTGGACCATCGCCAAGGCCCGCGAGACCATCAAGGACCCCACGTACTGGGAGCAACCCGGCCGTATCGGCCAGTACCGCGACGACCGTAAGAACGCGTTCCTCGACGGCAAGGGCAATCTCGTCATCCGCGCCACGAAGGAAGGCGACACCTACTACGGGGCCAAGTTGGCCAGCGTGTGGGAGGGCGGTGCGGGGCACACCTGGGAGGCCCGGATCAAGTTCAACTGCCTGACCGCGGGTGCTTGGCCGGCGTTCTGGCTGGGCACCCTCGGTGAGGGCGAGCTCGACATCGTCGAGTGGTACGGCAACGGCAAGTGGCCCTCGGCCACCACCGTCCACGCGAAGTCCAACGGTGGTGAGTGGGAGACCCACAACATTGCCGTCGACACCGGCTGGCATACCTGGCGAACGCAGTGGGACGCCAACGGTGCCCGGTTCTGGCAGGACTACACCGACGGCGCGAAGCCCTATTTCGAGGTCGCGGCGAGCCAGCTGCCGGACTGGCCGTTCAACCAACCGGGCTACACGATGTTCGTGGTGCTCAACCTCGCAGTCGCGGGATCGGGCGGAGAAGACCCGAGCGGCGGCACCTATCCGGCCGACATGCTCGTGGACTACGTGCGCGTCTGGTAGTTCAGGGGTCGACCTGCATTTCGGTCAACACCCGCCGCAGGAGCTTTCCGGTGGCGTTGCGCGGCAGTTCGTCGATGAACACCACGTCGCGTGGCACCTTGTGGCGCGCCAGGTTGTCCTTGACGTACTGCTTGATGTCGGCTGGGTCCTGCGTGGCGCCGGGCTCGGAAACGATGAAGGCGCGCAACCGCTTTCCGAACTCGACGTCGTCGACACCGACCACCGCCACATCGGCGACGTCGTCGCGTTGCTCCAGCAGGTTCTCCACTTCCTGCGGAAAGACGTTCTCGCCGCCGGAGACGATCATGTCGTCGTCGCGGCCGTCGACGAACAGCAGCCCGTCGTCGTCGAAGTGGCCCATGTCGCCGCTGGACATGTAGCCGTCGATGATCTGCTTGGTGCGACCGTCGGTGTAGCCCTGGAAGGGCGCACCGTTGCGGATGAAGATGCGGCCGCGGCGGTTTCGGCCGTGGACGCGTTGGTCGTGCTCGTCGTAGAGCACCACCTCGCAGGTGACCGGGGCCCGGCCCGCGGTGCCGGGCGCGGCGCGCAGCTCGGCTGGGGTGGCGACCGACGCGATGGCGCATTCGGTGGAGCCGTACATGTTGTAGAGGACGTCGCCGAACGTGTCCTGCACCCGCGTGGACAACTCCGGGCTCAGCGCGGACCCGGCGATCAGGATGACCTTCAGTGACGACGTGTCGTACTTGGCGATGACGTCGGGACCGAGTTCGACCATCCGGTGCAGCATGGTCGGAACGGCCACCAGCATGTCAGCCGAATGCTCCGCGATGAGTTTCAGGGTGCCCTCGGCATTGAACCGCCGGGCGGTCACGATCTTGTTGCCCAACGCCGCGCCGACGCCGTACGTGGCCCAGCCGGTGCTGTGAAAGATCGGCGAGACGATGACCATGGTTCCCTTGCTGGGGAACGGGATTCGGTCGATGAGCTGCGCCGTGGCCAGAGGTGACACCGAACCGCGGGGCGCCCCCTTCGGGAGCCCGGTGGTGCCGCTGGTGAGGATGACCGAACCACCCGCCGTCGTCGGCGCCGGCAACGGGGCGGTGGAATTCGCAGCGACGAGCTCGTCGAGCGTATGGGCGCCCGCGGGCAGCTCGGCGCCGTCGTCCACCCAGGTCACCACCCGCGGCAGCTCGGTGGGCAGCGCGTCGAGCAGCCCGAGGAACTCGCTGTCGTGCAGCATCACGCTGACCTTCTCGCGCTCGCAAACCTGCGCGAACTGCGGTTTGGCGAAGCCGGTGTTCATCAACACCATCCGGGCGCCCAGCTTGCCGCACGCGGCCATCGCGACCGCCAAACCGCGATGGTCACGGCACAACACACCGACCACCGATCCCTCGGCCACACCGAGTGACTGCAGTCCATGTGCCAGCGCCCAGGATTGATCGTCGATCTGTTGGTAGGTCAACGTGCCACGCTCGTCGACGATCGCCGGCAGGGTCGGGAATCGGTGGGCGCCTTGGATCGCCATCGTGGCCTGCGGTCCGTAGACCGGGGCGAGTTTGGCGGCCCGGACCGTCGACTTGAGATCCGTCAGGTCGAGCACGCCGGTGGCGGCCAGCCGCCTGACCGCCTGTCCCGATTCGGCCGCCCGCTGCAGCGTGTGTTTGATACTGCTCAGCATTCCGGTCACACTACGCATCTGCCGCCGGAGAACAGATCGCACGTCGTCTCCAACCCGTTGAGCACGCCGGCCGGGATGGCCGAGATGAAGTCGGTCAAGCTGATGGCGCTCAACGACGTGAGATCGGTGGCCTTCTGCGTGCCGATCAACACCGCCACGGCGTTGCCCTCGGCGGTGGTGATGGTGAACGTGTCGTCGCCGTCGCCGTACTGCCCCGCGCAGTCGGTTTGGCACGCCCCCGTCTTGGGATCGATCTTCTCGTCGAACATGTCGTTGATCCATCCGGAGGACAGCTCCCGCACCGCCAGCGGGTTCTGCGGTTGCGGGAAGCCGGCGACGAGGTAGGCCACGGTCTGGATCAGCGGGTTGCCGCCCTGCATGGGATCCATGTGCACACCGTCTTCGAGCACCACACCGGTGAACTGCCCCGGCCTGGCCTCAGACAACTGGTCGTTGACGTCGCTGAACACGTTGAGGAAGTTCAGCGGGGCGCCGATCTCGTAGATCGGGATGTAGTCGTTGGGATCGTCGTCGCTCGGATCGAGCGTCCCGTTTGTTTCCAGTTCGTCGAGCCGGCTCATCGCGTCGGGGACGATCGACCCCATGGGCACCGCGTCGTAGGTGACCACACCGGCCAGGTGATTGGGTGCCTCCAGGCCTTCGTCACGCCGGCGGGTCAGCCCCTCGGCGTAGTACCCCGCGACCCCGGGGGCAAAGCCGCCGCCGAGCGAGTGCCCGACGAGCACGAAGTCCAACGGCACGTCGAGTTCGCCGGT
Source organism: Mycobacterium sp. NS-7484 (assembly GCF_001953975.1). Lineage (GTDB taxonomy): Bacteria > Actinomycetota > Actinomycetes > Mycobacteriales > Mycobacteriaceae > Mycobacterium. Next base: position 24,699 of record NZ_MBEJ01000108.1, read on the forward strand.
GCGACCGGCCTTGAGCTCGGCGGTGTCCAGGCTGGCGTTCAGCGCGGTGCGGTCCGGATCGAGGAACAACTGAGCGACTGCCTCGTGCAGGTTGTCACCACCGAGCCACATGCCGTCGGCCTCGAACGGGTTCGACGTGAAGGTGGTGGTGACGACGATGCTGTTGGTCGAATGAGCCAGGTACGACGCGGTGTAGCTGTAGAGCGGGCCGTTGGCCAGGAACCCGTGTTGCAGGTAGATCATCCGGGTGGGTGCGGGCTGGCCCTCCTGCGTGGTGGGGACATACCAATTCGATTCGACCTCATGGCCTTCGGAGATCACCAGGGTGGAGGTACTGACCTGGACCGAATCCCGCAGGCCCGGCGGGATCACCGGGTCACCGCCGACCACGCGTTCCAGCGTGGCCAGGGTGTCGAAGATGACGTCACCGAGCAGCGACAACGGCTTCGGGTATTGCTGCGGCTCGGGGTTGAGCGCCAGGGCTCCGAGGCTGCGCAGCACATCGTGGATCGGCTCGAGGGGATCGCGCGGGCTCGGGGTCGCGGCCGTCGAGGCGAGGCTTCGGATACGCCCGGCGTCGGCCTGATCCTTCGTCATGGCGGCGCGCAGCACCGTGCCGACCGGGGCCTCGGGTTCGGTGGCCGGCGTGGGCGTCGATGACGGCGCCGGCGGATTCACCCGCTCACGGGCTGCGGTGAGCGCCGAGCGGATACTGATCGGCGGCCGCACGCGAACCTCGACGGCTCGTGGTGCCTCCTCGACGGTGGCCGCGCTGTCATCCCGAAAGAACGTGCGCGCCTTGGCCGTAACTGGATCAGTGACGCGCTCGGGGGCGTCGGCGGTGGTCGTCTTGTCGACTTTTTCGGCCTTCTCGGCTTTGTCTTCCTTGTCGGCCTTCTCTGCTTTGGCAGCTCTGACTGCCCTGGCGCCCGAAACCTCGGCTTTCACCCGCTGTTTCGCGGTGCGCGCCTTCCGCTGATGGGATCGCTGCGAGGAATCGTTGTGCGTGGCGGCCGACCCCGCGTCTTTCTTCGATCCCCCGTCCTGATCGGCGTGGGCAGTTCCCGCGCCGGCGAGCATGGCCGCCGATATCCCCGCCGTGAAAACCCCGGCACCCACCCACGCTGCGACTCGTGTCATCCCCGCCCCCCCTGTGCGTCCACTTCGACCTTTGGCACGCTAACGGGAGGCAGTGGCTTTGCGGGCGGGATTCGTCGAGATCAGTTGGTGCAGCCGGGCGTCAGGCTTCACTCATCCCGTCGACGGGTTCGGGGACACCGCCCTGGCGTACGGCTTTCTCGATGCGCTCACCGAGGTCGGTATCGACGTTGCGCCAGTACTCGAAAGCGCGTTCCAAGACGTGACCGGTGACCGCGCCGTGCAGCGCACCGGCGATCTGCTCGACCGCCGCGCTGCGTTGCGCGTCATCCCACACCTCGCGCACCATCGTGCCGGGCTGACCGAAATCGTCGTCCTCGGAATGCAGGCTGTAGGCCGCACGCAGCAGCTCGCCGTCGGTTTCCCAGCCGTCCTCGGCGGGCCCGGTGATGTCTGCGAACGAGCGACCGGTGCTGTTGGGCGCGTAGACCGCCGCGGCACCGGAGTGGTGATACGTCATCTGGCCGTCGAACATGTAGGTGTTGACGTCGACGCCATCGCGCGGCTGGTTCACCGGCAGCTGGTGGAAGTTGGTGCCGATCCGGTTGCGTTGGGCGTCGTTGTACGCGAAAGCGCGGCCCAGCAACATCTTGTCCGGCGACAGGCCGATGCCGGGCACGGTGTTGCCCGGGGAGAAGGCGGCCTGTTCGATTTCGGCAAAGAAGTTCTCCGGGTTGCGATTCAGGGTGTAGGTGCCCACCTGGATCAACGGATAGTCGGCATGCGACCAGGTCTTGGTGAGGTCGAACGGGTTGAACCGGTAGTCGGCAGCCTCGGCGTAGGGCATCACCTGCACCGAGAGTCGCCAGCTGGGATGTTCCCCGCGTTCGATGGCCTCGAACAGGTCCCGGCGGTGGAAGTCGGCGTCCTCACCGGCCAATGCCGCGGCTTCGGCGTTGGTGAGGAACTCCATGCCCTGCTCGGTGTGGAAGTGGTACTTGACCCAGAACTTCTCGCCTCCGGCGTTGACCCACATGAACGTGTGCGAGCCGTAACCGTTCATGTGCCGCCAGGTCCGCGGCAGGCCCCGCTGCCCCATCAGATATGTAACCTGGTGTGCCGATTCAGGATTGAGAGTCCAGAAGTCCCACTGCATCTGGCCTGAGCGCAACCCGGAATCGGGTAACCGCTTCTGGCTGCGGATGAAGTGCGGGAACTTCATCGGATCACGCAGGAAGAAGATCGGGGTGTTGTTGCCGACGAGGTCGTAATTGCCTTCGGAGGTATAGAACTTCATCGCGTAGCCACGCACGTCGCGCCAGGTGTCCGGGCTGCCCTGCTCCCCGGCCACGGTGGAAAACCGCACCAGGAGGTCGGTTTCGGTGCCCTTCTGGAACAGTGCGGCCTTGGTGTACTGCGAGACGTCCTCGGTGACCTTCAGTACGCCGAAGGCTCCGGATCCCTTGGCGTGCGGGCTGCGCTCTGGCACGCGTTCCCGGTTGAAATGCGCCATCTGTTCGAGAAAGTGCACATCGTGTAAGACGATGGGCCCGTTGGCGCCGACCGTCAGCGAATTGCGGTCGCTGGCAGCCGGCGCTCCGCTGCCGGTGGTCGAGCCGGTTGGGGATGCACTCATGTCAATCTCCGTTCAGTTGGGCTGTTCTCAGGGCTGTCAATCGGGGCGTATACCCCAAAACATCACTTCCGCCTCGTCGATCCGGTATTCGGCGTCACCATGACCACCAATCTTGCATAAAGCAAGAGTTGTCGAGTGCAATACTGAAATTTATGGACGAGACGATGATCGCCACTGCACTGTTGTCCGGGCCTGATGCGATCATGGCCGCCGACCGAAACGGGTTGATCACGTTCTGGAATGGCGGCGCCGAGCGACTGTTCGGGTTTTCCGCCGAGCAAGCCGTCGGCGAGTCGCTGGACCTCATCATCCCGAAGCGGCTGCGCGCCCGGCATTGGGCCGGGTGGCACCAGGTCATGGAGACCGGGAAGAGCCGCTACGGCGACGGGGACATGCTCGCCGTGCCGGCCGTGCGGGCAGACGGCTCGACGATCTCGGTGGAGTTCGTCATCCACCCGCTGGCCGACGCCCACGGCCAACTGCTCGGTATCGCCGCCACATTGCGTGATGTCACCGCCCGTTTCGAGGAAACCCGCGAGCTGCGGCGTCAGCTTGCCGAACGCGGATGACCAAAACCGCCGTCGACGAGTTGCTGGCCTTCGAAACGGCGACCCGCGATCTGGTCGGGGTGGCGTTGCGCAGCCTGGAACAGCTTGAGGTTTCGCTGCCACAGTTCCGGCTGCTGGCGGTGTTGCAGGAGCGGGGCCGGTCCACCTCCACGCAGTGCGCGAAGGTGCTCGGCGTGGCCGGGTCATCGGTCACCCGCCTGGCCGACCGGCTACACGCTTCAGGCCATCTGGTGCGGGTTGCCGACCCGTCGAACCGCAGAATCGTCGCCTTGGAGCTGACGCCACAGGGCCGCAAGCTGGTCAAACAGGCCGCTGTCCGGCGGCGCCGCGAGCTGAGCCGGGTCCTGGACCAGATCGACCCCGCCGAGCGGGCCACCTGCGCGGCCGTCCTCGCCACCCTGCACGAACGGTTCGATGATGGCCGCACTGAAGCGCCGACGTCGATACCGCTGTAGCCATCTCGTCCTTGCCCCTGGCCATACTCCGGAGTTCGGCGTAGTTTTTCTACAAGTCCATATTGTAAAAACGCGGAGGGTGGGTAATGAGCATCGCCGAACGCAGCACCAGCACTGTCTGGCAAGGACCGCTCGCGTCAGGGACGGGGCAACTGACCTCCGGCAGCGGGGCTTTGACCGGGCTCGACGTCACCTGGGCAGCCCGCACCGAGGCACCCGGCGGCAAAACCAGCCCGGAGGAACTGGCTGCGGCCGCGCACTCGTCGTGCTTTTCGATGGCGCTCGCACTGAAGCTCGGCGAGCACCAGCTGACTCCACAACGGCTCGACGTGCAGGCCACCGTAACCCTGGACGAGGTCGACGGCCTGCCCACCATCGTCACCTCCGCTTTGACGGTCAAAGCGCAGGTCGACGGCGTCGACGGCGACGGTTTCCAGCGAATCGTCGATGAGGCCGCTGCACTGTGCCCGGTGTCCCGGTTGTTCGCCGGGGCCAAGATCAGCGTGGAAGCCGAACTCGAATGACTGTGAGCGCCACCCTCGAAGGCGAACACCGCACGATCGACGAGGGCATTCTCGCCTTCCTTCGCTCCGACGCGGCGACGGTGACCTCCGAGCAGCGCACCGGCCTGCTGGATGCCATCGCGCTGCTCCGGCGTCACATCTACATCGAAGAGGAGTACCTGTTTCCGCCGCTACGCGCAGCCGGTCTGTTCGGTCCGGTGATGGTGATGGTGCACGAACACGGATTGATGTGGCCCCTTCTCGACAAGCTCGAGCGGCTGGTTGTCGACGACAAAGACGCCGACACCGCCGCGCAGGTGTGCCGAGACCTGTTGGAACAGCTCAACTCTCACAACATGAAGGAAGAGCGGATCCTCTACCCTCAGGCCGACGGCACCCTGCCACAGGGTGACCTCGACGAACTGGCCGAGTTGTTCAGCGCCGCCGCCCTTCCCGAGGGTTGGGTCTGCGGAGGCGTGGCCGCTACTTCGGAGTGACGGTCTCGGCGAACATGCCGCCGCCCTTGTTCAGCCAGCTGATGCTGCCGTGCTGGAACTCGGTGACCCAGCCACCGTTGGTGGCATCCGGACCGCCGCCCGTCTCGTCCTCATCTTCCGTGGGGAAACCCAACTTTCCTGCGGGGCCGCCATTTTCGTTGTACACCCGCAAGATCTCACCCTGCACCACGTGGGCACCCGTGGAGGGTGAGGAGAAGATGGTGCCGTTGGCGAAGGCCTGCACCGTGCCGTCTCCGACCTTCTCCGGTTGCGCCGTCGGGGCACCCAACGTGGCCTCACCGCCGGCTTCGGAATAGGCCTTGGCGACCGGAGCGTCGAGCGTCACCTCACCGACACCGGGAGCGTTGATCGTGGTGGGTGCGCCTTCGACGGCGGAGGAGACCGCGGTCGAGGCCGAGCTGGCCCCGGATTTCACCGCACTCGTGCCGGCGTCGACCGCCGAGGAGGCGGCACTCGTCGCACTCGACAAGGCGTCCCTGGTTTGGTCCTTGGCTTCTTCAGAGCATGCAACGGCAGCCGCGCCGGCGATGGCGAAAGCTGCAGCGAGCACACCTGTGCGTTTGATCAGCTTTGGGTTCATTTCCCGAACGTAACACCGGGGACAAGGACGCGTCAGCGAATACCGCGATACCGGTATGTCCATCTATTAGGATTCTTCGCCCGATTTGCCGCGCAGCGAGCGCACCGCCGCCACCACCACCGACACCCCGACACTCAACGCGAACACCGCCACCACCAGGTGCCGGACGCCGTCGGCGGCGACGAACGCCCACACCTGCAGACCCCCGGCGACCAGCGCCAGGGCGCCGAACATCAGCCCGGCGAATGCGAGACGACGGCCTGTCATGTCCGCAGTGTAGGCAGGTGTATCTCCATGGGAATGAGCCGGTTTCGAGGGCCGTGGTTATCGTGGAGTAAGGCGAATGGAGGCCCACATGAGTTCCGAGACGCACCTCGACCGCACCGGTGCCGCGACCGCCGTGACCGAACACGCCGACCGGTTCACCATCGAGGTCGAGGGCAAAACGGTGGGACTCGCCGATTTCCACGATCGCGACGGCCGCCGCATCTTTCCGCACACCGAGGTCAATCCGCAGTACCGCGGCCGTGGCCTGGCCACGATACTGATCGCCGAAGCGTTGCGTTCGACGCGCTCCGCGGGCCTGCGGATCGTGCCGACGTGCTGGGCGGTGGCCGAGTACATCGATGCCCATCCGGAGTATGCCGACATCACCGACCGGTGAGTGCGCTTAGGCCTGTGGTGTGACCAGGTACTTCTCCCCGGTGGCCTTCTGCAGATAACTGTGGAAGGCCTCCGGTTCGAGCATGCCGGCCAATGAGACCTCTTGGGTGTAGGTGCTCGCGAACGTCGTGGTGAGTTCCGCACCGACCCGGGCCCGCAGCCGGGCGATGGTCTCCGGGCCGGCGCCGGCCAGAAACGGGGTCAGCAGCCAGCCGCCCACACCCCAGGCCATCCCGAAGTTTCGGGTCAGCACAGTCGGGCTCGTATCGAGGCTGCCGTAGATGTACACCTGTTTGTGGACGCTCGACCCGTAGCGGGAGTACTGCGCGGCGGTCGCGTTGGCGGCCCGCTCCATGCCGTTGAGGATCTGACCGGCTAACGTGCCGCCACCGGTGGCGTCGAACGCCAGCGTCGCCGACGTCGCTTTCAGCGCCTCGACGAGATCCTTCTCGAACGACGGTGACGACGAGTTGCAGACATATGTGGCGCCCAGACCGCGCAGGATCCCTTCCTGCTCCGGCTTGCGGACGATGTTGACCAATGGCACCCCGTCGGCCAAGCAGGCTTTGACGAGCATCTGACCGAGGTTCGATGCCGCGGCAGTGTGCACCAGAGCCGAATGTCCTTCGCGGCGCATGGTTTCCAGCATGCCCAGCGCCGTGAGCGGGTTGACGAACGACGAGGCGCCGTCCTTGGCCGTCGCGCCCTCGGGCAGCACCAGACATGCCTCGGCCTTGACCACCCGGTACTGCGCGTACATCGCGCCGCCGGCGATTCCCACTGTGTTGCCGAGGAGCGCCTGCGCCTGCGGCGACTCCCCCGCCGCCACCACCGTGCCCGCGCCTTCGTTGCCCACCGGCAGCGAGATGCCGACGCGGGCCGCCAGCCCGGCCAGCGCCCCGTCGCGCAGCGGTGCGGTGACGACGGGCCGATCCGGTGTGCCCGTGACCGTAGCCGCCGACATGTCGGCGGAGCTGGGAATCAGCAGACCCAAATCCGACGGGTTGATCGGCGCGGCTTCGACCCGAACCACCACTTCATCGGCGCTCGGTGTCGGCACTGCCACCTCATGCAGTGACAGCTCCAGCGTGCCGTCCTCGGTCACCAATGACCGCAGTTCCAGAGCCGTCTTGGGCAGTGCCTCAGTCATGTCTGAACACTACGTCGCCATACCGGGCTTGTGTGGGGGCGAGCAGACTAAAGCTTGCCGGCAACGAAATCAGCTGCCTGCGCGACCTTTCCGGACTGCACATAGGAGACGTGCGCGCCCATGTCCCAGCCGCCTTCCCAACAGATCGGGTCGCCTTGGTTGCACTGGGCGATGGAGTTGGCCGTGTACTGCGGTGCCAGCACAGGCAGCGTCTGCCCGGCGGCCAGAAGACCCGAGAAGCTGGTGAGCGGTGTACCGAACAGCGCGGTGGCCGCCACATGGTCAGCGACCTGAGGAGACGCCTCGTTGGTGGCCTTTTCGATGACCGCCGCGCCCTGTGAGTAGCCACCGAGCACCAGTTTCGTGTTCGGACAGCTAGCCGCGACGGACTCGATGAGGGACCGTGCGGCGTCAGTGCCGGCCGGAGTGCTGACGTTGAAGTCGTTGGTGGCCGGATAGTCGACCGCCGCGGCGTCGACGGTGCGCGGCGCCACCCGAGCCCGCAGATCGTCGACGAACGGGCCGCCGACACTGCCCAATCCGGGCGGCTCGTTGGTGCCGCGCGCGAACACCACCTCCACGTCAGGACACGGCGCCGCGGTGGCGGGAGCGGAGGTGACCATCGGAGCGGCAACGGCCAATGCCGCAAACGTCAAGATCAAAGCAAGCTTGCTCGTCATACCGATCGATCGTAGGACCGTGCGGACCGTTCCCCGATAGGTGCGACTCCTTCGTCACCGCTTACCGCACCGTCGAGCCCACATTCGTCAGCAACACGGCCGCCTCGTTGGGTAAGGAAACGCCCGGTAGAGCAGGCGAGAACGCGGTATGACGAGGGTCGCGGCCTCGGCCTTGCTCACCACCCGCGGGTTGCCGAGCGCGACAGCCCGTCCACGCTTGCGCAGCATCGTGGGTCCGCCGGCCAGCAGGTTCTTCAACCAGTCCGACTGCAGGCCGTAACCGACGAGGATGGCGTAGCCATCATGGGTCTTGAATGCCAGGAGGGGCGTTCGATATCGCTTACCCGACTTCCGCCCGACGTGCTCGAGCGTCCCGAGGTTCGGAAGCCACGGTGTGATCGTGCGAGCCGCCGGATTGGTGACCCGCTTGTTGAACTCTGCGATTCGACGAGGCACACGCATTCTGGGAGTCTAGGTATTGATGGAGCCTTTCAAGGCCCAACAACCGATCGCGTGTTCGGTGTGAATACTTCGTCTAACTGCAAGAACATCGGTGCCCCCAGTCGGACTCGAACCGACACTTGGCGGATTTTAAGTAAGCGCAGTCAACAGAGGTGATGTGCAGTCGTTGTACCACAACAGCTTTCAACAACAGAGGTCACAGTCTCGACCCGAGAGGGAACACTTTAGACGAGCTTTAGTACGACCATGGTTCGTGATTCCGGTATCCAAGAGCGATCTTCGGCGTAGCCACGTCGGCCAGTTTGTATGGCCCCGACCCCATATTGAGGCCGCCAGTGGTCTCTACGGTCTTCGTGATGCGAAGACCGGCTGCGAGCGGCTTCAGAGAGGAATCATTAAGCGCCAACATATTCCATAGTGAACCGATAAAATTAGTCAGAGGTGACAAGTTCGTTTGTTCGTAGTCATGCTTCATGCCCGACATGACAAGAGATTGGGCTTCAGCACTGCCACTGAACGCTAACCGGAATTCTTCCGACCAAACGGATCCCCTCATAAATTTTTCAGGCAATACCGCGGTTGTTCGGCTCCAAGTTGCCAAATCTGCGACACATAATAGGTCGAGCCCTTCACGGGGCGACTTGACAAGATCCCGATCAAATTCATTGGTAATTGCTTTGACGTTCTCTTTCGGAGTGCTGCCGGGGGCCTTCCAGTCATGCGATTCGCTGAGCAGCCCAAAGAAGACCGGCGGGATCAAGCATGCATGGAGAGTCGCTTCACGTAACTTCATGCCGCGCCGGAGGGCTATTCCTTCTTTGTACGCCTCCTCGATGTCTTTCCTTCCGACCGTTCGCCTCACACTGAAAGCGGCAGCTATGCCGGACGCAAGAATGTAGTTTTTCTTGCGTAGCTTCTCCGGATAGTGGGGGTGATAAACGAGGATGTCTGTTTCCTTCGGGAGCGCCGTACCGTCTTCGTTTTCGAGCAAGATGTACTTCCGCTTGTCGACCTCGTACTGCGGTGGCAGCCACTCCGTAAGCACGCCGTCCCAAAGTGACTCGACAACGTGCCCGGTCTCCTGCGTGCGCCCCGACGTGCGGGCCATCTCTTGCTCGCGCTCGTAATCCCTAACGATGGACTCGTTCACGTCTGCAAGCCACTCGTGGTGCTTATGGATCATTCGCCGAGCGTAGCCATATGGCCTGACATGTGCTGGGACGCGAGCTGTGATGTCAGCCCATCTATATTTTCTCGAATGTTTGTGCGATAATGGTTGCTAAGTTACGAGAGTTATCGATCAGACCTACACTGCGAAGAACATTCTCGAACGGTTCACTGGCCGCGCTTACTTCGATGGGTATGTAATCGCCTCAGAAGTGAAGATGCTCTTCAAGCTTGACGAATCAACAACAAATACGTAAAGCACCGACTGTACCTATTCAACGAACACTCAAAGTACGTGCGGGGTGGTCGGCCGAACCACTTCTATTTCATCATTCCTTCGTACTTACACGAAGGAATGAAGGAGCGTTTGGACGCTATCCCCTACTACGGGGTCGTAGATGCCCATAGTTTAACTCGTTGAAGCGATGTAGGACGATTCACGGTGAACCTGTTGACTCACACGCTATCTGCAGCTAGCACTTAACCTAACGGGACGACTACACCAGAAATCGCACAATTAGTGCTGCTCTCGCTTCTTCTTAGCCGGATGCCCAATCATCCACCACGCGTACTTCAAGTTCGATCGCCAACCACCGATGAGCTGCTCCGGCGTCCGCCGATTCTCCCGGCGGCGCTCCCACAGGCCGCGGTAGTACCTAACCTCCTTCAGCTTGTTTCGCCGTTGGCCCTGTCCGCCGTTGTCAACGACGATCGCCCAACTGAATGAGTTTGTGTCCACGAATGTCACTCTGAGTCGGTAGATATTGGTCATTCGATGGCGGTCGAACACCTGCTCAAACTTTCCGCCCGGCTCAATAGTCTGGCGACCACCGGTCAGGGGAAGGTACGTGATGCCTTGTGCGTCCTCCCAGTCCTGCTTGACATCGGGCAGTAGCTCGTAAATCACCGTCCCTGCGCCACGAAATATTGTGTCGTAAAACGATTTACGTACAAGTTCGGCGTCCACTTCTCGAATCGTGGAAGCCGAGTTATTCGTGATCTCCAATTCCATCAGCCAGCGGCCTTCCTCTTCGCCTGGCCGCCGCTTGCGCGACTCGCTGACCTCAACGGCGACCAGCATCGCCTGCTTTCGCTTCTCGGTGCGGTGTTGAAACATGTAGTAGCCGACAGCAGTGATTGCGGCGCCACTTGTCCCGATCGCACCTACCCACTCGGCGACATTCCCCCAGATCTCAACCGGAAACACGCGCTGATCATGACATGATCGGCAGCGTCTACCGTGTAGCCGATGCCCTCCAAGAAGCCGAAGTCCATCTACGCCTGGCGACGGCAACTTTGGCAGGGTGCGAGTGAGGATGTATCACGGGCGGAGGCAGCGGACTGTAGGTATTCACAGTCCTCCCACAACGGACTTGTCGCGACCTCAGTAGCAGCGTGTTTCGACGTAGTAGGCAGCGGACTCCGACTGAACGGGTGTTCACGCCGAGTTGGAACACAAATGGAACACTTCGGGCACCCCCAGCAGGGGTCACAAACCGCTCACCAGCACCGATATGGTGCCCCCACCGGGACTCGAACCCGGAACACGCGGATTTTAAGTCCGCTGCCTCTGCCAATTGGGCTATGGGGGCGATCGGTAGCACCGTACCTGGCGGCCTGGTCACCGACGATTGCGAGCCCAGCCCACGAGTCCACAGCCGTGCACCAAAGAGGTGCAGAGAGCGGGCCCGCCGCGGTGGTTGGATATGACCAAGTGGTGGACAGCGTCGGGGGTCGCATATGCGGAGCAGTATCGCCAATTTTGTTGCCGTAGCGGCTGAACGGATCGCGGCCACACTTGGACCGCGGAACATGCGGGGACTCGCACGCTTCAACAAATACGTGACCAACCGACTGCAGCGGCTCTGGGCATCACGGCTGCCGTACATGGCCGTCATCGAGCACACCGGCCGCAAATCGGGCAAGGCCTATCGAACCCCGGTCATGGCATTCGTCGACGCCAAGGCCATCTCGGTAGTGCTGAACTATGGCGAGAAATCGGATTGGGTCCGCAATGTCCAGGCTGCCGACAACAGCGCCGGCGTCGTGCACCGCGGCAGGCGCTACCAGCTGACCAGTCCGCGGATCATCCCCGCCACCGACCAGAAGGCGCGGCTCGTCGCGTCCTTGGTCCCGCGAACCTGAGCCCTACCCAGCCGTCACCAGCACCACGGGTCGTGGGAAGCCAAGCGTCGCGCACGCGTCGTCCAGCGTCGTCTCCACCGCCTGCGCGAACTCGGACAGATCGTCGGGTCGTGCCCCCAGGTCGAGCCCGCCGCCGATCAGGACCCGGGTGAGCACCACGTCGTGCCGGCGGCGGATCTCGGACATCGCGGCCACCAGGTCACCGACTGCCTCCGAGCATGCGCTGACAACGTCTGCACCAGAAGATATTTCGCGATAGAGGCCGACCAGATCGAGCCGCGGCCCGGTGATCGCCGCGGCCACCGCGTCGGCGGCGGCAGTTCCCAGGATCACCCGTTGCCGGCGGTGCCGCACCGCGCACGATGCCAGCAGTCGTATCTGCTCGACGCTGTCGGCCACCACGCGGCCCACCCCCAGGTTGGCGCTGCAGAACACCAGCTCGTCACCACGGAACCCGTCGGCATGCACCACGAGCCGCATCGGATGGATGCCGACCCCGATCGCCGTCGCCAGATCATCACTGCTGCGCACTGCCACGGTGGATCCATGTTCACGCACCCACTTGGCCACGTTGACATCTCGCAACGCCTGGGCCGGCAGCACCAACTCGACGGGATCCAGCCAGCGGCAGCAGGCAGCGCAGCGGTGCATGGCCTGCCGCTCTGCCGACTCCGGCCAGGAGGTTGTGAATGGGGACTCGGTACTGATCGACACTGTCAGCGGACCTTTCTGAGTGCGCCGCGGCGGGTTGCCGAACGGCTCTGTCGAGGATCAACTGCGTAAGCACCGAAGGGCCAGTGTCCTTGCGTTCTCTTGACGGTCGCCGACCGAACCTTGGCGCGGTCTTGATGCCTGCCCCCACGTAAATGACCTCCATCACAGCGAAAACACCAGTCGCCCCGGAGAAAGCGAAAGATCTCGTAAAGGACGCACGGCCGGGCGTAAAGAAGACATAAAGATCGTGGTCGGTCACCACAAGCGGGCGGATTCTCGAGCAGTCGCCGAGAGTCGGCGGCTGTAAACGTGTGGGAGAACCCATGTCCGTAGTGGTGTTCGTCGGGCTGACGGTGGCGGTCTTCGCGCTGCTGGGCCTGGTCCAGAAGTTGGTCGAGGGCCTGTGACCTACGACAACCTCATCGGCCTCGTCCTGGTCGTCCTGATCACGCTGTTCCTGTTTGCCTCGCTGCTCTTCCCGGAAAGGTTCTAGTGAGTACCACGACCGCGGGAATCATCTTTCTTCTTGCTTTGATCGCGGCGCTGGTAGCCATCCACGTACCGCTCGGCGATTACATGTACCGGGTCTACATCACCGAAAAGCATTCGCGGGTAGAGCGATTCATCTACCGCCTGATCGGTGCCGATCCGAAGGCCGAGCAGACCTGGGGGGCCTATGCCCGCAGCGTGCTGGCGTTCTCCGCGGTCAGCGTCTTGTTCCTGTTTACTTTGCAGCTGGTACAGGGCAGGTTGCCGTTGCACCTGAATGATCCGGGCACCCCGATGACGCCGGCCTTGGCGTGGAACACCGCCATCAGCTTCGTCACCAACACGAACTGGCAGGCCTACTCGGGTGAATCCACCCAGGGTCACCTGGTGCAGATGGCCGGGCTGGCCGTGCAGAACTTCGTCTCAGCCGCTGTCGGCATGGCCGTGGCCATGGCCTTCGTCCGTGGCCTGGTCCGACGTAACACCGGCGACCTGGGCAATTTCTGGGTGGACCTGGTGCGCGGCAATCTCCGTATCCTGCTGCCCATTTCGATCGTCGGCGCGCTGATCCTGGTCGGCGGTGGCGCCATCCAGAACTTTGCGCTACACAGCGAGGTCGTCAACACGCTCGTCGGCGGCACCCAGACGATCCCGGGCGGCCCGGTCGCCAGCCAGGAAGTCATCAAGCTGCTCGGCACCAACGGCGGCGGCTTCTACAACGCCAACTCGTCGCACCCGTTCGAGAACCCCGCCACCTGGACCAACTGGGTGGAGATCTTCCTCATCCTGATGATCCCGTTCTCGCTGCCGCGGACGTTCGGCCGCATGGTCGGCAGCCGAAAGCAGGGTTACGCCATCGTGGCGGCGATGTCGGTGATCGCGACGGCCAGCGTCAGCCTCATGATGCTGTTCCAGCTCCAGGCCCACGGCACCGTCCCGACCGCGGTCGGCTCGGCGATGGAAGGTGTCGAGCAGCGGTTCGGTGTCGCCAACTCGGCGGTGTTCGCCGATGCGACGACGCTGACGTCGACCGGCGCGGTGGACTCGTTCCACGACTCCTACACCAGCCTCGGCGGCATGATCACCATGTTCAACATGCAGCTCGGTGAGGTGGCTCCCGGCGGCGTCGGCTCCGGCCTGTACGGCATGCTGGTGCTGGCGATCATCACGGTGTTCGTGGCCGGCCTGATGGTGGGCCGTACTCCGGAGTACCTCGGCAAGAAAATCACCCCGCGCGAGATCAAGCTCGCGGCAACGTATTTCCTCGTGACCCCGCTGATCGTGATGACCGGCACCGCGGTGGCCATGGCAATGCCGGGGCAACGCGCGGGCATGCTCAACACGGGGCCGCACGGCCTGTCCGAGGTGCTGTACGCGTTCACGTCGGCAGCCAACAACAACGGCTCCGCGTTCGCCGGGCTCAGCGTCAACACCGAGTGGTACAACACGGCTCTGGGCATGGCCATGGTGTTCGGCCGATTCCTGCCGATCATCCTGGTGCTGGCCCTGGCCGGATCGCTGGCCCGCCAAGGCAAGACCCCCGAATCCGTCGGGACGCTGCCCACTCATCGACCCCAGTTCGTCGGCATGGTCGCCGGCGTCACGCTGATCCTGGTCGCCCTCACCTTCCTGCCGATGCTCGCGCTCGGCCCCCTGGCTGAAGGAATCCACTGAAATGTCAGTACCTACCCTCGCCTCACCCTCATCCGCTCAGTCGAAACCCAACAGTTCCAAGCGGATCAAGGGCGGCCTGCTCGACCCGAAGATGCTGTGGAAATCGATGCCCGACGCGCTGCGTAAGCTCGATCCGCGGACGCTCTGGCGTAACCCGGTGATGTTCATCGTCGAGATCGGCGCGGTCTGGAGCACAATCCTGGCTGTCATCGACCCGTTGTGGTTCTCGGCGCTGATCGTGATCTGGCTGTGGTTGACGGTCATCTTCGCCAACCTCGCCGAGGCCGTCGCCGAAGGCCGGGGCAAGGCCCAGGCCGAGAGCCTGCGCAAGACGAAAACCTCGACGATGGCGCGTCGGCTGACCGACTCCGGCGTCGAGGAGGAGATCGCCGCACCGCTGCTGCAACAGGGCGACGTCGTGGTGGTCGAGGCCGGCCAGGTCATCCCCGGCGACGGTGATGTCGTGGAAGGCATTGCCTCGGTGGACGAGTCGGCAATCACCGGCGAATCGGCCCCCGTCATCCGCGAGTCCGGCGGCGACCGGAGCGCCGTCACCGGCGGCACCACCGTGCTGTCCGACCGGATCGTCGTCAAGATCACCCAGAAGCCGGGTGAGAGCTTCATCGACCGGATGATCAACCTCGTCGAGGGCGCCAACCGGCAGAAGACCCCCAACGAGATCGCGCTGAACATCCTGCTGTCCTCATTGACGATCATCTTCGTCTTCGCCGTCGCGACTCTGCAGCCGCTGGCCATCTTCTCCAAGGCCAACAACCCCGGCGTCGCAGACACGTTGGCGCTCAACGCCAACGGCATCTCGGGCATCGTCATGGTGTCGCTGCTGGTGTGCTTGATCCCGACCACCATCGGGGCGCTGCTTTCCGCGATCGGCATCGCCGGCATGGACCGGCTGGTGCAGCGCAACGTGCTGGCGATGTCCGGCCGCGCGGTCGAGGCCGCCGGCGACGTCAACACACTGCTGCTCGACAAGACCGGGACGATCACCCTCGGCAACCGTCAGGCCGCGGCCTTCGTACCGCTGACGGGTGTGACGCCGGAGCAGCTCGCCGATGCGGCCCAACTGTCCAGCCTGGCCGACGAGACCCCCGAGGGACGCTCGATCGTCGTGTTCGCCAAGCAGGAGTACGGATTACGCGGCCGCACGCCCGGCGAACTCGATCAGGCGCACTGGGTCGAGTTCAGCGCCAACACCCGGATGTCGGGTGTCGACCTGTCCGGAAACCATCGCCTGCGCAAGGGTGCCACCGGGGCGGTCGCCGAATGGATCCGCTCCGAAGGCGGTCGCGTGCCAACCGAGCTCGGCGACATCGTGGACGGGATCTCCGCGGCGGGTGGCACGCCGCTGGCCGTGGGCCACGTCCGCGACGGCAAAGCCGAGGTGCTCGGCGTCATCCACCTCAAGGACGTCGTCAAGCAGGGCATGCGGGAACGCTTCGACGAGATGCGCCGGATGGGCATCCGCACCGTGATGATCACCGGTGATAACCCGTTGACCGCCAAGGCCATTGCCGACGAGGCCGGTGTCGACGACTTCCTCGCCGAGGCCACGCCCGAAGACAAGATGGCGCTGATCAAGAAGGAGCAGGCCGGCGGCAAGCTGGTCGCGATGACCGGTGACGGCACCAACGACGCGCCCGCCCTGGCGCAGGCCGACGTCGGCGTCGCGATGAACAGCGGCACCTCGGCGGCCAAAGAGGCCGGCAACATGGTCGATCTCGACTCCGACCCGACCAAGCTGATCGAGATCGTCGAGATCGGCAAACAGTTGCTGATCACCCGCGGGGCGCTGACCACGTTTTCGATCGCCAACGACATCGCGAAGTACTTCGCGATCATCCCGGCGTTGTTCGTGGCACTGTTCCCCGGCCTGGACCTGCTGAACATCATGCGGCTGCACAGCCCGCAGTCGGCGATCCTGTCCGCGGTGATCTTCAACGCGATCATCATCGTGGTGTTGATTCCGTTGGCACTCAAGGGTGTTCGCTACACGCCCAGCAGCGCGTCCAAGCTGTTGAGCCGCAACCTCTACGTCTACGGCCTGGGCGGCATCATCGCGCCGTTCATCGGCATCAAGCTGATCGACCTCGTCGTCCAACTCTTCCCGGGAATGTGACATGAATATCTCCAACCTGGTTCGCCAACACGCCGCGGCGCTGCGGGCGCTGCTGGTGCTCACCGTGATCCTCGGCATCGGCTATCCCGTCTTCATCTGGCTCGTCGCACAACTGCCCGGCCTGAGCGACAAGGCCGACGGCTCACTGGTGGAGGTGAACGGAAAGCCGGTCGGCAGCAGCCTGATCGGGCAATCGTTCACCGACGCCGACGGCAACCCGCTGCCCCGCTACTTCCAGAGCCGGCCGTCGGTCGCCGGTGACGGCTACGACCCCATGGCCACCAGCGCGAGCAACCTGGGCCCGGAGAGCGTCGTCGACGCACCCGACAAGCCCAGCCTGCTGACCCAGGTGTGTCAGCGCAGCCTGGCCGTCGGCGAACTCGACGGAGTCGACGGGGCCCGTCCCTTCTGCACCGGCGGCGGCGTCGGCGCGGTGCTGTCGGTGATCGGGCCGCGCGATGCCCGCGGCAACGTCATTCACCCCACCAAGGTGGTCAGCGTCAACGAGCCGTGCGACACCACCACGACCCCGTTCCTGGACACCTATGAGGGCGTGCGGGTGGAATGCGCACAGGCCGGCGAGGACTACAGCGAAGGCTTGATCGTGCCGATCCGCGGCAGCGCCCCCGCGGACCCCGCGGTCCCGGCCGATGCGGTCACCGCCAGCGGCAGCGGACTGGACCCGCACATCTCGGTGGCCTACGCGGACCTGCAGGTCAATCGGGTCGCCCAGGCTCGTGGCGTCAACCCCGACCTCGTGCGGGCCTTGGTGGCCGACCATACCGAGGGGCGGACGCTCGGCTTCTTCGGTGAGCCGCGGGTCAACGTGCTCGAACTCAACATCGCCCTCGACGCGTTGTAGTTCGAGGATGATGGTCCTGTGAGTACGTCGGCGTCGAGCCCCACCAAACGCGCCGAGCTGCGCATCTATCTGGGCGCCGCTCCCGGCGTCGGCAAGACGTACGCGATGCTCGGTGAAGCGCACCGCCGGCTCGAACGCGGCACCGACGTGGTTGCCGCGGTGGTGGAGACGCACGGGCGGAAGAAGACCGCCGAGCTTCTCGACGGCATCGAGGTGATCCCACCGCGTTATGTCGAGTACCGGGGCGGCCGATTCCCCGAACTCGACGTGGCCGCGGTGCTGGCCCGTGCCCCGCAGGTGGTGCTGGTCGACGAGCTCGCCCACACCAACACCCCGGGCAGCAAGAACCCGAAGCGCTGGCAGGACGTCGAGGAACTGCTCGCGGCCGGTATCACGGTGGTCTCCACCGTCAACGTCCAGCACCTGGAGAGCCTCAACGACGTGGTCACCCAGATCACCGGCATCGAGCAGCAGGAGAAGGTTCCCGACGAGGTGGTGCGGGCGGCCGATCAGATCGAGTTGGTCGACATCACACCGGAAGCGCTGCGCCGCAGGCTGTCCCACGGCAACGTCTACGCGCCCGAACGCATCGACGCTGCCCTGTCGAACTACTTCCGGCGCGGAAACCTCACCGCGCTGCGCGAACTCGCGCTGCTGTGGCTGGCCGATCAGGTCGACGCCGCGCTGGCCAAATACCGTGCCGACAACAAGATCACCGACACGTGGGAGGCGCGGGAACGGGTGGTGGTCGCCGTCACCGGCGGTGCCGAGTCGGAAACCTTGGTGCGCCGGGCATCTCGGATCGCGTCGAAATCCAGCGCCGAGCTGATGGTGGTACACGTCGTCCGCGGCGACGGGTTGTCCGGCGTCTCCGCGCCACAGATGGGCAAGGTGCGGGCGCTGGCCACCAGTCTGGGCGCCAGCGTGCACACCGTGGTCGGCGACGACGTGCCCACGGCGCTGATGGAGTTCGCCCGCGAACGCAACGCCACCCAGCTCGTGCTCGGCACCTCGAGACGGTCCCGCTGGGCCCGCATCTTCGACGAAGGCATCGGCGCCGCGGTGGTTCAGCAATCCGGCAAGATCGACGTCCACATGGTGACCCACGATCAGGCTCGTCGGGGGTTCGACTGGTCGTCGGCCACCGCGCGCCGCCGTCACCTGGTGGCATGGCTTGCGGCGCTGGTGGTTCCGTCGGCGATCAGCCTGGTGATCGTGACCCTGCTGGATCCCTACCTCGGGGTCAGCGGCGAGAGTGCCTTGTTCTTCATCGGTGTGCTGATCGTGGCACTGCTCGGCGGGGTGGCGCCGGCCGGGTTGTCCGCACTGCTGTCCGGGCTGCTGCTGAACTACTTCCTGGTCGACCCCCGCCACACGTTCACCATCTCCGAACCGGACAGCGCGGTCACCGTGGTGGTGCTGCTGATGATCGCGGTGGCGGTCGCGGCACTGGTCGACGGCGCCGCGAGCCGGGCCCGCGAAGCCCGCCGCGCCGCACAGGAAGCCGAACTGCTGACCTTGTTCTCCGGGTCGGTGCTGCGCGGGGCGGATCTGGACACGCTGTTGGAACGGGTACGCGAAACGTATTCCCAACGCGCCGTCAGCCTGCTGCGCGAACATGGTGGCACCGCCAGCATCGTGGCGTGTGTCGGCCGGGCACCATGTGCCGAGATCGGCAATGCCGACACCGCAATCGAAGTCGGCGACGACGAGTTCTGGCTGCTGTTGGCCGGACGCAAACTGGCCGCCCGTGACCGGCGGGTGCTCGGCGCCGTCGCCAAACAGGCTGCCGGGCTGGTCAAACAACGTGAGCTCACCGAGGAGGCCGGCAAGGCCGCCGCGATCGCCCAGGCCGACGAGCTGCGTCGCTCGCTGCTCTCGGCGGTCAGCCACGACCTGCGCACGCCGCTGGCTGCAGCCAAGGCCGCCGCCTCCAGCCTGCGCAGCGACGAGATCGATTTCTCGGCCGAGGACACCGCGGAACTTCTGGCCACCATCGAGGAATCCGTCGACGCGCTCACCGCACTCGTCGGCAACCTGCTCGACTCCTCGCGGCTGGCAGCTGGGGTGGTGCGCCCCGAACTGCGTCGCGTCTATCTGGAGGAGACCGTGCAACGCGCACTCCTGGGAATCAGCAAGGGCACCACCGGTTTCAGCCGTGAAGGCTTGGACCGGGTGAAAGTCGACGTCGGCGACGCGGTCGCCATGGCCGACGCGGGCCTGCTCGAGCGGGTACTGGCCAACCTGATCGACAACGCCCTGCGCTATGCACCCGACGGCCCCATCCGGGTCAGCGCCGGGCAGGTGGCCGACCGCATACTGGTCGCCGTGATCGACGAAGGGCCCGGAATGCCGCGCGGCGCCGAGGAACAACTGTTTGCACCGTTCCAGCGGCTCGGTGACCACAACACCACCATCGGCGTCGGACTGGGGCTCTCGGTGGCCCGCGGCTTCGTCGAAGCCATGGGCGGCACCATCTCGGCGACCGACACCCCCGGCGGCGGTCTGACCGTCGAGATCGACCTGGCGGCACCGGCATGACCGCCAAGACCCGAGTTCTCGTGATCGACGACGAGCCGCAGATCCTGCGTGCACTGCGGATCAACCTGTCGGTCCGCGGCTATGAGGTGGACACCGCCACCACCGGTGGGCAGGGGCTGCGCGCGGCCGCTGACCATCGTCCCGACGTCATCGTGCTCGATCTCGGCCTGCCCGACATGTCCGGCATCGAGGTACTCGCCGGGCTTCGCGGTTGGCTGTCGGCGCCGGTGATCGTGTTGTCGGCCCGCACCGATTCCTCGGACAAAGTCGAGGCGCTCGACGCCGGAGCCGACGACTATGTCACGAAACCCTTTGGGATGGACGAGTTCCTGGCCCGGTTACGGGCCGCGGTGCGGCGCGGGACGGCAGTCGAGACCGATCAGCCGGTGGTCGAGACCGCGTCGTTCACCGTCGATCTGGCCGCCAAGAAGGTGACCAAGAACGACACCGAGGTGCACCTGACCCCCACCGAGTGGGGCATGTTGGAGATGCTGGTGCGCAACCGGGGCAAGTTGGTCGGCCGCGAGGAGCTGCTGCGCGAGGTGTGGGGCCCGGCCTACGCCAAGGAAACCCATTATCTGCGGGTGTATCTGGCGCAACTGCGTCGCAAGCTCGAGGACGACCCGTCACATCCGGTGCATCTACTCACCGAGGCGGGGATGGGTTACCGCTTCCAGGAGTGACCTTTCTCCCGCGAGCAGACGCAAAACCGCGTGTTTTCAGCCGATTTCGTGCGGGTTTATGTCTGCTCGCGATAAGAATCAGCGCCGGCCCAGGGTGAGCGCCAGGGCGGCCCGTGACAGCCGGCGTCGCGGCCAGCCGAGCACGCCGTCGTCGGCCAGGGCGGCGCGGGCCGCATTACGACCGCAGATCCCGTGCACCCCGCCGCCCGGCGTGGCCCCCGCGCTGCCCAGGTAGACGTTGGCCACTGGGGTTTCGGCGCGGCCGAATCCGGGTGCGGGCCGGAAGATCAATTGCTGATGCAATTGCGATGTCCCGCCGTTGACCGCCCCGGTGTGCAGATTGGCATCGCCGGCCTCCAGGTCGGACGGACGCTGCATCATCGTCCCGACGACGCGGTCGCGGAAGCCGGGGGCATGTTCCTCCAGCACCTGCCCCACCCGGTCGGCCAATTGCTCCGCCGAGGCGTCATCTGCCATACCGCGCGGCAGATGCGTGTAGGCCCACGCGCTTTCGGTACCAACCGGCGAACGGCTCGGATCGGCGGTGGTCATCTGCCCGAACAGCATGAACGGTCGCTCCGGAAGCGTCGCGGTATTCAGGTCGGCCATCCAGCGGATCAAGCCGTCACGATCGGCTCCGAGATGCACGGTGCCCGCCTCGTTCAGACTCTTCGACCGCCACGGCACGGGCCCGTCAAGGGCATAGTTGACCTTCAACACCGGTGTGTCCCAGACGAACCGGCGCATTCCCTCGATCACCGATGCCGGGACGGCATGCTCGGGCAGCAGATCGTGGTATAGCCGGGGCGCGGAGGTGTCGGCGATCACCGCGCGACGCACCCGTACGACGGCCCCGTCGGTGGTGCGTACCGCGACTGCCCGGCCCCCGCGCACCTCGATGCCGCAGACCTCACGGACGCACTCGATGCGTGCGCCGGCCGAGCGGGCCCGGGACACCAGCGCCGCCGCCAACTGCCCCGCACCGCCGACCGGAACCGGCCAGCCACCGTCCTGGGCCATCATCAGCAGCAGGTATCCCATCACCCCGCTGCCCGGAGCGTCGATCGGCACATCGGCGTGCATGGCGTTGCCCAGCAACAACAGTCGAGCCTGCTCGCCCTCGAACAGCTGCTCGGCCAGCACGTCGGCCGGCAGCAGCAGGGAATGGACCAACCGCAGCGTCTCGGCGGTACCGAGCCTGCGCAACAACTCCACCGCACCCCGCGCCGGCGGAAACGGCGCGAACAACGCCGCGGTGAGGCCCGTGCGCACCCGCTCCCATTGTTCGAAGAGCGCACACCAGCGCTGGCCGTCCCCAGCCTGACGGCGCTCCAATTCGGCGGCCGTACGGTCGATGTCGCGATAGATCACCGCGACGTCGTCGTCCTCGGCCGAACCCGGATGTCCCACCACGGCCGGGGCGTGTGTCCAGCGCAACCCATGGTCTTCCAGGTGCAGGGCCTGCAGGGCCGGCGACACCACCGACAATGGGTAGAAGGCACTGTAGAGATCGCTGATATAGCCCGGAAACAGCTCGGCGCTCTTCACCGCCCCGCCTGGTACCGACTGAGCTTCCAGCACCACCACATCCCAGCCGGCATCGGCCAGCATGGCCGCGGCCACCAGCCCGTTGTGGCCGGCGCCGATCACCACCGCATCGGCCTGATCGCCGCTCACTGCGGCTCGGTCCGGCGTTCGGCCAACGAGGCCAGCCGCTCGGTACATTCCCGGTTGCGGGGATAGACGGCCAACAACGCCAGCTTTCGCGGGATCCAGTTCAACGGTCCACCGACCGGCACCTCGGCCATCTCGATTCGACAGCCGGTGTCAGTATCGCTGAGCCGCAAGACGATCCGAGCCATACCGAAGGGCCTCGTTTTGGCCAGTAACACCAGTTCATGGCCCGGGGTGCAGGACTCGACCTCGGTCTCGTCGTTGACGACGACGGGCCACACGCCGATGGTGTGGTGAATGCGGCTGCCCGGCGCCGGCCAATTCAGGTCGACCGCACGCATGCGGGTGTTGCCGACCACCCACTGGGAGTAGGTCCACCCGTCGGCGACGACGTTCCACACCTGCTGCCGGCTCGCGGTGGTGTCGCGTTTGACGGTCAGTGAACTGTCCACTGAGGCCGGTGATGATTCCATCGAACAATCCTTCGCTTCAGCGGCTCATGATCGCGTGATCGCGCTGTGGCCGGACGTGCTGGCTGGGTTACCCGGCTCCGGCCTGGTCAAACCTGGCCCGCGCCCAGCGGCAAAGGTCTCGTTTATAGGTGTTTTTGCAGGGTTGCACAGACGTTGCAAGTGACGCAGATTACGGTTTGCGGTATGTCCGGCTATCGCGCCCTTTTTGACACCAGCATCACCGACCCGGTCACGTTCTGGGCCGACGCCGCCAAGGCGGTGACCTGGACCAGCGAGCCGCATCAGGTGCTCGACGACAGCAACCCGCCGTTCTACCGGTGGTTCCCCGACGGCGAGCTCAACACCTGCGCCAACGCGCTGGACCGGCACGTGGCCGAGCGCGGTGAGCAGGCCGCCCTCATCTACGACTCCC
This sequence comes from Mycobacterium sp. NS-7484, assembly GCF_001953975.1. Taxonomy (GTDB): domain Bacteria; phylum Actinomycetota; class Actinomycetes; order Mycobacteriales; family Mycobacteriaceae; genus Mycobacterium. Next base: position 47,981 of record NZ_MBEJ01000108.1, read on the forward strand.
CAGTCACCGGCACCAAGGCCACCTACACCTACCGGGAATTGCGCGACGCCACCGCCCGGTTCGCCGGGGCGCTGCGCGGGCTCGGGGTCGGCAAGGGCGACCTCGTGGTGATCTACATGCCGATGGTGCCCGAGGCCGTCATCGCGATGTTGGCGTGCGCGCGGCTCGGGGCGGTGCACTCGGTGGTGTTCGGCGGGTTCGCCGCCCACGAGCTGGCCACCCGCATCGACGACGCCCGTCCGGTGGTCGTGGTGAGCGCGTCCTGCGGCATCGAGCCGACGCGTCTGATCGAGTACAAGCCCATGCTGGATGCGGCGCTCGAACTCGCCGAGCACAAGCCCCGGGCCTGCGTCATCCTGCAACGCGAACAGTGCCCGTGCGAGCTGGTCGACGGCCGCGATCACGACTGGCAGCAGCTGGTGGCCGACGCGCAACCGGCCGACCCGGTGCCGGTGGCGGCCACCGACCCGCTGTATGTGCTCTACACCTCGGGCACCACGGGTAAACCGAAGGGCATCGTCCGCGACAACGGCGGCCATGCGGTGGCGTTGCTGTGGAGCATGCGCCACATCTACGACATCGCCCCCGGCGACGTGTTCTGGGCGGCCTCCGACGTCGGCTGGGTCGTCGGGCACTCCTACATCGTGTACGCGCCGCTGCTGTTGGGCGCGACAACCGTTCTCTACGAAGGCAAACCGATAGGCACGCCCGACGCCGGGGCGTTCTGGCGGGTGGCCGCCGAGTACGGCGTCAAGGCGCTGTTCACCGCCCCCACGGCGATCCGGGCGATCAAGAAGGAAGATCCCGACGCCGCCCGCCTGGCCGACTATGACCTGTCCGGGCTCAAGTACCTGTTCCAGGCCGGCGAGCGCCTCGACCCCGACACCTACCACTGGGCCGCGGACAAACTCGGCATCCCGGTGGTCGACCACTGGTGGCAGACCGAGACCGGATGGGCCATCGCCGCCGATCCCATGGGCATCGAACCGCTGCCGATCAAGGCCGGTTCGGCCACGGTGCCGATGCCGGGATACGACGTGCAGATCCTGCGGTCGGACGGCACCCGGTGTGAGGCCGGCGAGGAAGGCGCCATCTGCATCAAGCTGCCGCTGCCCCCGGGCACGCTGCCCACGTTGTGGGGCGACGATCACCGCTACGTCGCGTCATACCTGTCCGCGTTCACCGGCTACTACCTCACCGGCGACGGCGGCTACCTCGACTCCGACGGCTACCTGTTCGTGATGGGCCGCACCGACGACGTGATCAACGTTGCCGGGCACCGGCTTTCGACCGGATCGATCGAAGCGGTCCTGGCCGACCACCCGTCGGTGGCCGAGTGCGCGGTGATCGGCGTGGCCGACGAACTCAAAGGCCAGGTGCCGCGCGGGTTCGTCGTGCTCAAGACCGGCGCGTCAGCCGACAAGATCACCGAAGAATTGATCAATCGGGTACGCGACAACATCGGCGCGGTAGCGGTTTTCAAGAAGGTCGACGTGGTGTCGGCATTGCCGAAGACCCGCTCGGGCAAGATCCTGCGCAAGACCATGCGCGGCATCGCTGACGGTCTCGACGAACCGGTGCCCTCCACCATCGAGGACCCGGCGGTGCTCGACGCGCTCAGGGACGTACTGCGCCCCTGAGCAGTCGCAGGCCGTTGAGCACCACCAGGATGGTCGATCCCTCGTGACCGGCCACACCGAGCGGTAACGGCAAGTGCCCGAACAGGTCCCAGGCCACCAGAACCGTGATGACGGTGGCCGCGATGACCAGGTTGGCTTTCACCAGTCGCCGGGCTCGCCGGGCCAGGGTGATCACCGAGGCCACCGATGAGAGGTCGTCGCCGACGGTGACGACGTCGGCGGTGTCGACGGTCAGATCGGCACCGCAGCCTCCCATCGCCAGTGACGAGTGTGCACTCGCCATCGCGGGGGCGTCGTTGACGCCGTCGCCCACCATCAGCACCCGCCGGCCCCCGGCCTCCAGCTGACGTACCGCGGCCGCTTTGTCGTCGGGCAGCAACCCCGCCCGCACATCGTCGATACCCAACTGCCTGGCCAGCCGCAGCGCCGCGGCCTGATTGTCGCCGGTGAGCAGCACCGGCGAGCAGCCGGTGAGGGCACGCAGACGTCGCACCGCAGCCGCCGCCTCCGGGCGGGGCCGGTCATGCAGCCCCAGCACCCCGATCGCGGCGCCGTCGACGGTCACGACGACCGCGGTCGCCCCGGCAGTCTCGATCTCGTCCACCGCCGCCAGTGCCGGGCCGCGGTAGGCCGCCGGGCTGAGGACCTCGACCCGCTGCCCCGCGACGGTGGCCACCACACCCCGGCCGGGTCTGGCGGTGAAGCCGGTGGCCTCGGGCACGGCGACGCCACGCGAGACGGCTTCGGCGACGATGGCCCGGCCGATCGGGTGCTCACTGAATTGCTCTGCGGCAGCGGCAGTTGCGAGCACGTCGATGTCGCGCAACGCCACCACCTCCGACACCCGTGGCGCTCCTGTGGTCAGAGTTCCGGTCTTGTCGAGTACGACGACGGCCGTGTCGGCCAGCCGCTCCATCGCGACCGCCGATTTCACCAGCACGCCGCGACGGCTGGCATTGGCTATCGCACACAGAAGCGGCGGCATGGTGGCCAGCACGACCGCGCACGGTGAGGCGACGATCATGAATGTCATGGCGCGCAACAGGGTTGAGCGCAGATCATCCCCCAAGGCCAACGGGATGAGGAACAGCGCGAGGGTGGCGACCACGACGAGCATCGAATAGCGCTGTTCGACCTTCTCGATGAACAGCTGCGTGGTGGCCTTGGTCGTGGAGGCTCGGGCCACGGCCTCGACGATGCGGGCCATCACCGTGCTCGACGGGTCGCGCGTGACGGTGACCCGCAGTGTTCCCGAGGTGTTGAGGGTGCCGGCGAAGACGTCGTCGCCGGTCTGCTTGGCCACCGGCAGCGGCTCCCCGGTGATCGAGGACTGGTCGACGTCCGAAGCGCCACCGGTCACGGTGCCGTCAGCCGAGATTCGTTCCCCGGGGCGGATCAGGATGACGTCACCCGGACGCAACGTCTCGGCGTCGACGACGCGCTGTGACCCGTCGGCGTCGAGCAGCGTCGCATCGCTCGGAGCCAGGTCGAGCAGGCCCCGCACCGATCGCTCGGTACGGGTGGTCGCCACGTCCTCCAACGCGCCCGATGTCGCGAAGATGACGATCAGCAGTGCGCCGTCGAAGACCTGCCCGATCGATGCCGCACCGATCGCGGCGAGGATCATCAGCAGGTCGACGTCCAAGGTGCGCTCGCGCAACGCGCGCAAACCCGACACCGCCGATTGCCAACCACCGGCGAGGTAGCAGGCCAGATACAGCGTCCACCAGACCGGCGCGGGCGCGCCCGCGAGGTGCGCGACACCTCCGCAGATCATCAGCACCAGGGCGGCGGCGGCCCAGCGCACGGAGTCCAACGAGCAGATCCAGCCACCGACCTGCCGGCGCGCGGGTGAAGCGGTGCGCTGCGACGGTACGCGGTCAGTCGACAGAGCGGTCATGGACGACGCCTTCCGGTCGGGGCTCACACTTAGACATTTATACATGTAGAGATTGAAATGTATCAATGACGTTTGGGGCCGCATGCTTGAATGAACGTCATGGGCCACGGAGTAGAGGGGCGCGCGACGCCGGCAGCCTCACTCGACGCCGCCTCGGCAGCCAAGGTCGCCGAAACCCTGCAAGCCCTCGCCTCCCCCAACCGATTACTGATCCTGACCCGCCTGCGCGAGTCACCATGCTCGGTGACCGAACTGTCCGCGGCGGTCGGCATGGAACAGCCGGCCGTCTCCAACCAGCTTCGGCTATTGCGGGCACTCGGCCTCGTCACCGGTGACCGGTCCGGCCGCAACATCGTCTACCGGCTCTACGACAGCCACGTCGCCCAGCTGCTCGACGAGGCCGTCTACCACATCGAGCATCTGCGCCTCGGCGCCCGCGACACCACGGCCTGAGCCCGTAAAGCCGCTTCCGCCACCGATTTTCACGCTTTGTTCACCTGATCGCGGTCGCGGCCGACAAGCCGGCCGACCACGACGCACGGGGTTGCCGGAATCCTTTATTTTCACGGTGGCCCGAACTATTGTGAAGTCGTTATATGTTGATATCCGCCCGAACTCGGGAGTTTGCTGCCGGCCACACCGACGGCACCCGAACAGTGAGGAGTTGAACAACGATGCGCATCGCAACCAAGGGATCGTGCACCTGTCGCTGCAATGCCTGCGACAGTGGCCACCACTGCGGAAACCCCCCGAACTGCAACGCGCGGCGCTGACGCCGTCGGCGGCCTGTCGCGCGGGCGACCGACGACAGGCCACCACCCGCACTCGCCACGCTCCCGAATATTTGTCGATCACGCCGATCGGACGTGATCTCGTGCGTTCGCTGTCCTTCTCATCTTCCGCGTCCGGCTCCCGCGCTGGCCTATGCTGCGCCATGTGCTTTCCGCGCTGACCTGGGGCCTGGTCGCTGCATCCTCACTACTCATCGGCGCCGTCGCCGGTGTCATCCGTGACTGGAATCGACGCCTCGTCGGCCTCGTGCTCGGATTCGGCGCCGGAGCGCTCATCTCCAGCATCTCGTTCGAACTCGCCGAGGAGGGCTTCCGAGCCAGCGGCGCCTGGGCGGTGGCCCTCGGCCTGGCCGTGGGAGCCGTGGTGTTCTACGCCGCCGACCACGCCGTAGATCGGCTGGGCCGCAACGGAACCCAGACGGCCGGTCTGCCGCTCTTGCTGGGCGCGTTACTGGACGGCATCCCCGAACAGGCCGCGCTCGGCATCGGCATCGCCGGCGGGGCCGGTGTCAGCCTGGCCTTGGTGGTCTCGATCTTCGTGTCCAACCTTCCCGAGGCGATCGGTTCGGCCAGCGACATGCGGTCCGCCGGGCAGCCGGCGCGCCGGATCGTGGGTGGCTGGACGGCGATCGCCGCGCTGTGCGCGCTGTCCACCGTCGGCGGCTATCAGCTCCAACACGTGGCGGGCGACCAGTTCCAAGGCGCGATCAACGGCTTCGCCGCCGGGGCCCTGCTGGTCATGCTCGTCGGCTCGATGATTCCGGAGGCCACCGAGAAGGCGAAAGAGAACGCCGGGCTGGCAGCGGTGCTGGGCTTCGCGGTCGCCGCGGGCTTGTCCATGGCCGGTTGACCGTCGTTGAACGTCGACTGAACCGTCGACGGGGCCGAAATCAATGGTTACCACTCAGCCAGATTCGAGGTGGCGGAGAACCGGCTGGTCGTGACCGCGCGCACAGCGCGAACATACTGGTCACACAGGCTGTACCCAGGCTGCGGCACCGGCCTCTCGGCCCCCTTTTCTGCCAGGCACCGGTGGCACAAACTGCGAACTGGTGTTCCTAATCGTCCTCTTAAGCTGCTAACTTCGCATGAAGTGGGTGTCCCACTGCCGGGGGCCTGCCACGTGTTTTGGACCAGTCAGGAGTGAATGCCTTGAAGATGACGAACATCAGTACGGCTTTTGCCGGAGCGGCCATCGCCGCGGCGGCGATCGTCGGTGCGGCCCCGATGGCGCTCGCCGAAGACGGCGGCGTCACCACCGCCTCGCTCGGCAGCCAGGCCAAGCTGGACAACGGCGCGCAGGGCTGGACGGTCACCGACCTCAAGCCGAGCACCGACACCATCAACTACCCGGTTCGCGGCACCCTGTGGGAGGTCACCGCCACCAATGAAGCCCTTCAGGGCTCGGTGACGCCGATCGTCTCCAACTTCAACATCCGCGCCGCCGACGGGCAGAACTACCGTGCCCTGTTCCAGGTGCCCAGCCCGCAGGGCGTCAACCCGGCCACTCTCGCGCAGGGTCAGAAGACCAGCGGCAAGATCTACTTCGACGTGACCGGTGACCAGCCGACCGAGGTCGTCTACAACGCCGGTGGCCGCGACCTGCTCGTGTGGGACAAGCCCGCTGCCGCACCCGCCGCTGCTCCGGCCGCCGGCGCCCCGAAGCGTCAGGCCCCGGCCGCCGCCGCTCCGGCCGCCACCCCGAGCCCGGCTGCCGCCGCACCTGGTGCTGCCGCTCCGGCCGCTGCCACCCCGGCACCGGCACCCGCCGCTGCTCCGGCCGCCACCGAGACCACCCCGGCCGGTACCGGTGCAGGCAGCCGTGCAGCTGATCTGCCCGCCGCGACCCCGGCCGGCACCGAGGCAGCCCCGGCCGCGACTCCGCCGGGCACCGAAGCCGTTCCGGCGGCTCCGGCCCCGGGTGCTCCGGCTGCGGGTGCTCCGGTTGAGGGCGCTCCGGCTGCCGCTCCGGGCGCTCCGGCCCCCGAGTCGACCCCGGTCGCACACGGCACGCCGGTCGCCGAGGGTGCCCCGGCCGCGGGCGCAGGCAGCGCCGCCACCGCGGTGCCGCCGGCCGAGGGCGTTCCGGGTGCTCCGGCTCCGGCTGCTCCGGCCTCTGAGCCGGCGCTGGTTCCCGCAGGCACGCAGCCTGTCGTCACCACGCCGGCCCCGGCCCCCGTGGTCGCTCCGGCGAGCAACCACGGGCCGCAGGCCTGATCTAAGTAGTCACGGCAACGGCCGGACGCGGGTAACCGCGTTCGGCCGTTGTTTTTATGTGTGGATTTGGCGGGTGGACCACCGCTTGGCCGGGGTCGTGCCGCCGTTTTCGACCACAGGGTCGCTACACCACGCGATCAACAGCCCACAGGTAGAAACCGGCGCGACGAGTGACGGGTGAGCCACCGCTTGGCCGGGGTCGTGCCGCCGTTTTGCCGCAGTCCGCCGCCGTTTTCCACCACAGGGTCGCTCCACCACGCAATCAACAACCCACAGGTAGAAACCGGCGCACCAAGTGACGGGTGAGCCACCGCCACGCCACCGTTTTGCCGCAGCCCGCCACCGTTTTCCACCACAGGGTCGCTCCACCACGCAATCAACAGCCCACAGGTAGAAACCGGCGCACCAAGTGACGGGTGAGCCACCGCTTGGCCGCACCGCGCCACCGTTTTCCACCACAGGGTCGCTCCACCACGCAATCAACAACCCACAGGTAGAAACCGGCGCACCAAGTGACGGGTAAGCCACCGCTTGGCCGCACCGCGCCACCGCTTTCCACCACAGGGTCGCTGCACCACGCAATCAACAACCCACAGGTAGAAACCGGCGCGCAGAGAGAAGCACCGAGCGGTCAGGCGATCGACAACGCGATGCCGTCGAGAATGTCGTGTTCGCTGACGACGAGTTCTTCGATGCCGGCCCGTCGGCTGAGCACGGCCGCCAACTCCTCGACGATGATCGCCCCGCCACCGATCACATCGGCACGGCCGGCATGCATCGGCCCGAGCGCCAGCCGCTGCGCCTTGGTCATGCCGATCAGCTGCTCGCATACCTTGAGCAAGTCGTCAAACCCGATGCGGGACAGATGAATTGCGTCGGGATCGTATTCGGTCATGCCCTGCGCCAGCGCCGAGAGCGTCGTCATCGTCCCGGCCACACCGACCCACGTGCACGCGCGTTCCACCGGCACCACCTGCAGCGCCTCGGCCAGCCCGTCACGGGCCACCGCTCGGGCCTGCGCCACCTCGGCGGCTGTCGGCGGATCGGAGTGCAGGCACCGCTCGGTCAGCCGGACGCACCCGATGTCGGCGGAGAAGCCGGCCTGCACCGCACTGTGGCCCAGCACCAGTTCGGTCGAGCCGCCACCCAGATCGACCACCACAAACGGGCCTGCGTCAGGGTCGAGTTCACCGACGGCACCGCGGAACGACAGCTCGGCCTCCTCTGTCCCGGTGATCACCTCGGCCACCGAGCCGGGCACCACGCTGCCCAACAACCGCGCGGTCATCGCAAAGAACTCGTCACGGTTGCCGGCGTCGCGGGCCGCGGAGGTGGCGACCATCCGCACCGCGGTCACCGAATGCTCGGACATCAACGCCGCATAGTCGGCGAGCGCAGACTCGGTGCGGGCCAACGCCTCCGGAGCGAACTGACCGGTGGCGTCGACCCCCTGCCCCAACCGCACGACCCGCATCTCGCGGTGCACGTCATGCAGCTTGCCGTCCACCACGTCGGCGATCAGCAGGCGAATCGAGTTGGTGCCACAGTCGATTGCGCCGACCCGGCGCGAGCCGTCAATTGCGCCGACCCGGCTCACCCCCACACCTCACGATCAAGAATTCCGGCCATGCCCGGCTCGACGGCCAAAAGCGCCAGCGCCTCGTCGCCAAAAGGGTTGACACCGGGGCCTTTTGCCAGGGAGTGGGCCATCACCACATGCAGACACTTGACCCGGTCGGGCATGCCACCACCGGTGAACGTGGTGCCCAGCGATTCGATCGCATCGCGTTCCGCCAGATAGGACTCATGTGCCCGCCGGTAGGCCGCGGCCAGTTCCTCGTCCTCGTGCAGGCGTTCGCTCATCTCCCGCATCAGTCCGGAGGACTCCAGCCGGCTGGCCGCCGCGGTCAGCGCAGGGTGCGTCAGGTAGTACAGCGTCGGAAACGGAGTGCCGTCGGGAAGCCGAGGTGCCGTCTTCACCACCCCGGGCTCGCCGTTGGGGCAGCGGTAGGCGACCTCCAGCACGCCGCGCGGCTCGCGACCGAGTTGCCGTGTCACCGCGTCGATGTCGGCAGGATCAACCATGAGGACCTCCGGGTGCAGGCGGAGCCGGCGGGGCCGGGACCGGCGGCGGCCCATCGATCGTCGGCGAAACCCCATGTGGCTCATCGGCAATCGTGTGCCACAGCGACGTGTACCAGGGCTGACCGGCAGGCACGTCGGACCCCGGCAGGGCAGGTGCCAGCGACTCTTCGGGCTCCATCGCCCCGGGGGGAAGTTGCACCTGGTACGGGGTGTCGCCGGGCATGACGAACCCGAGCCGTTCGCGGGCTTGGGCCGCGATGTAGGCCGGATCGGCCAGCTTGACCTTCTGCTGTTCGAGATCGGCGATCTGGGCACGCAATTGCTGCTCGCTGGCTTTGAGCTGTTTCATCTCGGTGCGTTGGGCGAAGTAGGTGCGGACCGGCCCGGCGATGGTCAACGTCAGCACACACACCACCGCGGCCAGGATCGCCGCTCGGCGCGCCGTCGATCCGAACCGTAGTTCCGACTGCAACTCGGCCTGCTGCTGGGCTTGTATCGCAATGGCTTTGGTGACGGTCTCGTCGGGAGCCGGCTCGGCCGGCGCCGAGCGGGTCTCGCCGACGCGACGCCGCGCCTGCGAGGCACGCGGCCGATTCGACTCCCCGGCCTTGCCCGGCTTGCCGGGTCGGGAGGCCGGGGACCGTCGCTTCGGATCGGGCCGCTTCGCTTCGGGCATCGACGTCGTGGTGCTGAATTACTTGGCTTCGAACCGCGGGAAGGCCAGATCGCCGGCGTAGCGTGCGGCATCACCGAGGGCCTCCTCGATGCGCAGCAGTTGGTTGTACTTGGCGACCCGCTCGCTGCGGGCCGGGGCGCCGGTCTTGATCTGGCCGCTGCCCACCGCGACCGCCAGGTCGGCGATGGTGGTGTCCTCGGTCTCGCCGGAACGGTGGCTCATCATGGTGCGGTAACCGCTGTTGTGCGCCAGCGCAACGGCATCCAGGGTTTCGGTGAGCGTGCCGATCTGGTTCACCTTGACCAGCAGCGCGTTGGCCGCACCGCGCTCGATGCCGTCCTCGAGGCGCTCCGGGTTGGTGACGAACAGGTCGTCGCCGACGAGCTGTACGCGGTCACCGATGGCCGTGGTCAGCGCCACCCAGCCGTCCCAGTCATCCTCGGACAGCGGGTCCTCGATCGACACCAGCGGGTAGGCGTCGATCAGGCCGGCGTAGAACTCGGCCATCTGCTCGGCGGTGCGGGTCTCCTTCTCGAAGGCGTAACCCGAACCGTCGGTGTAGAACTCGGTGGCGGCGACGTCGAGCGCCAATGCCACGTCGCTCCCCAGCTTGAAGCCGGTGGCCTCGATGGCCGTCGCGATCAGGTCCAGCGCAGCCTTTGTGCCCGCGACATCGGGGGCGAAGCCGCCCTCGTCACCGAGACCGGTGGACAGCCCCTGCTTCTTGAGCACGGACTTCAGCGAGTGGTACACCTCCGCGCCCCAGCGCAGCGACTCCTTGAACGACGGAGCGCCGATCGGGGCGACCATGAACTCCTGGACGTCCACCCCGGTGTCGGCGTGGGCGCCGCCGTTGAGGATGTTCATCATCGGCACCGGCAGGATGTGCGCGTTGGGCCCGCCGAGGTAGCGGAACAGCGGCAGCGCGGCGCTGTCGGCGGCGGCCTTGGCCACCGCGAGCGAGACGCCGAGGATCGCGTTGGCGCCCAGCCGGGACTTGTCCGGGGTGCCGTCGAGATCCAGCAGGGCCTGGTCCACCAGCCGCTGATCATCGGCGGCCAGGCCGATGATCGCCGGCGCGATCTCGTCGAGCACAGCCTCCACGGCCTTCTCGACGCCCTTGCCGCCGTAGCGGGAGCCGCCGTCGCGCAGCTCCACCGCCTCGTGCTCGCCGGTCGACGCACCCGACGGCACCGCTGCCCGGGCGAACGTGGCGTCGGTCAGGGCCACCTCGACCTCGACCGTCGGGTTGCCACGAGAATCGAGGATCTCGCGGGCTCCAACCTGCTCGATGATGGGCACTGGCTTCTCCTTATTGAGTCCTGCGTGTAGGGATGAGACTAGATCGTGGGATGTCACAAGGCGTGCCCGGCTGCATAAGCCGTGGCCCAGTCCCGCACCATGCGGGCGTACTGCTCAGAGTTGTTGTAGGCGGTCAGGGCCTTCATCCAGCCCCTCGGGGTGGACAGGTCCTTGCCGTACCAGCACAGCAGACCGGCCGCCGAGAGTGCGGCATCGTCGAAGTTGTCGGGGCTGACGACGCCGTCGTTGTTGGCGTCGACCCCGAAATGGCCCCAGGTCTCGGGGATGAACTGCATCGGGCCCATGGCCCGGTCCATCAGCGGATCGCCGTCGAGCTTGCCGCCATCGGTGTCGGGTATGCGCAGGTTGCCGCCGGTGCCGTCCAGCTGCACGCCGCGGATGGGCGGGGTGACGTCGCCGTTGCGTGCGATCATCGCGCCCCGGTAGGTGCCGTGATGGCTCTCGATCTGGCCGATGCCGGCCAGGGTGGTCCAGGCCAGCCGGCAGTTGGGGTTTTCCACCTCGGCGACGCGTGCGGCGTAGGCATAGGCCTCCAGGGCATTGACGGGCATGCCCATCGTCGGGGCCCGTTGCGCGGCCCAGTCATGCAGTTGATCGGCCGGCCGGCCCTTGGCGTAGGTGTCGACGGCGGGAACCGGGTCGCCGGGCGGTGGCGGCACGCCTTCGGGGATCGGGGTGCCGAGGTGCCACGAACAGCTGGATGCCAAGAGCAGCGCTGTCGCAGCCACCACGGCGACAGCCCGCAGCCAACGCACTGGCGACACCGGACTCCCTCAAACCCCGCTCTATCTGATTCGCCATCGTCGCATGCGCGGGCCTCGACGTGTCGGCCGACGGGCCGCTGCCGAAGGTCCGGACGTCAGCGCGGTCGAGCCCACAGGCGCCCCTGCTAAGGTGAGCCACGCCTTGCTATGGCGAGGCAGGCCTATGTTTTTTATGGTGGTTTCACCCCGGTCGAACGAGGACACTTTGATGACTGTCATCTCGGACGTTCCGACCAGCACGCTGGCCGCATCCAACGTCACATCCCAGGTGTTCGGCAGTGGGCTGATCGGTTTGCGGGAAGGTCTCGAAGCCGCCATCGTCGTGTCGATCCTCGTCGCATTCCTGGTCAAGTCCGAACGGCGTGACGCACTCAAATGGGTGTGGTTGGGCGTGGGCGCCGCGATCGCCATGACCGTCACCGTCTTCCTGGTGATCCAGTTCGGCGAGAACACCATCAGCGGCCTCGGCGCCGAGGCCATCGCCGGGATCGCCTCGCTGATCGCCGTCGTCATCGTCACGACGATGGTGCTGTGGATGAAAAAGGCATCCGCCTCGATGTCCGGCCAGCTGCGCGGCGAGATGTCGCAGGCGCTGCAGACCGGTGGCCTGGCGGTCGCCCTGCTGGCCTTCTTGGCGGTGGGTCGTGAAGGCGTGGAGACCGCGCTGTTCATGGTGGGCTACGCCGAGGCCGAGACCCTGTGGCCGCTGACCGGTCTGATCATCGGCGTCTTGATCGCCGCGGCGATCGCCTACGGCATGTACGCCGGCGCCGTCCGCATCAACCTCGCCAAGTTCTTCAAATACACCGGCATCTTCCTGATCGTCGTGGCCGCCGGCATCCTGGCCTACGGCATCAAGGCGCTGCAGACCGTGGGCTGGCTGCCCGGGCTGAGCGCCAAGGCTTTCGACATGAGCGGGGCGTTCGATTGGTCCGCCTGGTACGGCGAGATCATCCAGGGCGTCTTCAACATCGACCCGACGCCGACGGTGCTGCAGTTCGCCGCCTGGCTGGCCTACATCGTCGTGGTGCTGGCGCTGTTCCTGAAGCCGATGCGGGCAGCCGCCGGCGCTCCGCCGGCCACGCCGACGGCGTCCGAAACGTCCTCCGAGCCGATCGTCGAGCCGGAGACCTCCACCTCGTCCTCGTCCGAAAGGTCCACCAAGTGAAGATGTCCCCCGCCGCCAAGACCGGATTCGCGGCCGCTGCCGCGGTGCTGGCCGGCATATCGATGAGTGGTTGCCAGGCCAAGGAGGCCACCACCGGCGGTGCAGGCGGTGACGAGAAGGGCGCGCAGATCACCGTCGAGGCCTCCGACACCGAGTGCAAGCTGTCGGGCACCACCGCGACGACGGGGCCGAGCACCTTCGTGGTGACCAACACCGGCGACAAGGTCACCGAGTTCTACGTCTACGGTGCCGGCGAGCGGGTGATGGGCGAGGTCGAGAACATCTCCCCCGGCCTCAAGCGTCAGCTGATCGTTCAGCTCACCCAGCCGGGCACCTACCAGACCTCGTGCCGTCCCGGCATGGTCGGCGAAGGCATCCGCGGCAACTTCGAGGTCACCGGTGAGGCCGTCAAGATCGACACCGAGGGCAAGTTCAAAGAAGCCGCCGACAGCTACAAGCGCTACGTGTTGAGCCAAACCGATGCGCTGATCCCGTCGACCGAGGCGTTCGTCGCCGCGATCAAGGCCAAGGACGTCGCCAAGGCCAAGTCGCTGTACCCGACCACGCGCACCTACTACGAGCGCATCGAGCCGGTCGCCGAGTCCTTCCCCAACGATCTGGACCCACGGATCGACCTGCGTGAGGCCGACCTGGAGGAAGGCCAGAAGTGGACCGGGTTCCACGCCCTGGAGAAGCAACTGTGGGTCACCGGCCTTCAGCCCGACGCCAATGCACTGGCCGACCAGCTGCTGGCCGACGTCAAGGAACTCGAGGCCGGTGTGAAGGCGCCCGACTGGACGATCGACTCCACCCAGATCGCCGGTGGCGCCCAGGGTCTGCTCGACGAGGTGGCCCTGAGCAAGATCAGCGGTGAAGAGGACATCTTCAGCCACACCGACCTGTGGGACTTCAAGGCCAACGTCGAGGGTTCGCAAACTGCCGTGGCCTCGGTGCGGCCGATCCTCGACGAACGTGATGCCGAGCTGGGCAAGCGGGTCGACGAACAGTTCGCCAACGTCGAGAAACTGCTGGAGAAGTACCGTGAGGGTGACGGCTTCGTCTCCTACGACAAGGTGACCGAGCCGCAGCGACAGGAGCTTTCGCGCGCCATCGACGCGCTGAGCAAAGAGGTAAGCCAGGTGCAAGGTGTCATCGCCCATCAGTGATCCGTCTGAATCTGCCCCCGCTGCCGAGCATCCCGCCGGGTTCTCGCGGCGCAAGCTGTTCGGTGCAGCTGGAGTAACGGCTGCGGTCGTCGGTGCGGCCAGCGCGGGTGCGCTGGCCGGCCGGGCGTCCGCGGCGAGCACGCCGCACGGTGCCCTGCAGGGTCCGGTCGAGTTCCGCGGGGAGCGTCAGGCCGGCATCGTCACCGAGGCGCAGGACCGGATGCATTTCTGCTCCTTCGACGTCACCACCGACAAGCGTGAGGACGTCATCGCGCTGCTCAAGCAGTGGACCGAGATGGCCGAGCGAATGACGCGCGGCGAGGAGACCGAACAGGGCGGCGCGGTTGACGGCAATCCCTATGCGCCACCGTCGGATACCGGCGAGGCGCTGGGCTTGCCGGCCTCACAGCTCACGCTGACGATCGGTTTCGGGCCGTCGTTCTTCGTCAAAGATGGCAAGGACCGCTTCGGCATCGCCGACAAGCAGCCGGCCGAGTTGCGCGATCTGCCGAAGTTCCCCAACGAGACCATGGACCCGGCCAAGTGCGGCGGGGACATCTGCGTGCAGGCGTGTGCCAATGATCCGCAGGTCGCGGTCCACGCCATCCGTAACCTGGCCCGGGTCGGGTTCGGCACCGTGGCCGTGCGGTATTCCCAACTCGGTTTCGGCCGTACCTCCTCGACCACCCGGGACCAGGCCACCCCGCGAAACCTGTTCGGGTTCAAGGACGGAACCGCCAACCTGAAGTCCGATGAGACGGACATGCTCGACAAGTTCGTCTGGGTTGCCGACGGTGACGGGCCCGCCTGGCTCACCGGCGGCAGCTATCTGATCACCCGCCGGATCCGGATGCGCATCGAGAACTGGGACCGCACCACGCTTCTGGAGCAGGAACGGGTCATCGGTCGGCAGAAGGGCAGCGGCGCACCGATAGGGCTGCAGGACGAGTTCGACGAACTCAACTTCGAGATCACCGACGGCAGAGGAAATCCGAAGATCGACAAGGACGCCCATGTCCGGTTGGCCTCCGCCGAGCATCTGGGCGGTATCGAGATCCTGCGCCGCGGGTACAACTTCACCGACGGTTCGGATGGATTCGGCCACCTGGACGCCGGCTTGTTCTTCATCGCCTTTGTCCGTAGCCCCGAGAAGCAGTTCATCCCGATGCAACGGGAACTGGCCCGCAAGGATCTGCTCAACGAGTACATCACCCACACCGGGACGGCGATCTTCGCCTGCCCTCCCGGCCTGCGCGAGGGTGACACGTCGGCATTTTGGGGCTCGACGCTGTTCGAGTGAGCTCAGGACCCCAACAGGATCTGGCCGAGCCGCGTGGTGGTCGCGACGCCGTCGTCGTACCCACCTTGACCGTTGAGCCCGTTCATGATCGCCAACGTGTACCGCTGATTCGGACCGGCGAAGCCCACCGAGTTGACCACCCAACCGCCCTGTTCCTGCGACCATCCGTTCTTGTTGCCGGGGCTCATCGTCGGCCCGGCGCCCCACACGCCCCACTGCTGATCGGCGCTCACCCGGCGCATTTCGGCGACGACGGCAGACGCGTCAGATGGATTCAGTTGGGTCAACGTGTAATTCATCAGCCGGTCGAGATCGTTGGTGGTGGACTTCTGAAAACCCCAGTACGGAAACATCTCCCCGAAGCCCGGTTGAGGCCGCAGGTCCGTCATCCCGTAGCGGGGAAAGTTGGCGTTGAACGCGCGGTGGTCCGGCCCGCCATAGCGCGTCCACAGGGCGTCGGCGGCGTCGTTGTCAGAGTCCCGCAACATGTTGACCATGAGCTGGCGGTCATCGCCTGAGAGTCGCAATGCGCCGGCCCGTTCCCGGGTCAGCAGATCCACGACCATCGCCAACTTGATGGTGGAGGCAGTCCAGATCATCGTGTTCGCATTGGCGTTGGCATAGCGCGTGCCTGCGGCGCGATCGCGCAGGACATAGCCGACCGTGCCCGGGCGCGACGCCAGATAGGCGTCTGCCGCCGCTATGCGAGCACGCACGTCGCAGCCGGTGGCCGCGCAATCCGCTTTGGCCTGCGGCACGCCGGTTGCCAGGCTGAGCACCAGGACGACGGCCACGATCCGCAGTACCCGCATGCGCCCCACGCTAATTCCCCGCGGACCGGCTTCAGCGCCGGCCCAACCGGGCCGGGTTGAGCTGAGATGGTGCCGATGCCACTTCGTGATCGACGGGCACCAGACGCCACGGCAGTGTCGCCCGCGTCAAATAAAAGTAGATTGCTGGCAAATTTTCCACGGCCACTCACTCAGAGGTTCACCCCGCGGGCAGAGTAGGCGGAGAACACGGTCCAAGACTCGCGACCGCAAACCTTATCAAGATCAATGGCAAATTTTTGCAGTCGGCGCACCTGGACAGATTTGGCGACTTCTTGGAGTTTTTCTCGGAATCAATGCATCTTTGTTCCAAGCCCGGCAAGTTCAGTTAACTGATCCCCTGCCGACTGCAACCACGAGTCGAGCTAACGAACTTCGTTGACCATGCAACAACCAGGCACTGTCGCCCGTACGACGGACAGCGAAAGACGGTTTGCCACCTTAAAGTCCGTACGGCTGGCTGAAAATTTCCTGAGAGGGGCAGGTGCATGGCAAATCATCGTCGCAAGAAGGCAACCAAGGCCGCCGTGATCGGCACGGCCATTGCGGCGACCGTCGGGGTGGGGCTGACGCCGACGGTGGCCAACGCGGTGAGCAGCGAGACCTACTTTGTCGGTTTCCCGGACTGGCTGCCGATCGGCGATGGCAACAAGATCGAAGCCAACCCGAACGCCATTTACCAAGCGATCCTCGATGCGAAGGACAAGGATCCACTGGTTGGCTGGGGCACCGGCGGTGTGCAGCTCGACCCCAAGTGGGTGCAGTGGTACAACCCGAACCTGGACCCGACGAAGATTTTCGACCCGACCAAGGATCAGTACTACACACCGGAATCGGACAACTCGGCCTACGCAGACGCGTTCGGGGCAAAGAAGGCCGAGCTCCTCGCCGCCGACAAGGCGACGATCCTGGCTCAGCAGACGATCCAATACACGGTCGACATCAAGAACATGCCGGAGTTCAAAGACGTTCCGTCCTGGGCATGGGAACTGATACCGGCAGATATCAGGTATCAAACCATCAATGTTCCGAACCCGTTCTTCAACAACCCGGATGCGCTCGACACCGTGCTGGCCGGCGGAACGTACAACGCGACTTATCGCATCAGCGTGCCCATCAAGGTCAAGCTGGGCTTCCTCAAGTTCGAGCGAACTATCACTGCCGACGTTCCCTACAAGGTCGACCTCGCCAAGCTGAACCTCACCACGAAGGACTACAACCAACTCGCCCACGACTACGTCGTGAACGAACTCGGCATCCCCGAGAAGAACCCCGGCTACTGGACCACCAACACCTATGGACAGTGGGTGTCACCGACCGATCAACTCAGCGCGTTGGGCAACCTTGATCTGAGCGCGCTAGCTGGCTTGGCCAATGGTGACGGGGATTTCGGAGACCTCCTCGGATCCCTGTCGAGCCTCTCTCCACAACAAGTGGCGTACTTCCTGTCCGGCGACCTGGGATTCCTTGCACCGCTGGTGAACTGGACCGCCTACATCCAGAACGTCAATCTCATCGCCTATGGTGACGGCGCCATCGCCACGGGTGAGGCCTACCGCCAGTTCATCGAAGCAGTGCAGAACGGTGAGATCCAAGCCGGGGAACCCAAGACCGACGGTATGTACATCGTGATCAACCCGGACGGGCAAAATGTCATCCGCCTGGTGAATCAGAATGACGGCAGCATCCTCGATTATCCCTTGCCGGATGATCTGGAATTCCCTGAGGCACCCGAGGGTGGACCGTCGTACATCGAAACCCCCGGCGGCGTCATCGATATCACCCTGATGACCATGGCACTGTTGCGGAATCCCGGTCGTCCGAATGGCGGGCTGTACGCGCGGTTCGCACCGATCTACCAGGAGCTCACCGGAATCAACCCCGTCAGCCCGGAACGCACGGATGTGCTCTACGGCCTGCCTCCAGACACCATCGCCAAACTTGTCAACGGTGACGTCTCCGGCGTCGAGCTGAGCGACGTCGGCGACTTGCTGGTCATGCTCAATGACGCCAATGGCAAACCGATGGTGATCACCATCAAGGCCGACGCCACCTGGGAGTACGACTTGCTCTCGGATGCTCCGGTTACAGCCAACCCGATTGCTTGGGCGAACTCATTGGCGTCCTCGATGCTGGTGCTCACCTATGGCAACGAATTGCTCGGCCTGGCAACGGGACAGGAAGGGTCCGGCGTCGGTGTGGTGGCCTACACCGTACCGGTCGGTGAGTACGACGCCGGTAGCTTCTACGCCACGCTGACCACCGAAAGCCTGCCACTGCTCGCTCCGGCGCGCCTCGTCGCCGGATTGTTCTCCGCCGCAACGGGCGAGAACGTCAACACCCCGGTGGCCGATGCCCTGGAGCCGCTGCTCAAGCTGCTGGTCAACACCAGCTACACCGACGTCGAGCGCAACGAGGACGGCACCTGGACCCGCACCCTCGACCAGATGCACGTTCCCACACTGTTCGGCACCCAGACGTTGACCCGCGAACAGTCCGCACTGCTGGCCGGCGACATCATTGCCGAACTGGGCAGGGGCGTTGGATCGGAGTACACCGACATCGTTCAACGGGTGACCACTCGGGTGGTGAACTTCCTGGAGGACAACGACATCGAGGTACCCGACGAGGTGAAGGTGGCCGCGGCCAAGTTCGCGACGGAACCGGGCGAGGCCATCCGAACGGTCAGCCGACAGATCGGCGACAACGTCAGCAAGGTGCTCACGGGCATCGAGGCCAAACTGCCTGACGCTCCGGCCGCTCCCACGCAGCAGCAGCTGGCGGCCGGCCAACGCGAGACCGGCAAGGTTCTGCGTGCGGTCAAGGACGAGGTGGATGAGACCACGACCCAGATCAACGAGGCCGCAGACGAATTCGCGTCCAGCAAGGTCGGTGTGGCGCTGAAGTCGGCCGGGAACAAGGTCGAGGCCGATGTCACCAAGCGGGTCACCAAGACCCAGAAGAGCCTCACCCACGCCCAGGAGCGCGCCGACAAGGTCAACGCCAAGCTCAAGCAAGGCGACCTCAAAGGTGCGGCCAAGCAGGTCGGTGAGAACGTCAAGAATCGAGTCGATCGGCTGAAGAAGGACGTCAACAACGGTGTCAGCAAGCTGACGGGCAAGGACAAGGACAAGGACAAGGACAATAGCGACAGCTAGCCAGCACGGCGGGGGGCCGACTGCCCGCCTTGCGATTTCGCAAGGCGGGCAGTTCCGGTTTCAGTTCCGGCCGGGGCCTAGATCGTCGAATTCAAGCGGGTGTCCGATGTGCCCGCCTATGCGCGACAACTCAGCGACAATCGCCACGTGGGCACCACAGGACTCATCAAACCCATTGTCGCTGAGCATTTTTACCACTTCAGTACCTGCAGTCTCAGAAGCATCATGCGTCCAGTGCCCGGGCTGCGAGCGACACTGTCGCTGATAGGTGAGCAACCCAAAATCCGTGGCATATGAGGCAACTGGGATCTGAGCGACGTGAGTACACACTGACCGTGTGACCAACGATGCCCCTGGTGCCCGATGGGCGATTGTCGCTGGATTGTCGCTCATAGGCGGGCACTTCGTCATCCCGTCCGTTTCCACGACACGCCGAAGGCCGTCAATCGCCGAGACGATCACCCTCGTCGTGCGCGGGATCCGCCTCGTCCGGGTCATCGGGTTCATCTTGGGGCACGTCGGCCTCGTCAGCCGAGTCAGCCTGGACGCCTTCATCGCCCCCGGCCGCGGCCTCCACCGCATCCGGCCAGTACGTCCGCCACTCGTCCTCGGAGATTGACCCCAGCGGGGTCGCGTCGAGTTCCTCGGGCACGTCCTCGCCGCGCCGACCGGCCGCCACATCGGATTCCACCAACCGCACGGTGTCCATGAACTCCAAAACCGCGCTACGCAAATCGTTCTCGGCGTCGGTATCGGCAGACACCACCACCGACGTCAGTGTGACAGGTACCAGATCGGCGGGGAGGCCGGCCTGGGCCACTCGGGCCAACACCTTCTGTGCCAGCGCCAACGCCGGCTGGCCGGTGGGCACGTCATCCATCGAGGACGCGCGGGCCTTCACCTTCTGCTCCTGGGCTTTGCGTTCCTCCCACTGGGCCAGTTGCTCATCCAGTGAAATCGTTTCTCCGGCAAGCACTGCGGGCACGCGGTTGCCGAGCTTGCGCACCAACGCGTCGGCGACGTCGTCGATGCCGAACGGATGTGTCGGCGCGTCCTCGGCGATGCGCGCGTGGAACAAGACCTGGAGCAGCACATCACCGAGCTCTTCCCGAAGCTCGTCGGCGTTGCCACCACGGACAGCGTCGAACAGCTCGTAGGTCTCTTCCAGCAGATACCGGCGCAGCGAGTCGTGGGTCTGCTCACTCTCCCACGGCCCGGCGGTGCGCAGGTGATCCATCATCGCGACGGCGTCCACAAGTCGCTCTCCCGGCTGAGCTTGGGGAGCCGCGATCAACCGTGCCCCGGCCGCCAAACGCGCCTTGACCGCGGGATGCTCCGGGTCCGAGGACAGCAGAACCGGGGCGGTTTCTTCTTCTGCCTCGTCCGAGAGCCACGGCCGCGCCGCGGGCAACGACCACGGCACCTTGACCGGCATCTCCTCGGTGTACTGCACATCACCGGTGAGCAGATCGACCGCGTCGACGGGAATCAGGGATGGGCGGCGGGGGTCGACCAATACGACGGTCATCGGGCTACACCCCCTTACGCATTTCGACGAGACCGCTGATCTCGGTTATACCAACAGGTTGCTGCTCCTCGACGCGTGCAGAGACGGGATGGCCGCCCTGCCCGAAGGCAAGGCGGCCATCATGTCACATCCGCCGGATTCAGGACTCCGGCTGGAGCGGGGCGTCCGGGATCACCCAGTGCCCCGGTGTCTCATCGAAGAACGGATTGACGATCCCGTTCACCGTGGGCATCTTCTTCAGCTGACCAGGCGGGATTCCGAAGAAGGGATTCGCAACACCGTTGATGGTCGGCGAATTCATCAACTGCCCAGGCGCGATGTTTCCGTTCGGCAGCCGGAAGAAATTGTCCAGCTCCGGGAACCGCACGGTCGGTACATTCACGTCCGGCAGGTTGACGCTCGGCACGTTCACGTCGGGCACGTTGACGCTCGGCAGATTCACATCCGGCGCAGCCGGTGCCGGAATCGGGGGCGGCTGGGGCACATCGGGAACGGCCTGCGCCATGCCCGCACCCAGGCCGAACGCACCGAGTCCCAGGGCACCAGCCATAGTCGTGGTTACTGCAAACTTCTTGAAGTTCATGGTCACTCCTTCGCCTTCCGTCACCGCGACTGCTCACCAATTGGCGGCAATCGCGTGATGTTCGGTTTGGGAAATTGCATGACCGCCTTATGGCCGACGATCTCGCCGCCACTTGTCTGGACGACTACGCAATACCTTGACCCCCGTCATGTATGTCGGGTCTCCAGACCGAGGCGTTATCAGCGCTTCGGAAATTCGGGCGCCGTCGGCCCCCAAAAAGGCAGCCCTACCAGGCACTCAGGCCGGATAATTGAATCCCGCGGTGACGTCGAACGTGCCCTGCGTCTGCCCGTTGAGCACGAGCACCAAGCCGGCCACCCATTGCACAAGGTCAAGGTCGCGGATACGGGGTGAGCCGATGCCGTCGCTTTGCCGCGGGATCGGCACCTGGACCGTCGACGTGGTGGCCCGGTAGTGGCCGCCCGGATACATGCGCTTGAGCCGCAACTGCGCGGAATCGGGCAACACCAGCGGCGACAGCCGGATCGTCGAGGCCGACACCGCACCGATCTCGGTGATGCCGTACTCGCGGCACAGCAACCGCAGCCGCGCCACCGCGACCAGCCGCTGTGCCGGCTCCGGCAGCGGACCGTACCGGTCGACGAGTTCGTCGACCACGGCGCGCACCGCGTCCTCGTCCGTCGCGGCGGCCAGCCGTCGATAGCCCTCCAACCGCAACCGGTCGCTGCCGATGTACTCCGGCGGCAGGTGCGCGTCGACCGGCAGATCGACCCGGACCTCCTTCGGCTCCTGCGGCGTCGCAACGGTTTTCCCGTCAGCGGCCGCGCGATACGCCTCGACGGCCTCACCGACCAGCCGCACGTACAGATCGAAACCGACACCGGCGACGTGGCCGGACTGCTCGACCCCGAGCACGTTGCCGGCGCCACGAATCTCCAAGTCCTTCATGGCCACTGCCATGCCCGCACCCAACTCGTTGTTCTGCGCGATGGTGGCCAACCGGTCGTACGCAGTCTCGGTCAACGGAGAATTGGGCGGATACAGGAAGTAGGCGTACCCGCGCTCACGGCTGCGTCCCACCCGGCCGCGCAGCTGATGCAGCTGGGACAGGCCGAACGTGTCGGCCCGCTCGACGATCAACGTGTTGGCGTTGGAAATGTCCAGACCGGTTTCGACGATCGTGGTGCACACCAGGATGTCGTACTCGCGGTTCCAGAAGCCCTCGACGGTCTTCTCCAGCGTCTCTTCGTTCATCTGCCCGTGCGCGACGACAACCCGCGCCTCGGGCACCAGCTGGCGAATCCGTGCCGCGGCCTGATCGATGGTCCGGACCCGGTTGTGGATGTAGAACGCCTGCCCGTCACGCAGCAGTTCACGGCGCAGCGCCGCGGCCACCTGCTTGTCGTCGTGTGGGCCGACATAGGTCAGCACCGGGTAGCGCTCCTCCGGCGGGGTGAGGATCGTCGACATCTCGCGAATGCCGGCCAGGCTCATCTCCAGCGTGCGCGGGATCGGGGTGGCGCTCATGGTGAGCACGTCGACGTGCGTGCGCATCGACTTGATGTGCTCTTTGTGCTCGACGCCGAACCGCTGCTCCTCGTCAACGATGATGAGGCCCAGGTCTTTCCACGTCACCCCGGTCTGCAGCAGCCGGTGCGTGCCGATCACCACGTCGACCGACCCGTCGGTCATGCCCTCCATGGTGGCCCGCGACTCGGCCGGATCGGTGAACCGCGACAGGCCCTTGACCGTCACCGGGAAACCCGCCATGCGGTTGGTGAAGGTCTGCAGATGCTGATCGGCCAGCAGTGTCGTCGGCACCAGCACCGCCACCTGCTTGCCGTCCTGCACGGCCTTGAACGCCGCGCGCACCGCGATCTCGGTCTTGCCGTAGCCCACGTCGCCGCAGATAACCCGGTCCATCGGAACCGGCTTCTCCATATCGGCTTTGACCTCGGTGATCGCGGTCAGCTGGTCCATGGTTTCGGTGAAGCCGAAGGCATCCTCCATCTCGTTCTGCCACGGCGTGTCCGGGCCGAAGGCATGCCCAGGCGCGGACTGCCGCTTGGCGTACAGCGCGACGAGTTCACTGGCGATCTCACGAACGGCCTTGCGCGCCTTGGTTTTCGTGTTGGCCCAGTCACTGCCGCCGAGCTTCGACAGTGACGGCGCCTCGCCACCGACGTACCGCGACAGCTGATCCAGAGAATCCATCGGCACATACAGCCGGTCGGATCCACCGCCGCGTTTGGACGACGCGTATTCCAGCACCAGGTACTCACGGCGGGCACCGCCGACCACCCGCTCGGTCATCTCGACGAACTTGCCGATGCCGTGCTGATCGTGCACCACGAGATCGCCGGCGGTCAGCGCCAGCGGATCGACGACGTTGCGGCGTTTGGCCGCAAGCTTTTTGCCCTCTGAGGCCGTCACCCGGTTACCGGTGAGATCGGTCTCGGTGATGATCACCAGGTTGGCTCCGGCCAACACCACACCGTCGTGCAGCGGCCCCTTGAGCACCCCGACGACACCCGCTTTGGGTGCCGCGCCCGGCTCCAACATGGCTGCGGGCGTGTCGGATTCACCCAGCTGTTCGACGACGCGGTGTGCAGTGCCGGTGCCCGGGGTGACCACCGCCGCGTATCCGCCCGTGGCCACGTGGGCCCGCAGCATCGCGAAGATCTCTTCGAGACTCTGCTGGCTGCGCGCCGAGGGCGATGGCCGCAGATCGAGCTCGGTGGCCTTCTCGTCGGGCAGCTGGCTCAACGTCCACCACGGGTGCCCGCCGGCCACGGCGTCGTCGCGCGCCTGGGTGAACGGGACGAAGCCGGACGCTCCCAACGC
Source organism: Mycobacterium sp. NS-7484 (assembly GCF_001953975.1). Taxonomy (GTDB): domain Bacteria; phylum Actinomycetota; class Actinomycetes; order Mycobacteriales; family Mycobacteriaceae; genus Mycobacterium. The sequence continues at coordinate 71,915 of NZ_MBEJ01000108.1, forward strand.
CTCGATGTCGATCGGGGCGTCACCGCCGACGGCCGCCGTCGACCATGAGGCCTCAAGGAATTCCTGCCCGGTCTTGATCAGGTCCGCCGCGCGGGTCCGCACCTTCTCCGGATCGCACAACAGCACCGGGGCACCCTCGGGCAGGTGGTGCGTCAGCGTCGTCGGCTGCACCGGGTGCAGCAACGGCAGCAGCGCCTCCATCCCGTCGACCGGGATGCCCTCGGCAAGTTTGGCCAGCATGTCGGGAACGCTGCCGGGCACGCTGTTCTCGTGGGTGGGGTGATCCTTGGCCAGGGCGGCGGCGCGCTCACGAACCTCGGGGGTCATCAGCAGCTCGCGACACGGCACCGCGACCACGTTCTGCACCGGGACCTCGGGGATCGACCGTTGGTCGGCGATCGAGAAACAGCGCATCTCGGAGATCTCGTCGCCCCAGAACTCGACGCGCACCGGGTGCTCGGCGGTCGGCGGGAAGAGGTCGAGGATGCCACCGCGCACGGCGAACTCACCGCGTTTGCCGACCATGTCCACCCGGGTGTAGGCCAGGTCGACCAGCCGGGTGATGACGTCCTCGAACTCGGCCTCCGCCCCGACCGTGAGGGTGACCGGCTCGATGCTCACCACGTCCGGAGCCATCGGCTGCAGCAGTGAGCGCGTGGTGGTGACCACCACCCGCAGCGGCGGGCCCAGGGTCTCGTCGTCGGGACGGGCCAACCGGCGCAACAGCAGCAACCGGGCGCCGACGGTCTCCACACCCGGGGACAACCGCTCGTGCGGCAACGTCTCCCACGACGGGAACAGTGCGACGGCGTCGCCGAACACGCCACGCAACTCCGCGGTCAGATCGTCGGCTTCGCGGCCGGTGGCAGCGACCACCAGCAACGGGCCCTGCTGGGCCAGCGCAGCGGCCACCAGCACTCGGGCGCTGGACGGGCCGACGAGTGCGAGATCGGCGGGCCGGTCGGCGGCGCGGTGAATGACGTCCTGCAGGGACGGATCGGTCAAAGCCAGCTCAACGAGACCCGCGATCGGGGTCTGGACATGGTTGTGCCCCGGTGCGGTCATGATGTCCCTATTCTACGGGGCTGAGTTTTTTGGTCCGCCCCGCACGCGCGGGCACGATTTTGGTGCACCGAACCCCGGCCGTACCCTGCTAGCTTTTTGACAGAGAGCGTTCAGACAGGAGCCGTGATGGGCGGGAGCGGCCGATGACCGTCACGATCTCGGCCGTCACCGCCAGCAATCCGACCGCCTTCTCCGACTCCGCAACCCAATTGCAGGGCAAGATTGATCGGCTTGAAGAACTGATCGGTCGTCAGAAGCACGTTTTGGCCGGTCTGGCCGCGGACTGGAAGGGCACTGCAGCTGACGCAGCGTTGGCCGCCGGTAACAAGAATCTCCAACAGCTGGTGGACCTGCAGTCGCGCCTGGCGAACATCCAGACCGCTCTGAAGTCCGGAGAGTCCAATCTCACCCCGCTGCGGACCGAGATCCTCAACGTGTCCAAACAGGCGATGAGCCTCGGCGCCAACGTCAGCGACGACGGCACCGTCACCGCTGCGGGCTCAAGCAAGCTCATGACACCAGCGCTTGCCGCCGCCTACACGTCCACCCTGAAAAGCCTTCTCCAGCAGTTTGACTCGGTCGACGAAGCGCTTGCCAACGCTGTCAGACAGAGCGCATCAGGAACCGGAGATCCGAAGGCAAGCAATATCGGGGATCCGCCGGAGTCACCGTTCAAGCGAGACCTCGAATCACTCAATCCGCCTGACGGCGCCACCGACACCGAGGTCAACCAGTGGTGGGACTCGTTGAGTGAGGACGAGCGCAACCGGATCATCGTCGAGCGGCCAGAATGGGTCGGAAACCTAGACGGAGTGCCCGGAACCGCGCGTGACCTGGCCAATCGGAACCGGCTGGGCACCCTGCGCAACGATCCGAATCTGACTGCAGAAGAACGGGGCACGCTGGTCGAGATCGACAAGGCGCTGTCCGAGCCGGATCGTCAGCTTCTTGTTGTCGATTTCGATGGCGAGCATCCGAAAGTGGCGCTAGCGATCGGCAACGTCGATACCGCCGACCACGTCAGCGTGTATGTGCCGGGCACGGGTTCGGTGACCTATGACAAACCTAAGGCAGGCAATGATCTGCCCACCTACGTCAACCAATCACAGTGGCTGAAGACCGAGACCGAGCGGGTTCTAGAGAACGCAAAAAAGTACGATCAAACCGTCGCCACCGTCGCTTGGCTCGGATACGAACCCCCAGACAATGTCTTTCAGGCCATGAGCGCCCACTACGCCGACGACAACGCACCCAAACTCGCGTCGTTCATCAACGGCCTAGACAGTTCCCGCGATACCGATCCACACCTCACGGTTCTCGGCCACTCCTACGGTTCGACGTTGGCCAGCGAGGCCTTACAGCGTGGGACGGCTGCTGACGACGTGGTGTTCATGGGATCACCCGGTTTGGAGACCAACCCGCTGCAGTTCTACCGCGACACCACACCGTCAGATCTGCACCTATCTCAGGGGCACGTGTTCGTCGAGCATGCCGACTGGGACAAGGTGGCGTATTCCCGGATCTACGGAAGCACCCTCCCGGCGAATCTGCCCGGATTCACCGAGTTGACCACGGAGGCCATCACGACCCCCTGGGATGTGCCGCGGAACGAGTCATCGGGACACAGTGAGTATTCCTTCTCGGACACAACAGGCCTCTACAACCAGGCTGTTGTCGTGGCCGGACTCGTCCAGGATGAGAAATACGTGAGACTGGAGAAATGATGCAGCGGGTTGTGTCGATACTCGTACTGGTTATCGCCTTGACAGGATGCGGCCCAATGTTTGAGTCCAAATACGAGGGACCTGCCGAAGGCGACTACGGCTACGGGGCGCCAGAAGAACTTGAACCACTTATGGCCCGTCGCGACGCCGAAGAAGTCCTCGCCGACCGCGACCGGATGATCGCCGAAATCACTACTGCGTTGTCCAAGATTGTGCCCGGCGCGCAATACATTGCGCGAAGGGAGCCCGCAGCGTCACAGTGCGGGGACTTCGGCTCGACGTTCGCCAAGCAATACTTCAGTCAGCACTTCACGTCGAGTACCCCTGTTCCAGCCCCCCTGTGGAACAAGGCATCCCAAGCGGTCATCGATATCGCCGCCAAGTACGGCTACACCAACGTGACGAGCCGGACCGAAAATGCAACAGGCGACCACGCAAACGATCTGACAATCCGAGACAGTGACGGTGGACGTCTGGCATTCGGCTCAATGGAGGCATCCAGCATCCAGGTCACCACTGGCTGCTATCTCACCGCTGAGGAGAAGCGGCAAGCCCGCGAAGCCGCACCGAAGTAGGAGCAACAGCGTGTTACGAATCGCGTCCATCTTGATCGCCATGCTCATACTCACGAGCTGCGGCCCAATGTTTGAGTCCAGGTACGAAGGGCCCGCCGAAGGTGACTACGGCTATGGCACGCCCAAGGAACTCGGCGCCCTGCTGGAACGCCGCGACGCCGAAGAAGTCCTCGCCGACCGTGACCGAATGATCACCGAGATCACCACCGAACTATCTCGGATCGTGCCTGGCGGAAATTGGCTGCGTGACAGCGAGGGCACCAGCACTCCCTGCGGCGAGTTCGGCTCTACCTACGGCGAAATCGACTTCGGTCCGCACTACACGTCGGATGTTCCCGTGCCCGCAGCCCTGTGGCATCGAGCCTCACAAGCCGTGATCGACATCGCCGCCAAGTATGGGTACACCAACGTGACGAGCCGGACCGAGAACGCCACCGACGACAACCCCAAAGACCTCACCATCCGCGACCCAGACAGCGGCCGACTGGCATTCGGTTCCATGAAGGCCTCAACCCTCCAAGTCACCACCGGCTGCTTGTCGGCTCCGGTTGAATCCTGCGCAGCCTGCTCCGGTTGAAAAGTGAGCAGGTGTTTACGAGGTTGAGTCTGCCT
>NZ_MBEJ01000109.1 GCF_001953975.1 Mycobacterium sp. NS-7484
CCGAAGAACGACACCTACGCGCCGAAATCAACAACGACCTCGACGTCGAACGCCAATACCAAATCTGGCTCGCCGAACACTACGACCCACCGCCGCCGTTCTGAACGGCGTATTCCCCCGGCGTGCATCCCAACATGGACCGGAAGTCCTTGGTGAAATGCGCCTGGTCGTACCAGCCGAGTCGCACTGCGAGATCGGCAAAGTCGAGATCTGGCGTAGTTTCGATCTCCAATGCGGCCTGTTGTAGCCGATAACGGCACAGCACCCACTTCACCGTCACCCCGACATAGCGCTGGAACACCCGCTGCGTGGTCCGCGTGCTCCACGGCGAATATTGCATGACCTGCTCGACTCGGTGCAGTGATCCGTCGGCGCTCATGCGCTCGCACAGCGCACACAGTGCCCGGTAGCTATCGTCCAGCGGCTCGGCCGTAGCGCCGATGACGGCCTCCAGGCCGGCATGGGCCGAGGCCACAGTCTCGCCGAGAACCACAGGCGCACCGGATAACTCGCTCACGGAGACCACGCGACCGGTCATCGCCGCGGCGTCCCCGCCGAAGCGGGCGGTGAACCCACCGGGCCGGAATCGGGCCCCGACCACAGCACCGCGCCCACTGATGGTGATCCGGAATACTTTCGGCACCACCCCGTGCAGCAAGGTGGCCGGCAACCGATGACCATGACGCAGACCGTCATCGCCCCACTCGCGGGTCAGATGCATGGCCGGAAAGGTGATCACAGTGCTCTCGAACGGACCTGCCTCGCGACGGTCCCAGCTCACCGACCAGAAGTGCTCGACGAACCGGCCGGCCTCGTCCGACGGCGTCCAACGGTGCAGGTCGAATGCCGCGACGGTACCGGCGCGGCCGACCACTCCCCGCTCTGGCGCATTTTTACAAGCGGGCATGCACGACAGCCTACGAAACTGGTCGATATGACTGTCACACCGATTCCCCAGGGCTATACCAGCCTGACCCCGTTCCTCTGCGTCGACGGAGCCGCCGAGGCAATCACCTTCTACCAGAACGTCTTCGGTGCCGACGTGGTCGAACGGATGGACGGGCCGGACGGCACCGTCGCGCATGCCGAACTCGATTTCGGCAATGGCCGGTTACAGCTCGGCGACCCACAGGAGGCGTTTCAGATCGCCGCACCGGAGCCGGGTTCGGCGGCAACTCATTCGATCGGGTTGTACTGCCCCGATGTCGACGCCGTGGTGGCCCGCGCCGAAAAGGCAGGCGCGATCATCCGCGAGCCCGCGCAGACGTTTGTCACCGGCGACCGCTTTGCCTCGATCGTCGATCCGTTCGGCCAACGCTGGACCGTGATGACCCGCGTCGAAAACCTCACGGCGGCCGAACGGGAACGACGCGTTGCCGAATGGGCGGGCGCCGGCGGAGGTTAACGTGGCGGGATGTCATGTGTGTTCTGTGCCATCGTCGCCGGAGAGGCCCCGGCGATCCGGATCTACGAGGACGACGACCACCTGGGCATCCTCGACATCCGGCCGTTCACCCGCGGGCACACGCTCGTCATCCCGAAGCAACACATGGTCGATCTGACCGACACCCCCGGGGACATCGTGGCCGCGATGGCCCGCATCGGAGCGCGCATCGCCCGCGCCGCGCGCCAGTCCGGCCTGCACGCCGACGGCAACAACATCGTGATCAACGACGGCAAGGCCGCCTTCCAGAGCGTGTTCCACATCCACCTGCATGTGGTGCCGCGTCAGGCCGGCGACAAACTGTCCTTCGTCAAGGGCATGATGATGCGTCGTGACCCCGACCGTGAGGAGTCGGGGCGGCTGTTACGTGCGGCATTGGCAGAACTCGACGCGTCCGAGCACGATTGAACCCATGAGTGATCCGTCGCCCATCGCACAACTCGGCCTCCGGCTCCTGCACATCCACGACCTGATCTACCAGAAGTCCAACGGGATGATCGGGCACCACCTGCCCGGCTTCCCGAACAGCCTGCTGTTGCGCACCACCGGCGCGAAGACCGGTCAGCCGCGGATCAACACGCTGAGCTACGCCCGTGACGGGAAGAACTATCTGGTGGTGGCGTCCATGGGCGGTGCGCCCCGCTCACCGGGCTGGTATCACAACCTGAAGGCCCAGCCCCGCGTCGAGATCAACGTCGGGCCCAAGCGACTCAGCGTCACCGCCAAGCCCGTGCTGCCTGACGATCCCGACTACCAGCGGTTGTGGAAGATCGTCAACGACAACAACTCTGACCGCTACGAGGCGTATCAGAAGAAGACGTCGCGACCGATCCCGATCGTGGTGCTCAGCCCTTAGAACAGTTCCTTGGCCAATAGCTCGAGCGTGGTGGCGCGGGCCGTCGCGGTGGCCGGGTCAGCACCGCGACGGGCCGAGCCCATCGGGTTGACCATGACCTCGTCGACATCGAACTCTTCGGCCAGTGCGCGGACCTGCGCGGCCGCCTCGGCGGGTGAACCCACCACGGCGCGCCGTAGCCCGGAGGCCACCACCGCCTCGGCCTGCGGAGTGAGAGTGGTGGCCTCCGCGTCCTCGACCAGATCCAGCGCGCCGAGCGGCTGGCCGGTCCGCAGCCGACCCATCATCTGCAGTTGTGGCAGCAGCAGCGCCTTGGCCTCTTCGGTGGTCTCGGCCACCGAGGCGTTGACCGTCAGGAACGTCACCGGCTCGGAGGCCAGATCGCTGGGCTGGAACTCGTCGCGATAAACAGCCAAAGCTTCGGCAGTGCCCTGGCCGGAAAAGTGGTGGGCGAAAACGTACGGCAACCCCTTGGCCGCGGCCAGGTGCGCCGAGTACATCGACGAGCCGAGCAGCCACATCCGCGGCTCGGTGACCGCCGCAGGCGTCGCCTTGAGTACGTAGTTCTCGCGCATCAGGTCGCGCGGCAACGGCACCCGCACACCGCGCGCACTCATCAGGGCGACGACATCGTCGAGGTACTGGGGGAAGGCCTCGATGTCGCGATCATCGCGGCCGGCCGCCCCGCGAAGGGCCAGCGAGGTGACCGGATCCGAGCCCGGCGCCCGCCCGATCCCCAGGTCGATACGTCCGGGGTGGGCGGCTTCCAACAGGGCGAACTGCTCAGCGACCGCCAGCGGTGCGTGGTTGGGCAGCATCACCCCGCCCGAACCGAGCCGCAGCTGCGAGGTGTGTGCGGCCAGATGCGCGATCAGCACCGGCGGACTGGTGGCCGCCACCGCCGGCATGTTGTGGTGCTCGGCGATCCAGTAGCGGGTGTATCCCAGCCGGTCGGCGGTCTGCGCCAGGTGGGTCGTGGCGGTCAGCGCATCGGCCGTGGACTGGTCGGTGCGTACCGGGACGAGGTCGAGGACAGATAGCCGCATGACAGCGTCAACGTCAAGAGGCGCCCGGTTCGTTCCCGCGGGCCTCGGCGACCAGGCGTTTGGCGGTGACGAAGATGTCGTCGAGCATCGCCGGGGTGAGCCGGCCGGTGAACGTGTTCTGCTGGCTGGGGTGGAAGCAACCGAGCAGCGTGACGGGGCCCTGAGCAGTGTGCAGCAATGCGGTGACGCCGTGTCCGAACTTGGGCGCGGGCCGGGGCGACCCGAGAAGTTCAAGTGCGGCCCGCCACGCGAAACCGCCCAGCGCGATGACCACGTGAGCCGACGGCCCGACCAGGCGCCACTCGGCCTGCAGCCAGGGCGCGCAGGTGGCCCGTTCGGCTGGGGTCGGCGCGTTGGCCGGTGGGGCGCAACGCACCGCCGCGGCCATCCGGGTGTCGGTCAGCCGCATACCGTCGGCGGCGTCGATGCACACCGCCTGATTGGCCAGCCCGGCCCGGTGCAACGCGGCGAACAGGAAGTCTCCGGACCGGTCCCCGGTGAACACCCGACCGGTGCGGTTCGCGCCCTGGGCGGCCGGGGCCAGCCCGACGATCATGATCCCGGGTTGTTCCGCACCGAATCCGGTGGCCGGCCTGCCCCAATATGGTTGATCCGCAAATGATTTCCGCTTGGTCGCGGCCGTCTCTTCGCGCCAGGCGACCAGCCGGGGGCAGGCCCGGCACACGGAGATCAACGCGTCGAGCTCGTCGACCGTACCCACCCGGGCGGCCAGGCGTCGCACCTGCGCGGCGGTCTTGGCCACCGGAGTGGACGCATCCGCGGGGTCCCCGGGCCAGCCCGTGCCGGGCGGGACCGGTGAGGGGAAAAGTTCGCCGGTCCTGGGGTGCGGGAGTTCAGAGATCGACACCAGTCCACTGTGCCTGAACCGAAAATCCGTCGCGGTGGGTACGGGCTCGCTGTTAGATTCGGCCGCGATAGCCCATGACCGACACCAAGCGCGGCCCCCTGCTGCTGATCCTGTTCGCCGCGCTGACGGCCGGGGCGGGCAACGGGATCTCGATCGTCGCGTTCCCGTGGCTGGTGTTGCAGCGCAACGGATCTGCGCTCGACGCATCGATCGTCGCCATGGCCGGGACACTGCCGCTGCTGGTCGCCACCCTGATCGCCGGGGCCGCCGTCGACTACCTGGGCCGGCGGCTGGTATCGATGATCTCCGATCTGCTCTCGGCCCTCTCGGTCGCCGCGGTGCCGGTGCTGGCGCTGATCTTCGGGGTGGACGCGGTGAACGTCGCGGTGCTGGCGGTGCTGGCCGCCTTGGGGGCGTTCTTCGACCCGGCCGGCATGACCGCGCGGGAAACGATGCTGCCCGAGGCGGCCGGGCGGGCCGGTTGGACATTGGACCACGCCAACAGCGTGTACGAGGCGGTGTTCAACCTGGCCTACATCGTCGGCCCGGGCATCGGCGGCCTGCTGATCGCCACCCTCGGCGGGATCAACACCATGTGGGTGACTGCAGCGGCGTTCTGTTGCTCGATCCTGGCCATCTCGGTGCTGCGCCTGGAAGGTGCCGGCGCTCCGGACCGTTCGGCGCTGACCGAGAACGTGTGGGCCGGCATCGTCGAGGGACTGCGGTTCGTCTGGCGCACACCGGTTCTGCGCACGCTGGCGATCGTCGACCTGGTGGCCACCGGCCTGTACATGCCGATGGAAAGCGTGCTGTTCCCGAAATACTTCACCGACCGCGACGAGCCCACCGAACTCGGGTGGGTACTGATGGCGCTGAGTATCGGCGGGCTGCTCGGTGCACTCGGGTACGCGGTGCTCTCGAAGTACATGAGCCGACGGGCCACCATGCTGGCCGCGGTGCTGACCCTCGGGGTGGCGATGACGGGCGTGGCCTTCCTGCCGCCGTTGCCGGTGATCCTGGTGCTGTGCGCGATCGTCGGGTTCGTCTACGGGCCGATCGCGCCGATCTACAACTACGTCATGCAGACCACGGCTCCCCCGCATCTGCGTGGCCGGGTGGTCGGCGTAATGGGATCGCTGGCCTACGCGGCGGGCCCGCTGGGCCTGGTGGTGGCCGGGCCGCTGGCCGACGCCGCCGGGCTGCACGCCACGTTCCTGGCGCTGTCGCTGCCGATGCTGCTGCTCGGCCTGGTCGCGATCGGGCTGCCGGCGCTGCGCGCGCTGGATCGCTCGTAGGATCGCGGTGTGCTGTCAGAGCTCATCGCCAAGCTGCCCGAAGGTGTCGTCGTCACCGACCCCGACATCCTGGCCTCCTACCGGTGGGACCGGGCGGCCGATCCGGCGGCGGGCACTCCGCTGGCCGTGGTCCGGCCCACCCGCACCGAGGAGGTGCAGACCGTGCTGCGCTGGGCCAGCGAGCATCGGGTCGCGGTCGTACCCCGTGGTGCGGGCACCGGACTGTCCGGCGGCGCGACGGCTCTCGACGGCGGGATCGTGCTGTCCACGGAGAAGATGCGCGACATCACCGTCGACCCGGTCACCCGGACCGCCACCGTACAGCCGGGCCTGCTCAACGCCGAGGTGAAGAAAGCCGTTGCGGCCCATGGCTTGTGGTATCCGCCGGATCCGTCGTCGTTCGAGATCTGCAGCATCGGCGGCAATGTCGCCACCAATGCCGGCGGGCTGTGCTGCGTCAAGTACGGCGTGACCACCGATTACGTGCTGGGCTTGCAGGTGGTGCTGGCCGACGGCACCGCGGTACGCCTGGGCGGGCCGCGGTTGAAAGATGTTGCGGGCCTGAGCCTGACCAAGCTGTTCGTCGGCAGCGAGGGCACCCTGGGCGTGGTCACTGAGGCGACGCTGCGATTGTTGCCGCCGCAGCACGCGCCGTGCACCGTGGTGGCCACCTTCGACTCGGTGGAGGCCGCCGCGAGCGCAGTCGTCAAGATCACCGGCAAGATCCGGCCGTCCATGCTCGAGTTCATGGATTCGGTGGCGATCAACGCCGTCGAGGACAAGCTGAAGATGGGTCTGGATCGCAATGCCGCGGCGATGATGGCGGCCGCGTCCGACGACCGTGGCGCCGCCGGCGCCGACGACACCGCGTTCATGGCCGAGGTCTTCACCGAATACGGTGCCACCGAGGTGTTCTCCACCTCCGACCCGGACGAGGGCGAGGCGTTTGTGGCCGCCCGCCGCTTCGCCATCCCGGCCGTCGAGGCCAAGGGATCCCTGCTGCTGGAAGACGTCGGGGTGCCGCTGCCGGCACTGGCCGAACTGGTCAGCGGGGTGGCCGAGATCGCCGCCCAGCGCGACGTGATGATCTCGGTGATCGCGCACGCCGGCGACGGCAACACGCACCCGCTGATCGTGTTCGATCCGGCCGACACCGACATGGCGGCCCGCGCCCAGCTCGCCTTCGGCGAGATCATGGACCTGGCCATCAGCCTGGGCGGCACCATCACCGGCGAGCACGGCGTGGGCCGGCTCAAGCGGCCATGGCTGGCCGGGCAGATCGGGCCGGACGCCCTTGCGCTCAATCAGCGGATCAAGCAGGCGCTGGACCCGCTGAACATCCTCAACCCCGGCGCGGCGATCTAGCTGCGCTAGCCGACACCGAACAGCGTCAACAGAGTGCTTGTGCGCCAGGCGATCAGGGCCGCGAAGACCACCAGCACGGCCACCGAGACTCCGGCCTGTACGGCATTTCGCCGTGCCGCGGGCGCATAGACGAACGCCGCGGCGATCCCCGCCCCGGTGATCAGGCCGCCGACGTGGCCCTGCCAGCTGATCGCCCCGGTTCCCAGCGCGGGTCCGGCAAAGGTGAACACCAGGTTGATGACGACGACGGCGCCGATCATGCGGACGTCGAGATTGAGCTTGCGCGCCACCACGAAGATCGCGCCGAACAGACCGAAGATGGCACCTGAAGCCCCAGCGGTCGCGGTGTTCAGCGGGGACAGCAGATACACCAGCACCGAGCCGCCGAGACCGCTCAGCGCATACAAGGTGCCGAACCGCAGCCGCCCCAACCACTGCTCCAGCGGCGGGCCCACGACGTAGAGCGCCCACATGTTGAACAGCAGGTGCATCGCGCCGTAGTGCAGGAACATCGAGGTCACCAGGCGGTAGTACTCGTCGTGCGCGGCGATTCCGGGCGGCCACAGGGTGAACTGCTGTTCCAGCGTTCCGGCCGCCATCTGCAGCACGAACATCACCACGTTGACCGCGATCAGCGCATAGGTCAGCACGGGCGCCCCGGGCCGCGCCACCCCGCCGAATTGGGTGCGCGGGGTGTGCACGGACCTCGCCCCCTCGTTGACGCACTCCACGCATTGATGTCCCACGGCTGCTGAGCGCATGCACTCCGGGCAGATGGGACGTTGGCAACGCGTGCAGTGCACGTAAGTGGGGCGGTCCGGATGGCGGTAACACGCTGGGGTGTTCATCGCGCCCGAGCCTACCCAGGCAAACCCGCTATTGACACCATGCGCTCTTTCGTCGTACGAATAAGACATGTCAGCGACTTTGTCTCACAGCTCTGCGCGGTTCGAACCCGCCGACGCCGACACCTGGGCCGCCCCTTGGCCGATGTACGCCGCGCTGCGCGACCACGACCCGGTGCACCACGTGGTGCCCGACGAGAAACCCGAGAACGACTACTACGTGCTGTCCCGGCACGCCGACATCTGGTCGGCCGCCCGTGATCACGAGACCTTCTCCTCGGCACAAGGCCTGACCATCACCTACGGCGAGCTGGAGATGATCGGCCTGGCCGACAATCCGCCGTTCGTCATGCAGGACCCGCCCGTGCACACCGAATTCCGCAAGTTGGTGTCACGGGGCTTCACACCGCGACAGGTCGAGGCCGTCGAACCGAAGGTGCGGGAGTTCGTCGTCGAGCGCCTCGAGGGGTTGCGCTCGAACGGCGGCGGGGACATCGTCACCGAACTGTTCAAACCGCTGCCGTCGATGGTCGTCGCGCATTACCTCGGGGTGCCCGAGGACGACCGAGACCAGTTCGACGACTGGACCGAGGCGATCGTCGCGGCCAACAGTTCGGCCGGGGGCATCACCGCGGCGATGGGCACGGCCGGCGCCGCGGTGGCCTCGATGATGGGCTATTTCTCCGAGCTCATCGAGCGGCGTCGTCGGGAACCGGGTGACGACACGATTTCGCATCTGGTCGCCGCCGGGGTGGGTGGAGACGGTGACATCGCGGGCGTGTTGTCGATCCTGGCGTTCACCTTCACCATGGTCACCGGCGGCAACGACACCACCACCGGAATGCTCGGTGGTGCAGTGCAATTGCTGCAGCAGCGGCCCGATCAGCGTCGGCTCCTGGTCGACGACCCAGAACTCATCCCGGAGGCCGTCGACGAGTTCCTGCGGTTGACCTCGCCGGTGCAGGGCCTGGCCCGCACCACCACCCGCGACGTCACGATCGGCGACACCACGATCCCGGCCGGCCGCAAGACGCTGCTGCTGTACGGGTCCGGAAATCGGGATGAACGCGAATTCGGCGACGACGCAGCCGAACTCGATGTGCGGCGCAAGCCCCGCAACATTCTCACCTTCAGCCACGGGGCACACTTCTGCCTGGGCGCGGCAGCGGCCCGGATGCAGTCCCGGGTAGCGTTGACCGAGTTGTTGTCGCGCTATCCGGAATTCGAGGTCGATGTGGACGCCGTAGTGTGGGCCGGTGGTAGTTACGTCCGACGGCCGCTGTCCGTGCCGTTCCGGGCCGGTACTTGATGGCCCGCGACTGGCTGTCGGTGCGGCGGTCCGAAGTGGCCGCCGACCACATCCTCGATGCGGCGGACGTCCTGTTCACCAAACAGCAGGCGGCCACCGTCGGCATGCACGAGATCGCCGCAGCCGCAGGGTGTTCCCGCGCGACGCTGTACCGCTATTTCGAGAATCGCGAAGCGCTTTACACCGCGTACGTGCACCGGGAGGCACGGCGACTGTACGAAGACGTCAGCGAGCAGGTGGCGGCGGTCACCGATCCGGACGAACGGTTGATCGAAGGTGTGATCACCGCGCTGCGGGCGGTACGGCAGAGCCCGGCGCTGTCATCCTGGTTCGCCACCGCGCAACCGCCCATCGGCGGCGAGATGGCCGAACACTCCGAGGTGATTCGCGCGTTGGTGGAGGGATTCGTGCGCTCACTGGGCGCCGACGCGGGCGACGAGGTGGGCCGGCGGGCCCGATGGCTGGTGCGGATCATGGTGTCGCTGCTGGTGTTTCCCGGCGTCGACGAGGCCGACGAACGCACGATGCTGGCCGAGTTCGTCGCCCCGCTGGTGATACCGGCTCATCAGCCGGTCACGCCACCCAATACGCCTGTGCCTTGATGGATCTGCGGGGAATGCCGTACTCCTCGCGAAAGACCCGGGCCACCGCCCGGGTGGTGCGGTTGTTACAGGCCACCCAGCCGAAGTGATCGGCGGCGTCGAACGCCGAGGCGCTGACCGCCGCCAGCAGGCCGTCGTCGGAACGGTCGACCCAGGTGATGTCCGCATCACCGGCGACGGGGAGCTGACGGTCGTCGTCGTGGCCGGCCTCCAGGAACACCCGGGCCGGGGCGTCGCCGATCGCATCCAACAGTGAGTTGATGGCCGGCAGCGACGCGGTGTCCCCGACGATGACGTATCCGGCCGGGGCCGGCTCGGGCAAGGCGAAGTTGCTGCCGAGGACCGTCACGTCCAGGACGTCGCCGGGCTGGGCACCGCCGGCCCAGCGGGTGGCGATGCCGTCATGCATGGCGAAATCGATGTCGACGGTGCCGGCCCGCGGATCGGCGTTGACCAGGGTGTAGCCGCGTTGGTGCGCCTTCCCGTCGTGCGGGAACCAGCCCCGCACCCACATCGTGGGGTGCACCCGGTGCTCGGCGAGTAGCCGCTCGGCACGGAAGTGCAGCCTCAAGTAGTTCGGTGTGAGCTCGGTCCGGCCGGTGACCGACAGTTCGTAATCGCCGCCCCGCCAGAGTTTGACCAGGGCCCCTTCCAGCCCGCGCGACGCCTTCTGCTCGCCCATGCGCACCTCCCGCCGAAGCACTTCGTTAGGTAAGCGTACCCTAACTAAAGGATCAGGAGCGGACGCGGGTGAAGCGGTGCAGCAGCCAGGCCGCCGGGATGGTGAACACCATCGTGAGCACGAACAGGTTGAACATCGAGCCCGTGTACACCGGATCTCGCATCACCTCGACCATCACCAGTTCCATGATCATCAGGTGGATCAGGAAGATCTCGTAGGAGATCTCGCCGAGGAAGACCATCGGCCGCGACGCCAGGAACCGGTTGTACCAACCCCGATCACCGAGGGCCGGGGGCGCCACCAACAATGCCGCGATCACCGCATAGAAGAACGTCTTGACCAACGCCTCGCTCAGCTTGGCCGGCGACGTCGTCGGCTCCCCCGCAAGGGGCGTCGAGGCGATGAAGTAACACACCACGGCCAGCGGCACGCACACCATCCCGTAGCCACGCACCTTCAGCTGCCCCAGCACGGTCAGGGCCATCCCCGCCACGAACCAGGCCAGATACGTCGGCAGCCACAACCGGGCGCCGTCGGGCAGGCCGGTCGAATCGTGCACGATCACCAGCCACACCGGCGACACCGCGGCCAGCACCGCCAGACCGAAGAACAACAGGCCCGGCCGCCACCGCCGCCGGCACAACACCACCAGCAACAGAAACGCCAATGCCGGCAAGACCACGTAGAACGCCGCCTCGACCGCCAGGCTCCACATCTGCGTCAGGCCCTGATGCAGATAGGAGAACAGGTAGTTGTCGGTGTAGATCTGGGTCAGGGTGAGATTGCGGAACAGGCCCATCCACGTGTGGCCGGGATTCGGGCCGCCGGTGCGAAAGTGGTAGAGCAGGTAGGCGATCAGCACCGTGACCACATAGGCCGGCATGATCCGTCGCACCCGGTGCCAGGCATAGCGGCGCACCGACGGATCCTTCCCGCCGGTCGCCGCGGCTTTGACCCACGGGCGGAACAACAGAAAACCACTGAGCACGAAGAAGATCGGCACCCCGATCTCCGCGCGCGAATACACCAGCCCCAGATAGCCCTGCGGATACTTGCCGGTGGTGTACGCCGCATGGGTCAGCACCACGAGAATGGCGGCCACCGCACGGATCCCGGTCAGTGACGCGACGCGGCTGGACGACGAGACCGGCGCGTCGACGGACTCCAGACCACCCTGATCCGACGGCCCCGTCACATTCTCCGAGACCGTCACTTGGCCTTCCGGTGCGGCTTTCCTGGACGGTCGCGATACCCGGAACGCTCTTTGTACTCGCGGCGCGGGGCACGCTCACCGCGATCCGGCGTGAGGTTGATCAGCATGCCCGAGATGCGGGTGTTCTCCAGGGCTTTGAGCGTCTTCTTGGGCAGCTTCTCGGGCAGCTCCACCAACGAGTAATCCCCGCGAATGGTGATGTGCCCGAACTCGTTACGGTGCAGACCACCCTCATTGGCGATGGCGCCGACGATGTGCCCCGGACCCACCTTGTGCCGCTTGCCCACCGAGATGCGGTACGTCGCCAGGCCTTCCCGCGGGGCACGCGGCGGCCGCTCGCCGCGTTCCTCGCGATCGCGGTCGCGTTCCCGGCGCTTCTCCGGTGGCGGCTCCGTCATCAGGAACTCTTCGCCGTTGCGCGACTGCAACGCCAGCGCCGCGGCGATGTCGGCCATCGGCACGTCGTTCTCGCGCTCGTAATCCTCGATGAGCCTGCGGAACAACTCCAGGCCCGGGCCATTGAGCGAATCGGTGATCGAGTCACGGAACTTTGCCACGCGTTGGGCATTGACGTCGTCGACGCTGGGCAGCTCGGCTTCCAGAACCTTGGACCGGGTGTGCTTCTCGATCGACTTCAGCAGGTGGCGTTCGCGCGGGGTGACGAACAGCAGGGCGTGCCCGGAGCGCCCGGCCCGGCCGGTGCGGCCGATGCGGTGCACATAGGACTCGGTGTCATGCGGGATGTCGTAGTTGACGACGTGGCTGATGCGCTCGACGTCCAGGCCGCGGGCGGCGACGTCGGTGGCGATCAGGATGTCGATCGTGCCGTCCTTGAGCGCGGTGATGGTGCGCTCGCGCTGCGCCTGGTTGATGTCGCCGTTGATGGCGGCGGCAGCGAAACCGCGGGCCTTGAGCCGCTCGGCAACCTCCTCGGTGGCCTGCTTGGTGCGGACGAACACGATCATCGCGTCGCCCTGCTCGACCTCGAGCACCCGGGTCAACGCGTCCAGCTTGCGCGCCCCGGCCACCTGGATGAAGCGCTGGGTGATGTTCTCGGCGGTGGCGGTCTTGGCCTTGACCGTGACCTCGACCGGGTCGTGCAGGTACTTGGTGGTGATCTTGCGGATGGCCGGGGGCATGGTCGCCGAGAACAGGGCGACCTGCTTGTACTCCGGGGTGTCGGCGAGGATCCGCTCGACCTCTTCGGCGAAGCCCATCGTCAGCATCTCGTCGGCCTCGTCGAGCACCAGGTAGTCCAGGTTCGACAGGTCCAGCGTGCCGCGCTCCAGATGGTCGATCACCCGGCCCGGGGTACCGACCACCACCTGTGCGCCGCGGCGCAGACCGCTCAGCTGCACGGTGTAGGACGCCCCGCCGTAGATCGGCAACACGTTGACCTCGGGCAGGTGCGCGCCGTAGCGGGCGAACGCCTCGGCCACCTGCAGGGCCAGCTCCCGGGTCGGCGCCAGGACCAGGGCCTGGGTGTTCTTACTGCTGGTGTCGATCTTGGACAGGATCGGGATCGCGAACGCGGCCGTCTTGCCGGTGCCCGTCTGGGCCAGCCCGACGACGTCGGAACCCGCCAGCATGGCCGGGATGGTCGCGGCCTGGATCGCCGAGGGCGACTCGTAGCCGACATCGGTGACCGCCTTCAGCACCGCAGGGTGAATCTGCAGGTCGGCAAATGTCGGGGCGGTGTCCCCCGGATCCGGGTCTGGCGAGCTCATCGGTTCAGAAGTCTAGTGCCAATCGGCGGCCATCCCCGCCGCGCGCCTGCACAAAGCCGCAACGGGGTCACGGTAGGTTGCCCAACTGTGAACCGGGTCGTGATGGTTGTGATGACCCCGGCGGTCATCTTGACGACCGCACTCACACTCGTTGGGTGCGGATCGGGTGATTCGACGGTCTCCAAAACCCCCACCCCCACCGCCAATCCCGCCCCCAGTGTGGTTTTCACCAAGGCGAGCCCACCAGCCCCGCGGCGAGCTGGATATGCGGGTTCTGGGGGATGGAAAAC
>NZ_MBEJ01000110.1 GCF_001953975.1 Mycobacterium sp. NS-7484
AGAGAAAGACGTCACCCGTCCCTCGGGTCCCACCGCCCGCAGCAGCGAGCATGTCAGCGCACCCGAGCCAGCACCGGCCTCCAACACCCGTGCGCCCGGGAAGATGTCCCCCTCGTGCACGATCTGCGCGGCGTCCTTCGGATAGATCACCTGCGCCCCGCGCGGCATGGACATCACGTAGTCGACCAGCAGCGGGCGCAGCACCAGGAACTGATCGCCGTTGGTGGATTTGACCACGCTGCCCTCGGGCAACCCGATCACGTTGTCGAACGCGATGATGCCGCGATGAGTGTGGAACTCTCCGCCGGGGTTGAGCACCATCGTGTAGCGCCGGCCCTTGGCGTCGGTGAGTTGTACCCGGTCGCCAACGGCAAACGGTCCGGTCGGTCTCTTCGCTGCCACGGACGTCCAGCCTGCCAGTAGCCGCGCACGGTCGGGTGGTCGGGGTTCGCCCAACTTTGTCAGAGCCCGGCCCTAGGCTTGCGGATGTGAGTGAGGAACCGGCTTCGACGCCCCGCCGCCCGGCGTTGTCACCGTCGCGGGCCGGCGATTTCAAGCAGTGTCCGTTGCTGTACCGGTTCCGTGCCATCGACCGACTTCCGGAGCCGCGGTCCACCGCACAGCTGCGTGGCTCCGTGGTCCATGCCGCATTGGAGCAGCTCTACGGACTTCCGGCGGCCGAGCGAGTGCACGACACCGCGCTGGCCCTGATCGAGCCGGCCTGGGAGCAGGTCCTCGCCGCCGAACCCGAGTTGGCCGACACCGAGTATCCGACCACGTTGCTGGCCGAGGCGAGGGCGCTGCTGTCCGGGTATTACCGGCTGGAGGATCCGACCCGGTTCGATCCACAGTGCTGCGAGCACCGCCTCGAAGTCGAGTTGGCTGACGGCACCCTGTTACGCGGATTCGTCGACCGGATCGATGTCGCTCCGTCGGGCGAGTTGCGGGTGGTCGACTACAAGACCGGCAAAGCGCCGCCGGCGGCACGGGCGCAGGCTGAGTTCAAAGCGATGTTCCAGATGAAGTTCTATGCCGTGGCGTTGCTGCGGTCGCGCGGCGTGATGCCGGCGCGGCTGCGGTTGTTGTACCTCGCCGACGGTCAAGTGCTCGACTACTCCCCCAGCCACGACGAGCTGTTGCGGTTTGAGCGCACGCTGATGGCGATCTGGCAGGCCATCCAGGTGGCCGGGGCCACCGGAGACTTCCGGCCCAACCCGTCGCGGCTGTGCTCGTGGTGCGCACACCAGAACCTGTGCCCGGCGTTCGGCGGCACGCCGCCACCGTATCCGGGCTGGCCAGAATCAGGAGCTGCATGATCGGGTGTCACTATCATCGGCTCGGTGCCGATGGTGAGTATCAGCTGTTCGAGTCCACCGCCGACACCCGGAGCAACTGGGATCCGGCGATTCAGCACGGTTCACCGCCGCTGGCGCTGCTGACCAAGGCGATCGAAGAGTTGACCGCTGGCTCGGGTCTGCGGGTCGGGCGTTTGACGCTCGACATCCTGGGCGCGATTCCCGTTGCCCCCGTGCGGGTTCGGGCATGGGTCGATCGGCCCGGCAGCCGGATCTCGATGGCCGTCTCGGAGATGGAGGCGGCCCGCGCGGACGGCTCGTGGCGTGCAGTCGCTCGGGTGACGGCCTGGCTATTGGCGCCCAGTGACACCAGTGATGTGGCCACCGACCGCTTTCCACCGTTGCTGGAGGGTGAGGCCGCCGAGGTGGCGCACAGGTGGGAGGGCGCTGCAGGTTACCTCGACACCGTGACGTGGCGACGCCAGCGCACCACCGAAGGTGAGGCCGCTGTGGCGTGGATGAGTCCGCTGACGTCCGTGGTCGACGACGAAGAGACGACGGCCCTGCAACGCCTGGCGCTCGTGGTGGATTCGGCGAATGGCATTGGTGCGGCGTTGGATCCGCAGAAGTTCATCTTCATGAACACCGACACCTCCGTGCATCTGCACCGGCTCCCAGTCGGCTCCGATTTCGCCGTTCGGGCCCGTGGTTCGATCGGTCCGGACGGCATCGGCGTGACCACAGCGGAAATCTTTGACCGCCAAGGGTTTATCGGCACCTCTGCGCAAACCTTGTTGGTGATGCGCGCGCCGGGTTAGATGCTTTGGTCCAATCAGCGTCTCAGGCTGACGCGATCCCGCTCATACTGGCACAAGGGACGATAGGTCACGCCGAGGCTGGGGGCTCCGATGACATCTCAAACTGAACGTTCTCGGACGGTCGTACAGGACTTCGTGAGTGCGATCGGGGAAGCCAGGTTCGATGATGCTCGACGGCTGCTGCACGACGACTTCGTGATCCATGCGGCCGGGGACGTTCCGTACCGCGGCGACTACCTCGGCCCCGACGGCTTTTTCGATCTCATCGCGCAGATGTTCACGGTGCTAGAGCTCACACCGAGCCCGGACATGCGGTACATCGCCGACGACGACACGGTGGTGCTCTACTACCGCCTGAATTTCACGGCACGCGCCTCTGGAGCGACTGCCGAAATGGCCGTGACCGAGGTGGTGACGGTTCGAGAAGGCCTGATCACCGAACTCGACGTGTTCTACAAGAATCCGTCGGCCGTCACCGCACTGCTGGCCGAATAACTTTCAGCGCCGAACAGATCGCAGCTCAGATACTCCCGGGCATTCCCGGAATGCTCCCAGGCATGCCGGGAGGCGGACCACTGCCGTAAGGCATTCCGTCGGGCATCATGCTGCCCGGCAGATCGCTGCCGACCGGCGGCGGCATGGCCGGCGCCGGCGGCGCGTACGGACCTCCCGCGCACACCGGATCGATCGGCGACGAAATGCATGCGGAATCAGACGGACCGGTGGGCGCCCCGAATCCGCTGTCCGTGCACTCGGCCAGGTACGGCTCCGCGACACAATTGGGATCACCTGAGTTGGGGTTCGCCTTCGCCGGGGCGGCCACACCCATGGCTGCCATCCCGATCAGCACGGCGGCAACTGCAATTCTCATCTTTGCTCCTCACGCCAAGGCCGATGGTTACACGCCTGGCTACCGCGTGAGGACGAAATCGAATTTCCCACCCGCCTTTGGTAATTGACGCTGACGTCGCTGAAATCCGCCGCTGACGATCACCACGCGTTCAACGCAGAGGGTCGCTCACTCCAGTGGCTTCAGCTCCTGCAGCATTGTCGGCACCAGCTCACTGACCGTCGGGTGGATGTGCATGGTTCGCGATATCGCGGTGTAGGGCAGTTTGGCGGTCATGACGTCGAGGATCGAATGCACCACCTCGTCCCCGCCCACACCGAGGATCGCCGCACCGAGGATCTCCTCGGTCTCGGCATCGACCACCACTTTCATGAAGCCCTGCGTCTCACCCTTCTCCACGGCCCGCCCGACCCGGGTCATCGGGCGCTTGCCCACCAACGCCTTCCGGCCTGATGCCCGCACCTGGTCGACGGTCATGCCGGCCCGGCCCAGCGGCGGGTCGATGTAGAGCGCATAGGTGGTAACGCGGTCGCTCACCCGCCGTGGGTCGTCGTCGAGAAGGTTGGCCGCGACGATCTCGAAGTCGTTGTAGGACGTGTGCGTGAACGCCCCTTTGCCGTTGCAATCCCCCATCGCCCAGATGTGCTCGGCGGTGGTGCGGAGTTGATCATCGACGACGATGTAGCCGCGCCGGTCGACGTCCACGCCGGCGTTCTCCAGCCCGAGGTCGTCGGTGTTGGGTGCGCGTCCCACCGCGAGCAGCAGATGGGTTCCCCAGATCGGATCCGCACCATCGCGAGGCGTCACTTCGAAGCCGTTGTCCCGCTTGGCGAACCGGATACCGGTGGCGTCGAGCACCACCGAGATGTCCTCGGCCCGCAAGATTTCGGCGATGGCGGCCGAGACGTCCTCGTCTTCGCGCGAGGTCAGCCGCGGGCCCTTCTCGATTACGGTGACGCGCGAACCGAACCGGCGGTACATCTGCGCGAACTCCAGTGCGATGTAGCTGCCGCCCACGATTACCAGATGTTCCGGAAGCACATCGAGGTCCAGGACACCGACGTTGGTCAAATAGTCGATGCCGTCCAGGCCGGGAAAGTCGGGAACCACTGCGCGCCCACCGACATTGAGGAAGATGCGCTCGGCCCGCAGTAATTGACCATCGACATCGATGGTGTGCGGGTCGACGAACCGAGCATGTCCGCGGATGAGGGTGGCGCCGTCCATGCCGTCGAGCCAATCCTCGACGCCGCGGCGGTCGGCCAGCATGATCGCATCTTTGCGGGCTTTCACCTTGGCCATGTCGACGACGACTTCGCCTGTGCGCACACCGAAGTCAGCCCCGCGGCGCGCCATGTGGGCAGCATGCGCGCTGGCAACGAGAGTCTTGGTGGGAATGCAGCCGTAGTTGACGCAGGTTCCGCCCACCAGCTTGCGTTCGATCACCGCGACGGTCTGCCCCGCCGAGGTCAACCGACCGGCCAGCGGTGGGCCGGCTTGGCCCGCACCGATGACGATGGCGTCGAAATTGCGTGCGGGCGCCATGGTTCAGACGACCGCGGTCAGCGCGGCGACGCCGAGACCGCCAAGCACCGCAACGGCGTCCTCCACCAAGGCGATCGGCAGGTCACGACCGCCGGTGGCGGCGACCAGACGCTTACGCGCCTCATAGCCACCGAGGGTGCCCAGCACCGCGCCGATCAGACCCGCACCCAGGCCGCCGAACGTGTATCCCCATGCGGTGCCGATCACCGCCCCGGCGAAACCACCGGTGATCAGCCGGGCGATGAACTGCACCGCCGTCTTACGGCTCGGCGTACTCGGCAGTTGATCGGTAACCAATTCGCCCACAGCAAGAATCGTCAACACGGTGACCGTGACCGGATGCGCCAGCCATTCCACCCAGGTGCCGTCGAGGTTGATCCAGCTCAATGTGGCGGCCCAGGCCACGACGGCCGGTGCAGTGAAAGCCCGGAGACCGGCCACCACGCCGATCAGCAGCGCCAACAACAGAACCAGAAAATGCGTCACGGCAACCTCCGAGGGCCTGGACTTGTCCCCCCCGGACGCTAACACGCAGAACGACGCGGCACGCGCCGATCAGAAACGGCAGAACCGAATATCTGACGCCAGTATCGCTTTGGCGCCGATCGCCGATATCTCATCCATGATGGCGTTGACGTCGCGGCGCGGCACCAGCGCGCGCACGGCCACCCAGTCCGGATCGGCCAGCGGTGCGATGGTCGGTGATTCCAGCCCCGGCGTCGCCTGGGTGGCCTTCTCCAGAACCGCACGCGGGCAGTCGTAATCCAGCATCAGGTACTGCTGGCCGAAGACCACACCCTGCACCCGCGCGGTGAGTTGATCGCGCGCGGCGGCGTTGCCGTCGCCCTGAGCGCCGTCGCGTTCGATCAGCACTGCCTCCGACTCACACAGCGGCGCACCGAACGCCACCAGATCATGCAGCCCGAGCGTGCGACCCGAGCCGACCACGTCGGCAATCACGTCGGCGACACCGAGCTGGATCGAGATCTCCACCGCGCCGTCGAGCCGGATGACCGAGGCCTCGATGCCCTGCGCCGCGAGATCCTTGCGAACCAGGTTCGGAAACGAGGTCGCGATGCGCTTGCCCGCCAGATCCTGCGCGGTCCACTCCCGACCAGCCGGGCCGGCGTAGCGGAACGTGGAGTTGCCGAATCCCAGCGCCAGGCGTTCACGAACCGGGGCATCCGAATCGGCGGCCAGATCACGTCCGGTGATGCCCAGGTCGAGTTCGCCTGAGCCGACGTAGATCGCGATGTCCTTGGGCCGGAGGAAGAAGAACTCGACGTTGTTGATCGGGTCGACGACGGTCAGGTCCTTGGGATCACGCCGGCGCCGGTACCCCGCCTCGGAGAGGATCTCGGCGGCCGATTCGCTCAGTGACCCCTTGTTGGGGACGGCAACGCGCAACATCTGATCGGCCACGTTCACAGCTTCCGGTAGACGTCGTCGAGGGTCAGACCGCGGGAGAGCAGCAGCACCTGCGTCCAGTACAGCAACTGGCTGACCTCCTCGGCGAGCGATTCGTCGCTCTCGTGCTCGGCGGCCAGCCATACCTCGCCGGCCTCCTCCAGGATCTTCTTGCCGAGCCCATGGATGCCGGCGTCAAGTGCGGCGACCGTGCCGCTACCGGCGGGTCTGGTGCGCGCTTTGTCGCTGAGTTCGGCGAACAGGGCATCGAAGGTCTTCACAGCAGTGAATTGTTTCATGCTCGGTGGGGGTCGGTTTGTGCGGTGCAATAGAAGCGTGAGCGAATCAGCCGACTGCCCGTTGCCGACGTACACCGCCCGGGTCGCCGAGATCCGGGCGATCCTGGCCAAGCATCTTCCCGTCGAGCACCTGATTCAGAACAACCGCACCGCCAATCCGATCCGGCCCCTCGATTGCCTGGCGGCGGCCTGGGGTCCGGATGTCGCCGCGGCCGCGACGCTGACGGTGGCCATCCATCCGATCGACGACGCGACGGTGGCGCGTGAGGAGTTACGTCAGGCGGCGGACTTCACGCCGGGGACCTATGGGGTGCCTCGCGACGAGCCCGACGAGTTCGCCCTGGTGCAGACGACGCTGGCCAGCGTCCGGGTCCTCGTCGGTGATTGCGAGGTCTATCTGGCCCACCGGGACATCTCCCCGGAGAAGCTGGTCGAGGCGGCCGTCGAGATAGCTCGCACCCTCGACGCCGGACCGTACACCGACGACTACGAACCTCTGCCGATGCCAGAAGCGTGAACGCTCGGCCTTTACGTCTTCAACACCTCGGCGTGCATGTCTTCGAGGTTCTTGCCCTTGGTCTCCTCGACCCAGCGCCACACGAAGAGGAACGACAGCACCGCGCAGATCGCATAGAACCCATATGCCGCCCCGAGCATGTTGCGCAATTCCGGGAACGACACGGTGATCAGCCAGTTCGCCGCCCACTGCCCCGCGGCCGCCAGACCGAGCGCGGCCGCGCGGATCCGGTTGGGGAACATCTCTCCGAGCAGCACCCACACCACCGGCCCCCATGACATACCGAAGGCCACCACGAACAGGTTGGCCGCGACCAGCGCTATCGGACCGGTGATACCACCGAGGAAGGGCTGCTGCTCCATCAGGCCCGTCGAGGTGTTGAGTACCTCATGCGTCTTTGCCGTACCGAAGATCACGGCCATCGTGCCCAGTGTCACCGCCATTCCCAACGACCCGATCAGCAGCAACGGTTTACGGCCCACCCGGTCGATCAACGCGATCGCGATCAGCGTGGTCAAGATGTTGGTCACCGAGGTGATGACGGTGATGACGAACGACGAATTCTCGTCGAATCCGACGGCCTGCCACAGCACGTTCGAGTAATAGAAGATCACGTTGATGCCGACGAACTGCTGGAAAACCGACAGGCCAAGACCCACCCACACGATGCCGTAGACCCCACCGGTCGGTTTGCGTAGATCACGCCAGGCTGCGGGCTTCTCCTGCTTGAGGGTGTCCTGGATGCGGTTCAGGGTGATCTCGAGGTTCTTCTCGCCCAGCAGCCGTGAGAGCACCTTGCGTGCTTCGGGAATGCGGTGTGTGGCAACCAGATACCGGGGCGACTCGGGGATCGTGAACGTCAGCAGACCGTAGACGGTCGCCGGAATCGCCATCATCAAGAACATCCACCGCCACGCCTCCATGTTCAGCCACAGTTCCTTGGTGGCGTCCCCGGCGAGGCGGGCCAGCAGCGCATCGATGCTCAGCGACAGGAAAATGCCGCAGACGATGGCCAACTGCTGCAGGGACCCCAACCGTCCGCGGATTCCCGGCGGTGAGGTTTCGGCGATGTAGGCGGGCGCGATCACCGAGGCGATGCCGACACCGATGCCGCCGACGATGCGGAACAGGACCACCACCCAGACGCTGGGGGCCAGCCCGGTGCCGATCGCGCTGATGAAGAAGAACACCGCGGCGATCTTCATGACGGCGAGTCGACCGATGCGGTCGGCGATCCGGCCCGCCGTCAGCGCGCCGACGGCCGCCCCGAGCAGTGCCGAGGCCACCGCGAATCCCAGGATCTTGTTGTCGATGTCGAAGTTCTTCTGGACGGCGTCGACCGCGCCGTTGATCACCGCGCTGTCGTAGCCGAACAACAACCCACCGAGGGCGGCGACCGAGGCGATCCGCACGGCGCTGCGCCCCGACGAGAAATACTCGTCGTCGTGGACCGACGAAGTACCGCCGCTTACCGGACCATGTGACATGACCTGTCCTCTCCGCGCCGTCGGGTGACCAGTCATCATCACCTTGGCACAGTGAGCCCAAAGGTCGGGCCATATCCGGGTAGCTGACTTCGGCGCGTCTCAGACGCCGCGGGCACCCGAGCCGACGGCCAGTTCGGCGTGGATGGAACGCAGATCCCAGACATCGAGCGCGCCCAGCGTTTCCGCGTGCCGACGGCCCGGGCCCTGCGGCACCTCGATGTCGTTGGGCACCACCAGCACGGAACAGCCGGCGGACTCCGCAGAGGTCGTACCGGTCACCGAGTCCTCGACTGCCAGGCAGTCGGCCGGCACCACGCCGAGCAGCTCGGTGGCCCGCAGATACGGATCCGGTGCCGGCTTGCCGTTCGGTACCTCGTCGCCGCAGACGATCACCGAGAAGTAATGGCGGCCAATGCTATTCAAGGCTCGCTCGGCGAGATCTCGGCGCGTGTTGGTGACGAGCGCCATCGGGACGCCCGCCGCGGACAATCCCTCGAGCATCTCCTGGGCACCCGGCCGCCAGGGCAGGCCCTGGTCGAACAGCTCACCGGTGTAATCGTGCAACCAATCCGCCGACTCGGCCATCGCGGCCGGATCCGGCTCGAGACCGAGGTCGTCGTAGACGATGCGCATCACAGATTCCGACGAGCCGCCGACCGTGGACTCGCGCACCTCGGGTGTGAGCACCGCGCCCATGCGGGCATACAGCGCGTGCATCGCAATGTCCCAGAGCTTTTCGGAGTCGACAAGGGTGCCGTCCATGTCCCACAGCACCGCCCGCATGATCCGATTGTCCCATCGCACAACCGAGCTCGCGAAATCATGTGACTCAACGCACTGCGGGGCGCCGGGTTTCGGCTCAGTCCTCCGGGTTGTAGGCGAGGTTGGAGGACAACCAGCGCTCGGCTTCGGCCAGGGTCCAGCCCTTGCGCTTCGCGTAATCGGCGACCTGGTCCTGGGCCACCCGGCCGACCACGAAGTACTGCGACTGCGGGTGCGAGAAGTACCAGCCGCTGACCGCCGCGCCGGGCCACATCGCCATCGACTCGGTCAGCTCGATGCCGGTGCGCTCATGGACGTCCATCAACTTCCAGAGCGTCGCCTTCTCGGTGTGTTCCGGGCAGGCCGGGTAGCCGGGGGCGGGACGGATGCCGACGTACTTCTCGGCGATCAGCGCGTCGTTGTCCAGCTGTTCGTCGGGCTGGTATCCCCAGAACTCCTCGCGGACCCGCTGATGCATGCGTTCGGCGAAGGCCTCGGCCAACCGGTCGGCCAGTGACTCCAGCAGGATGGCGCTGTAGTCGTCGAGGGCGGCCTTGAACTCCATGATCTTGTCCTGGCTGCCGAGCCCGGCGGTGACGGCGAAGGCGCCGATATAGTCCGGCACCCCAGTCTCCTTGGGAGCGATGAAGTCTCCCAACGATCGGTTCGGGATGCCTTCGCGGTGCTCGCCCTGCTGGCGCAGGTTGTGCAGCGTGGTCAACACCTCGGTGCGGCTCTCGTCGGTGTAGACCTCGACGTCGTCGCCGACGGCGTTCGCCGGGAAGAAGCCGATCACCCCGTTGGCCGTCAGCCACTTCTCCTTGATCAGCGTGTCGAGCATCTCCTGGGCGTCGTCGTAGAGCTTGCGGGCGGTCTCACCGGTGGCCGGGTTGTTGAGGATGTCGGGGAAACGGCCCTTCATCTCCCAGGCGTTGAAGAACGGCTGCCAGTCGATGTACTCGCGCAACTCGGCCAGGTCGTACTCGTGGAAATCTCGCACGCCGAGACCGTGGGCGGGCACCGGCGGCGTGTAGTCGTCCCAGTCGATCGGCGTGCGGTTGGCGCGCGCCTTCTCCAGCGTCAGCATCGGCCGCTCGTTCTTCTGGGCGTGCCGCTCGCGCAAGGCCGCGTAGTCCTTCTCGGTGGCCTCCAGCAGCGCCGGGCGCTGCTTGTCGTCGAGCAGCGCGGCAGCGACCGGCACGGAACGGGAGGCGTCCTTGACCCAGACCACCGGACCGCTGCGCCGCGGCGAGATCTTCACCGCGGTGTGCGCGCGCGAGGTGGTCGCGCCGCCGATCAGCAACGGGATCTCCAGGCCCTCGCGTTCCATCTCGACGGCGAAGTTGGACATCTCGTCCAGGGACGGGGTGATCAGGCCGGACAGCCCGATGATGTCGGCGTCGTGCTCCCTGGCCGCATCCAGGATTTTCTGCGCCGGCACCATCACGCCGAGGTCGATCACCTCGAAGTTGTTGCACTGCAAGACAACTCCGACGATGTTCTTGCCGATGTCGTGGACGTCGCCTTTGACCGTCGCCATCACGATCGTGCCGTTGGTGTCCTTGGAGTCGCCGGGCTGCTTCTCGGCCTCGATGTACGGCAGCAGGTAGGCGACGGCCTTCTTCATCACCCGGGCCGACTTCACCACCTGTGGTAGGAACATCTTGCCCGAGCCGAAGAGGTCCCCGACGACGTTCATCCCGTCCATCAACGGACCCTCGATCACCTCGATCGGGCGGCCGCCCGACGCGGCGATCTCGGCCCGCAGTTCCTCGGTGTCCTCCTCGACGTGGGCATCAATGCCCTTGACCAGGGCGTGGGTGATCCGCTCCCGGACCGGCAGGGAGCGCCACTCGGCAGCCTGCGGGTCCTCGTCCTTCCCGGACTTGTTGAAGCGTTCGGCGATCTCGAGCAACCGCTCCGCGGCGTCGGCGCGACGGTTGAGCACCACGTCCTCGATGCGGTCCCGCAGCTCGGGATCGATCGAGTCGTAGGGCACCAGGGCACCCGCGTTCACGATGCCCATGTCCAGACCCGCTTTGATGGCGTGGTAGAGGAACACCGCGTGGATCGCCTCGCGGACCGGGTTGTTGCCCCGGAACGAGAACGACACGTTCGAGATACCGCCGGAGAGGTGCACTCCGGGCAGGTTCTCCTTGATCCAGGCGCAGGCCTCGATGAAGTCGATCCCGTAGGTGGCGTGCTCCTCGATACCGGTGGCCAGCGCGAAGCAGTTCGGGTCGAAGATGATGTCCTCGGCCGGGAAGTCGACCTTCTCGGTCAGGATTCGGTAGGCACGGCCGCAGATCTCCTTGCGGCGCTCCAGGTTGTCGGCCTGCCCCTGCTCGTCGAAGGCCATCACGACGACGGCGGCGCCGAACTTGCGGCACAACTGCGCCTCGCGGATGAACTTCTCCTCGCCCTCCTTCATGGAGATCGAGTTGACGATCGGCTTGCCCTGGACGTTCTTCAAGCCCGTCTCGATGACCTCCCACTTGGAGGAGTCGATCATCACCGGGACGCGGCTGATGTCCGGCTCGGAGGCGATCAGCTTGGTGAACCGGTCCATCGCGGCGACGCCGTCGATCATGCCCTCGTCCATGTTGATGTCGATGACCTGTGCACCGACCTCGACCTGCTGCAGGGCCACCGACAGCGCGGTGTCGTAGTCCTCGGCCTTGATCAGGTTGCGGAAGCGGGCCGAGCCGGTGATGTTGGTGCGCTCACCGATGTTGACGAACAGGGAGTCCTCGGTGATGTTGAGCGGCTCCAGGCCGGCCAACCGGGTGGCGACCGGGATCTCGGGCACCTGCCGCGGTGGCTTCCCCTCGACGACCTTGGCGATCTCGGCGATGTGCGCGGGCGTCGTGCCGCAGCATCCGCCGGCCAGGTTGAGCAGGCCGTCCTGGGCGAACTCCGCGATGTAGGAGGCCTGACGCTGCGGCGTCTCGTCGTACTCGGCGAAGGCGTTGGGCAGGCCGGCATTCGGGTAGCAGGACACGAACGTGTCGGCGACCCGTGCCATCTCGGCGATGTAGGGCCTCATCTCCGGTGCGCCCAGCGCACAGTTGAGGCCGACCGCGAGCGGCTTGGCGTGCCGGATCGAGTTCCAGAACGCCTCGGTGACCTGGCCGGACAGCGTCCGCCCGGACGCATCGGTGATCGTGCCGGAGATGATCACCGGCCAGCGCCTGCCGCGCTCCTCGAACAGGGTCTCGAGGGCGAACACCGCGGCCTTGGCGTTGAGCGTGTCGAAGATCGTCTCGACGATGATGATGTCGGAACCACCGTCGACCAAGCCCTTGGCTGATTCGAGGTAGGCGGCGACCAGCTGGTCGTAGGAGACGTTGCGGGCTCCGGGATCGTTGACGTCCGGTGAGATCGACGCGGTACGTGTCGTCGGCCCCAGTGCCCCGGCGACGTAGCGGGGCTTGTCAGCGGTGCTGTACTCGTCGCAGGCCGCCCGGGCCAGCGCAGCGCCGGCGTAGTTCAGTTCGTAACTGAACTCCTCCATGCCGTAGTCGCCCAGCGACACCGCGTTGGCGTTGAAGGTGTTGGTCTCCAGGATGTCGGCGCCGGCCTCGAGGTATTCGCGGTGGATCGCCTCGATGATGTGCGGCTGCGTCAGGTTGAGCAGGTCGTTGTTGCCCTGCAGATCGCTGGGCCAGTCCTTGAACCGCTCGCCGCGGTAACCGGCCTCGTCCGGGCGGTCGCGCTGGATCGCCGTACCCATCGCGCCGTCGATCACCATGATCCGCTCGCGCAGGGTAGCCGTCAGGTCCTCGGTGCAGTCGGGGCGGATGTTCGGCTCGAAGGTGTCCGACGCCTTCGAATTCGACCCAGACGAATTGAACTCAGAGGTATTCGACTCAGAAGTGCTCACGTACGTTCCTTCCGTAGCGGAAGGCGTCCTTGTCTCTGCCGAGCGTGGCGGATACCGCAGGGGTCCGGCCCCCCGATAACCGTTGCAACGCCTCTCGACCAGAAAAGTCTACGTCGTCACCCGATCGACGTCTGGACACCCATCCCGTCGCGTCTACCGCGACCGCCCGCGGATCTTGTCGGCAATGTCGTCGTCACCAAGGCTAACCAGGCTGTGGCCGACCATATTTCATCTCCGCGGCGCGTGGCCGGCGGACGGTCTGCACTTGGCTGCCCAGGTCGATGCCATCGACCGATGTGTCAGCGACAGTCACATCAACAGGGTAGACGGTCTATCAAACATGCTGTTCGACCCCGCGACGACCCGCGCGCGCAACGCGCTCATCGGCACCATCGGAAGGCTTACGCTGAAGGTGTGACACCGTCGTATCCGAACGCCGGCCGGCCGATCAACCTGCCCGAACTGAAGGACGCCACCATCGTGGCGGCATTCGAGGGCTGGAACGACGCCGGCGACGCGGCCAGTGACGCGCTGGACCACCTGGATGCGATCTGGGAGGCCCAACCCATCGTCGAGATCGACGACGAGTCGTATTACGACTACCAGGTGAACCGCCCGGTGATCCGTCAGGTCGACGGCGTCACCCGGGAGCTGGTGTGGCCGTCGATGCGGGTCTCGCACTGCCGTCCCCCGGGCAGCAACCGCGATGTGGTGTTGATGCACGGGGTGGAACCCAACATGCGCTGGCGTACGTTCTGCGCGGAGTTGCTGGCCATCGCCGACAAGCTCAATGTGCAGACCGTGGTGATCTTGGGCGCGCTGCTGGCCGACACCCCGCACACCCGGCCGGTTCCGGTGTCGGGCTCGGCGTACTCATCGGATTCGGCGAAGGTGTTCGGGCTGGAAGAAACCCGGTACGAGGGTCCGACCGGGATCGCCGGGGTGTTCCAGGATGCCTGTGTGCAGGCCGGGATTCCGGCGGTGACGTTCTGGGCGGCGGTCCCGCACTACGTGTCCCAACCGCCCAGCCCCAAGGCCACCGTGGCCCTGCTGCGCCGCGTCGAGGACGTGCTCGACGTCGAGGTGCCGCTGGCCGATCTGCCCGCCGCCGCCGAGGAGTGGGAGCAGGCCGTCTCCGAGATGACGGCCGAGGACGAAGAGATCGCCGAGTACGTCGCGTCGCTGGAGCAGCGTGGCGACGCCGAGGTGGACATGAACGAGGCGCTCGGCAAGATCGATGGTGACGCGTTGGCGGCGGAGTTCGAGCGCTACCTGCGGCGGAGAGGCCGCTGAGCGGCCTGTTCAACCGGCGCCGTTAGGACTCGGGTTTCTCCAGCGCTTCGATGCGGGCGCTGGTCGAGCGGCCCAGCGCGGCGGCCTCGGCGTCCAGCTTGGGCAGCAGCGTCGGCGTGAACTTGCGGATGTCGCGTTCGGCCAGCGACGTGGACACCACCGGCCGGATCCAGCGGAACGCCCCCACCCACTCCGGGCTGTAGATGCGCTTCTTGCGTCCCTCGATGCCCTTGACGAAGGCCGCGCCGCAGGCGTCGACGGTGGTGGTCCGGTTCAACGGCGGCGGCAGTTTGGACAGCATCTCGCGGAACGCCGACAGGTCGGACTTCGCGTCCTGTACCAGCGGAGTGTCGATCCAGCTCATGTGCGCCGAGCCGACGTCGACGCCGAGGTGGGCCACCTCCAGTCGCAGGGTGTTGGCGAAGTACTCGGCCCCGGCCTTGGAGGCGTGATAGGCGGCCAGCCCGGGGGCTGAGGTGAATGCCGCCAGCGAGGACACCACGAGTACGTAGCCGCGGCGTTGGATGACCGCCGGGAGCGTGGCCCGGACGGTGTTGAACACCCCGACCACGTTGATGTCGACGACGCGCTTGAACGCCTCGGGATCCACCTGCATGACCGAGCCGAAGCTGGCGATACCGGCGTTGGCCATCACGACGTCGATGCCGCCGAAGCGCTCGACGGCGGCATCGGCGGCCTTCTGCATGGCAGCCAGGTCGCGCACGTCGGCCAGCGCGGTGAGCACATGTTCCTCGCCGAGTTCGGCGGCCAGCGCGCTCAGCGGGGCCTCGTCGAGATCGGTGAGCACGAGCTTGGCGCCCCGACGTCGCAACCGGCGGGCCACCTCGGCGCCGATCCCGCGCGCACCGCCGGTGATGAACACGACTTTCCCGTTCACAGAACCCATGGCGGTAACGTACCGCCGCGCCCAGCTACAGGTCCACACCCAGCAATGCGTCGACCGCAGTCGCGACCAATCCCGGTGCGGCGGGGTCATGCCCGCCGTAGGCCAGCGCATCGGTACACCAACCATCAAGTGCGGCAAGAGCTTTCGGGGTGTCCAGATCGTCGGCGAGATATTGGCGCACCCGGGCCACCACATCGGTGGCATCCGGTCCGGCAGGCAGTGCGGTGGCCCTGCGCCAGTGCGCAAGCCGGTCGGTGGCCTCGGCGAGCACGGCGTCGCTCCAGAACCGGTCGCTGCGGTAGTGCCCGGCGAACAATCCCAGCCGAATGGCCGAGGGCTCCACCCCCTGCGCGCGCAGTCGCGACACCAGCACCAGGTTGCCGCGGCTCTTGCTCATCTTGTGCCCGTCCCAGCCGATCATCCCGGCGTGCACATAGTGGCGGGCGAAACGCCGCTCCCCCGTTGCCGATTCGGCGTGGGCCGCGGAGAACTCGTGGTGCGGGAAGATCAGGTCGCTGCCGCCGCCCTGGATGTCCAGCCCGGTGCCGATGCGGGTCAGCGCGATCGCCGAACACTCGACATGCCAGCCGGGCCGGCCCGGACCGAACGGCGAGGGCCAGCTGGGTTCGCCGGGACGCTCGGCCCGCCACAGCAGCGCGTCGAGTTCGTCGCTCTTGCCGGCCCGCTCCGGGTCACCACCGCGCTCACCGAACAGCCGCAGCATGGTGTCGCGGTCGTAGCCCGACTCGTAGCCGAACTGCACGGTGGCGTCGGCACGGTAGTACACGTCGGGGTACTGGGCGTCGTCGAGGACGTAGGCCGCCCCCGAGGCCAGCATCTTCTCGACCAGCTCGATCACCTCGGCGATGGCGTCGGTGGCAGCCACGTAGTCCTGCGGCGGCAGCACCCGCAGCGCGGTCATGTCCTCGCGGAACAACTGGGTCTCGCGGTCACCGAGGTCGCGCCAGTCGATGCCGTCGCGCTCGGCGCGTTCGAACAGCGGGTCGTCGACGTCGGTGACGTTCTGTACGTAATGCACGCTGTGCCCGGCATCCAGCCACAGCCGGTGCACCAGGTCGAAGGTCAGGTAGGTCGCGGCGTGGCCCAGATGGGTGGCGTCATACGGCGTGATGCCGCACACGTACATCGTGGCCGTCGGGCCCGGGCTGACGGGACGGACCTGCCGATCGGCGCTGTCGTACAGCCGTAGTTGCGGACCACGCCCTTTCAGCACCGGAATTGACGGCGCCGCCCACGATTGCATGGCCTCGACTCTAAGGTGCTCGCTCAGGACGGCCTCCCGCCGGTCGGTCCCCACAGTTCAGGTAGACAGACAACCGCGCCGACGAATCCATTCCCGCGGCGCTCATCGGGAGGCGACCCCGATCGCCTCCAACAGGATGGGCGCCAGCTCCTTGCGGCACATGACGAAGTCCGGCAGATATGGATCGGCGCGGTTGTAGCGCAGTTCCGAGCCGTCCAACCGGGAGGCGTGCAGGCCCGCGGCCAGCACCACCCCTGCCGGTGCGGCCGAATCCCACTCCCACTGCCCGCCGGCGTGGATGTAGGCGTCGACGTCACCGCGCACCACGGCCATCGCCTTGGCCCCGGCCGAACCGATGCGCACCATCCGGAAATCGAGCTGCTCGCGCATCCGCCACAGCACCGCCGGCGGCCGGTTCGAGCTCGCGGTGATCAACAACGGCCCGGGGCGCCGCGGACCCGGTGGGCTGACCGCATCGCTGCGGTACACCTCGTCGCGGGCCGGCAGGGCCACCACCGCATCCGACAGGCCGCCGTCGACGCCGACCGAGCGCTGCCACAACGCGATGTGCACGGCCCAGTCCTCGCGGCCCGGCAGCGAGAACTCGTGCGTGCCGTCGACCGGGTCGACGATCCAGACCCGATCGGCGTCGACGCGGGCCAGGTCGTCGACCGCCTCCTCGCTGAGCACCGAATCCCCGGGGCGGGCCTGGGCCAACCGGTCGAGGATCAGGGCGTTGGATCGCCGATCCCCCTCGTCACCGAGGTAGTACGGGTCGTAGAAGCCGATCTCCTCGCGTACTGCCAACAACAGCTCACCGGCTTCCTTGGCCACGGCGGCAGCCAGGTCGGCGTCGGTCGAGTGCACCCACCAAGTATCGGTGGCGGGCCAGGCCGGTGCGCTGGCGGGGCCGGTTGTGCCATTAGGGTCAAGCCATGACCGAGCAGACGCCTGTCGACAACCTGTCCGACTCGTGGCGCTGGAAGTTCGATTTCTTCAGTACCTACGGGCTGCCTAGCGCGAGCCCGGAAGCCAAGGCCGCGTACCGCAACCTCAGCTTGATGGCCAAGCTGCGGCTCACGTCGAACATCCTGGCGTTTCTGTTCGGGCCGCTCTACTTCTTCGTCAAAGGCATGTGGCGCAAGGGTTTGACGCTGCTGGGGTTGACGATCGCGGTCGCGGTGGTGTTCACGGCCATCGGGGTCAGCGACGGCATCGCCCGCGCCATCGGCCTGGGAATCGCGGCGATGGCGATGTCGACCGCCAACTACGCCTACTACCTGCACGTGGTGCGCGGCAGCCAGTCCTGGAATCCGTTCGAGGGGTTCGGACGCGCCCGCTAGAACGCCGGCCATGGGATCGGCCGGTGCCGATCGGGTGTCGGCATCACCGGATCATCCAGTAAGCCAACGATTCTCGACCGCAGCGCGGCGATCTCGGCGTCGGTGATGTGGGGGCACAGCTGTTCGGCCAGGCCGGCGAAGCCGTCGCGCAGCGCCGCGACGTCGGCCAGCGTTTCGTCGTCGACGGGTTTGCCGGCCCACCCCCACAGCACCGTGCGCAGCTTGTCCTCGACGTGCAGGCTCACCCCGTGGTCGACGCCGTACACCGCGCCGTCCACCCCGGCCAGGATGTGCCCGCCCTTGCGGTCGGCGTTGTTGATCAGCACATCGAACACCGCCAGCCGGAACAGCCGGGGATCGTCGGCGTGTACCAGGGTCACCTCGTCACCGGCGTAGTCGTAGGCCTGCAGGATCGGCAGGAAACCCGGTGGAAGATGGCCGGCCGGCAGCAGGTCCACCAGATCGGGACCGGCCGCCGGCTCGTCGCCCACCGCGTCTTCCGGCTGGTCCACCCACCGCTGCACCATGCCGGGCCCGGCCGGACCGTCACGAATAATGGTGCGCGGCACCAGGTTCCACCCAAGGCCGGCCGACACCAGGTACGCGCCGACCTCGCGGCCGGCCAAGGTGCCGTCGGGAAAATCCCACAGCGGCGCCTCGCCCCGAATCGGTTTGTACACGCAGTGCACCTGGCGGTCGCGAAAGTTGGCCTCGCACAGGAAAGTGGCGTTGCTGGCCGAGCGGATGCGGCCGATCACCGTCAGTTCGCCCTCGGCCAGCGCCTCGTCGTCGGGTTGGGCGGGCCCGCGCTCAGGTGTCGGCGTCATCGTCGGACCCGGTGATCTCACCGCGCCGATAGCCGTTGGTACGCACGCAGATGTGGCCGTCCGGGTCCAGGGGTTCGTCGCACAGAGGGCACGGCGGACGTCCCGCCGAGATCACCCGGTTGGATCGGGTGGCGAATTCGCGCGCCGACTCCGGGGTGAGGAACACCCGTACCGCGTCCGGCCCGTCCTCGGCGTCGTCGAGGACCACCGACGCGTCGAATTCGCCTTCGGAAACCGCGAGGAGCTCCACCACGACCGTCTGGGCCTCCGAGTCCCAGCCCAGCCCCATGGTGCCCACCCGGAACTCGGCGTCGACCGGGGTGACCAATGGCAACAGGTCGCTCACCTCACCGGTGTCCGGCGGGATTGGCGTGCCGAACCGGCGGTTGATCTCGGTGAGCAACGCGGCGATTCGCTCGGCGAGGACGGCGACCTGCTGCTTCTCCAGGACCACCGAGATCACCCGCTTGTCGTGGACCGCCTGCAGATAAAACGTCCGGTTGCCGGGTTGGCCGACAGTCCCGGCCACGAATCGGTCGGGAGTACGGAATACGTGAATTGCGCGGGCCATGGCACCTTCCAAAATACCGGTATAGCTATGCCGGGTCAGTTGGTGGACCCACCGACCACCGCGTCGGTGGCGGGTTTGGCGGCCAGGCCGGCACTCAACTGCGCACCCGTGTGGTTGATGTGCATGACGAAGGGCCGCAGGTCGGTGTAGCGGATCACGCTCATCGATGCCGGGTCGGCGGTGATGCGCTGGAACCCGTCCAGATGCACCCCCAGCGCGTCGGCCAGCACCGCCTTGATCACGTCGCCGTGTGTGCAGGCCACCCACAGCACGTCGGCGCCGTGCTGCTCGGCCAGTGCACGGTCACGTTCGCGCACCGCAGTCACCGCGCGGGCCTGCACCTGGGCCAGGCCCTCCCCATCGGGGAACACCGCGGCACTGGGCTGCTGCTGTACCACCGCCCACAACGGTTCCTTGACCAACTCGCCGATCGCGCGCCCGGTCCAGCTGCCGTAGTCCACCTCGGTGAGCCGCTCGTCGACGATCGGCTCCAGCCCCAGCGCCTCCGCCAGCGGTGCCACCGTGCGCTCACAGCGCAACAGCGGAGAACGCACGATCACGGTCACCGGCAGCTCCCCGATCCGGGCGGCCAGTCCGGCGGCCTGTTCGGCGCCCCGTTCGTCGAGGTCGACGCCGTCGCTGCGGCCGGCCAGGGTGTGCGCGGTGTTCGACGTCGAGCGGCCGTGCCGCAGCAAGATCACCGTCATCTCAGCTCCTCTCGATCACTGCGCGGCCACCACCCCGGTGCCCAGCAGCGCCAACACCACCACGCCGAGCACCACGCGGTACCCCACAAACCAATACATGCTGTGCGACACCAGGAATTTCAGGAACCAGGCGATCGCGGCGAAACCAACGACGAAGGCGATCACCGTGGACACCAACAGCTGAGCACCGGTCGCGCTCATCCCCTCGCCGACGGGGTGGAACGCATCGGGCAGGGAGAACAGGCCCGAGGCGAAAACCGCCGGGATGGCCAACAGGAAGCCGAACCGGGCGGCGAGCTCGCGCTCCATACCCAAAAAGAGTCCGGCGCTGATGGTCGCGCCCGAGCGCGACACGCCCGGCACCAGCGCCAGGCACTGGGCCAGGCCGACGATGACACTGTCGCGCCAGGTCAACTGCTCGACGCGGCGGGTCTGTCGGCCGTAGTACTCGGCCGCGGCGATCACCGCGGAGAACACGATCAACGCCGAGGCCACGAGCCACAGATTGCGTGCGCCACTGCGGATTTCGTCCTTGAACAACAGGCCGAACACCCCGATCGGGATGGTGCCGATGATCACCCACCAGCCGAGCCAGTAGTCAGCCGTGCGGTGGGCCGCCACGAACAGTCCGTTGAACCAGGCCTTGAGGATGCGGGCGATGTCCTTGGCGAAATAGACCAGGACCGCGAGTTCGGTGCCCAGCTGGGTGACCGCGGTGAAGGAGGCGCCGGCGTCGTCGGCGAAGAAGACCCGTGAGGTGATCGCAAGATGCCCCGACGAGGAGACCGGGAGAAACTCGGTGAGCCCCTGGACAATCGACAATACGACCACTTGCAGCCAGGACATGGCACCGACGTCAGTCACGCCGACGACCGTACCGTGACGATCGCCGGGGACGTCGTCAGCGCGTGGCGCGTGAAACCGGTTGCGCGTCGGCCACCGCGTCCCGCACGGTTGCCGACAAGCTGCGTTCGTCAGACAGGTCGATATCGGTCAGTTTGCGGGAGGCCACGGCGACCACGTCGTCCTCGACGGGAACCGGACCCGACAGTCGCGGGCGATAGATCTCGATGATCAGTTGCTGACGCTCGATATGGAACGAAAAGCTCCGGCCATCGCCAACCTGGCCAAACCCACTGGCGTGTACACCAGTGGAAATATCCTCCATAGCAAACTCACGGCTAACCAGTTGTTGGTCTGCGGCGAGGGTCATGGTCGAACCATACCTCGACTTATGCCGTAATGGTTGAAGACGCGACCATTTCTGGCCAACCACCATGCCTAAACTGGATCCCTGCCCGTCACCGACCATTCACATCCGATCGAGAGCCCACGTTGCGCCCAATCTTTGCAGGTCAGCCTGTTCGCGCCGGCGTGATCGCGCTGGCCCTGCTGCTCACCGCGGGGTGCACGTCCAACCCCGCCGACGCCCCGCCACCCACCATCGAACCGGCTCAGGCCGCAGTATCGCCGCCGGTCACCGTCACCCCCGATGGCCAGATCACACCGCTGGCCGGACGCGCCGAGAGCGCGGTGTTCGATCCAGCAACAGCCACCCTGGCCGTGCTCTCCCCCGGAGCCGAGGGGCAGTCGACGCTGAGCCTGCTGAGCGGCACGGGACCCACCCGGAACGTGACGCTGACCCCGGCGGCCACCGCGATGAGCGTCGACAGCCACGGCGACATCCTGGCCGCCACCCGCGGCGGCTATTTCCGCATCGACATCGGCGCCGCCAAGACCGACAAGATCGAGGTGGCGGACAACCAGGACGTCGAGTTCACCGCGATCGCGGTACGCGCCGACGGCAGAGTCGTGCTGGGCAGCGCCGACGGCGCCGTGTACACGCTGGCCGACAATCACACCGTGAGCGCTCGGCTCAAGATCTTCGCCCGGGTGGATTCGCTTGTCACACAAGGTAATACCGCGGTTGTCCTGGACCGCGGGCAGACCTCGGTGACCGCCGTGGATCCCAGCGGCACCAAGGCCGCGCAGGCACTCCGGGCCGGCGAGGGCGCCACCACGATCGCCGCCGACGCTCGCGGCCGGGTCCTGGTCGCCGACACTCGCGGCGACGAACTGCTGGTGTTCGGCACCGATCCGTTGATCATGCGGCAGCGCTACCCGGTGCCCGCCGCCCCGTACGGCCTGGCCGGATCCGCCGAGTTGGCCTGGGTGTCGCAGACCGCGGCCAACACCGTGATTGGTTACGATCTGTCCACCGGCATACCCGTGGAAAAGGTGCGTCATCGAACCGTGCAGCAACCGAACTCCCTGGCCTACGACGACAAGACCGGCACCCTGTACGTGGTGTCCGGCTCGGGAGCCGGTGTCCAGGTGATCCGCGATGCGGCAGGGCGCCGATGACCACCATCCAGCAAGGCCGCATGCCCCCCGGATGGGACAAGGTCGTCGCCGAGGACCTCTCGGAGGAATACGACTGGATCCCGCTGCGACTGCCCCCTGATGTCACCAGGATCAGCGCGTCGATCCGCTTGTCCATCGAGGCCGAGTACCGCGGCTGGGAACTGACCCGGGTGCGGGCCTACACAGACGGGAGCCGACGGGTGCTGTTGCGCCGCAAGAAAACCGCGTCATCGATGGCGGGCACGCCCCAGGCGCCGTCCCTGTGATCTACGCGGCGCTGCGGCGGGCACTATTCCTGGTGCCCCCGGAACGGATTCATCTGTGGGTGTTCGCCCTCCTGCGGACCGCCACCGGCCCCGCCGTCCTGCGGCGCGCCCTGGCGCGTCGGTTGGCCCCGGCCGATCCGGCGCTGGCCAGCACGGTGTTCGGGGTGCGGTTTCCCGGGCCGATGGGGCTGGCCGCCGGATTCGACAAGGACGGCCGCGGGCTGCAGACCTGGGGCGCGCTCGGCTTCGGCTACGCCGAGGTGGGCACCGTCACCGCGCAGGCACAGCCTGGCAACCCCGAACCCCGGCTGTTCCGGCTGCCCGAAGACCACGCGCTGCTCAACCGGATGGGGTTCAACAACGAAGGCGCGGGGGCTCTGGCGATGCGATTGGCCGAACACACCCCTGACGTCCCGATCGGGGTGAACATCGGCAAGACCAAGGTCACCCGGGCCGAGGATGCGGTCGCCGACTACGCCGAGAGCACCCGACTGGTGAGCGGGCGGGCCGCCTATGTCGTGGTCAACGTCAGCTCCCCCAACACCCCGGGGCTGCGGGATCTGCAGGCGGTGGAATCGCTGCGGCCGATCCTGGCCGCGGTGCGGGCCGAGACGACCAAGCCGGTACTGGTCAAGATCGCACCCGACCTCTCGGACGCCGACATCGACGAAATCGCGGACCTGGCAGTGGAATTGGGCTTGGCCGGAATCGTCGCCACCAACACCACGATCTCGCGGGACGGGCTGACCACCCCCGGCGTCGCCGAGTTGGGCAACGGCGGGATCTCGGGGCGACCGGTGGCGCAGCGGTCGCTGCAGGTTCTGCGTCGGTTGTACTCGCGAGTGGGTGACAAACTCGTGTTGATCAGCGTCGGCGGCATCGAGACCGCCGACGACGCCTGGGAGCGGATCATCTCCGGAGCCAGCCTGCTGCAGGGCTATACGGGGTTCATCTACGGCGGCGGATTGTGGGCCAAGCAGATTCACGACGGCATCGCCGAGCGGTTGCATGCCGGCGGGTTCGCCTCACTGGCCGACGCCGTGGGTTCCGCCAACCCGCGAGCAGACGTAAACCCTTACTAAAACGCCGGTTTCGGTACGGGTTTACGTCTGCTCGGCGGAGAACTACTTCTGCTCGTAGGTGCCGTGGATGACGGCGCGGGCAATGGCCTGCCCGAACAGATTGAAGCCGAGGTAGGCCGGGGTGGCGCCGTCGGGCAGCTCAAGAGACTCGACCGGCAGGGCGTGCACGGCGATGTAGTACCGGTGCGGGCCGTGACCGGCCGGCGGGGCCGCCCCGATGTAGCGCTTCTGGCTCGCGTCGTTGGCCAGCGTCACCGCGCCGCCGGGCAGCTCACCGCCGTCACCGGCGCCGGCGGGCAGCTCGGTCACCGAGGCGGGCAGATCGGCCACCGCCCAGTGCCAGAAACCCGAGGCGGTCGGAGCGTCCGGGTCATACACCGTGACGGCGAAACTCTTGGTTTCGGCCGGGAAACCCGACCAGCTCAGCTGCGGTGAGACGTCTGAACCGCCGGCCCCCATGATCCCGCTGACCTGGTCGTTGGCCAGCGGCTGCCCGTCGCTGACCGATTCGGAGGTCAGGGTGAACGTCGGCAGCTTCGGCAGGTTGTCGTACGGAGATGTGCTCATGGTTCCCTCTCGTAGTCAGTTCGTGTAACCAGCTCGTGCAAGTCAGCAGTTCCGCAGAAAGTGTTCCAGAACGCCCGCCCCGAATTGCAGGGCATCCACCGGTACGCGTTCGTCGACCCCGTGGAACAACGCGGCGAAGTCCAGGTCCGGCGGCAGCCGCAGCGGCGCGAACCCGAAGCAGCGAATCCCCAACCGCTGGAACGACTTCGCATCGGTCCCGCCCGACAGCATGTAGGGCACGGTGCGGGCCTCGGGGTCCAGCGCCAGGATCGCCGCGTTCATCGCGTCGACCAGGTCCCCGTCGAACGTGGTCTCATAGGACGGCAGATCGCGCTCCCAACTGCGGGTGACGTCGGGACCGATCAGCGCGTCGACCTCACGCTCGAAGGCTTCCTTGCGGCCCGGCAGCACCCGGCAGTCGATCACCGCCTCCGCCGACGCGGGGATCACATTGGCCTTGTAGCCGGCCTTGAGCATCGTCGGATTGGCGGTGTCACGCAGTGTGGCCGACACGATCCGGGCCACGCCGCCGAGTTTGGCGATGGTGCCGTCGAGGTCCGGGGAGTTCACGTCGAAGTCGTACCCGGTCTCCTCGGCCACCGCGCTGAGGAACTGCTCCACGGCCGGATTGAGCACCAGCGGGAACTGATGGCGGCCCAGCCGGTCCACCGCGCCCGCGATCGCCGTCACGGCGTTGTCGTCGTGCACCATCGAACCGTGCCCGGCCCGTCCCCGCGCGGTCAGCCGCATCCAGGACAGGCCCTTCTCGGCGGTCTCGATCAGGTAGAGCCGACGCTCCCCGCCGTCCTTGCAGGGCACGGTCAGGGAGAACCCGCCCACCTCACCGATCGCCTCGGTGACGCCCTCGAACAGATCGGGCCGGTTGTCCACCAGCCAGTTGGCCCCGTAGGTGCCGCCGTGTTCCTCGTCGGAGACGAACGCGAACAACAGGTCCCGCGGCGGCACGATGCCCGAACGCTTGAAGTGGCGGGCCACCGCGATGGCCATCCCGACCATGTCCTTCATGTCGACCGCGCCGCGGCCCCAGACATAACCGTCCTTGACCGCGCCGGAGAACGGATGCACGCTCCAGTCGGCCGGCTCGGCCGGGACGACGTCGAGGTGGCCGTGGACCATCAGCGCCCCGCGCGACGGGTCGGCGCCGGCCAAGCGGGCGAACACATTGCCCCGCCCGGGTGCCCCGGCCTCCACGTATTCGGTCTCGTAACCGACCTCCTGCAGCTGCTCGGCCACCCAGTGGGCACACTCGGCCTCCCCCTTGGTGGTGGCCGGATCACCGGTGTTGGAGGTGTCGAATCGGATGAGCGCGCTGACGAGATCGACCACCTCGTCGGCGCTGGAGGCGGGGACAGTCACAGTCCCATTCGTACCACTGGGACACCGGTTTGGGTCTAGGGCACACAATCCGATAGCCTTAGGCGCCCAACCCGCAAGGTTGGCAAGTCCGAGTGGCGGAATGGCAGACGCGCTAGCTTGAGGTGCTAGTGCCCTATTAACGGGCGTGGGGGTTCAAGTCCCCCCTCGGACACAATTCAAACCGGGATCAATTTCCCGGCCACGGCGGTAACCCAACTCAGTTCTTTGTGGAAGATGTCGCTGTGCGCCCCGGACGGGCCCGCATCGGCGATCACCACCTCTGACGAGTTCAGGTTCAGGATCTGGCCCGGTTGGAACGGATACTGCGCCCCCTCCTCGCCCAGAACCTGCGTGTCACTGCCGAATGCGCCCAGTGCGCCCATCGCCCGCCACCGCGCCATCGGATCGTCGAGGCCGGCGGCGTCGTCACCGGCGGTCAACGAGGCCAACGGGTAGAACGTCCCCAGCGCCCGGTCATGGCTGGAGAAGCAGACCGCCATCGGACCGTCGATCCGGGCCAATCGGCCCGCCAGGGCGCCGTCGCCGTCCCGGAACGGCAGCCCCTTCGTGAATGTGAACCGGGAGAATGCGCCCTGCAGCAGGGTCACCGATTTCACCGGCGACGGCCGGTGATCGGCGATGCCGTCGAGCGCGAACGACACCAGCCGGGCACCGAAGCTGTGTCCGATCAGATGGATCCGCAGATCCGGATGAGCACCGGAGAGATCGTCGATCGCGGGGCCCAATCCGGTGCGTCCGACGACGCCGGCCCGGTTCTTCATTTTCCAGTAGCTGAGCTGACGCAGGACTTCCTTGGCACCGTGCCAGAGCTTGTCGCCCATGTCGCCGAGACCGGCCGCCCCGCCGGTGCCGTCGGTGAACTGCACGCCGGAATCGGCCAACCGGTCGGCGAACCGGGTGAAGACGTCGACGGGCTCCCGCTGCGCGTCCAGCATGCCCGGCACCTGGACCGGCTCGTCCGCCTCGCCGTCGTCGAAACCGGTCTTGGTCGAGGCGTTGAACCGGCGCAACTCGGCGAACATCTCGTGCGCGCGCTGTGCGGTGGGTGGCTTCTCCAACAGCGCTGCGATGGCGTCCAGATGCGCGCTGCCATCGGGAAACATGTCCTTGAGGTCGGCCAGCTCGGCCGGCCCGAGCGTGGCCGGGCCGGCCGCGGTCGCGGTACGTTCGGTCAACGCCGCCGCGCCGCCGTCATGTGCGGGTGTGTCCTCGAAGTCCGGGATCGGTTCGTCCCGCCACAGTTGCGACGGCCATCGAATCCCGACGAATCCGACCTTCCGGTCACCGTCGAGCTGATCGGCCAGCAGGGCGAACCAGCGGGCATACAACGACTCTGCTGCGGCCTCGTCGTTGTTCCAGCCGTGGGACAACAGCACCAGGTCGGAGAGTGCGTGGGCGCCGATGCCCTCGCGTATCGCGGCGAGGGTGTCCGTGTCGACGTCGCCATCGGCGTCGAACACCAGCCGCCACAACGGCCTGCCCTTGATCGTGTCGGTCATGGTGACTCCTCGGTGCTGTGAATCTTCAGACGGATTGCAGGGCCCGCATCAGGTCCAGCAGGCCCGCCCCCTGGAACGCCCGGTCGCGACCGAGCGAGGTGGCAGATTCGATGAAGATGCGCTTGATCTCGTCGGGCCGGCCGACCAGTTCGCGCTGCACCGACAGGAATGCCGCGATCGCCCCGGACACATGCGGCGCGGCCATGCTGGTC
Organism: Mycobacterium sp. NS-7484; assembly: GCF_001953975.1. Lineage (GTDB taxonomy): Bacteria > Actinomycetota > Actinomycetes > Mycobacteriales > Mycobacteriaceae > Mycobacterium. The sequence goes on from NZ_MBEJ01000110.1 coordinate 27,164, forward strand.
CCGGTGGCCTCGATGTAGATCGCCGCGCTCTCCGGCGGCGCGTCGGTCTGCCGCAGCACATCGCTGCGCATTCGACCGGCCGCGACCGAGGTGATGCGCTCACCGGGAGCCAGCAGGTCGGGCTTGCACCGGCCGTCACCGGTGGGGCCCTTGGACGAGAAGTAGGACACCCCGGAGGTATGCGGGGCGTCGCGGTGCGTCGAACCGACGGTGATGGCGCGCTCGGCGTTGCCGGGATCGTTGATCGTCATGCCCGCACTGAACTTCGTGACGTCGGTGGTGAACAGCGGGTTGAGCGAGACGTATCCGCTGTTTCCGGCCGCCGCGACCACGACCACCCCCGACCGCACGGTCTTGTCGACCTCGATGCACAGCGGGCTCTGCCCGCACGCGAACCACTCCGCGGCGAACTCGTAACCCAGGCTGAGGTTCACGCCGTGGATGCGCGGCATCCGCTGGCTCGCGGCGTTCACCTCGCGGACATAGGCCAGGGCCCGCATCACCCGACTCACCCGCGCGGCCCGCTCCCCCGGCCCCAACACCTTCAGACTGACCAACTTGGCCTCGGGTGCCATCCCGGCCAACCGGCTCGGATCGCTGATCGCCCGCTTCTGCAGGATGGGGATATCGCCTTCCGGCGCACCGACATTGAAGCGCTTCTCGGCCACATAGACGTCGTCGGCCGATTTTCCGACAAGGCCGCCGGCGATGATGCCCGCAACATGCGAGCCGTGTCCGTCCGCATCCTGCAGTGCACTGGGCGTGAATGCCGCATCACCCCCGGTCACCGTGAAATCGCGATGTAGGTCGCAGACCGAGGGGTCCGTGACGGTGGCCCGGTCACCGAAATGTGGATGCGTCTCGTCGATCCCGGAATCGACGACGGCCCAGACGATTCCGGACCCGAAGCAGGCGAATGTCCGCTGCGCGGGGACCGCCTTGACGGTGTTGGACGACGCGTCGATCTGCGGGTGGGCGTCGAAATCCGGCCAGATCCGGTAGACCGCCCGCTCGGGCCACTGCTGCGGCACCGCGTCCGCCGAGACCATGCCCTCGATCTGGCGGGTGGTCAGCTCACCGACCATGAACTGGTCGGCCACCATCAGCGGGACGTCGGCCCCGCCGACCAGGCGCCACAGCTCGCGCACCCGGTCCATCGCCGCCGCAACTCCGCCGGCAAACCGCAGATTGAGTTCGATCATGATCGGCCACAACGTTTCCCGCGCCGTCTCGGCGTCATCGTCAGGACCCACCACAAACTTCTCCCGCAGTGGCGGCGTGATCACCCCGGCCACCAGCAGGTCGCGGTGCGGTGGCGCGTCGGCCGGAGCCACCGCCCGGGCCCGCTCCTGCGGCGCCATCGCCCGCTCACAGGCCTGCTCGGCGGCACGGCGGCCGGCGGCCGTCAAGGCCACCGTCGGCTCGGCCCCCGCCGCGTCCTTCCTCGCGCGTCGTCGGGTCGCCAGCTTGTCGTGCACCAACCGGTCGACGGCCTCGGCGACACTGCGGTGCCACCGCGGCGTCCCGTCCGCGCAGAGACGATCCTCGGAGTCGAACCGTGAGGCGAACCGGGCGGCCACGGCTTCCAGGATGTTCTGCGGACCGGCGTCGATGTTCTTGGCTGCCAAGTCGGCCAGGGCGCACTGCGCCCGATCGGTCCAGGCTTCACTGTTTGACGGACTCACCGCAACACCTCGGAACTGTGCTCGACCCTACAACTGGCATTCAACACACGATCGGGCCTCAGGGAGGCGATAGTTCGCCGATTCCGCAATCGACGGTTCGACGCCGCCGGTTCGAGCATGCGCGCGGGTGCTGAGCATGGGTACGCGCTCAGTCCGGCCGGCCGACGCCGTCGGCCCACAATCCGGGCCAGTTGCCGGCCACCTGTTTGGGGTAGCCGGCGTCGACCCGTGACGACGCGATGTCATAGCGGATGTACTGCGACCCTTTGAAGAAGTACGCCTTGCCGTTGTTGCGGATCACCACATGATCGATGCCGTTCTCGTATTCGGTGGGCAGATTGGGCGCCCAGTTGTCCTTGATCGGCTTGGGATAACCCGCGTCGACCTGATCGGTGGCGATGTCGTAGCGCAGATACTGCGCCCCCTTGAAGAAGTAGGCCTTGCTGTTCGGCCACACCACCACCGCGTCGAAACCATCCGGCCAGACGCCCGGCCACCCCGCCGAGATGTCCATCGGATAACCGGGATCCACCCGATCGGTCGGCAGATCGAAGCGCAGGTATCGGCTGCCCTTGAAGAAGTACGCTTTTCCGTTGGTCCACAGCACATCCGCATCGATGCCATCGGCGAACTCCGCCGGGAAACCGGCCCAGAACCCGGCCATCGGCAGCGGATAACCGGGATCCGTCTTGCCTACGGCCTCGTCGAACCGCGCGTACTGCGAGCCGTTGAAGAGGTACAGTTTGCCGTTCGGCCACACCGAGCTCGGCGACACCGGACCGGGGTACATGCTCGCCGCGAACTGGGCGTCCAGGTTGTCGATGTCGGTTCCGCCGGGTACACCGATGCCGTCGGTCATGATCGAACCCGGCAGTTCGTAGCACATGATCGAGTTCTCGTCGGTCTCGTTGGTCGCGGTCAAGGCCGAGACGTCGAACGGGGTGAGCACCTGCTCGATCACCTCGTCCCGCGACCAGCCCTGGGTCGCCATGAACAGGGTGATGGCCTTCTCCCGGTCGATCCGGTCGACAATTGCCTTGCGGCGGTGCTCATGTGGGAACCCCAGAGTGTGTCCCGTCTCGTGCCGGACCACCCGGCGAAACTCCGCCTCGGCGGTGCTCATCGTGAAACCGTCGAGGTTCATGGTCTGCTCGTCGGCGGCGGCCAGGAGGATGTCGGTACCGAGGTAGGACCAGTACCCGTCGTCGGCCACCCGGGCGATCCGCACCTGGGGATCGACGTGGGACGCCACGAACCTGACGTTCGCCCACGCTCCCCAGGCGTTCATATGAGCCAGGATTCGGCGCTGCAGATCGGCCGGCGGGGTGTCCAGGAAGCCGACCGTCAGCCGGACCCCGCCGGCATTCCAGCGCTTGTTCGTCATGACGGCCAGGTGTTCACGAGACGGCCGATCCCCGGCCGAGATCCCGGTGACGTTGGGGGCATTCGCCGGATTGACCCCGACGGCGGCCTCCGCGGAGGCGATCACCTTTCCGGCCGGCAGTCCTTTGATCGTGCACGGTATGAATGTCATCGTCGTCCCTCCTTCGGGTCCGGACGTCATCGGTTGTCACCGGCGAACGTAGAGCCATCGACACCTCGACACACGAGTGGAGCGCTACCTGCATTCGGGTAGCTCACTACTCGTGTCATTTCGCATCGGCGCGACAACGATCGACATGTGCGTCAAAACAATGTCGGATCCAGAGCGCGGTCGACGATGGCCGCGGTGGGCGCCCGGATCGCCCAGCAGATTGATCAGTCGGTGGGTTGGTCGCGGCTGCCGACCGCGCTGGGCCTGGCGGTCCTGGTCGGCCTACGCCATCAACTGCGCACCTCGAATCTGTATGCTGCCGAACCGGGTCCACCTCAAACCGCCGTCCCCGGTGCGGTAGGTAACTATCTGTCGGCCCGTACTCGTGACGGCTCGTACAACGACCTCGCCGATCCGCGGATGGGCGCCGTCGGTTGCCGCTTCGGGCGCAACGTGCCGGCCGAGTACACGTACCCGGAATCGGACCCGCAGCTTCTCGATCCCAACCCGCGGCTGATCAGCCGCCGCCTGCTGACCCGCGAGCGCTTTCAACCCGCGACCACACTCAACCTGCTGGCCGCCGCGTGGATCCAGTTCGAGGTACACGACTGGTTCGCCCACGGCACCGTCGCCGGCGGCCCCTGGGTGGTACCGCTGCACGACGACGACCCGTGGCCGCAGCGGCCGATGCGGGTGCAGCGCACACAGCCTGATCCCCACCCCAACCCGGTCGGTCCGCCCACCTTCACCACGCAGGAGTCACACTGGTGGGATGGCTCTCAGATCTACGGAACCACACCGGAATTCGCCAGCGCACTGCGCTCACCCGAGGGTGGCAAGCTACGCATCGATTCCGCGGGGCTACCGCCGCAGGATGTGGAGGCGACGGTCGACCTGACCGGTACCGCCGGAAACTTCTGGGTCGGGCTGGCCTTGCTGCACTCACTGTTCATGCGTGAGCACAACGCCATCTGCGACCGCCTGGCGCAGGCGCATCCACATCTGACCGATCAACAGCTCTACGACAAGGCGCGCCTGGTCAATTCCGCGTTGATGGCAAAGATCCACACGGTGGACTGGACCCCCGCCATCATCGCGCACCCCACCACGGTGGCGGCGATGCGGGCCAACTGGTTCGGGCTGCTGGGCGAACGGCTGGGCCGGCGCTTCGGTCGCATCAGCCGCAGTCCGCTGCTGCGCGGTATCCCGGGCTCAGCGACCACCCACCACGGCGTGCCCTATTCGCTCACCGAGGAGTTCGTCGCGGTGTACCGGATGCATCCACTGATCCCTGACGACTTCATCTTCCGTTCGGTGGTCGATGACCGGATCGTCGCAGAGCACGAGCTGCCCGAGCTGTCCGTCGAGAACGTACGGGCCCGGTTGGCCGAGACGCCGATGGCCGATCTGTTCTACTCCTTCGGCCGTGCCCACCCGGGAGCGTTGTCGCTGCACAACTTTCCCCGGCACCTGCAGAACCTGCGTCGCGTCGACGGCGCACTACTCGACCTGGCCACCATCGACCTGATCCGGTCCAGGGAGCGCGGTGTGCCGCGCTACAACGAGTTCCGGAAGCTGTTCCGGCTCAAGCCGGCCAGGACTTTCGAGGAACTCACCGGTGAAACGGTGCTGGCAGCCGAGCTGCGTGAGATCTACGACGACGTGGACCTGGTCGACCTGATGATCGGCTTGTACGCCGAACCCAAGCCCCGAGGTTTCGGGTTCAGCGACACCGCCTTCCGGGTTTTCATCCTGATGGCCACCCGCCGGCTGGAAAGCGACCGATTCTTCACCGTCGACTTCCGTGAAGAGACGTACACGGTCGCCGGCATGAAGTGGGTTCGCGACAACGACATGCGATCGGTGCTGCTGCGTCACTTTCCCGAATTGGCCCCCGCTCTGGCCGGGGTGACCAACCCATTCGCTCCCTGGAATTCCATGTCCCCCAAGCCCGGCAGAAAGGTATGTACATGACCGAGGCCACCACCGCCACGATGACCGAAGCCGATGTCCGTCGCATCGCCGAGAATCTCGACCCGGTCTCCTACCGCGACGACCTCGAGCAACCACGGGCCGGAGAAGCCGAGGTGATCGAAAAGATCATCGCGGCACTGCGCAAGAACAACGAGCGGGCGTACAAGAAGTTCAAACGGGGCCTGCGGGATGCCCACGCCAAGAGTCACGCCGTGCTGCGCGGTGAACTGATCGTCAACCCCGACCTGCCCGGTGTGCTGGCCCAGGGGATGTTCGCCGAGCCGCGCAGTTATCCGGTGATCGCGCGCATTTCGACGACCTCGGGGGTGTTGCGTAGCGACAAGATGCGCGGTGTCCGCGGCCTGGCCCTCAAGGCCATCGGCGTGCACGGGGCCCGGGCGATGGACGACGAACCGAACATCACCCAGGACTTCGTGTTGGTCACCCACGAGGAGTTCCTGTTCGCCGATGCCCACGCCTATCTCAGACTGGGAATGCCCACGGCCAGTGCGCTGGCCCGGTTGTCCGACGGGGTGCTCGGCGCGGGCAGTGAACTGTTGGGTCTGCTGAAGAAGGTCGGGCTGCCACTCCCGCCGAACCTGGCGGTGTTCGTCGCCCCCAACCGGCCGATCCTGGGCGAGACCTTCTTCTCCTCCGCACCCATCCGCTACGGCGACTACGTGGCGAGGTTCAAGTACGAGCCGTCCTCGCCCGAGGTCAAAGCTCTTGCCGGGCAACTCCTCCCACGAAATCCCGGTCAAGATGCCCACCGTGACCTGATCATGGAATTTTTCGAGAACAACTGTGCGGAATACACCTTCAGCGTGCAGCTGTGCACCGATGCCCAGACGATGCCGATCGAGGATGCCACGAAGCACTGGGACACCTCGGTCTCGCCCTACCTACCGGTCGCCAAAATCGTGTTCCCCCGGCAGAACCCCTACAGCGCGCTGCGTCGGGCCTACGGCGACGACGTGTTGTCGTTCAACTCATGGCGTGGGCTCGAAGCCCACCGGCCGCTGGGGTCGATCAACCGGTTGAAACGCACGGTGTACGAGGCCTCGAGCGACTTCCGGCACCTCAAGAACCACGTCGAACGGCACGAACCGTCGGATATCTCCGAGCTTCCGGACTGAACCTCAGCGAACGGGAATTGCTTGACATGGCAAGAACTTCCAGCCTCGTCGCCCACAGACGTCATGCCGTTGACCCGAGGTTCGCCAGCGTCGGCGGTCCGATGCCCTTAGACTCTGCGTTCATGCCTGGTCAGTGGCAGCTTCTGGACCGGCCCACCGAGCACGAGGCCATCCGGTCCGCCCTCAGTGGGACCGAGAGCTGCGGAGTAATCCTCGTCGGGGCTGCCGGCGTGGGCAAGACCACGTTGGCGCGCACCGTCACAGCATCGTTGGGCCGTAGGGTGCACTGGACGGCCTGTACCGAATCGTCCCGCAGCATTCCGCTCGGCGCCTTCGCCCATTGGGTCTCCTCGACGGCTTCGCGCGACCCCATCGCGCTCATCGGATCGGCGCGTGAATCGCTTGTGTCCGACGGTGACACCGTCGTCGGTATCGACGACGCCCACCTGCTCGACCAGTTGTCGGCCACCCTGTTGCACCAGATCGCCGTCGAACGTTCCGGGCATGTGGTGGCCACCGTGCGCAGCGGCGAACCGGTACCCGACGCCGTCACCTCGCTGTGGAAGGACGGCTACCTCCAGCGCTTCGAGCTCAGCCCGTTCACCAAGCAGCAGAGCATCGCCCTGATCGAAACCGTGCTGGGCGGAACACTTGAGGGTCTCAGCGCCGACGTGATGTGGCAGACCTCCGGCGGCAACCCGCTGTTCTTGCGCAACATGGTCGAGGGCGCTCTCGACGCCGGAACGCTGGCCGAGGTCAACGGGGTCTGGCAGTTCCGCGGTCCCACCGTCATCCCGTCCGGGCTCGTCGAACTGCTCGACGAGCGACTCGCGCATGCCGGTGAAGATGTGTTGCATGCGCTGAAACTGCTGTCGCTGTGCGAACCGCTCGACATCGATGCACTGGCCGAACTCGCCGGGGAGGAGGCGGTGGACGCGGCCGAGATGCGCGGCCTGATCCGGATCGTCTCCGACGACGGTCAGATCAACGTCCGGTTCTCGCACCCGTTGTTCGGCGAGGTGGTGCGCCGCCGGGTGGGTACCGCATCGGCCCGCAAACTCCGCGGTCGCATCGCCAAGATCCTGCACGAACGTAACCTCGACTCCCCGGCCAGCCGAATCAAGTTGGCCGAGTTGGCCATCGAGAGTGATCAGGGCACCGACATCGAACTGCTGATCACCGCCGCGAAAGACGCGGTGTTCCTGTCCAACCTTCCGCTCGGGGAGAAACTGGCGCGCGCGGCGTTCGACCACGGCGGTGGCCTGGGTGCGGCGGCCCTGCTGTCCCGCGCGCTGTTGTGGCAGGGTCATCCCGCCCAGGCCGACAGCATCCTGGAGCAGTTCTCCCCCGCCGATCTCAACGAATTGGAACTTGTGCAGTGGGGCGTACCGCGGGTGTCCAACCTGTTCTGGTCCATGGGCGAGGTGGGGCGGGCGGATCAAGTGCTGGCGCTCCTGCAGCAGCGGGTCAGCCACCCGGCCCTGCGGTTGATCATCGACGCCACCGGCGCGGGAATGGCCGTGCACCAGAACAAGATCGACGAGGGCCTGACGATCGCCGAACGAGTGCTGGCCACGCCCGAGGCGCCCCGCCAGGCCGTGGATTTCGCGGCGTTCGCCGCGGGGTTGTCGATGCCGTTGGTGGGCCGGGGCGATGATTTCCTGCCGATCGCGTCGCGGTGCCGCGCGCAACGCAAGACCACCGACGGCATGGTCCGCATCATGGTGTTCTACGGCGAGGTGCTGGCTCTGGCCTACACCGGCCGGCTGGATCTGGCCCGGCAGCGCGCCACCGAATACGCCGAGTTCTCCTCGGCCGGCCAGTTCGCCGGATGGGCCATCGCCAAGATCATGGAGGGCGTGGCCGCCACCCACAGTGGCCGGTTCCGGGACGCCATCTCGGCGATCGAGCAGGCGCTGGCCGCACTGAACGCCGAGAGCTCACTGCCCTGGCAGCTGCCCGGCCGGCTGCTGTTGGCTCGCGCGTACGCCGGGGTGGGCAACCCCACCGACGCCGAACGGGTGCTCGCCGACGCCGAGGAACACTCGGGCGAATTCATGGCCCTGCACGAGCCGCATCGGATGATCGCCAAGGCCTGGCTTGCCGCCGCCAAAGGGAGTCACCGCTCAGCCATCGACCAGGCCCGCGCCGCCGCTGACGCCGCACATTCCTGCGGCCAGTTCGCCGTCGAGGTCGAGGCTCTGCACAGCGCGGCCCGGTTCGGCGACCGCAGTGTCACCCGTCGTCTGCAGGACCTGGTGGACCGCGTCGGCGGCCCGCTGGCGGCGCTGTACGCCCGCCACGCCGCGGCCGTGACCGCCGCGGATCCGGGCGAATTGGACAAGGTGGCCGCCGCATTCGAAACCGCTGGTGTCCTGTTGTCGGCGGCGGACGCTGCGGCCCAGGCGGTGCCGCTGCACGATCGCGCCGGACATCGCCGCAACAGCACCGAATCTGCCGCCCGCGCACTGCAATTGGCGGCCAAGTGCGGTGGGGCCGCCACCCCGGCGATCCGTTCGGCGGCCCGCCCGCTGCCGGTGACGGGCCGCGAGCGTGAGGTGGCCGGACTCGTCGCGCAGGGCCTGTCCAACCGTGAGATCGCCGAACGCCTGACCGTCTCGGTCCGCACCGTCGAGGGCCACATCTACCGGGCCTGCATCAAACTCGACGTGGCCGACCGCGACGAGCTCGCCAAGATCGTCTGGAGCGATCTGGCTCAGTAGACGTCGCGCACGTACCGCTTGTCGGCGATCAGTTCCCGCTTGTAGTCACGCGTGGTGTCCTCGGACATGCCGCCGTGGGTGCGCAGGATCGTGCTGAGCGCGGCGTCGACGTCCTTTGCCATCCGGGCCGCGTCACCGCAGACGTAGAAATGTGCGCCCTCGGCCAGCCAGCGCCATACCTCTGCGCCGGCCTCGAGCATCTTGTGCTGGACGTACACCCGGTCGGCCTGGTCGCGGGAGAACGCCAGATCCAGCCGGCTCAAGAACCCGTCACCAGCCATCTCCTCGAGCTCGTTGCGATAGTAGAAGTTCTCACGGCGATGCTGATCGCCGAAGAACAACCAGTTGCGGCCGGTGTGCCCGAGTGCCCGCCGCTCCTGCAGGAATCCCCGGAACGGGGCGATGCCGGTGCCGGGGCCGACCATGATCATCGGGGTGCCCGCGCCCTCGGGTGGACGGAAGTGCGGTGAGCGTTGCAGGAAAACCGGTGCGGCCGCAGCCCGGTCAGCCAGGAAGGTGGAACACACCCCACTGCGCATCGTCCCGCCGGCGCCGCGGTAACGCACCACCGACACCGTCAGCTGTATCTCCCGTGGACTGACCAACGGACTCGACGAGATCGAGTAGTTGCGCGGGGTGAGTCGGACCAGCACCTCCTGCCACTGTTGTGGGTCGGCGCGGACCGCGAACTCGGTGACCACGTCCAGGCCGTTGCGGTTGTGCAACCACCGACGGTGCCGTTCACCGGAACCGCGCAGCCGCTTGGCCGCGGCCCGGTCGGTGCAGGAATCGGCGACGAACCGCAGCAAGTCCGGGGTGATCCGGCAGATGTCGTAGGAGCAAATGAGCGCGTCCCGCAGGGACTGCTCGACGCCGTCGACCTCGATCACCGAGTCGGGGTTCAGCGCGGTGGCCGCCAGCCAGGCGTCCACCACGGCCGGGTCGTTACTGGCGTACACGCCGAGTGAGTCGCCCACCGCGTAGCCGACGTCGTAATCGGAGATGTCGAAACCCAACTGGCGCACCTCCTTGGCCGCCCCGGGGGCCGTCAGCACCTCGTTACGTGTCACCGTCGCCAGAATCGGCTTGGCTCGGGTGAATTCGTCGGGCTCGGTGGGGATGACGGTACGGCCTCGGCCGATCACCACCGGTTCGGGCGCCGCACCGGTGAGTGCCTGGGTGACCGCCTCGGCCCACGACCGCAGCGGCTCGTCGTCGTAGGCCTCACACTCGGCGCGGTCGAGCAGCTTCGTGGCCCCCAGATCGGCCAGCCGGTGATCCAGAGCCTTGGCGTGTCCACAGAAGTTGCCGTAAGACCGGTCACCGATCCCGAGCACCGCATACCGAATGCCGTGCAGCGCCGGGGCATTCGGAGCCTGCAGCCGGCTCCAGAAGTCGGCCCCGTTGTCCGGCGGGCCCCCGTCCCCGAACGTGCTGGTGATCACCAGGATGTCACGTGCAGCGGCCAGATCGGCAAGGTCGAGCTCATCCATGTTGACCAGGGCGGCGCCGTCGATGCGGCCCGCGAGCCCAGCCGCGAACTCCTCGGCGGTCCCGGTCTGGGAGGCCCACACCACCAGTGGGCCGCCCGGTACCGAGCGTTCGACCCGGCCGACACGCGAATAGCGCCCGGCCAGCAGACCATCCACCCAGAGCCGCACCTTGGCGCTCACCGGCGCGACGTCGGGCAGCACCGGCACATCGGCCGGGGCATCCGGCAACCCGGTGAAAAAGCCGGCCAGATAGATCTTTTCGTCGAGGCTCAGCGCGGGTTTGGGCGCGGCACCCACACCCATTTCGATCGCCAGCGGATGCCGGGCGGCTGTGCCGTCAACCGAACGGGCCGGGCGCAGGCTCACCGCGCACACCTTGAATTCCGGCTGCAACGACTCCGGGTCGACGGCGTCGTTGGTCACCGCGTTCACGGTGAGGTATTCGCCGTGTTCGTCGTTCCAGTGAAACGGTGCGAAACAGTTTCCCGGCCGCACCCGGTCCGACACCACCGCGGGCAGCACCGCGCGGCCGCGCCGCGACGTCAACTCGACCGGTTGTCCGTCGACGATGTCGAGTTCCATGGCGTCGACCGGGTGGATTTCGACGAACGGCGCCGGGTTGAGTTTGTTGAGCTTGTCCACCGTGCCGGTCTTGGTCATGGTGTGCCATTGATGTTGCAGCCGACCGGTATTGAGCACCATCGGATAGTCGTCATCAGGCATCTCCGCGGCGTCCATGTGCGGCCGAGCGTGGAACACCGCGCGCCGTGACGGCGTGGCGAAGGCCAGCCGCGGCCGCCGGCCGTCGGCGTCGACGAACAGATCCTGGCTGACACCGTCGTTGAGATAGCGGATGGGGTGGCGATCGTCGTCCGCGCCGGGGTCGTCGACCGGCGGGACCGGCCACTGCAACGGTGTGCGCCGCAGCCTCTCATAGCTCGCGCCGCGTAGGTCGTATCCGGTCGCCGGATTGGCGAACCCGCGGATCTCGTCGAAGATCTCTTCTGCCGAGGCGTAGTCGAAATGCTCGGCAAAACCCAAGTGCGCGGCCAGCTGACAGATCATTTGCCAGTCCGGCCGCGCCTCACCGACGGGGTCGACCGACTGGGACAACAGGGTGAGGTTGCGTTCCGAATTCACCATGACGCCTTCGGATTCCGCCCACAACGCGGCGGGCAGCAGGATGTCGGCGTAGTGATTGGTCGCTGTGGAACGGTAGGCGTCCTGGACGATCACCAACTCGGCCGCTTCCAGGCCGTTGATCACGGTCTTACGGTTGGCCACGCTGGCAACCGGATTCGTGCAGATGATCCAGCACGCCTTGATCTGGCCCTGCGCCATCTGCTCGAACATGCCGATCGTGCCCGGCCCCGCCTCGGGGCGGATGGTGCCGGGCGCCAAACCCCACCGGGCCTCGACGAACTCGCGGTCTTCAGCCGCGAACACGCTCCGCTGGCCGGGCAGACCCGGACCCATGTACCCCATTTCGCGACCACCCATGGCGTTGGGCTGGCCGGTCAGCGACATCGGCCCACTTCCCGGGCGGCAGATGGCGCCGGTGGCCAGGTGCAGGTTACAGATCGCGTTCGTGTTCCAGGTGCCGTGCGTGCTCTGGTTCAGACCCATCGTCCAGCAGCTCATCCACTCGCCGGCCGCGCCGATCATCGCTGCCGCGGTGCGGATGTCGGCCTCGGGGATCCCGGTGATCCCGGCGACCACCTCCGGCGGGTAGTCGGCCAGGAATTCGGGCATTCCGTCCCAGCCGGTGGTGTGCTCGGCGATGAACTCGCTGTCGATGTCGCCGTTGTGCACCAGCAGGTGCAGCAGACCGTTGAGCAGGGCCAGATCGGTCCCCGGTTTGATCTGCAGGAACAGATCAGCGCGTTCGGCGGTCGCCGTGCGGCGCGGGTCCACCACGATCAGCTTGGCGCCGGTCTTGAGCCGATCAGCCATGCGCAGGAACAGGATCGGATGACAATCGGCCATGTTTGCGCCGATGACGAAAAACAGGTCGGCCCGGTCGAAGTCGGTGTAGGACCCCGGAGGCCCGTCGGCGCCGAGCGACTGTTTGAAACCAGTACCGGCACTGGCCATGCACAACCGCGAGTTGGATTCGATATGCACCGTGCGCAGGAACCCCTTGGCCAGCTTGGTGGCCAGATACTGTGCCTCCAAGGACATCTGCCCGGACACATACAGCGCCACCGAGTCCGGGCCGTGCTCGTCGACGATGGCCCGCAGCCGGCGGCCGGCCTCGGCCACGGCATCGTCGACCGGGGTCGGCGTCAGTTCGTCGGCACGGGTGGGCCGCAACAATGCCGACGTGAGCCGCTCGTCGTCAGCGGCCATCATCTCGGCATGCATCGCGCCCTTGGTGCACAGCCGACCGAAATTCGTGGGGTGGAGCTTGTCCCCGCTGACCCTGGCGATCACCGTCCGGCCGGCGTCGACTCGGGTGCTGACCTCGATGCCGCAACCCACACCGCAGTACGAGCACGCAGTCCGGTGGGTCGCCTCCATGCCCACATCGTCGGGTGAGGGTGTTGTCGGATCTTTCCGGCGAGGTTATCGCCGCGAAAACTGATCCTCACCGCTGCGGTACCCGCGCGGTGAGGACGATTTGCCCAGGTCAGCTACCCCGGCTTGACGGCCAGCACTGGTTTGGGGCACTCCAACAAGAGTTGCTGTGACACGCTGCCCAGCAACAGCTTGCCCACCGGACTGCGGTGGCGGATGCCGATCACCAACAGCTCGGCGTCCTCGCGATCCATCGCGTCGAGCAATTCGGTGGCGGCGTCGACCCCTACCGGTTGCCGGAACTCGAACGGTACGCCGCTCTCCCGCAGCCGCTCCTCGACATCGTGGATCTGCCCCGAGCGGGCGAAGCGCGCGTCGACATACGCCTCCCCCGACGTCGAGTTGATCACCAGCAAGCTGGTGCCGCGCAGCTTGGCCTCGGCGATGCCGTGCTCGATGGCGGCGGCACCGAAGGCGTCCGCGGAGTAGCCGATGACTATCATTGTTGGACCGCCTTCTGCTGCTGATCCGCATCATCCTCGACGATCAACAACGTCTCCTCACTGCGGTGCATCAGCTTGAGCACCAACGGCATCAGCAGCAGGATCGCCATGAGCACATAGGTGACGATCGCCACGGGCTCAGTGAACAGGCTCGTCCAGTCACCGCCACCGAGTTGGAGGCTCTGGCGCAGTTGCCGTTCGATACGTGGTCCGAGGATCACTCCGATGATCAACGGCAGGATCGGCAACCCGAACCGGCGCATCATCAGGCCCAGGAGCCCGAACACCAACAGCAGGGCCAGATCCAGTGGCTGCACGTTGACCGCGAGCGCGCCCAGCGTGGCGAAGAACAGGATGCCGGCGTACAGGTACGGCCGCGGGGTGCGCAACAGCTTGGCCCACAGCGGCGCCAGCGGCAGGTTGAGCACCAGCAGCAGGAAGTTGCCGATGAACAGGCTGGCGATCAGCGTCCAGATCAGCAGCGGTTCCTTTTCGAAAAGGGTTGGGCCGGGCTGAATCCCGTAGGACACGAACGCGGTCAGCATCACCGCGGCGGTGGCGTTGGTCGGCAGACCGAGTGACAGCATCGGAACCAGGGTGCCCGCGGCCGACGCGTTGTTGGCCGCCTCCGGTCCGGCCACCCCTTCGATGGCACCCTTGCCGAACTCCTCGGGATGCTTCGACAGCCGCTTCTCGGTGATGTAGGACAAGAACGTCGGTAGCTCAGCTCCTCCGGCCGGCAGCGCCCCGAACGGGAATCCGTAGGCGGTGCCGCGCAACCACGGCTTCCACGACCGCGCGAAATCCTGCCGGCTCATCCACGGCCGGCCCACCGGGATCACGTCGGCCGGCCGGCGGCGCAGGTGCGCGGCCACCCAGAGTGCCTCGCCGAGCGCGAAGATCGCGACGGCGATCACCACGATGTCGATGCCGTCGGACAGCTGCGGCAGGCCGAACGTGGCCCGGGGCTGGCCGGTGAGGAAGTCGATACCGACCACGCCGATCGCCAGGCCGAGAAACAGCGAGATGGCACCGCGCAGCTTCGACGACCCGAGCACCGCGGTCACGGCCACCAGGGCGAACAGCATGATGGCCAGGTAGGACGGCGCGCCCAGGGTGACCGCGAACCGGGAAATCGGCGGGGCGAACGCGGCCAGCAGCGCGGTGCCGATCGCCCCGGCGACGAAGGAGCCGATCGCCGCGGTGGCCAACGCCTGCGCGGCCCGGCCGGCCTTGGCCATCTTGTTGCCCTCGATCGCGGTGAGCACCGACGACGACTCCCCTGGGGTGTTCAGAAGAATCGAAGTGGTTGAGCCGCCGTACATCCCGCCGTAGAAGATCCCGGCGAACATGATGAACGCGGCACTGGGGCTGACGTTGTAGGTCACCGGCAGCAGCAACGCCACCGTCATGGCCGGCCCGATGCCCGGAAGCACGCCCACCGCGGTGCCCAGCAGCACCCCGATCACCGCGTACAGCAGGTTCATCGGGGTGGCGGCCTCGGCGAACCCCTGCAACAACCAGTCGAAGTTACCCATCTACAGAATCCCGTCCAGAATGCCTGCGGGCAGCGGGATTCCGAGCCCGGAGTAAAACGCATAGAAGCTGCCGACCGACAGCAGCGTGCCGATCACCAGATTGCGGATGTAGTGCCGGTTACCGAGAACCGTTGCCGCCCCGGCGAACAGCAACGCCCCCGTGATGGCCCACCCCAGCGGTTTGACCGTGACGATCACGAAGACGAACAGCCCGACCAGCAGGCCCACCGTGCGCCAGTCCCCCGGCATGTCCGGGTCCACGTCCTCCCCCGCGTCGGCCTCACCGACCGATCCACGTCCGATCGCCACCGCCAGCACCGCCGCGAGCCCGATCAGCACGATCCCGATGCCCAGCGGAAATGCCCGCGGGCCCACCGGATCCACCTTGGCGAACCCACCGGTCAAGGTGAGCGCGTCATAGATCAGGAACCCGCCGACGGCGACCAGGACCACGCAGACCAGATACTGCGCCTTGTCGAGCTTCACAACAACCCCAATTCGTTCAGCGTCGTCGAGACGCGGTTGTCCTGATCGCGCAGGAACTGTTCGAACTCGTCGCCGGTGCTGAACGCGTCACTCCAGCCGTTCTTGACCAGCGCGTCGCGCCACTGCTGGGTGCCGTGCAGTTCGGTCAGGGCACGCACCATGGCCGCCTTAACCTCTGCTGAAATACCCGGCGGCGCAAGGATTCCGCGCCAGTTGGTGAACGTCAGGTCGATGCCGGCCTCGGTCAGCGTCGGGGCATCGATGCCCTCGACCCGCTCTTTGCCCGACACCGCCAGCACCCGGACCTGGCCCGCCTCGATCTGGTCGACGAACTCACCCAGGCCCGTGGTGCCCGCCGCGATCTTCTTGCCCAGCAACGCCGTCAACAGGTCGCCGCCGCCGTCATAGGTGATGTAGTTGACCTGCCGCGGGTCCACTCCGACCGCCCGCGCGGTTTCCATCGGGAACAGATGGTCGGGCCCGCCGGGCGAGGATCCGCCGCCGATCGTGACCTTGGCCGGATCGGCCTTCCATGCCGCGACCAGATCGCCGATGGTGCGCAGCGGCGAATCACCCGGGACCAGAATGCCTTCCTGTTCCTCGACCATCTTGGCCAGCGCGGTGGCATCGGAGGCCCGCGCGGAGGATCCGTTGGTGTACACCGCGCCCACGACCCCGAGCCCCATCATCATCATGAGGTCGTCGTTGCCCTTCTCGTTCATCAGCCGGGCCATCGCGACGGTGCCGCCGGCCCCGATGACGTTGAACACCTCGATGCGCCCGGTGATGTCGGTGTCTTCCATGACCTTCACCGCGGTGCGGGCGGTCAGGTCGTAGCCGCCGCCCGGGCTGTTGGGCACCATCATGCGCAGCCGGTGCAGACCACGCGATTCGTCACCACGGGTCACCCCGCATGCCGTCACCAGCATCAGGGCGACCACGACCGCCGTCAGCGCGGCACCTAGCCGTCGAAACCTCATGGTCAGCAATACTGGACCCATGACGTGACGCAGGTCACCCATTCGGTCGCAAAGGAAGTTTTGTTCGTTGAGTTCACACGCCGCGCGTTCACAGGTCGGGCGTTCACCGTCGGCGCGTATGTGGCTGCCTCAGGGCAGTCTGGCTGGACGCTTCCTGGTATTCCAGCTGCTCGTCGTCGCCGTGGTGTTGATCGCGGTGGCCGCGGTGTCCGTGGCGCAGTCCACCCGAGAATTCCGCGATGTGCGCGGACAGCGGATGATCGCCGTCGCCGAGAACGTGGCGTCCACCCCGATCGTGCGTGACCGCTACGGCGATCCGTTCGCCGCGCGGGTGCTCGCACCCGAAGTCGACCGCGCGGTGGCGCTGTCGGGTGCCGATCTGGCCGAGATCACCGATCCGGCCGGAATGGTCCGGGTGTCGTCGGATCCCGCCCGGATCGGGCAGCGGCTCGACCTGGGTGCCAGCCGCGCCGACGAGGGCCGCGGGTGGTCCGGTGAGACCGACATCGACGGCGTGCCGCACCTGGCGGGGCAGGTTCCGATCCTGGCCCCAGACGGCGAGGTGCTGGCGATCGTGTCGGTCACCCAGCGCTACCCGTCGACGTGGCAGCTGTTGGGCGGAGCCGGTGAACGGCTTCTGATCTATCTGGGATTGGGTGCGGCACTGGGCATGCTGGTGTCATGGCTGTTGTCGCGCCGGATCAACCGCCACACCCGCGGCCTGGGCATCGCCGAGATCGCCAGCTTGGCCGACCACCGGGAAGCGCTGCTGCACAGCATCCGTGAGGGCGTGGTGGCCGTGAACAACGACGGGGTGATCACCGTGGTCAACGACAGTGCCTGCGAGCTGCTGGGTCTCGATGCGGGGGCAGTCGGCAAACATGGCGACGCGGTGGGACTCGATCCTTCGGTGGTGTCTTTCCTGTTGTCCGACGAGCCAATTCGGTCCGAGGACTCCGACGTGGTGATCACGACGCGCACCCGTGTCTTGGCGCTGAACCGGCGTGCGGCAAGCAGCCAGGGACAGCGCATCGGTACGGTGACCACCATGCGCGACAGCACCGAGCTCGCCGCACTCCAGGCCCAACTGTCCTCCCACCGCAGCGTCACCGACACCTTGCGGGCCCAGACCCACGAGTTCTCCAATCAGTTGCACACCATCTCAGGTCTCGTCCAGCTCGGCGAGTTCGACGCCGTGCACGAGCTGGTCGGCACCTTGACCCGCCGCCGCGCCGAGCTCAACGAGGCTGTGACGCAACATGTTTCCGACCCCGCAGTGGCGGCGCTGTTGATTGCGAAGACCTCGCTGGCCGCCGAGAACGGTGTCACGCTGACGTTGTCCACCGACAGCCATCTCGGCGCGTTGGAGCCGGCCCTGGCCACCGATGTGATCACGTTGCTGGGCAACCTGATCGACAACGCCGTCGACGTATCGGTCGGATCGCCGGCTGCACAGGTGACGGTGCGCGTCGACGATTCGGCCGGTCTGCTCCTGGCCGTCGCCGACTCCGGCCCAGGTGTGCCCGAACACCTCCGCGAGATCATCTTCTCCCGCGGCATCACCTCCAAGACGCCGGTCCCCGGGGGCCGGGGCATCGGCCTGTCCCTGGTACGTCTGGTGACCGCCCAGCACGGCGGTGACGTCGAGGTCACCGACGCGCCGGACGGTGGCGCCCTGTTCGTGGTGAGGCTCCATGCGTGACGTATTGGTCGTCGACGACGACTTCATGGTGGCCGACATCCACCGCCGCTTCGTCGAACGCGTCGACGGCTTCCGCCCGGTTTCGGTGGCGCGCAACGGAAGCGAGGCCCTGGCGGCCGCCGCCGAATTGCGTCCGGACCTGATCCTGCTCGACGTCTACCTGCCCGACATGACCGGACTGGATGTGCTCCGGCGGCTACGCGCCGACGGTAACCGCGCCGGAGTGATCATGGTGACCGCGGCTCGCGAGCTCGACACCGTCGGCGGCGCGCTGGACGGCGGGGCCGCCTATTACCTGGTCAAGCCGTTCGACTTCGACCAATTGCGGGCGAAGCTGTTGGCCTTCGCCGCCCGCGCCGACGCCCTCGCGGGCGCCGGCGGTGCGGACCAGGCGACGATCGATGCGTTGTTCGGAGGCACGGCCCCGACCACGCTGCCGAAAGGCCTGGGCGCCGAAACCGGGCGTCTGGTGATGGATGCCGTGCGTCGCACGGGCGAGGTATCGGCAACGGAATGTGCCGATCTGGTGGGCATTTCGCGGGTAAGCGCACGACGTTACCTGGAGTACTACCTGAGCACCGGAGCCTTGGAATTGCGGCTGCAATACGGCACCGGCCGCCCGGAACGGCGCTACCGGGCCAGGTAACACCGATGACGCTCGAGGCCATAGAAGGTCCAAATATTGGACCTGAAATTCGCGCCCGGCCGGATACCGAGATAATTGGCGTCGTGACACCGAGGGTGCTGTTTCTGCGCAACGACCACACGGCCACCGAAGCCCTGCTGGAACAGGTCTTCACCGAGTACGGATTCGTCATCGACACGTTCGATGTCGTCCCCGCCGACCGGGAGGACGACCCGGCCGGACAGGTGCCCTTCCCGGACCCGACGGGCTATGACGTGATCGTGCCGTTGGGCGCCCGCTGGCCGGTCTACGACGCGGCACTGCGTGACAGCTGGGTCGGCGCCGAGATGGCCATGATCCGTCGGGCCGTCGACGCCGGTGTCGGCGTGCTCGGCGTGTGCTTCGGCGGTCAACTCGTCGCGCAGGCCTTCGGCGGGTCGGTCAGCCGATCCCCGGCACCCGAGATCGGCTGGTACGACGTGGTGAGCGACGACGAGCGTGTGGTTCCCGGTGGGTTGTGGTTCCAGTGGCATTTCGACCGCTGGACTCTTCCCCCGGGCGCGACGGAGATCGCCCGGACCCCCAACGCGTCACAGGCGTTCATCCTGGGTACGGCGCTGGCCCTGCAGTTCCACCCCGAGCTCGATTCGGAGCTGCTGGAAACCTGGTTGGCCGACGACCGCGACGGCGCGGCCGCCGGACTGGGCCGCACCCATGATGAATTACGTTTGCAGACAAAAGAACTCACCGACGATGCGGTTGCACGGTTACGCCGGCTGGTGCACGGCTTCCTGGGCCGGGTGGTCCGGTCCGCGCCATCGACGTAGGCTGGCGTCAGCCGGCCGAGTTCCTCACCGCCGGCCGTTGAGCCGATGAACGCCTGGAGCCTGCGCACCAACGCCGATCGCGTCTATCAGGACCGCCGCGAGGCGGGCCGGGTCCTGGCCGAGCAGTTGGCGTCCTATCGCGACCGGTCCGATGTCCTTGTCCTGGGATTGGCCCGGGGCGGGGTTCCGATCGCCTGGGAGGTCGCCTCTTATCTGCACGCTCCCCTCGACGTCTTCGTGGTGCGCAAGCTCGGCGTGCCGCAATGGCAGGAACTGGCCATGGGCGCGGTGGCGTCCGGCGGCGGACTGGTGATCAACCAGGGCCTGGTGGAGCGCCTGGGCATCGACGACGACACCATCGTCGAGACGATCCAGCACGAGAACGCCGAGGTCGAGCGCCGGGAGGAGGCTTACCGCCAGGGTCGTCCGGCGCCCGAGGTCACCAATCGGACGGTGATCCTCGTCGACGACGGCATCGCGACCGGGGCCACGATGCTGGCCGCGGTCCGGGCCGTGCGGGCGGCCCGGCGAGTCGTGGTCGCGGTACCAGTGGGGCCGCGGGCGGTCTGCGCGGAACTGCGCGATGAGGCCGACGAGGTGATCTGCGCCAGCACCCCGCCTCGGTTCGAAGCGGTGGGTCAGGTGTTCGCCGACTTTCACCAGGTCAGCGACGAGGAGGTCAACCGGCTTCTGGAAGAGCCGACGACGAGGTCTGCGGAAGGTTAGTTCTTGTGCTTCTCGGCCGAGCCGTCAGGCTCGACGTCGGTGTCCACGTCCGTGGCATCGGACTCACCGACGGCATCGGACTCGATCGCGACATCCGATTCCGGTTCAGCGAGTGGTTCCTCGGGATAGTCGATCGGCTCTTGGCCCTGCGGGGGCTCCTGGACCGCTTCGAACGACTCGGTGATCTCGCCCGCATCCGCCTCATCGGCTGATGCGGTGTCGTCGTCAGCTTTGGCGCCGCGCGAGCGTTCCCGCACGGCGTCGACGATCAGCAGCAACACGCCTATCACGCTGGCACCGATACAGACCCAGGCGATCAACTCATTGCTGGTGACCACCGCGGTCACCAGCGCGGCCAGGCCGATGACGGCAAGCACGAGCGCAATGATCAACATCGTTCAACCCTAAGGTGTGGTGGCCCCGAGATCGGGCCGGTTCACGACTGTGTCGAGAAGCCAGACGGACGGTCAGTTGTTGCCGCGGTTGAACTGGCTGAATCCTCCGGCGGAGTCGTTGTTGGCACTGGAATCCACCGGTGCGGCCGAACCGCGCTGGCCCAGCTCCTCGAGCTGCGACTCCAGGTAGGTCTTCAGGCGGGTCCGGTATTCACGCTCGAACGTGCGCAGCTGCTCCAGGCGGCCCTCCAGGACCGTGCGCTGCTGATTGATCGTGCCCATGATCTCGGAGTGCTTGCGCTCGGCGTCGGCCTGCAGCGCGTCGGCCTTCTCCTGGGCCTGACGCAGCTGGGTCTCGGACCGGGTCTGCGCATCGGCCAGCATCGCGTCGGCGCGCTGACGGGCCTCCGAGACCGTGGTCTCGGCGGTCTTGCGGGCATCGCTGACCATGGCGTCGGCCTGGGCGCGGGCATCCGAGAGCAGCTTCTCCGACTCGGCCTTCGCCGTGGAGGTCAGGCGATCGGCGGTGTCCTGAGCCAGGCTGAGCACGCGGGCGGCACGCACGGCGGTGTCCTCGCTCGGCGCCGCGGCGGGGGCGGCCGGTGCCGGCGGGGCCTCGTACACCGGCTGGGGCGCCGGAGTGGGCTCGGGCTCGGGCTCGTAGACCGGGATGGACTGGCTGGACGCAGCGCCGCCACCGGCACGCGCCGAGGCCAGCTCGGAATCGAGCTCGGACACCCGCTGCCGAAGATCGGCGTTCTCCTCGATGAGCCGAGTCAGTTCGTTCTCAACCAGATCGAGAAAGGCATCGACCTCGTCCTCGTTGTAGCCACGTTTGCCGATGGGCGGCTTGCTGAACGCGACGTTATGGACGTCCGCTGGTGTGAGCGGCATTGTCTGCCCCCTTGAAGTCTTGGACTGTCAACCGATCTAAAAGTGTAAAGCCTTGCTTGAACGCAACTGGCGTCCATCCTGTCACACCAGACCCGGCGGTTGCAGTGGAGGCCTATTTTTAAGAACGAATTTCAATCTTCTTACGCATTTGCGGCGCGTCCGGCAAACGCCCGGAGCTGCTCGAATCGAGAGCGCACGCAGCGGATCTACTCACATCTACATGGCCGCGTTGAACGCCAGCTGCATGCCGATGAACGCCGCGAGCAGCAGCACCATGATCGACAGATCGAAGCGGACCGCGCCTATCGTGAGCTGGGGAATGAGCCGCCGCAGGAGTTTCACGGGCGGGTCGGTGACGGTCATGATCAGCTCCAGCACCACGACGGTCAGACCCCTGGGGTGCCAGTCACGGCTGAACGATCGGATGAACTCGACGACGACGCGTGCGATGAGCAGCAGCCAAAAGATGAACAGCGCGAAACCGAGGATTTCGAAAAACAGCGACAACTGAGCCGACCTCACTACAGCAGGATGTGTGACATTGGATACAGGTCGCCGTAGGCCGGACACATCTCACACAGACGACGTGGTCAACCGGTAGTGCGACGCCGCCAGCCTACCCGGGCCCGGTGGGCCGATCGGGCACGCGGCGGCGTCGACGCGACGTATGTCGGGGCCTACTGATAGGAGTAGAAACCGGCCTCGGCGATCCGGCGGCGCTCCTCGGCGCTGACGTCGACGTCGGCCGGCGACAACAGGAAGACCTTGGTGGCCACCTTGTCGAACGAGCCACGCAGGGCGAACGCCAGGCCGGCGGCGAAGTCGACCAGGCGCTTGGCGTCGGCGTTGTCCATCGAGACCAGGTCCATGATCACCGGGGTGCCGTCACGGAACCGCTCACCGATGGTGCGGGCCTCGCTGTAGTCCTTGGGCCGCAACGTAGTGATCTTCGACAACGGGCTGCCCGCCTCGAAGAGCTCGGCCATCCGACGCGGGTCCATTGCCAGCGCACCACGGGTGCTGCCGCGCAGCGCGCCCAAACGCGGTGCCGCCCGGTCAAATTCACGGGGCCCGCGCATCCGCGGCTCGAACCGCTGCTCGTCGGCGAAACCGCCGGCATAGCCACCGCGGTAGGCCGGGCCGTCGTCGTACTCGGGACCCTCGTAGCCGTAGCTGTCCTCTTCGAACCGCTCGTCACGGGGACGCCGGGCGTAGCTGCGGGGCGCGCGCTCGTCGTCCTCGTAGTACTCGTCGTCGTAGTCCTCCATCGGCGCCATGCCGAAGTAGGCCTTGACCTTGTGCAGTGTGCTCATCTCGGCGACCCTTCTGCTGACCGTGGGGGTGGTGATGTCTGTGATGAAGATGTGACTGGTGTGACTACTGCGGGTGACGTTAGCGGGCGTTGCCCCAGGATCGCGGTTCCGACACGCACACACGTCGATCCATGTTTGACGGCGATGTCGAGGTCTCCGGACATCCCGGCCGACAGTTCCAGCCGGTGCTGGTAGTCGCGCTGCACCCGGTCCCGCTCGGCGGCCAGCCGGGAAAAAGCGTCGTCCGGGTCGGACTCCAGCGGCGGGACGCCCATCAACCCGATGAACTCCAGACCCGTGGCGGCGTTCGCTGAGCCGCAGATCTCGTCAACCAGCGCCCCGTCGTTCACATCGACGCCGCCGCGTGCGGTGTCCCCGTCGAGACTGATCTGGATGTAGACCCGCAACGGCGCGCTCCGCGTGCCGGCCGACAGCGCCTCGCTCGCCGCCCGGTCCAGTGCGGTCAACAGACGCATGCTGTCCACCGAGTGCGCGGTATGCGCCCACCCCGCGACGGCCCGCGCCTTGTTCCTCTGGATGCGCCCCACCATGTGCCAGCGAATCGGCGCCTCCGGCAATTTCTCGCGAACCTCCGCGACTTTATTGGCGGCCTCTTGTTCGCGGGATTCACCAAATGCCAGGCACCCTAATTGGTTCAGAATAATGACATCGGAGGCCGGAAAGTATTTTGTAATCGGCAGTAATTCGATGTCATTGACATTTCGTCCGGCCGATTCTGCCGCCCGCGCCAAACGTGCCCGCGCCGCACCGAGCGCGGCGGTCAATTCGGCCGTCCGGTCGGCATCACGCCCGCGCTGCACGGTGCTCATCTCAGGCTCACTCGCGATCCACTCGGCTTTCTTTCTGTGATCGGTTCATCGGCTCGGCTCCATCCACACGACACTCGCCAGCCGTCCGGTCGGCGCGTCACGGCGATGGCTGAACAGCGCCCGGTCGGCGACCGTGCACCTCGGGTCGACGTCGATCGCGGTGACGCCCAAACCCGTTAGCTGCCGGGCGATTCCGGCCCGCAGATCCAACCCGGGCGTACCGCGGGAGGTGGTGGTGCGCGACCCGGGCAGCGCCGCCTCGACATCGGCGGCCATCGATTCGGGCACCTCGTAGTTGGCGCCGCTGACCGCGGGCCCGAGCAGCACCGAGATATCCCCGACATGTGCGCCGGCGGCCACCATGGCCTCGACCGTCCGCGCGACGATGCCTTTTTGTGCACCCACCCGTCCGGCATGAACGGCGGCCACCACGCCGGCCCGGGCATCGCCCATTAATACCGGCACACAATCAGCGGTCACCACCACCAAAGCCAAACCCGGCCGCGACGTCACCAATGCATCGGTATTTTCGACCGCGCCCCGGTGCGGACCGTCCACCGTGACGACGTGATCACTGTGCACCTGATTCATCCACACCAGCGCATCGGCACCCACAGCGGCGGCCAGCCGACGACGGTTCTGGGCCACGGCGGCCGGATCGTCACCGACGTGATCGCCAAGGTTGAACGAATCGAACGGGGGCGCCGAGACACCGCCGGCCCGGGTGGTGGTCACCCGGCGAATACGCACACTCACGATCCCAGTATCCGAACCGCCCGTGAAGCCCGAGTCAGTGCCGCATGAACGGCGGCACGTCGACATCGTCGTCGGAGATCCCGCCGTCTCCGTCCCCGCCGACACTGACGGTGGCGCCATTGGTGTGCGCCGGCACGCTCGCCGCGTCCGTCGGCTCGAACAGCGACGTCGTCACCTTGCCCGCCCGCGCCGTGGCGATCGGCTGGGTCTGCGCCGCGCTCGGGCTGACCACCGGCTTACGGCTCGGCCCCGCACTGTCGAATCCGGCGGCGATGACCGTGACCCGCACCTCGTCACCCAGCGAGTCGTCGATCACGGTGCCGAAGATGATGTTGGCCTCGGGGTGCGCCGCGTCCTGCACGAGCGAGGCGGCCTCGTTGATCTCGAACAGACCCAGATCACTACCGCCGGCCACCGACAGCAGCACACCCTGGGCACCCTCCATTGAGGCTTCCAGCAGCGGCGAGTTGATCGCGATCTCGGCGGCCTTGAGTGCCCGGCCGTCACCGCGCGCCGAGCCGATGCCCATCAACGCGGTACCCGCCCCGCTCATCACGCCTTTGACGTCGGCGAAGTCGACGTTGATCAACCCGGGCGTGGTGATCAGATCGGTGATGCCCTGAACACCGTTGAGCAGCACCTCGTCGGCGCTGCGGAAGGCGTCCATCAACGACACTGCGGCGTCACCCATCTGCAGCAGCCGGTCGTTGGGGATGACGATGAGGGTGTCGCAGCTCTCGCGCAAGGTCTGGATGCCGTTCTCGGCCTGGTTGCTTCGGCGCTTGCCCTCGAACGAGAACGGCCGCGTCACCACGCCGACGGTGAGTGCACCGAGCTTGCGGGCGATCGACGCCACCACCGGCGCGCCGCCGGTTCCGGTGCCGCCGCCCTCACCGGCGGTGACGAACACCATGTCGGCGCCGCGCAGCAGCTCTTCGATGTCGTCCTTGGCGTCCTCGGCTGCCTTGCGGCCGACCTCGGGATCCGCCCCGGCACCGAGGCCACGGGTGGAGTCACGCCCGACATCGAGCTTGACGTCGGCGTCACTCATCAGCAGTGCCTGTGCGTCGGTGTTGATCGCGATGAACTCGACGCCCTTGAGGCCCTGTTCGATCATTCGGTTGACGGCGTTGACACCGCCGCCGCCGATACCAACCACCTTGATTACCGCGAGGTAGTTATGCGGGGGGGTCATCGTGGTCTTCCTCCCAAGTCGGGTGTTCACAGTGCTTCTGACGCCGAATCCTCCCGAGCAAACCCTCAACCTCAACCATAGGCTTAGAGTTATGTCAAGTAGTTCCGCGCAAACAGAACGGTAGGGGGCCAACGGCGCCGATCGTGGCAGGCGCGCCGACGCGCGTGCGGCAATTTCTGCCGAAGACCCGAATCTCTTCGCGGGCGGTCTACTTCACCGTGGGCAGATCCGGGCTCGAGACGTCGTAGGTGTGGCCCGGCTGGGTCAACAGGGCGGCCAACTTCAGCGCCTTTTCCTCGGTCCGGTCGTTGGTCCCCCACACCACGACTCGGCCATCGGTGAGCGTCAACGCGATCGAGGCCACCGATGGCGCGGCGATCCGGCCGACCTGGGCGACCACATCCGGCGGCAAGGCCAGCATCACTTCGAGGGCGGCCTTGGTGGCCGGGTCCTTGGGGCCGGGATGGTCGGTATCGAGATACGGCAGTGTGGGCGGAGGCGGCTCGGTGGCGAAGTCGACGCCGTCGCGGTCGAACAGATGCGGCCCGTCCGGATAATCCTTGACCACCACCGGGACCCGCTCGACCACGGTGATCCGCAGGGTCGACGGGTACTCCCGCTGCACCCGTGCGGTGGCGATACGCCGGATGGCGGCGACGCGTTCGGCGACCGCGTCCGTGTCGATCTGCAACAGCGGCGTGCCCGGCGCCACCGCCGCGGCCGCCAACACCTGCTCGGTGGGCACCGCGGCCGCGCCCGTGACCGCCACGGTGCGGGCCGACATCACCGGCGTGAAATACAGCACCAGGCCCAGCGCCACCGCCACCACGCTTGCCAGCGCGGTCCACAGCAGCACCTTGAGACCGCGAACAGTGCTGCGGGCCACCGTGTTCGGCGCATCTGCAGATTGACCGATCCGGCGCTTGGCCTCGCGGCGAGCCTGCTCGATGGCCATCGCGCGGTCCCGCGCGGCACGGCGCTCGGCGCGCTCACGGCGGGCCCGGCGGCGGGGGCCCTCGTAGTCGGGTTCTCCCGCGGGCGGCGAGTCGGAGCCCTCCGCGGGCGGCGAATCGGGGTCGGCCGCGGGCGGTGAATTCGGCCCGGCCGCGGGCGGCGGGGTGTCCGCCTCGCCGGGAACCTCGGTCACCTCGTCGGGACCGCCGGGACCCGCCTCGGTCACGGCGACTCCGAGGACGAACGGCCCGGGGCGCTGCGGTTGGCCTTGATTCCGAGCTCGGTCAGGATCTCCTGGCCGAGCATCGTGACATCGCCGGCGCCCATGGTGAGCACCACATCCCCGGAGCGGGCCGCAGCTGCCACCGTCGCTGCCACCGCCGAGAAATCGGGCACGTAGGTGACTGCCGAGGTGACATGTTCGGCGACCGTGGCGCCACTGATCCCGGGCAGCGGCTGCTCGCGCGCACCGTAGACGTCAAGGACGAAGACCTCGTCGGCGGCACTGAGTGCGGCGCCGAATTCGGTCGCGAAAGTCGCGGTGCGCGAGTACAAGTGGGGCTGGAACGCGACGAGGACCCGGCCACCGGTCTGGGCCACGACGGAGCGAGCGGCCTCCAGCGTGGCCCGCACCTCGGTGGGATGGTGCGCGTAGTCATCGAACACCCGAACCCCGGCCGTCGAACCCACCAGCTCGAAACGCCGTCGCACGCCCTCGAATTCGGCCAGCCCGTCGAGCACGGTTTCCGCCGACGCGCCCACCTCGATGGCGGCCAGCAACGCCGCCAGCGCATTGAGCGCCATGTGCCGGCCCGGTACCGCCAGGCGGATCGCCCGCGGATGCGGCTCACCGGCGAGTTGGATATGGGCCACCGCACCGGTCCCCTGTTGCTCCCAATTCAGCAGAGTGCCCGCCAGGTCATCGGCCGGGGAGCTGCCGTAGCGCAAGACCCGGATTCCCAGTGCCGCAGTATGTTCGGCGAGAGTCGCAGATCCCGGATCGTCGGTACACACCACCAGCGCACCACCGGGTGCGATGCGGTCGACGAAGGCGGAGAAGACCTCTGTGTAGGCCTGCTCGCTACCGAAGAAGTCCAGATGGTCAGCCTCGATGTTGGTGACCACCGCGACATTCGGGGTGTACTCCAGCAGCGAGCCGTCGCTCTCGTCGGCCTCGGCGACAAAGCACGTCCCACTGCCGTGGTGGGCATTGGTCCCCGCCTCACCCAACTCCCCGCCGACGGCGAACGACGGATCGAAACCGCTGTGCTGCAACGCCACGATGAGCATCGACGTGGTGGTGGTCTTGCCGTGGGTTCCGGTCACCATCACCGTGGTGTAGCCGGCCATCAGTTTGGCCAGCACCACCGGCCGCAGGATCACCGGGATTCCCCGACGCCGAGCCTCGACCAGTTCCGGATTCGTCTTGGGGATCGCCGCGTGGGTGGTGACCACAGCGGTCGGCCCACCCGGCAACAGATCCAGTGACGCCGCGTCATGGCCGATCCGGATCTCGGCACCGCGGGCCCGCAACGCGACCACGCCGCGTGACTCCTTGGCGTCCGATCCCGAGACCAGCCCGCCACGGTCCAGCAGGATGCGGGCCACACCCGACATCCCGGCTCCTCCGATCCCGACCATGTGCACCCGCTCCAACTCGGCCGGAAGTGAATTACCGTTCACCGCAGCTTCTTTCGTTGGTCACGGACGACATCGAGGGCAACCTGCGCTACCTGCCGGGCCGCATCGGGATGGCCGGACAGCGACGCGGCTGCCGTCATCGCGGCCAAGCGCGCGTCATCGGTCATCAATGCCGCGACGGTATCGGCCACGAACTCACCGGTGAGATCGGCGTCGTCGACGATGACGCCGCCGCCGGCCGACACCACCGGCAACGCATTGAACCGCTGCTCACCGTTGCCGATCGGCAGCGGGACGTACACCGCGGGCAGACCCACGGCGGTCACCTCGGCCACGGTCATCGCCCCGGAGCGGCAGATCGCGAGATCCGCTGCGGCATAGGCCAGATCCATCCGGTCCAGGTAGGGCACCGCGACGTAGGGGGGCGCGCCCGCGTCGGCGGCCGGAAGCTCCAGGGTGTTCTTGGGCCCATGGGCGTGCAGAACCGAAACACCCGCAGCCGCAAGGGCCCCGGCCGCCGAGGACACCGCGCGGTTGATCGACTGTGCCCCCTGGGAGCCACCGAACACCAACAGCACCTTGGCATCCGGGGCAAATCCGAAGAATGCCCGCGCTTCGGCCCGCAGCGCCGCACGGTCCAGCGAGGTGATCGCGGCGCGCACCGGCACCCCGACGACCTCGACCTTGCGCAACCCCGGCTCGGGGACCGCCGAGAGCACCCGGCGCGCCGAGATGGCACCGACCCGGTTGGCCAGCCCCGCGCTGGCGTTCGCCTCATGGACCACCACCGGAACGGCACGGCGACGCCCGCGCAGGCCGAAGCCGCCGCGCGCGGCGAGATAGGCCGGCAGCGCCACGTACCCGCCGAAGCCGATCACCACGTCGGCTTCAACGCCGGCGAGCACCGAGCGGGTCTCGCGGATCGCGGTACGCACCCGCAGCGGCAACCGCACCAGATCGCCCGACGGCTTGCGCGGCAGCGGGACCGGGGTGATCAACTCCAGGTCATACCCGCGCTGCGGCACCAGCCGGGTCTCCAGGCCCCGGGCCGTGCCGAGGGCGGTGATACGCACCTGCGGGTCGAGCTCCCGCAGCGCGTCGGCCACCGCCATCGCCGGCTCGACGTGACCCGCCGTCCCGCCACCGGCGAGAACGACTGATATCCCCCGGTCACTTCGCTCCTGCCCCCGAGGATCAGAAATCCGGCTCACCCGTAACGCTGACCTTCCAAAGTCCGGGTCCGTCGACCCTGTTTCCGCTGGCCTGCACCATATCGGACCGACGACCTGCCGGTTCCGGCCGGCTGCTGGACGCGGGCCCGTCCGGACCGCCCGCCGCGACCGTCCGCGCCTTGCGGGGCGCGGCGCCGGGCCGCGGGTTGTCTGGCCGAGCCTTGCTTGCCGGCCTGCTTGGTTGCTTGTTTGGCGGTCTTTTTCGGGGCCGGTTTGGTGCCAGCCTTGCCCGGGCTGCGGGTGGGCGCCTTGCGGCGGTCGTGCAGGCGGTTGCGGGCCACCTCCAACCGGGTGGGGACGTAGGGTTCGGGGAGCGGAAGCCGCAGCAGCCGGTTCATCCGATCGTCGCTCCCGGCCCGCAACGCGGCCACCGCCTCAGGCTCGTGCCGAGCCGCGTTGGTGATCAAACCCATCATCAAAAGCGTTGTGGCCTGGGATGACCCGCCGGCCGAGATCAGCGGCAGCTGCAGCCCGGTCACCGGCAACAGCCCCACCACGTAACCGACGTTGATGAACATCTGGCCGACCACCCACAGCGTGGTGGTGGCCGCCAGCAGGCGCAGGAACGGATCGGCCGAACGCCGGGCGATGCGCATCCCGGTGTAGGCGAACAAGCCGAACAGTGCCAGCAGCCCCACCGCACCGATGAAGCCGAGCTCTTCGCCGATGATCGCGAAGATGAAGTCGTTGTGTGCGTTGGGTAGATAGTTCCACTTGGCGGTGCCCTGGCCGAGGCCGTCACCGAAGATGCCGCCGTTGGCCAGCGCGAACCGGGCCTGCCGGGACTGGTAGCCGATGCCTTGGGAATCGGCCGCCGGGTCCAGCCAGGATTGCACCCGGTCAGACCGGTAACCGGCGGAAAGTGCCAGCACGCCGGCCGCGAGGACCGCCGCCAGCAACGACGACAGGAAGACGCGCAGCGGCAGTCCGGCGTACCAGAGCAGGCCCAGCAGGATGATGCTCAGCGACACGGTCTGCCCCAGGTCGGGCTGGGCGACGATCAATGCCAGAGCGATCACCGCGGCGGGGACCAGCGGGATCAGCATCTCGCGCAGTGACGCCCGCTCCATGCGCCGGGCCGCGAGCAGATGTGCACCCCAGATGGCGAACGCGATCTTGGCCAGTTCCGAGGGCTGCATGGAGAAGCCGGCGACGACGAACCAGCCGCGCGACCCGTTGGCCACCTTGCCGATGCCGGGGATGAGCACCAGCACCAGCAGCACGATGGTGAAGGCGAAACCGGGAAAGGCCAGCCGGCGCAGCGTCCGCACCGGGATTCGTAAGGCCAGGTAGAACGCGATCAACCCGACGACGGTCCACATCACCTGCCGGCCGAACACCGCCCACGGCGAGCCGTCGAAATCGTAGGAGTACACCCCCGAGGCCGAGAGCACCATGATCAGACCGAGCGTGGTGAGCAGCGCGGTGACCGCGATGATCAGGTGAAACGAGGTCATCGGTCGACCGAGCCAGACACCGAAGCGCGTGCGTGGCGTCGCGGCGGCCGTGGAGCTGGACTCGGCGGATCCCGCCGCGGCAGCCGCGGCGGCATCGTCGGCCCCGCCGGTCGCGTCACCGCTGCCGCGGCGCAACCGGGCCAGGATGCTGACCACCCTCGTCTACCCGATCGCGGCGCACACGGCCCCGGCGAACGCATCGCCGCGCTGACCGTAGCCGCTGAACTGATCGAAGGACGCGCCTGCCGGGGCCAGCAAAACGGTGTCGCCCGGGGCGGCCAGCCCGCGGGCGGCAGCTACGACCGCCGCCATGACCGCGTCGGAGACCGGCCGGTCACCGACTTCGATCACACGAGTCACATGATCACCAAGGGACTCATTTGTCTCAAGCACCCCAGAATCCTCCCCCGTCACAACCTCGACGACGGGGACATCCGGGGCGTGTCGCGATAACGCATCGGCAACCATGTGCCGGTCGCGGCCGATCAACACCACTCCGACCAGCCGATTCGCCACTGCATGGACCAACTCGTCGACCGATGCGCCTTTCAGCAATCCTCCGGCGATCCAGACCACCCGGTCGAACGCGGTGATCGAGGCCTGTGCGGCATGGGGGTTGGTGGCCTTGGAATCGTCGACGAAACTCACTCCGTCGACCACCCCGACCGGCTCGGCCCGGTGCCTGCCGACCTGAAACGACGCCAAGGCCGACGCGATGGACCGCGGCGACACCCCGACCGCACGGGCCAGCGCCGAGGCGGCCAACGCGTCAAGCACCCCGACGGGCCCCGCCACCGGAATCGTCGCCGAATCCGCCAGCTCGACGTCGTCGCCAAAGGCGCGGTCGACGAGCGTGCCGGTGCGTACCCCGAGCTCCCCCGGCTCGGGCTCCCCCAGCCGAAAGCCGACCCGCACCGGCGCCGCGGCGGCCGGCAACAGTCCCGCCGCCACCGGATCGTCGAGACCGACCACCGCCACCCGTCCGGCCAGTGCCCGGGCTTTGTCGGCGGCGTAGGCCGCCATCGACCCGTGCCAGTCCAGATGATCCTCGGCGACATTGAGCACCACACCGGCCTCCGGCCGCAGAGACGGCGCCCAGTGCAATTGGAAACTGGACAGCTCGACCGCGAGGTGGTCGGCGGGCTGGTCCAGCACGGCCAGCACCGGGTCACCGATGTTGCCGCACAACAAGCTCCGTCGCCCATCGGCCAGCAACATGTCGTGCAGCATCGAGGTCGTGGTGGTCTTGCCGTTGGTGCCGGTGACCACCAACCAGCGCCGCGGCGGTCCGTACCGACCGGCGGCGTCCAGCCGCCAGGCCAGTTCGACGTCGCCCCAGATCGGTACCCCGGCCGACGCGGCGGCGGCCAGCACGGGGGCCGTGGGCGGGAATCCCGGGCTCGTCACCACCAGCGCGTAATCGGCGATGCCGGCGATGGCGCCGGCGGGATCGATGACCGCGGTGCCCTGCTCGGCGTACGACCGCAGGGCCTCGGCATTGTCATCACACAGGGTGGCCGCCACTCCCAGCGGCGCCAGCGCCGCCAGCACGGCCCGGCCCGTCACCCCGGCACCGGTAACCAACACCGGCGCGCCGGGTGTCAGCAGCGACAGCTCACCGGCCGGCACGTCAGGCCCCGACAGCGGTGAGCCACTCGCTGTAGAACAACGCCACGCCCAGGCCGCAGGCGATCGCCGTCAGCAGCCAGAACCGGATGATCACCGTGGTCTCGGCCCAACCCACCAACTCGAAATGGTGATGGAACGGCGCCATCCGGAACACCCGGCGGCCCGTGGTGCGGAACGCCAGGATCTGCACCACCACCGAGGTCACCTCGGCCACGAACAGCGCGCCCAGCACCACCGCCAGGATCTCGGTACGGCTGGTCACCGACAACCCGGCGATGATGCCGCCCAGCGCCAGCGAGCCGGTGTCGCCCATGAAGATCTTGGCCGGTGCGGCATTCCACCACAGGAAGCCGATGCAGGCCCCGGCCGTGGCGGCGGCGATGATCGCCAGGTCCAGCGGGTCGCGCACGTTGTAGCAGCCCAGGCCGGGCGCGGTGGCGCAGGCGTTGCGGTACTGCCAGAACGTGATCAGCACATAGGCCGCGCACACCATCGCCATTGCGCCGGCCGCCAGGCCGTCGAGGCCGTCGGTGAAGTTCACCGCGTTGGACCACGCGCTGACGATCACCACGCAGAACACCACGAACACCCAGGAGGCCAGGGTCACGGTGGCGATCTCGCGGACATAGGACAGATCCGGACTGCCCGGGGTCAGGCCGTCGCCGTTGCGGAACTGCAGGACCAGCACGCCGAACAGCACCGCGGCGGTCAACTGACCGACGGTCTTGGCGGTCTTGTTCAATCCGAGGTTGCGCGAGCGCCGCAGCTTGATCAGATCGTCGACGAATCCGACCAGGCCGAGCATCGTGGCCAGGCCCAGCACCAGCAGCCCCGACGCCGACGGACCCTCTCCGCCCAACGCCACGCCGACCAGGTGGGTCCCCAGATACGCCGCCCAGATGCCGGCCACGATTGCCACCCCGCCCATCGACGGGGTGCCGCGCTTCTTGGCGTGGCTGGCCGGACCGTCCTCCCGGATCTCATGGCCCAGCCCGCGCTTGGTGAACAACCGGATGAGCGCAGGCGTCAGCAGGATCGACACCGTCAGTGCGATGCCGACGGCGATCAGGATGAGCTTCATCGGTCGCCGCCCCCGGCGGTGACCAACGCGTCGGCCAAGGCACCCAAGCCCACCGAGTTGGATGCCTTCACCAGCACCACGTCCCCGGGTTGCAGCTCAGCGCGCAGCAGGGCCAGTGCAGCGTCGGCGTCGTCGACCATCGTGGACTCAGATCCCCACGAACCCTCCATCACCGCGCCGTGGTGCATGGCGTTCATAGTCCTCCCGGTGCCGACGACGATTAATCGAGACACATCTAAGCGCACGGCGAACCGACCGATGGCGTCGTGCTCGGTAATCGTGTCGTCACCGAGTTCGGCCATCTCACCCAGTACCGCCCAACTGCGACGTTTCCCCCCGCCCGCATCTCCGGCAGCCCGGCGGGCCATCCAGGCCAACGCCTTGAGCCCGGCACGCATCGAATCCGGGTTGGCGTTGTAGGCGTCGTTGATCACCGTCACGCCGTCGGCACGGGTGGCGACCTGCATGCGATGCCGCGAGACCGGACCGGCACCCGCCAGCGCCGTGGCCACCTGTTCCAAGCCGGCACCGCACTGCAGCGCGACGGCGGCCGCACACAACGCGTTGCTCACCTGATGGTCACCGTGCACCGCGAGCGTCACCTCGGTCTCGTCCCCGCCGGCGTGCAGCGTGAACCGCGGGCGGGCCAGCTCGTCGAGGGTGACCGGGCCCGCCCAGACGTCGACCTGGGAACCCGGCTCACGCGAGACCCGCACCACCCGGGCCTCGGTCACCTCGGCCATCGCCGCCACCGCGGAGTCGTCCGCGTTGAGAATGACCACGCCGGAGGCTGGAACCGCTTGCGGCAACTCGGCTTTCGTCATGGCAATGGCCTCGCGCGAACCGAACTCGCCGAGATGCGCGGTGCCCACGTTGAGCACCACCGCGATCTGCGGCGGCGCGATGGCCGCCAGCGCGGCGATATTGCCGGGATGCCGGGCCGACATCTCCAGGATCAGGTAGTCGGTCTCGGGCGTGGCCCGCAGCACCGTCCAGGGATGCCCGAGCTCGTTGTTGAACGAGCCCGGCGGCGCGATCACCTCTCCGAGCGGGGCCAGCACCGCGGCCAGCAGATCCTTGGTCGAGGTCTTACCCGAGGATCCCGTCACCCCGATGATCTTCAGCCCACCGGCGACGAGTTCGGCGGCCACCGCCGCAGCCAACTTGGCCAGCGCGGCCAGTACCGCCGCACCGGAGCCATCGGTGTCGAATTCCAAAGCGCCCGAAGCACTGTCGGCTGCTCCGGGGGCAGCTTGCACGACGATGGCCGGGACGCCGACCGGCCGGGCCGCCAGAACTGCCACGGCCCCGGCGGCCACCGCCGCGGCGGCGAAGTCGTGCCCGTCGGAACGCGCCCCGGGCAGCGCCAGGAACAACCCACCGGGGCCGACCGCACGCGAGTCGAACTCCACCGTGCCGGTGACCCGGGTGACCGCCGCCTCTTCAGCGGTGATGTCGACCAGTTCGCCGCCCACGATCTCGGCGATCCTGGCGATGGTCATCTCGATCACGTACCCGTCTCCCCTGTCTTGAGTGCCTCCAACGCCGCCGCGAGCTCGTCGCGATCGTCGAACGGCCGGGTGTGGCCACCGGCGGTCTGCCCACTCTCATGGCCTTTTCCGGCGATCAACACGATGTCACCGGGGCCGGCCCAGGCCACGGCGTACTCGATCGCGGCGCGCCGGTCGGCGACCTCGGCCACCTCGGCGCCCGTCGAGGCTTGCGCGGCCCCGGCCATGATCGCCGCCCGGATCAGTCCCGGATCTTCGTCGCGGGGGTTGTCATCGGTGACGACGACAAGGTCGGCCAGTTCCGCGGCGACCCGCCCCATCGGCCCGCGCTTGCCCGTATCCCGGTTGCCGCCGGCCCCGAACACCACCCCGATGCGGCCCGGCCCCGACGCCCGCAGCGTCTCCAGTACCGCCTGCAGCGCACCCGGCTTGTGCGCGTAGTCCACCAACGCCAGGAACGGCTGCCCCCGGTCGATCGGCTGCAGCCGGCCGGGAACGGTGGCCGTCGCCAGGTCCGCAGCGGCCTGCTCGGGCGACACCCCGGCTCCGGCCAGCAGCGCGATCGCCAGGGCCGCGTTGGCGACGTTGTATCCGCCGGTCAGTCCGATCTGCATCCGGTGCGACGCGCCGGCGGGATCGACGAGGGTGAACTGCTGGGAGCCCACTCCGACGGCCGTGACGTCGCGCACCTGCCAGTCCGCGGACCGGCCCGAGGCGCTGACCGTCACTACCTCCTGCGCCCGGTGGGCCATGGCGGCGCCGGCCTCGTCGTCGACGCAGATCACTGCTGCCGCGGCGTGGTTACGTGACCGGGGGTCGAACAGCCGGGCCTTGGCCTCGAAGTAGTCGGCCATCGTGGGGTGGAAATCCAGGTGGTCGCGCGAGAGGTTGGTGAACCCGCCCAGCGCGAACGCGATGCCGTCGACACGACCCAACGTCAGCGCATGGCTGGACACCTCCATCACCACGGTGTCCACCCCGCTTTCGACCATCACGGCCAACAACGCCTGCAGATCCGGCGCCTCGGGCGTCGTCAGCGAACTCGGCACGTCACGGCCGTCGATCCGCACCCCGACCGTGCCGATCAACCCGGCCACCCGGCCCGCGGCACGCAGACCGGCCTCCACCAGATACGTGGTCGTCGTCTTACCCGACGTTCCGGTCACCCCGATCACGGTCAGCCGCTCCGAGGGCCGGCCGTACACCTCGGCGGCCACGTCACCGAGCACCGAGCGAGGGTCGGCATGGACCAGGATCGGGACGTCGAGCCCGGCGAGTTCGGCCGCGCCGGTCTGATCGGTGAGCACCGCCACCGCGCCGGCGGCGACGGCGTCGGCCGCGTAACGGGCCCCGTGCACCGCCGAGCCCGGCAGTGCGGCGAACAGGTCACCCGGCCGGGCGTCCTGGCCGCGCAGGGTAACTCCCGTCACCCGGAGTTCCGGCGAGAGACTTCCGGCGGCGGAGGTTGCCCTGACCTGTTCGGCGAGCGACACGAGATATTGGCCGGCGGGACGGCTGGGACGCAGCTTCATGGCCATGCCACAGTACCCATCTGCGGTCCGCCGACCGCGATAGCCATGACTGTGGGGGTCAGGTCGCCTGCAGGGTCAACCGCGGACCGGGATCCGGCGACAACGGGACGTTGTGCCGTTGCAGCAGCCACGAAGCGATGTTGTGGAACAGCGGGGCCGCCGAGGATCCGGGTGAGCCGTCGGCTGCCCGGTGCGGCGCGTCCATCATGATGCCGACGACGTAGCGCGGATCGTCTGCCGGCGCCATGCCCGCGAAGGTGATCCAGTAGACGTCGTTGTAGTAGCAGCCGCACGCCGGATTGATCTGCTGCGCGGTACCGGTCTTGCCGGCGATCTGGTAGCCCTCGACCGCGGCCTGGGGACCGGTGCCCTGCTGCACGCCCATCGGATCGCGTTGCACGATGGCGCGGAACATGTTGCGCACCGTGCGGGCGGTTTCTGCCGACACCACCCGGACGCCCTCGGGCCGTGGTTCGTCGGTACGACTGCCGTCCGGCCCGATCGTGGACTTGATGATCCGCGGCGGGATCCGCACGCCGTCGTTGGCGATGGTCTGGTACATCGCCGCCATCTGCAGCAGCGTCATCGAAAGACCCTGTCCGATCGGCAGATTGGAGAACGAACTGCCCGACCACTGATCGATCGGCGGGACCAGGCCGGAGCTCTCACCCGGCAGCCCGACACCGGTGCGTTGGCCAAGGCCGAACTTGCGCACCATCTCGTAGAACCGCTCCGGGCCGATCCGCTGAGCCAGCATCAAGGTGCCAACGTTGGACGACTTCCCGAATACCCCGGTGGTGGTGTACGGCATGACCCCGTGGTTCCAGGCGTCATTGACGGTGACGCCGCCCATGTCGATCGAGCCGGGCACCTGCAGGACCTCGTCCGGACTCGTCAGCCCCAACTCGATGGCCGTCGCCGCGGTGATGATCTTGTTGACCGAACCCGGCTCGAACGGCGAGGACACCGGCAGGTTGCCCATCTGCCGATTCTCCTGACGCCCGATGTCCTGGCTCGGGTCGAACGTGTTGTCGTTCGACATCGCCAGCACCTCAGCGGTTTTCGCGTCGAGCACAACCGCGGAGACGTTCTTGGCACCCGAGGCGTCCTTGGCCTGTTGTACCTGCTGCTGGACGTAGTACTGGATGTCGTCGTCAAGGGTCAGTTGCACGGTGGACCCGTTGACCGCATCGTGGCGGTTGCGGTAACTGCCCGGGATCACCACGCCGTCCGAACCACGGTCATACGTCACCGAGCCGTCAGCACCGGCCAAGACCGCGTCGAGCGAATCCTCCAGTCCGAGCAGACCGTGTCCGTCCCAATCGATTCCGCCGACGATGTTCGCCGCAAGCGAGCCGCCCGGATACTGCCGCAAATCCTGGCGTTCCGAGCCCACCTCGGGGAACTTGTCGGTGATCGCACCGGCGATCGCCGGATCGACCGCACGGGCCAGATAGACGAAAGTCTCGTTGCTGCGCAGCTTCTTGAGCACGGTCTTGGCATCGGGGCGGTTGTCCAGCCGGGTGGCCACCTCCTTGGCGATCTCGGTCAGCCGGTGATCCGGATCGGGCGCATCGGCCGACTTGGCCTTGGCCTCCTCCAGTTGCTTGCGGACCCGCACCGGCTGGAAAGTCAGCGCCTTGGCCTCGATCGTGAATGCCAACTTGTCATCGTTACGGTCGATGATGCTGCCGCGCATGGCCGGATTCACGTCGGTGACCTTGAGCTGACCGGCTGCCTCGGCCCGCAGACCCGCCGCCCGGGGCACCTGGAGGCTGAACAACTGGGCGGCCGCGATGATCAACACTCCGAACATGACCACGTTGCCGGCCCGGTGCCGGAACACGAAAGACGAACTCCGCAAACCTGCGTCAGGAGTCGCGATCCGAGTACGGCGTAGCCGCGCCTCGTGCCCCTGCCCGGATGCGGCCGGTTTACCCCGCTGCGGCGTCGCAGGTGTCCGGCGGTCCTGGCGGCGGCTCATGCTGCCGGTGCCGGGACGTTCATGGCGGCCGCGGGGACGTGTGCGGCCGGTGCCACCGGCGGGCTGAACTGCTCAAGCGGAGTGGCCGGTGCCGGTGCGGCCAGCGCGGGCGCGGGAGCTGCCGGCGCCGCAGCGGGTGCGGCGGGCATCGGTGCGGCCGGTGCGGGAGCCGGCGCGGCGAGGACCGGTCCGGGAGCGGTCGGCACCCCGGCCACCGGCACCTGCGGCGGGGTGGGGGCCGGCGCAGGTGCGGCGAGCACGTCGGGAGCCGGCGCCGGCGGCGCCTGGGGAACCGGGACCGGGCCGGGAACCGGGGGCAACGCACCCGGCGCCCCGTGCGGCGCCTCGGCTTGGGGAACCGGAAGACCCGGTGCGACCGGGTTGAGCGCACGCGGTGTACGCACCGTCAACTCCCGTGGGTCCACGACCCGCGGCGCCGGAGCCGCGGGGGGCGGCGGCGGGGCCTCCTCCGGCAACGGCGTGTTCAACGGGGGCGGTGGCACGCCTTCGGCGGGCTTGGGGGTGCCGACCACCGTCCAGTTGCCTGTGCCGTCCTGCACCAGATGAGCGGTGTCGCGCGACGGGATCATGCCCAGATTGCGCGCCGACTCGGCCAGCGCCGGCGCCGCCTGCGCCTCGAGGACGTCGCGCTCCAAGGCCTCTTTCTGTTGCGACAGGCCCTCATTGACCTGGCGGGCATGCCCCAACTGGTAGGACCGCTCCGCCGATCCGGTCGACAACCACAGCGTGACCGCGAGCCCGATACCCAGCGCGGCGATCACCAGCACGACGAACGGGACCCTCGCGATGAGAACGCGCGGATTCAGTTCGATCGATGCCAACCGAACCAGGAGCCGCTCCCGCAACCGCACCCGCAGTGGCGGGCGGACGACCTTGGGAGCCTTGGCTTTACGCGCCTTTGCCCGAGCCTTGGCCTGGCTGGCGCTCTTGGGCCGCGCCGGGCGGGTCCCCGGTCGTTGAATCGGTCCGGTACCCGGCGCGGTACGCGCGGGCCGTTGTTCAGAGACCGGCCGACGCTTGCGCGGCGGAGCCTCACCCCGCCGTCCACCCCCTCGCGGGGGCTGCCGCACCCCACGCCTGCGATCCGCCTCACGCGGCTGTTCGGGTCGCTTCACCTTCATGAGTTGCCCCCTTCCCCAACCTTTTCCAGTGCCCGCAGCCGCACCGGAGCGCTACGCGGATTGCGATCGATCTCAGCTTGACGAGCCCGCTCGGCCCCCCGGGTCAATGCGACGAACTCGGGTTCGTGCCCGGGCAACTCGATCGGTAACCCGGGCGGGGTCCGTGATGCGGTGGCCGCACTGAACGCCTGCTTGACGATGCGGTCCTCCAATGACTGATAGGCCATCACCACGATGCGTCCGCCGTCGACCAATGCGGCCAGGGCGGCGGGCAGCGCGGCCCGCAGTGAGTCCAACTCGCCGTTGACCGCGACCCGCAGCGCCTGGAAGGTGCGCTTTCCCGGGTGTCCCCCGGTTCTGCGCGCCGGCGCCGGGATGGCCTCGTACAGCAGCTCGACCAACTCGCCGGTGGTCGAGAACGGTTGCTGCGCACGCCGTCTGACCACCTTGTCGGCGATCCGGCCGGCAAACCGCTCTTCCCCGAAATCCCGAAGAATCCGCGCAATCGACTTGGCGTCGTAGGTGTTGAGAATGTCCGCGGCGGTCAACGGCGCATCGGGATCCATCCGCATGTCCAGCGGCGCATCCGCGGAATAAGAGAAACCGCGTTCGGTCTGGTCGAGCTGCATCGAGGACACCCCGAGGTCGAACAACACCCCGTCGACCTGCCGCACGCCGGAATCGGCTATCGCGCCGGCGATTCCGTCGTAGCGGGTCCGCACCAGCCGCATACGATCACCGAACGAGGCCAGCCGGGCACCGGCGATACTCAGCGCGTTGGGGTCACGGTCCAGACCGATCACCTGTAGACCGGCGAACTCGGTCAGGAAACGCTCGGAATGACCTCCGGCCCCCAACGTGGCGTCCACCAGCACCGCACCGGAGCCGTCGGCGTGACGGCGGGTGAGCGCGGGGGCCAACAACTCGACGCAGCGGTCCAGCAGGACCGGGACGTGCCCGTGGTCTGGGGAGTCTGACACCGCTGAAACACCTCCGCTCGGATCGGCCCCTGCACCGGGGTCTCTGTCCGAATTCACGGACCTGGCGTTGGGGAAGTACGCCAGGGCCAATTCGGGCAGAGGCCTCGCTGCACGGGCTAAGTCCAGGCCGGCCGCCGGTTGACCGGCCGTGTCGACGGCACCATCAGATAATGTCGCGCAGGGTTTCATCGGTGGCCGCGGAGAAGTTTTCTTCGTGGGTCTGCTGGTACTCCTGCCAGGCTTCGGCGTCCCAGATCTCCAGATAGTCGACCGACCCGATCACCACGCATTCCTTTGACAGGTTTGCGTAGCGACGATGATCCGCCGACAGGGTGATCCGGCCCTGCGCGTCGGGATGTTGTTCATCGGTGGCCGCGGCCAGGCTGCGCAGGAACGCGCGGGCCTCCGGATTGCTCCGGGAAGCCTGCGATGCACGCCGGGCCAACTTCTCGAACTCGTCCCGCGGATACACAGCAAGGCTGTGATCTTGGCTCTTCGTGACCATCAACCCTCCTGCCAGTACGTCGCGGAACTTGGCGGGCAGCGTGAGCCGCCCCTTGTC
This sequence comes from Mycobacterium sp. NS-7484, assembly GCF_001953975.1. Classification (GTDB taxonomy): domain Bacteria; phylum Actinomycetota; class Actinomycetes; order Mycobacteriales; family Mycobacteriaceae; genus Mycobacterium. The sequence goes on from NZ_MBEJ01000110.1 coordinate 68,701, forward strand.
GTCAAGCTTGGGCGTGTAGGTACCCAGAAACATCTGGACACCTCCCCGCCACCCGGTTCGGATCCCAGGTCGCTTGTGAGATCAGGGCCAGGCCTTCTGCCCTGTCAACGGGGCTCCGTTTTCCCCGTTGGCCGCCACTTTACCCCACGATCCCCCACTTTGCTCCATTTAATCCGGCAAGTTTGAGGTTTCTCCCCACCACGGGCCCCATCGAGCCACCCAATCACTCATTCCGAGCTCACGCCGGGAGCTCAAGAAACGAAAAACCGCAGGTGAGCGCCAGCCGAAAGGAGGTGGGGCGTTGTGGGGGAAAAACCCCTGTGAATCTGGTGGCATTCCCCACCCGGCCCCACACCGCACTTGAACGCGGCAATGCGCGTGTCGCTGGGCGGCCGGCCCGGACGCGGTCGAGACACACAGCGCGGTCGAGACACAGCGCTCTTAGACACAAAAAAAAAAAGGGGCAACCCTTACGGGTTACCCCTTGCAGCCGGAGAACGACTCACTCGTCGAAACGGCGACGGAACCGATCTTCCATCCGAGCGGTGAACGAACCACCGCCACGCTGGCGACGCTGACGAGGCGCGCCACCCGAACCCTGGACCGCGCGGTCGCGACCACCGGTGACCCGTGGACCGGTGATTGCGAAAACCACGCCACCGAACATCACCACGAAACCGACCACCGACAGAGCCGGGAATCCACCGATCATCGTGGCCTTCACCGCCACACCGATGACCAGAAGCGCCAGGCCCACGATGAACAACAACGCACCCTGCAGCCTGCGCCGGGCCGAAGGCGCGCGAAGGGTCCCGCCGCGAACGCTCGATGCGAACTTGGGATCCTCGGCATAGAGCGCGCTCTCGATCTGGTCGAGCATGCGCTGCTCATGATCGGAGAGTGGCATTCGTCCCTCCTTGCCGACGCCGCCGTCGCGTTCAAAATTTCACATGCCCGCAGTCACGGGCACCTAACCCTAATGATACGAGGTCGATCCGAGCCGTACCACCTTGTTCACCGTCGATTGTAGGTCGTTCCCCGACTGCTTGGTCCCCTGGGACCGACCAGCCCGACGCCGGATAATGACGAAGATAATGAGTTCGGTAGACACCGGGCAGGCGAAAGGCAAAAGCATTGGCGACGTATCTCATCGATCTGTCGCCGGACGACATGAAGCGCCGGCTGCCCGAGGCCTTGCGCGTGTACGTCGACGCCATGCGCTATCCACGCGGAACCGAGGAACAGCGCGCGGCACTGTGGCTCGAACATACTCGTCGGGCGGGCTGGAAATGCGTGGCGGCCGTCGAGGCCAACCCCCGCGCCGACGGCGGATGTCCCGAGGCGGAGCTGCTCGACGCGCCCCTTCTGGGAATCGCCTACGGCTACAGCGGCGCACCGGACCAGTGGTGGCAACAGCAGGTGATCTCCGGGCTGCAGCGGGTCGGCGCCAGCCCGGTGCACATCGCCGAGTTGATGGCCAGCTATTTCGAACTGACCGAACTTCACATCGAGCCCCGGGCCCAGGGCCAAGGCCTGGGCGAGGCCCTGACCAGGCGACTGTTGACCGGCCGCGGTGAATCGCACGTACTGCTGTCCACCCCGGAGATCAACGGCGAGGCCAATCGGGCCTGGCGGCTATACCGACGCCTCGGCTTCACCGACGTCATCCGGGCCTACCACTTCGCCGGGGACCCCCGCCCGTTTGCCATCCTCGGTCGCCCCCTGCCGCTGTGACATCTGGCACGATGACCTGCGTGCACGTGCGCCCACTCAACCGTCGCCGCCGGACCCGAGTGCTCACGCTGGTGATGTTGCTGCTGATTCTGCCCATGGCCGTGGGCTGTGTTCGCGTCCGCGCTTCGATCACGGTCTCGCCCGATGACCGGGTGTCCGGCCAGATCATCGCCGCGGCAAAACCGCGCGACGCCGACGACAAAGGTCCGCAGCTGCTGAACAACCTTCCGTTCGCCACCAAGGTGGCGGTCTCGGAGTACAGCCGCGACGACTACGTCGGGTCCCAGGCGGTGTTCTCGGACCTCACCTTCGCCGAACTTCCCCAGCTGGCGAGCATGAGTCGGGACGCGGCGGGCGTCGACATCTCCCTGCGCCGGGCAGGCGACCTGGTGATCCTGGAAGGGCGGGTCGACCTCACGTCGCTGTCCGATCCGGAGGCGGACGTCCTGCTGACGGTGTCTTTCCCCGGCGAGGTGACGTCGACGAACGGCTCTCAGGTGAGTTCCTCGATCGTCGAGTGGAAGCTGCGGCCGGGCATCGTCAGCACGATGAACGCCCAGGCCCGCTACACCGATCCGAGTGCCCGCTCGTTCACCACCGCGGCCATCTGGCTCATCGTGGGCGCCTTCCTGGTCGCCGGCGTGATCGGCGGGCTGGCCTGGATGAGCCGCGACACCTCGCCCAAGCCTGGTGATCCGGTCGCCGGCAGCGACTGAGGCACCGAACGCCACTTGGTACACCCTTATAGGCCGGGCACTGCACGCTCTACGCTGGGTGCACTCACCGGACACCGTTGCGACAGAAAGGGGCGGGCGCTGAGCGTGCGAACAGCGGCACCGTCGACCGTCGAGCTGGCCGGTGCCGTCACCGACCAATTGCGGGAGTACCTGCGTGAACGCCGGCGGGACTGCGAGTACATCGGAACCGACTATGCCGAGCTGACCGCTGCACTCGAAGAGTTCGTGTTGCGCGGCGGCAAGCGGATGCGGCCGGCCTTCGCGTACTGGGGATGGCGCGCGGTGATCGATCCTGCCGACCGTCCTGCCGATCCCGGCGTGCTCAGGCTGTTCGCCGCCCTCGAATTGCTCCAGGCGTGCGCCCTCGTGCACGACGACGTCATCGACGACTCGGCCACCCGCCGCGGCCTGCCCACCGTGCACCGGCTGTTCGCCGACCGGCACCGTGACCGCAACTGGCATGGATCTGCCAAGCAGTTCGGCATCTCGGCGGCCATCCTGGCCGGTGACCTGGCACTGGCCTGGGCCGACGACATCGTCGCCGTCGCCGACATCCCGGCCGACGCCCAACTGCGCGTCCAGCAGGTCTGGCGTCACATCCGTACCGAAGTGCTCGGCGGCCAGTACCTCGACATCGTCGCGGAGTCCAGCGGCGCCGAATCGGTGGCCTCGGCGATGAACGTCAACACATTCAAGACCGCGTCCTACACCGTGGCCCGGCCGCTGCAGCTGGGTGCGGCCGCGGCCGCCGACCGGCCCGAAGTGCAACAGATCTTCCAGCAGGTCGGCAACGATCTGGGCGTCGCGTTCCAGCTTCGCGACGACGTGCTGGGCGTGTTCGGCGATCCGGCGGTGACCGGTAAGCCCTCCGGCGACGACCTGCGGTCGGGCAAGCGCACCGTGCTGCTGGCCGAGGCGCTGGAGCTCGCCGACAAATCCGACCCGGCGGCCGCAGCGCTGTTGCGTACCTCGGTGGGCACCGAACTGTCCGACGCGCAAGTGGCCGATCTGTGCCGGGCCATCGAATCCGTCGGCGCACTGGCCGCGGTCGAAACCCACATCGAGTTCCTCACCCAACGTGCCCTCGAGACCCTGGCGGCCGCACCGATCCACGACCAAGCCAAGACCGGCCTGGCCGAGATCGCCCGATTCGCGGCGAACCGGTCGGCATAGGAGCACGACCGGCACAACATGACCACCGTACCGACCGATACCCCGAAGAACGGGGTGGCACAACAAATCTCACGGCTGGCCGCGTTCGCGGTGTCCGCCGAGGCCCGTCCGGCGCGGCTGGGCTGCCTGGGCGCTGCGGTGCTCACCATCGGCGGGCTCGGCGCGGGAAGCACGCGGCTGCACGACCCGCTGCTGGAGTCACTGCACCTGTCCTGGCTGCGGTTCGGCCACGGCCTGGTGCTGTCGTCGATCCTGCTGTGGGCGGGCGTCGCGGCGATGCTGATCGCCTGGCTGTGGCTGGGCCGGCGGGTGATCGACCGCACCGCCACCGAATACACGATGGTGGCCACCACCGGCTTCTGGCTGGCGCCCCTGTTGCTGAGTGTGCCGCTGTTCAGCCGGGACACCTACTCCTATCTGGCGCAGGGTGCGTTGCTGCGCGACGGCTTCGACCCGTACGTGGTGGGGCCGGTCGAGAATCCGAACTCGTTGCTGGACAACGTCAGTCCGATCTGGACGACGACCACCGCGCCGTACGGGCCGGCATTCATCCTGGTGGCCAAGTTCGTCACGATCCTGGTGGGCGACGACGTGGTGGCCGGCACCATGCTGCTGCGGCTGTGCATGCTGCCCGGTCTGCTGCTGTTGATCTGGGCCGCGCCCCGAATCGCCCGCCACGTCGGCGCCAACGCCGCCGCCTCGCTGTGGATCTGCGTGCTCAATCCACTGGTGATCGTGCACCTGATGGGCGGCGTGCACAACGAGATGCTCATGGTCGGCCTGATGATGGCCGCGATCGCCCTGGCCTTCGCCGGGCGGCCGGTGATCGGGGTGAGCCTGATCGCGATCGCCGTCGCGGTGAAGGCCACCGCCGGGCTTGCGTTGCCGTTCCTGGTCTGGGTGTGGATGCGCCAGCTGCGCGACAAGCGGGACATGCCCGCCGTGCGCGCGTTCGCCGCGGCCACCGCCGCCTCGGTGCTGATCTTCGTGGCCGTGTTCGCGGTGCTGTCCTGGCTGGCCGGGGTCGGCCTGGGCTGGCTGACGGCCCTGGCCGGCTCGGTCAAGATCATCAACTGGTTGACCGTGCCCACTGCCGCCGCCAACCTGATCAACGCCATTGGCGGCCTGTTCTTTTCGGTCAACTTCTACGCCGTGCTCGAGGTCGCCCGCATCATCGGCATCCTGATCATCGTGATCGCGCTGCCGTTGCTGTGGTGGCGCTACCGGCACACCGACCGCGACGCGCTCACCGGCATCGCGCTGGCCATGGTGGTGGTCGTGCTGTTCGTGCCGGCGGCCCTGCCGTGGTACTACACCTGGCCGCTGGCCGTGGCGGCCGCCCTGATCCAGACCAGGCCCGCGATCGCGGCGGTGGCCGGCTTCTCCACCTGGATCATGGTGATGTGGAAACCCGATGGGGCACATGGCATGTACTCATGGGCCCACGTACTGCTGACCACGGCCTGCGCGGCGGTGGCGTGGTATGCGCTCTACCGTGCGCCCGAACCGGCGCCCGAAGACCAGCCCTCAGTAAGCTAGCGCCTGCGCGCGACGCAGCACCTCGCGTGCCTGATGCGAATGCAATGCATCGACCGGGCGGGCGTTGGACTTCCGCTCGGTGCTGCCGTCTGCGGTGATCGTCAGCGACTCGTCCGGCGTGAACAACCAGCGCACGATCTCGGTGTCGCGGTAACCGCCGTCGCGCAACACGATCAGCAGACCGGGCAGCGGCTTGACCACGCGACCGGCGTCGTCGAAAAAGATCTTCGGTACCACCAGGACACCGTTGCGGCGCACGGCGACCAGATGCCCGTCGCGCAATTGCTGGTGCACCTTGGTGACCGGGATGCCGAGCAAATCCGACACCGTGGGTAGGTCGTAGACGGCCTCGTCGGGCCCCAGGACATCGTCGGCGGCCGGAATGCTGCTCACCGCATCGATTCTAGAGCCCCGTCGGCAACTCGTAACATGTGTCCGGTGGAGCAGCAATCGGATCCACTCGTCGGCACCACGCTGGACGGGCGCTATCGGGTGGACATGCCCATCGCCACCGGTGGCATGTCCACGGTCTATCGCGGCCTCGATGTCCGCCTGGACCGACCGGTAGCGCTGAAGGTGATGGACACCCGCTACAGCGGCGACAGCCATTTCCTGACCCGGTTCAGCCGCGAGGCCAAGGCGGTGGCCCGCTTGAAGGACCCCGGGTTGGTGGCCGTGTACGACCAGGGGGGCGGCGGGGGCACGGGACATCAGCCGCCGTTTCTCGTGATGGAGCTGATCGAAGGCGGCACCCTCCGGGAATTGCTGACCGAACGCGGCCCCATGCCACCGCACGCCGTCGCCGCGGTGCTGGCCCCGGTGCTCGGCGGTCTGGCCGTGGCCCACCGGGCCGGGCTCGTACACCGCGACATCAAGCCCGAGAACGTGCTGATCTCCGACGACGGCGAGGTCAAGATCGCCGACTTCGGCCTGGTGCGCGCCGTCGCCGAGGCGAAGATCACCTCCACCAGCGTGATCCTGGGCACCGCGGCCTACCTGTCCCCCGAACAGGTCAGCACCGGGGACGCCGACCCGCGCAGCGACGTGTACTCGGTCGGCATCCTCACCTATGAACTTCTCACCGGCGCCACGCCGTTCACCGGAGATTCCGCGCTGACGGTGGCCTATCAGCGCATGGACCACGACGTGCCGCCGCCCAGCGCCGTGATCGCCGGGGTACCAATGCAATTCGACCAGTTTGTGCGCCGGGCCACCGCCCGCGAGGCGGGGCAGCGTTTCGCCGACGCCGACGAGATGCGCGCCGCACTGGTCCAGATCGTCGACGATCTGGGGCTGCCGGCGTTCCGGGTGCCGGCCCCACAGCAATCGGCCCAGCATCTGGCCGCCACCCGGGTGCACGAACTCGAAGACTCCGACCACCCTCGCCTCGAGGCGCCGACCACGGTGACCGCCGCGCCCCCGATGACACCAGCGCCCCGGCCCGCCCCCCGCCAGCCCACCCGGGAGATCACCCGCGACCGGCACGATTGGGCGCCGATCCCGGCCGGTCCCGACGATGGCAGCTATGGCGACGGCAGAGACGACGAATATGCCTATGGCGCAAGGCAATTCGCGGGTATCGAGATGAGCGAGTTCTACTGGGCCCGCCAGCGCGGCAAACGGATGCTGGCGTTCTGGTTGATCGCGGTGCTCACGCTCACCGGGCTGGTCGCCGCCGCGGCCTGGACCGTGGGCAGCAACATCGCGACGCTCGTCTAACCCTGCTGGGCAGGGCAGGCTTCGATCGGTACCCGTACCGAGATGTCACCGGACTGGTCGAACGTGAACGTGACGTCGACCGACGTCGCAGGCCGGACGCCCTCACGCAGACCTTCGACCGCGGCAGTGATCTCCTTCGACGATTTGGGCGCGATCTCCACCCCGCCGTCAGAGCCCATGCGCACCGCATCGGCGGCATCAGTGGCGATCGAGAGCAACCGCTCAGATCCGGTCGGCCTGCTGTTGGTGGCCGTGAATCGAAGCTCTGCATTGTCGCCGACCTGGATGGCGCAATCGCCTGGAGCATGCGCCGGCACGATGTAGGCGTTGTCGACCGACGTGGGCACCGTTTCGGTGTCCTCGCCGCGGTTGTTCGGTTTGAAGTCGTCGCTGCGCTCGGCACAGCCCGCTGTCAGCACCGCCAGGGTGACCCCCAGCGACGACGATACCTTCGCGATACCCATGACGGCCGGGTACCCGCGATCATTCCGGACTAGTCGCGCAGCATCTCGGCGACGAGGAACGCCAACTCCAGACTCTGCTGGGTGTTGAGCCGGGGGTCGCATGCGGTTTCGTACCGGCCGGCCAGGTCCGAATCCGAGATGTCCTGTGCCCCACCGAGGCATTCGGTGACGTTCTCACCGGTGATCTCGACGTGGATGCCGCCCGGATGCGTGCCCAACGCGTGGTGCACCTCGAAGAAGCCCTGCACCTCGTCGACGATGCGGTCGAAGTGCCGGGTCTTGTAACCGGTCGACGACTCGTGGGTGTTGCCGTGCATCGGGTCGCACTGCCAGATCACCTGATGACCGGTGGCCTGTACCTTCTCGATGATCGGCGGCAACAGGTCGCGCACCTTGTTGTTGCCCATCCGGGTCACCAGGGTCAACCGGCCCGGCTCGTTGTTCGGGTCGAGCCGCTCGACGTATTCGACGGCCAATTCCGGAGTCGTCGTCGGCCCCAGCTTGATCCCGATCGGGTTGGCGATCACCTCGGCCAGCGCCACGTGGGCGCCGTCGAGCTGACGGGTGCGCTCACCGATCCACAGGTAGTGCGCGGACTGGTCGTACAGCTTGCGCTCCCCGTCCGGGTTCTCGGCCGGGTCGGACAGCCGCAGCATCGCGCGCTCGTAGTCGATCACCAGCGCCTCGTGGCTGGCGAAAATCTCGGCGGTCTCCAGATTGCGGTCGGCCACCCCGCAGGCGGACATGAACTTCAGGCCCCGGTCGATCTCCCCGGCCAACGCCTCGTAGCGGGCCCCGGCCGGCGAAGTCCGGACGAACTCGCGGTTCCAGTTGTGCACCAGGTCCAGCGATGCCAGCCCCGACGACGTCAGCGCGCGCACCAGGTTCATCGCGGCGCTGGCATTGGCGTAGGCCCGCACCAGTCGTGACGGGTCGTGTTGACGCACCGCGGCGTCCGGCGCGAAACCGTTGATCATGTCACCGCGGTAGGACTTCAGCCCCAGTGCATCGACGTCCGCCGACCGCGGCTTGGCGTACTGACCGGCGATACGGGCCACCTTGACCACCGGCATGCTGGCCCCGTAGGTCAGCACAACCGCCATCTGCAGCAGCGTGCGGATGTTGGCGCGGATGTGCGGCTCGGTGTTGTCGACGAAGGTCTCGGCGCAGTCACCGCCCTGCAGCAGGAACGCTTTGCCCTGCGCCACGTCGGAGAGTAGGCCCTTGAGCTTCTCGATCTCCGAGGGCACCGTGACCGGGGGCACGCTCTCCAACACGGTGCGCATCGCCTTGGCCGCCTCGGCATCCCAGCTGGGCTGCTGAACAGCCGGCTTGGACAGCGCCGCGTCGAGCCGGAGACGTTGCTCGTCGGTCAGCGGGGGCAGCGGCGGCAGCTGGTCGATGGGGATGTCGACGGTCCAGTTCACCCGTACATGGTAACCGCCGGTGAACGCCTGTTTTCAGGGCTGTGCTATACCGGGCCGGCGAGCCTGGGACAGCTGGGCGCCCGTCATCAGCTGGAACCGGTGCAAATTGTGCCGCGCGTCGACCAGCGCATCGTGCGCATCGGTGGGCCGCGCCGGCATCCGCGGTGAGCCGCGCTCTTCCCAGAACTGACGCAACTCACGGGTGAACCGCGGCATCGCCGGGGGCAGATCGGTCATGGGCCCCCACAGCTGGCACAACACCACGTGGTCGTAGGCGCCCACCCAGGCCCACAGCTCGATCGGCTCGTCACCGTCGATGTCGAAGAAATCCTCCAGCTCGGACCGGATCTGCCGACGCGACCGCCACAGTTGCGACGACGGGGACGGCAGTTTGGGCAGCACGTGCTTGCGCACCCAACGGCCCGCCCGGTCCGGATTGAACTCGGTCGAGATCGCGTAGTACTCGCGGCCGTCCTCTGCGGCCACCCCGATCGAGATCAGCTCGATGGTGCGCCCGTCGTCGATGAACTCGGTGTCGTAGAAATACCGCATCAGAACTCCCGTCCGGTCGTGGCAGCCGGTGCGGGCGCGGCGTGAATCTCGCGATCGAGCTGAGCGTCGACGGTGGCATCGTCGGGAAACTTCGGCATCCCGGTGATCGCGTCCTGCAACCACAATTTGGCCTGTACGACGGGCCGGCGCTGCCAGCGCTCGCGTTCCAGCGCGCGGTGCATCTTGCGGGGACGGCTGGTGTAGCGCCAGCGCGCCCACGGGGCGTGCGGCCGCGACAGCCGGACGGCGCCGACGAACAACAACGGGGTGATGAACATACCCACCAATCCAGTCCACACCTTGCCTTTGAGCAGGACGACCACCGCCAGCAGCAGTGTCAGCACCGCGACCACGACCACCAGCGCGCGCATGGCCGGCGACTGATCCGCACGCCAGATACCGATATCAAAGAATGACAGCGGGTTGAACCCGAGGATCAACAGCCCCGTCACCGCGACCGCCGCGAACACCGCGTCCACCGAGGTGCGGCCGTCTTCGGCCCAGTACACGTCCGACAGATGCAGGATCAGGGCGAACTCGTCGAGCACCAGGGCCGCGCCGATGCCGAAGAACACCGCCGCGACGGTGAACTCGGTGATTCCCCCGTTGACCGCCAGCGTCACCATCGTCACGCCCGAGACCATCACCAGCACCACACCGATCACCATGTGATGGATGTGCAACGAGCCGTGTCCCATGTTGCGGGGTTGCCACCACCTGGGCGGACGTTCATTGTCGGCGTTGCGGCGGATGTAGCGCACCACGATGCGGGTGACGAAGAACGTCAGGATGAACGCCACCAGGCAACACAGCAGCGGCAGGCGATCGTGGGTGAGGAAATCGAGGTGACCGGTCGCATGCACGCACAGAGAACTTACGCCGCCGCGCGCGCGTCGCGAGCGGGGATGCGCTCACTCGCAGTGGCCCCCGATAGTCTGTTGAGGACATGAGTAAGCGGCAGTCGCCCGGCTGGGTTGGTTTGGCACGTTGGGCACCGACGATCGGGTGGCGGCTTTTTCAGTTGCTCACAGTGGCCGGCCTGGTCTGGGCCGGCTGGCGGCTCCTGGGGCACGTCCCGTATCGCATCGACATCGACGTCTACCGGATGGGCGGTCGGGCGTGGCTGAACGACCAGCCGCTGTACGCCGACGGCGCCATCTTCCACACCCAGGGCGGGCTCGACCTGCCGTTCACCTATCCCCCGCTGGCCGCGATCCTCTTCGCACCGTTCGCCTGGCTGTCGCTGCCGGCGGCCAGCGTGGCGATCACCGCGACCACCCTGCTGCTGCTGATCGTCTCGATCGTGATCGTGCTGACCCGTCTCGATGTCTGGCCGGACACCACGCTCACCGCCGAGCCGGCGTGGCTGCGCCGGTGCTGGCTGGCCGCCGCCCTGGTGGCGCCCGCGGTCATCTGGCTCGAACCGATCCGGTCGAACTTCGAGTTCGGCCAGATCAACGTGGTGCTGATGACGCTGGTGATCGCCGATTGCGTGCCGCGACGCACACCGTGGCCCCGCGGGCTGCTGCTGGGTCTGGCGATCGCACTCAAGCTCACCCCGGCGGTGTTCCTGCTGTACTTCCTGCTGCGCCGAGATCTGCACACCCTGGTGCGCACGGCCGCGGCCACGGTGGTGGCCACCTTGGCCGGATTCGCTTTGGCCTGGACGGATTCGATCGAGTACTGGACCGAGACGGTACGTAACACCGACCGGATCGGTACCGCCACGCTCAACACGAACCAGAACATCGCGGGCACCCTGGCCCGCCTCGGTCTGGCCGAGGGACCACGGTTCGCGTTGTGGGTCGTCGCCTGTTTCGCAGTGCTGGCGCTGACGGTCTGGGCGGTGCGGCGCGCCCTGCGTTCGGGTGCCGACGAGGCACCCGTGGTCGCGTTGATCTGCGTGGCGCTGTTCGGGCTGGTGGTCTCACCGGTGTCGTGGTCGCATCACTGGGTGTGGTCGCTGCCCACCCTGCTGGTCACCGGGGTCCTCGCGTACCGGATGCGCCACGTTCTGCCCGCCTCGATCGGTCTGGCCGTGGTGACGCTGGTCGGTTTCGCCCTGATGGTGTGGACGCCGATCTCGCTGCTGACCCCGCACGAGGAGACGTCGGCATCGGCGCTGCGCCAGCTGGCCGGCGACTCCTACCTGTGGTGGGCACTGGCGGTCATCGCGGTCATCGGCGTGGTGTCCGCGTCCGACGCGCGCCAGGCCGTCACCGTGGCAGCGCCGCCGCTGGTTCAGCTCAGCGGCGGCGAAACGGCCTAACCCGCGGCCGCGTGCGGCAGCCGTGCGGCGGGCTTGTTCGCCTCGACCTGCTGGGCGTTTTCCTTGACCGCGGCCGCGTAGAGGTCGACGTATTCCTGGCCGGACAGATCCATCAGCTCGTACATGACCTCGTCGATGACGGCGCGCTCGATGAAACGGTTGCCGGCCAATCCGTCGAACCGGCTGAAGTCCATCGGCTCACCGAACCGGACCTCCACCCGGCCGAACCGCAACCCCTTGGACCCGGGCGGGTTCACCACGTCGGTGCCGACCATGGCGACCGGAATCACCGGCACCCCGGTCTGCAGCGCCAGCCTGGCCAACCCGGTCTTGCCCTTGTAGAGACGGCCGTCCGGCGAGCGGGTGCCCTCGGGGTACATGCCGAGCAGCTTGCCCTCGCCGAGGATGCGGGTGGCGGTGGTCAGGGCGGCCTGTGCCGAATCGGCGTCGGTGCGGTCGATCGGCACCTGGCCGACGACGGTGTAGAACCAGGCCAGGAATCGGCCCTTGATCCCGGTGCCGGTGAAGTACTCCTGCTTGGCCAGGAACGTGATGCGGCGGCTGACCACCAGCGGCAGATAGAAGCTGTCCATCACCGCCAGGTGATTACTGGCCAGAATCGCCGGCCCATCGGTCGGAACATGTTCCAGCCCAGTGATTTTGGGCCGGCCGAGCACGGCCAGCAAGGGGCCCAGCAGGATGTACTTGAACAGCCAATACCACATGGACCCTCCACCTTTGGCGCACCGCGCAATGCTCTGCGACAACTGTACCCAGGCCATGTTGTGGCTACCACAGCAAGCCCTGGATGCCCGCTGTGCCCGTCGGGCCTCTCAGTCTTCTACCGTGACAGGGATGTGCTGGTAGCGGCCGGGAGCCGGTGGGGGCGGAAAATCGTCGGGCGGCGGCGCATCGGGCCCCCCGTCGGGTCCCGGGCTACCTCCACCCGAGCCGGTATCCCCGTCGCGACCATCGGTCCGTCCGTCGTCGAGCAGGGCGCGGATCACCGCCAGCAGCGCCACGCTGTGCTCGGCGATCACGCTCAACAGCGGATGCTGCTCACCGTTGACCACCGCGGCCAGGGCGCACACCGGGCACCACACCTGCTGGCACTTGCCGGGGCCGTTCTCCGGCGACGCCGTGAAATTCGCCGCGGCCAGCCGCACCGCCGGATCCAGCCGGTCGAGGATCTCCTGCGCCAATTGCCGCAGCTCCGAACCCAGCTCGGGATGAGACCCCGTCATGCCGGCCACACCTCCGGGTTCGGGCGAAAACGTACCGTCAGCTCGCCACCGCGCAGCTGCGCATCCGTCACGATGCACCGACGCAGCACCGACGCCAACCGCACCCGACGTCGCATACCTGCGGCGCCGATGATCAAGTCGTCGTCGACACGGCCCAACGTGAGTCCGGCCGAATCGATCTGGGGCAACTCTAGCCGCAATCGGTACACGGCTTCGAGACCAGACCCCGACTCGCGGTCCACGACGGGCCGCAGCGGCCCCGGCGGCGGCGACCCGTCGCGCCGCCGGGCCCCCTCGATCAGCTCCCCCAACGCCTTGGGGCCGATCGGTTCGCCCGGCACGTGCGGCACCAGCACCAGCTGCACGTCGCCGATCGTGGCGTCGAGGGTGTCGAGCACGCTCTGCTGTTCAGAGATCCGCTCGGTGTACCAGTCGAATGCGGGATGCGCCGGAAGGTTCTCATACTCGAACGAATCATCCTGTACCAGAACCTGGTTGACGATGATCTCGGCGACCTTGACACCCATCAGCGCCAACGATCCGAGTGTCCGCGACGCTTCGGCGGCCACGACCCGTTCGGGAGTGAGCACCAGATGGGCGCTCACCCGAGAGCCGTCGGTGAGCAACGTACCGAGTCGGCGGATTCCGGCATCCACCCGTTCGATCAGGGCGACGATCGCCGCGCTCACCGCATCGGTGCCTTTGATGCTCCCCGCGTGCGCAGAAGCACCCGACAGCCGCCGATGCCGCGGCCAGGCGCGCTCCAGATACAGGCCGAAGGTCTCGGGCAACGTCAACATCCGCAACGCATCGGCCGTCGAGGCGCAGTCCACCACCACGTGATCCCAGCGACCGGAATCGGCGAGTTCACCCACCTCGTGCAGCCCGAGTACTTCCTGGATTCCTGGCAGGGCCGAAAGTTCTTCGGGGGCAACATCTCCCAGATTCGACTCGGGGAATCGCGCGGCCAGCGGACCCGCCGCCTGAACCCAGCGCGCCCCCAAGAGGTCGAGCGTGTCGAGCGCCAGGGCATCGAGAGAGCCCCCACCGGGGTCCAGGTCGCTGAGCACGCGGGTGGGGTTTCGTTGCCCCGTGGGTGCGAGCGCGATCCCCAGCACATCGCCGGTGGAATGCGCCTGGTCGGTGGACACGATCAGGACCCGCTGCCCCGAGGTGGCATCACGAACCGCGGTGGCCGTCGCCAGCGTCGATTTACCCACCCCGCCTTTGCCGACGAACAGGCTGATCCTCGCGGGGGAAGGCGCGTTCCCGTCCGGCGAAGTCACTCAGCCTCGGCTCGTTTCTTGAGGTCTTTGAGCGCGGTGTCGGTGAGCCGTCGCTCAGCCTTGCGTTTGAGCAAACCGATCATCGGGATCATCAGGTCGACCGACAGTTCGTAGGTCACCTCGGTGCCGGACCCCTTGGGGGCCAAGCGATATGCGCCTTCCAGTGAGCGCAACAACGAACTGGACACCAGCGACCAGGTCACCGACGTGCGATCAGCCGGCCACACATAGGCCAGCACCATGGTGTCCTTGAGTACCGCGGCATCGAGTACCAGCCTGGCGGTCTTGGGATAGCCCTGCCCGTCGGCCTCGAGGACCTCGGCTTCCTTGTACTCGTTGACCCACTGCGGATACGAGCCGATATCGGCGATGACATCCATCACCGTGGCCGGGTCAGCATCGATGTAGATGGTCTGTGTCGTCTTGTCGGCCACCGCATAGCCCTTCTCCCCGGTCGCGGGGCTCCCCTTCTCCCCCCGCCCCGCGGGGGTGCCTGGCTCTTGGGAGAGAAATCTACCCTCCCGCAGACAAACGCCGGAGGGACCGGGTCAGACCCGGTCAAATCCGCCGGGCCTCAGGACAGTCGGGACACCCCGACCGGACGAGTCGCCTCCAGGCGCTGTTTGATCTCGAAGGACATCGCCTTGCCCGCGACGCGGCGCCGGTGGTTCAACTTGGCCAGGTCCATGTCGGCCAGCTGCTTGGCCGTGACGCCGGACGGTTCGGCGTGCAGGAAGTAGTGCAGCACCACACCGTCCATCACCTCCTCCAGCCAGACCTCCATCGTGCCGGTCAACGCACCGGTCACAGTCCAGCGCTGGCCCTTCTCGGCGCGGTCCTCGACGACCTTGAGCACCAGGTCGGGCCACCACCGCCGCCAGGCGGCAGGATCGGCAACCGCGGCGCCCACGGCGACCGGATCGGCGCAGACGAACGTCTCGTCGGCGATCTGAATGCTGTTCATCGCGGACAAGCTTCACATATGCGCGGTCGTCCGACCACCGCGGCCGACTAGGCTGACGCGCGAAGCCGGTATACAAGCCTGGAGGGCAACATCGTGCGTGAGTTCAGCGTGCCCGCGTCATTCACCGTCGGCGAGCACGACAACATCGTCAACTCGGTATCCGCCCACGCGGCGGAAAGCCCCGACCACGTGATCTTCCGACGCCTGGTCAACGGTTCGTGGACCGATGTGACCTGCGCCGAAGCCGCCGAGACGATCCGGTCGGTGGCCCGTGGCCTGATCGCCGAGGGCATCCAGCCCGGTGACCGGGTGGCGATCCTGTCGGCCACTCGCTACGAGTGGCCGATCATCGACTTCGCGATCCTGTCGGTCGGTGCGGTGACCGTGCCGATCTACGAGACCTCCTCGGCCGAACAGGTGCGCTTCGTGCTGGAGAACTCCGCCGCGAAGATGGTTTTCGCCGAGTCCGATGCGCATGCGACCACCGTCGAACAGCTCCGTGGCCAGCTGCCCGAGCTGGGCAAGGTACTGCGGATCGACGGCACCGGCACCCCCGCCCTGGAGGCGATGGCCGAGGCCGGGGCATCGGTCGAGGCCGCCGAGGTCGACTCCCGCCTGGCCGCAATCCGTTCGGCCGACCCGGCCACCTTGATCTACACCTCCGGGACCACCGGCCAGCCCAAGGGTTGCCAGCTGACCCACTCGAACCTGCTGTACGAGATCCGGGGGGCCAAGGCCTGCTTCCCGACCCAGTTGGCCAAGGGGGAACGGATGCTCGTGTTCCTGCCGCTGGCCCACGTGCTGGCCAGGGCCATCACCATCGCCGCCTTCACCAACAAGGTCACGCTGGGATTCACCAGCGACATCAAGAACCTGGTGCCTACCTTCGCGGTGTTCAAGCCGACTCTCGTGGTCTCGGTGCCCCGGGTGTTCGAGAAGGTCTACAACACCGCCGAGCAGAACGCCCGCAACGACGGCAAGGGCAAGATCTTCGCCATCGCCGCCGACACGGCGATCGAATGGAGTAAGGCGCAGGACACCGGAGGGCCGGGCCTGGTGCTCAAGCTCAAACACGCGGTGTTCGACAAGCTGGTGTACGGCAAGCTGCGGGCCGCGCTCGGCGGCGAATGCCGGGCCGCGATCTCGGGCGGTGCACCGCTGGGCGTGCGGCTGGGCCACTTCTATCGCGGTGTGGGCCTGAGCATCTACGAGGGCTACGGGTTGACCGAGACCAGCGCGGCGATCACGGTGAACCGGGTCGGCGAGCTCAAGGTCGGCTCGGTCGGCAAGCTGATGCCGGGCAACAGCATGCGCATCGCCGAGGACGGTGAGCTGCTGGTCAAGGGCGGCGTGGTGTTCGACGGCTACTGGAACAACGAGGCGGAGACCGACGCGGTGTTCTCCGAGGGTTGGTTCCACACCGGTGATCTCGGCGCGATCGACGACGACGGCTTCCTGACCATCGTGGGGCGCAAGAAGGAGATCATCGTCACCGCCGGCGGCAAGAACGTCGCACCGGCACTACTCGAAGACCGGCTGCGAGCACATCCGTTGATCAGCCAGGCGATGGCCGTCGGCGATCAGCAGCCGTTCATCGCCGCACTCATCACCATCGACCCGGAAGCGTTTCCGGGGTGGAAACAGCGCAACGGCAAAGACACCGGCGCGTCGGTCGGTGATCTGGCCGAGGACCCGGACCTGTTGGCCGAGATCGACCTCGCCGTCAAAGACGCCAATCAGGCGGTGTCGCATGCCGAGTCGATCCGCAAGTTCCGGATTCTGCCGGTCGACTTCACCGAGGACACCGGCGAGTTGACCCCGACGTTGAAGGTCAAGCGCAAGGTGGTGGCGGAGAAGTTCGCCGCCGACATCGCCGCGCTGTACGGCTGAGCACCGCCGTTCAGCACCGCCGTTCAGCCCGACAGCAACCCGGTCAGCCGGGCGCCCTGAGACCGCCACTGCCAGTTGTCCACCGCCCAGTGCCGCCCGGCCGCGCCCATCGCGGCGGCCCTGGCCGGATCGGCCAGCAGATCGGAAACGGCGGACGCGACGGCTCCAACATCGTTGCCGTCGACCACGGTGCCGGTGTGGCCGTCGAGCACGGTTTCCGGTGCCCCGCCGGAGGTTCCGGCGATCACCGGCACCCCGCAGGCCGAGGCCTCCAGATAGACGATGCCCAGGCCCTCGACGTCCAGACCCGCACCACGGGTGCGGCACGGCATGGCGAACACGTCGGCCATCGTGTGGTGGGCGGGCAGTTCGGCCCCGGGCACCGCGCCGGTGAAGATGACGTCGTCGGCCACGTTGTGCGTGCGCGCCAGGTGCTGTAGGCGCTGCAGGTAGGGTCCGCCGCCGACGATCACCAGGGCCGCCTCGGGGACGCGACGACGGATGGCCGGCCAAGCCCGGATGAGCATGTCCTGACCTTTGCGCGGTACCAGCCGGGACAGGCACACCACCACCGGACGTTGCCCGAGGCCGTACCGAGCCCGCAGCTCGGCCCGGGCCACCGGATCGGGAACGAACCGGTCGGTGTCGACGCCGGGGGGCAGATGTTCGAGCGCGGCGCGGGGACCGAAGGCCGAGGCGAACCTGCCCCGGGTGTACCGGCTGATGAATGTCACCACATCGGCGTCGTCACCGATGCGGCGCAACGCGCCACGTGCCACCGGCAGCATCGACCAACCCACCTCGTGGCCGTGGGTACTGGCCACCACACGGCCGGCGCCGGCGCGGCGGGCCAGCGGGCCCAGCAGGGCCAGCGGAGCGGCCGCGCCGAACCACACTGTCTCGATGTCATTCTCGGCGATCAGTTTCTGCATGCGGGCCGCCACGGTGGGCTCTGGCACCATCAGTGAGGTCGGATGTCGCACCACCCGGTACCCGGCCGCGGCGGCTCGGTCGTCATAGTCGCCGGCGCCCTTCCATTTCGGCGCATACACCGTGAGCTCATGCGAGCCGTCGCGCATCAGCTCCCCGACGAAAGCCTCCAGGTATGACTGGATGCCGCCACGGCGCGGTGGAAAGTCGTTGGTGACCAACAAAACCCGCGTCATGGCGACAGGCTATCCGGTCATCCGTCGGCGCCAATCGGCAACCACGGTGTCCAAGTCGGCGCCCAGGGTCTCGCGCACGGCAGTGGCGACGTCGGGATGCCCGGGACCGCAGGCGCGCTGGTAGAGCTCACGCAGCTTGTCGACACCGTAGGCCTCGGCAACGTACCGGGCGAACCACCACGCCCGGTCATAGGCCAGGCTGCGAGTCTCGCCGGGAGTGTCGAGATCGGCGTCGGTGGGAAGCTGCGCCAGGGCCGCGGCGTGCGCCGGTGGCGCCGTGGACGGTCGCCCGACGTAATCGGCCACGCCCTCGGTGAGCCAGCGCGGCGCGTCGGCCGCGGTCTGCGACCGGGCGGCGTAGTGGAACAGCTCGTGGCGCAGCACAATTCGCAGCGCAGCCGGGCTCATGTCCGCGGCGCCGGGGGCGAACATGACCCGCTGCGCGGTGGTGGTCGCGGCGATATCCGCCACGCCCTCGGCCAGGACGCGGAACTGCTGATCGGAACCGGCCACCGCGATCTCGATGTCACGGCGCCAGCCTGGACCCCAGAACGCCGTCACCGCCGCGGCGGCCTCGGGCATTTCGGCACCGAGCCGTTTCACCAGTGGCTGCGATCGCGGTCCGCCGAGCGCCAGAAACCGTACGGAACGCCCGTCGGGTAACACCATGGAGGTGACCGGGTCGGGCTGCGATGCGGCAGAGGTGACGGTGGACGCCGGCGCGGCGGCGTCCGGGGGTGGCATCGTTGGCCGCGCCGCGGTGGGGCCGACGACCAACGCCGTGGCCAGGGCAAGTTCGATCACCAACACCGCGGCCAAAAGAGGCCTGCGGCGCCGCAGAAACGGGCGGTCGTCGGACGACTCAGTACCGACGAACGTTGTAGATCGGCGCATTGTTGACCGGGGCGACCCGCACCGGGGTGCCGTAGGTCGACGCATGCACCATCATCCCGTCGCCGATGTAGATGCCCACATGCGAGGCGTCCGAGTAATAGGTCACGACGTCACCGGGCTGCATCGAATCCGTCGAGACCGGTTGACCACCGCGGGCCATGGCCTGACTCGAATGCGGCAGCGAGATCCCGGCGTGCTGGAACGCCCACATCACCAGGCCTGAACAGTCGAAAGAGCTGGGACCGGCGGCACCCCAGGAGTAGGGCGAACCGATGCGGCTCAGCGCCGCCTGGATGACGGTGCCCGAATGTCCACTGCCCCCATCGGGAAGCGCACCCTCCGGCGGGGCGACGTCACCGGGCGGAATACCGTTCGGCGGGTCAGCCAATACCGCGGGATCCTGCGCCGGTGGCAACGGCTCGGGGGCGGGCACCTGCAG